>NZ_JBEDUL010000110.1:0-5787 GCF_040414665.1 Intrasporangium sp.
GCGCAAACAGGCCGACGCCCTCGCCCTGGCCGCACGCGACCTCGAAGAGGCGCTTCGTTCGCCGGTCCTTCCCGTGCTCGTCGGGGAGGAGCGCGACGTCCTCGCTCGAGGTTCCTCGACCGTGCTCGTTCTCTCGCGTGACCAGCTGGCTCGCCTCATCGAGGAGCTGGGCCACGAGCCGGACGAGCAACGCACCCAGGAAGTGGCCTGCGCGTGTCCACCGTGGTAGTGGCAGCGGAACCCGGGAAGCCCGCCCCGCGCAGGCCCGCGGTTTCGTCCGGTAGTGAGCTCGGCGGCATACGCCAGCGTGGTGCGGGGACAGGTCACGGTCGACTCGGCTTTACTCTTGTGGTGATGCAAGCGAACGACGTGTGGCTCGTGGTGCCGCTCTACAACGAGGCGAAGGTCATCGGCGACGTCGTTCGCGCTGCACGCACCCGCTTCCCCAAGGTCGTGTGCGTCGACGACGGGTCAAGTGATGAGTCGGCGCGACGCGCCGAGGAGGCAGGCGCCGTCGTCGTGCGACACCCCGCCAACCTCGGGCAGGGCGCGGCACTCCAGACCGGCTTCGACTACGCCCTGACCGATCGCGACATGCGCTACTGCGTCACGTACGACGCGGACGGCCAGCACCAGCTCGCCGACGTCGAGGCAATGCTGGCGCGCATCAGGCAGGGAGACGTCCGAGTGGTCTTCGGCTCCCGCTTCCTCGATGATCGGACGCAGGCATCGAGCCTGAAGAAGCTGGTCCTGCGGATGGCGGTCGGCTACACCAACCTCACGACGGGCACGCGACTCACCGATGCGCACAACGGGCTGCGCGTGCTCGAGCGCGACGTCGTCGCCCGGATCGACATCACGCAGAACCGCATGGCCCATGCCTCCGAGATCGTCGCGCAGATCGGCTCGATGCGGTTCGACGGCAGGCCAGTCACCTATGCGGAGGCACCCGTGCACATTCTCTACACCGACTACAGCCGGTCCAAGGGCCAGTCGCTGTGGAATGCGGTGAACATCCTTGCGGAGCTGATCTGGCGATGAGCCGACAGAGTGTCATCCAGATCCTTCTCATCGCGGCCACGATGGCCGTCGCGTGGCGGCTGCTGGCGGGTTCGGGTCAGCGATCCCAGGCGGTGCGGCGCCTCGGGCTGCTCGCTCTCGCCGCTCTCGCGATCTACTCGATCATCGACCCGAGCAAGACCTGGACGAGGCTCGCCGCGTTCCTCGGGGTCGGCCGCGGTGCCGACCTCATCCTCTATGGTCTCGTGGTCGCGTTCTTCGGATTCGTCGTGACGACCTTCAAACGATTCCGGCAGATGGAGCTCCGCTACACCCGACTCGCCCGACGCATCGCTCTCGACGAGGCGCCGCGCGTCAGCGACGTCTTCCCCTCAGCGGCGCACGCGCCCGCTTCCGACCCGAAGGGCACCAATGCCGACTGACTCGACCCGTCGCCGATCGGGCGCGGGCGCCTCGGACGACGACGCCTACGTCGTGGACACCCGGAACCGTCGGCCCGCTCCGGCACGAGCGGGCGACGAGCGCAGCCAGCGCGCACAGGAGCACGACGCGTACACCGTCGACACCCGCGACGCGGGGAGGCGCCAGCGGCAGGCGTCAGGACAGCCGCGGCCCGGGCCTGCGGGCCCGACACGCCAGACCGGCGCGCCGCCCACCGCACCTCGCAAACCTCGGCGCAAGGGACGGCTGGCCCTGCTCATTGCGGGGCTCCTCGTCATCAGCTGGCTGGCGTTCCTCATCCTCGTGCCGGTGTGGGCATGGGCGACCATTACTCGGGTCGACAACGTCCCTGCAGGCGAGCGGCCACCGGACACGGCTGGGCACAACTACCTGCTCGTCGGCTCCGACAGCCGGGAGGGGCTCACCCCCGAGCAGCGCCGGGAGCTGACGACCGGCAACGCGGGGGGCAACCGCACCGACACGATCATGCTCGTCCACGTGTCCGAGAGCGGCGGCAAGCCGGTCCTCATCTCGATCCCCCGCGACTCCTACGTCCCGATCCCCGGCCACGGCAGCAACAAGATCAACGCCGCGTTCGCGTTTGGCGGGCCCAAGCTGCTCACCGAGACGGTCGAGCAGGTCACCGGCCTGCACATCAACGGCTACCTCGAGATCGGGCTCGGCGGATTCGCCGGCATGGTCGACGCACTGGGCGGCGTCAACCTGTGCGTCCCGCGCGACATGCAGGACGTCAAGGCGGGCATCGACCTCAAGAAGGGCTGCCAGGTGCTCGACGGCAAGAACGCCTTGGGCTACGTGCGGTCCCGCTACGAGGACCCGCTCGGGGACATCGGCCGCGCCAACCGGCAGCGGCAGTTCCTCGGTGCCCTGATGAAGCAGTCCGCCACGCCGTCCACCGTGCTGCTGCCCTGGCGCTACAAGAACGTGGTCGACGCGGCGGCCGGCGGCGTCGCGGTGGGCGAGGAGACGTCGATCTTCGACGCCTACCGCATCCTCCAGGCGATGCGCGCCGTGAGCAGCGACGAGGGGCTGTCCCTGACCGTCCCGATCGCCGACATGGCCTACCGCACGAACAACGCCGGAGTGGCCGTCAAGTGGGACAGCAAACGCGCCCTCGCGCTCTTCAATGCCCTCCGGGACGACGAGCCGCTGACCGAGGCGCCGCCCGGGACGACTCCGGGGCAGGACGGGAAGTGAGTCGCCGATGACCGGCGCGGTCTTTCCGGCCGAGGTGCTCGCCCGTCTCGTCCAGAGCGACTCGGGGCGCCCACGGCTCACCTGGTACGACGACGCCCCGGGTCCGACGAACGGCGAGCGGATCGAGCTCAGCGCCCGGGTGCTGACGAACTGGGTCGCCAAGGCCGCGAACCTGCTGCAGGACGACTGCGCCGCCGGGCCGGGGACGACAGTCGGGCTCGAGGTGCCCGCGCACTGGCGTGCGGTCTACTGGGCGCTGGCCACCTGGTCCGTCGGTGCGACGGTCGTCCTCGGGACGGCCGCGTCCGACTCCGACGTCCTCCTGACGACCGACCCAGCGGCCGCGGCTGCCCACGGCGGCGATGCGGTGCTGGTCTCCCTGCCGGCTCTCGCGCGAGCGCATCCGGATGCCGCCGACGCCGGCGGTGCCGTCGACGAGGCGAAGGAGCTGTCCACCCACGGCGACCAGTTCTCCCCGATGTCCGACCCCGAGAGCGGGGATCTCGCGTTGAGCTCAGACGGCGTGGACACGACCTACGCGGACCTGGTGAGGCTGCGGGACGACTGGGGCGCCGCACCGCGGGTCGCCGTTGACGACACGCTCCCCCGGCTCATCGAGGGCTGCCTGAGCGCGTGGGCCTCCGACGGTTCGGTCGTCGCGATGCGCGGCTCGGCCAGCGTGGACCCCGAGGCTCTCGCCCGAAGGCTCGAGAGCGAAGGCGTCACCCTTCCCCTTCTCGCCCGCTGAGCGCTAGGCCGAGAGGCGGTCGAGGAGCGACCACGTGCGGGACGCGACGACACCGGTGCTCGCCAGGCCTGCTCTGGCCTGGGCCTCCTTCACGGCCGCGCGGGTCCGTTCGTCGAAGAAGCCCGTGACCCGGACGCCGAGCACGCGCTGGACGGCCGCGACCCGAGGGCCGCTGTCGCCGTGCCGGAGCACCGTCGTGCGCTGCCCCACGAACGGGAAGTCGCGCGCCTCGAGCACGTCCCACAGGTCCGCCGTGACCACTCCGGTCGCCTCGAGCGCGAGCGAACGCTGCATCCCGATGACCCTGTCCCGCGTCACCGACCCGAAGACGCCGTCGACCGCGACGCCGCCGAGTGCCCGCTGCAGGGTCCGCACCGCCGCTCCGCGCGACCCCACGGCGAGCACGACGTCCTTGTACGGGGTGTAGCTCGTCGCGGTCGAGATCGTCGCGACAGCGCGACTCGCCGGGACGGCGCCGGCCCGCACGGTGGCGAAAGCAGTCATGACCCTGCCTCCTGTTCCCGCAAGTGTTCAACTGCACCATTTACTCACTGGAGTCACAGGGATAACAAGCCGGGACTGCTAACTACACCACCGTAATTCGTGACCGAATGTGCCCGGCACGTCGAGCGCGTATGCCGCTGAGCCGGCTCCCGAGGGCAGGTGACCGTGGGAGCGAGCCCAGCGGCATACGGCATCGTGGGTCGACGTGCGTGTGGCCTCCGTCACGTGGTGACCCACCAAGGCATGGGGTATGAAGTGGGGGCACCCCACGCCCTCGGACACCTGGTCGCCCTATAGAGTCCGATCCATGGACAAAGTCGTCTCCACTCCACAGGAGGCCATCGCCGGGATCAGCGACGGCATGTCGCTCGCGGTCGGTGGCTTCGGCCTCTGCGGCATCCCGAGCGTGCTCATCGCGGCGATCCACGACGCCGGCATCAGCGACCTCGAGGCGATCTCGAACAACTGCGGCGTCGATGACTGGGGTCTGGGGATCCTGCTCCGCGACAAGCGGATCCGGCGGATGGTCGCCTCGTACGTCGGGGAGAACAAGGAGTTCGAGCGGCAGTACCTCCATGGCGAGCTCGAGGTCGAGCTGACCCCGCAGGGCACGCTGGCCGAGCGGCTGCGCGCCGGGGGTGTCGGGATCCCGGCGTTCTTCACGATCACCGGGTCGGGCACCCAGGTCGCCGAGGGTGGCCTGCCGTGGCGGTACGACGCGGACGGCAACGTCGCGGTCGCCTCCCCGGCCAAGCAGACCCAGGACTTCGAGGTCGACGGGGAGAGGAAGACGTTCGTCCTCGAGCAGGCCATCCGGGCCGACTTCGGTCTGGTCCGGGCGGCAAAGGGCGATCGGCACGGCAACCTCGTGTTCAACCAGTCGGCGCGCAACTTCAACCCGCTGTGCGCGATGTCGGGCAAGGTCACGGTGGCCGAGGTGGAGGAGCTCGTCGAGCCGGGCGAGCTGAACCCGGACGAGGTGCATCTGCCGGGCATCTTCGTGCACCGAGTGCTGCCGCTCACCCCGGAGCAGGCCGCCGAGAAGCGCATCGAGCGGCGCACCGTGCGGCCGCGCACCGACGCCGCCCAGACCGAGAAGCAGGAGGCCTGAGATGGCACTGACCCGTGAGGAGATGGCCGCCCGAGCGGCCGCGGAGCTGTCCGACGGCGCCTACGTCAACCTCGGGATCGGCCTGCCGACGCTCGTGCCCAACTACGTGCCCGACGACGTCGAGATCGTCCTCCAGTCCGAGAACGGCATCCTCGGCGTCGGCGCCTACCCGTACGACGGTGACGAGGACCCGGACCTCATCAACGCCGGCAAGGAGACCGTGACGCTGCGCAACGGCTCCTCGTTCTTCGACTCCGCGACATCCTTCGGGATGATCCGCGGCGGCAAGGTCGACGCGGCCATCCTCGGCGCGATGCAGGTCTCCGAGAAGGGCGACATCGCCAACTGGATGATCCCCGGCAAGATGGTCAAGGGGATGGGCGGCGCGATGGATCTCGTCGCCGGCGTCAAGCGTGTCGTGGTGGTGATGGAGCATTCCGCCAAGGATGGTCCGAAACTCCTGAAGAAATGCAACCTGCCGCTGACCGGCGAGCGCGTGGTCGACCTGGTGGTAACGGATCTCGCCGTGTTCACCATCGACAAGCACGGCCAGGACGGCATGGCGCTGATCGAGCTCGCCGACGGCGTCACGTTGGACGAGGTGAAGTCCAAGACCGAAGCCGAATTCCGCGTCGCGCTGAAGAACGCGTGAGGGCCTGCCACTAAGTTGTCGTCGTCCCGGCCAAGCGAAGCGCGAGCCGGGACCCATAACCACAACATCAACGTTGCGTCAGGCTGGGCCGCG
>NZ_JBEDUL010000111.1:0-54782 GCF_040414665.1 Intrasporangium sp.
GACCCCGACGTGACCGAGCAACCCAGCGACGAGCCGACCTTCGCCGACCTCGGTCTCGACGAGCGGCTCCTCAAGGCGCTGCGTGACCTCGGGTACGAGCACCCCTCGCCGATCCAGGCTGCGACGATCCCGGCGCTGCTCGAGGGCCGTCACGTCGTCGGGCTCGCGCAGACGGGCACCGGCAAGACGGCCGCGTTCGCGCTGCCGATCCTGGCGCAGCTCGACCTCAAGCAGAAGACGCCCCAAGCGCTCGTGCTCGCTCCCACTCGCGAGCTCGCCCTGCAGGTGTGCGAGGCGTTCGAGAGGTATGCCGCTCACCTCCGAGGCGTGCACGTGCTGCCGGTCTACGGCGGGCAGGGCTACGGCGTCCAGCTCAGCGCGTTGCGCCGGGGCGTCAACGTCGTGGTCGGCACGCCGGGCCGGATCATGGACCACCTCGAGAAGGGCACCCTCGACCTCAGCGAGCTGCGGTTCCTCGTCCTCGACGAGGCCGACGAGATGCTCAAGATGGGCTTCGCCGAGGATGTCGAGACGATCCTCGCCGACACGCCAGACGACAAGCACGTCGCGCTCTTCTCGGCGACGATGCCCGCGCAGATCCGCCGCATCTCGAAGAAGTACCTCACCGACCCGGTCGAGGTCACCGTCAAGGCAAAGACGACGACCGCGCCGAACATCACGCAGCGCTACCTCATCGTCAGCTATCCCCAGAAGGTCGACGCCCTCACCCGGATCCTCGAGGTGGAGAACTTCGAGGGGATGATCGTCTTCGTCCGGACCAAGAACGAGACCGAGACCCTCGCCGAGCGGCTGCGGGCTCGCGGGTTCTCGGCGATGGCCATCAACGGCGACGTCGCCCAGGTGCAGCGCGAGCGGACCGTGGACCAGCTCCGGAACGGCAAGCTGGACATCCTCGTGGCCACCGACGTCGCCGCCCGGGGCCTCGATGTCGAGCGAATCAGCCATGTCGTCAACTTCGACATCCCCACCGACACCGAGTCCTACGTCCACCGCATCGGCCGGACGGGACGCGCCGGTCGCAGCGGTGACGCCATCTCCTTCGTCACGCCCCGGGAGCGGCACCTGCTCAAGGCGATCGAGAAGGCGACGCGACAGGGTCTCACCGAGATGAAGCTGCCCACGGTCGAGGACATCAACGAGGTGCGCCTGAGCCGGTTCGACGACGCGATCACGGCCGCCCTCGGCAGCGACGATCTCGACTTCTTCCGTCAGGTCATCGGCCACTACGTCGACGAGTACGACGTCCCCGAGGCGGACGTCGCCGCGGCGCTGGCCATCGTCCAGCAGGGCGGCGAGCCGATGCTCCTCGAGCCGGAGCCCGAGCCCGCCCTCTCGCGTCGGGGTGGCCGAGACGACGGTTCCGCCGGGAGGCCACGCGGCGATCGGGCGGACCGAGGCCCGCGTGGGCGCGCCGGCCAACGGTTCGCGACGTACCGCATCAACGTGGGCAAGCGCCATCGGGTGCTGCCGCGCCAGATCGTCGGCGCCCTTGCCAACGAGGGTGGCCTGGGGCGCGAGGACTTCGGCCGGATCGACATCCGCGGCGACTTCTCGCTCGTCGAACTGCCCGCGGAGCTACCCGCCGGGGCGTGGCAACGGCTCCGCGACACACGCATCTCGGGCCGCCTCATCGACCTGAGCCGAGACGAGCGACCCCGCCTGCACGACCGGCCCGACCGCCAGGCCGGCAAGCGTCGCTGAGGTCGCCGGCGACCGCTTCGTCGGCTCGACATCGACCCCGTGCGGAGATCTGAGGGGGAAGTCGAGAAATCTGAGGGGTGGCTCCCGATGTTGCCAATCTCCGTGCTGCCGAGAGTGGTCTTGTCCGACCAACTCACCCTCACGGAAGGCAGAGCCATGACCACGCACTCGAAGCGCACGACCAGAATCGCCCACTCGCTCGCCGCCGGCGGCCTGCTCGTCCTGACGACGGCCATCCCGGCCGCCGCCGGACAGACCCCAGACGTCCTGCTGCCGGATCCAGTCGGCAACAGGGCCCTCTCCGTCCGCCAAACCCCTGCTCTGGTCCAGCCAGACGATGGTTTCGGGTACCCGGAGCTCGGGCTCGGGGTTCTCGCAGGGCTCACCCTGGCCGGGGCCGGGGCGGTCGTGATGCGGACCAGGCACGAACACGGCGCCGTGACCGCGTGAGGGGAGGAGGGGGGCTCAGCCCGGCCGTGCCAGCGGCACGGCCGGGCTGGACCGGCACCGAGCTGGCTGGCCATTCGCGCGGCATCCCCGCAGCGTTCAATGAGAGAAGCCCCGGTGACGCGGTTGGGCCGCGCCACCGGGGCTTCGTTCACGACTACAACGGTCGCGCTACCTCACGTGCTCAGGGCTGTGTGCGGTCGTACGTGTCGCCGTAGTAGGTGCCGAGCCGGTCCCGGTACTCCGGGTTGTCCAGATCTGCATCCGTCAGCTCCGGGGAGTCCTTGATCTGGTCCTTCGTCCGGTCCACATAGACCTTCTCGTCGTTCCAGTCGACCCGGTCGATGGTCCCTGCTGGCAGCATGACCTTCCGACCGAAGATCCACGGACCCGTGTCGACGACAACGTAGCTGCTGCCGACGTCCATCGTGGCCTGGTCGATCTTGCCGATGTGGCCGTCGATGGCCTCCACGGAGAAGCCCGTCAGTTCCTTCCCACGGGCCGTCACCTCAGCGCTCTCCCGATAAGTCCAGGCATCCCAAGTGCGAGTAGCCATGGTCTTCTCCTCTCGTTCGAGTGTTGCGTGCAGGTGAACTCCTACCCACTCCATTCGGGACCTCAAACAATGAAATTCACGATCCCGTATGCCGCTGAGCTGGGTTCCCGGCCTCCGTGGCCTCAGGCGAGACCCGGCCTTCCCGCTGACGGGTCCGCAGGTCGACCGCGCTGGCGATGAGCGCGAGAGAGATGACTGCGGCGGCGACACGAAGCGCCCATGCGGCTGCGTTCGTGAAGTCCCCCGATGCGGCGCCGAGGCCGAAGAAGACGGCCCCGATGAGCGCGATCCCTGCGGCCGTGCCGATGCGCTGCCCGGTCTGCAGGACCCCCGCCGCGGTGCCGGCCCGATCGACGGGGACGTCGTGAAGAGTCAGCGTGATGTTGGGGGAGATGACGAAGCCGCTTCCGAGGCCGCCGAGCAGCAGCGGGCCGGCCAGGGCCCACGGGAGGGCCGTCCCGTCCACCTCGGTGATCACGACGTCCACGGCGACGAGCCCGACGAGGGAGAGCACCAGGCCACCGGTGACGAGCAACCGCCCGAAGCGGTGCACGAGGCGGCCACCGAGCGCGGACCCGATTGCCGACCCAGCGGCATACGGCGTCACCATGAGGCCCGCGCCGAGGGCGGAGTAGCCGAGGGCCTGCTGGAAGTAGATCGTCAGCACGAAGAAGATGCCGGTGAACCCGGCGAAGAAGACGGCACTGACCGTGGCGCCCGACGGGTACCCCGGCACCCGGAAGAGCGCGAGCTCGACGAGCGGGCTGCGATCCCGGGCGGTGTAGGCGCTCTCCCACGCGACGAACCCAGCGATGAGGCCCGCGCCGATGAGCCCGGTCCACCAGGGGAAGGAGAACCCGTCGCCGCGGCCTCGCTCGATGAGGGGCAGCAGGAGCGCCGCGACCCCCAGTCCGAGCAGGGCCACGCCGACCGGGTCGAGGTCGAGCCGCTCGTCGTGCCGCCGGCGCGGCGGCGGCAGCCAGCGGAGCGCGAGCAGGACCGCCCCGACGACGATCGGCAGGTTGACGAAGAAGATCCAGCGCCAACCGGTCTCGACGCCGAGCAGCCCGATGATGAGGCCGCCGACGACAGGGCCGACCGCGGTCGACACACCGATGGTTGCCCCGAGCAGGCCGAAGGCTCGACCGCGTTCCCGCCCACTGAACAGCTCTTGGATGAGGCCGGAGACCTGCGGGTTGAGCAGGCCGCCGCCGATCCCCTGGAACAGCCGGGCAGCCACGAGCACCCCGCTGCTCGGCGCGAGGCCGGCCGCCAGGCTCGACAGGCCGAAGACGAGCACGCCGGCGATGAACATCGTCCGTCGCCCGATCGCATCTCCCGTGCGCCCGGCCCCGACGAGCACGAGGCCGAAGGTCAACGCGTACCCCGAGACGATCCATTGGAGGTCGCTCTCGGTGGCACCGACCCCGGCCTCGATCGAGGGGAGCGCGACGTTGACGATGCTGACGTCGAGCAGCGTCATGAAGCCCGCCACGAGGCAGACGGCGAGGGCTCGCCACCTGCGGGGGTCCGGCTCGGTCACGTCGACACCTCGTGCCCGGGGGCTCGGGTGGACGGGGCGAGCCGCTCGAGGAGCTCGAGGGCGGTGCCGAGGGCCCGGGCTGGTTCGACCGACGGCGAGACGACGTCCGGGCTGAAGTTCGGGTCGACGAAGACCTCGGTGACGCCTTGGTCACCGAGCCGGTGAAGGTCCCCTCGCACCTGGTCGATGGACCCGGTGAGCAGGCGTCGGCGCCCATCCCGGTCCGTGACCTGGGAGCCCAGCCGGACGACGCCGCGCACGATGAACCGCAGCGCTGCGGGATCCCGGCCAGCCTGCTCTGCAGCTGTCCGCACCGTGTCGATGTCCTGGCCGACGCGGCGCAGGTCCTGTCGGCTCGAGGTGAGCCAGCCGTCGGCGAGGCGGCCGACCCGCTCGAGGGCCGTGGGGGCCGAGCCGCCCATGAGCAACGGCGGGTGCGGCTGCTGCACCGGTTTCGGCTGGACGATGGCCTCGGGCACGTGGGCGTACCGGCCGTCGAAGCGCACGGGGTCCGGTCCCCAGATCGCTTTCAGGCATTCGACCGCCTCGACGGTGCGGCCCACCCGCTCTGAGCGAGCGATGCGGACTGCCTCGAACTCCTCTGCGGCCCAACCGAGCCCGAGCCCGACGTCCAGACGCCCGTCGCTGAGGATGTCCAGGGTGGTCAGCTGCTTACCGAGCACGATGGGCGGCACGTAGGGCGCGTTGAGGACCGCGATGCCGAGCCGGACCCGTTGGGTCAGCGCTGCGGCATAGCCCAGGGTGACGAGGGGGTCCTGGACCGATACGTAGGCGGCGCCCCAGTCCTGGTGGGCCGGATGGAGCAGCCGCTGGAACGTCCACAGCGACGAGTAGCCGAGCGACTCGGCCCCTCGCGCGACAATGCCCACCGACTCGGCGGAGGACCACGCACCCGAGACGGGTAGCGCGAATCCGAGGTCCATGCCCTCCATGCTGCGTCAGGGCTGTCGGTCAGAGGGTGACGGAGCTGGCGCCGCGTCGTTCGTTGAAGCGCTCGGCGGCCGCGCGTCCCCACGCGGTCAGCTTGTCGACGACCGGGGAGTCGAGGCGGCGCTGCGCCTGATGTCCCTCGAGCAGCTCCGACCCGCCTTCCTGCGGTGCCTTGGGCAGCAGGCGGTTGGCCAGCCCCATGACCCGCGTCGTTGTGGTCGGCATCAGGCCGTGCACGCGGACCCCGAGATGGGTGAGGGGCGTGAGCAGCAGCGTCGGCTTGCCGGACAGGACCGCGTCGACCATCTTCCGCGCGGCGCGCTCGGCGTCCACGGCGAGGCCCGGGATGGACGCGGCCGGCCCGAACCAGGCGTACTCCTTGGCCGCGTCCCCGACGAAGCCGGCGCGTTCATGGGACCCGGTCCGCATCAGACCGGGGACGATCGTCGTCGCCGTGACGCCCGTGCCCTGCAGGGCGGCGGCCAACCCGTCCGAGAACCCGACGGCGCCGAACTTCGCTGTCGCATAGGGCAGCAGGTGAGGTGGGGACACCATGCCGCCGATCGATGTGACCGTGCCGATGTGCCCTCGGCCCCGCTCGCGAAGGTGTGGCAGGACGGTGAGGGCCACATTGATCGGGCCCCACATCATCGTGTTGACCGCGTCCTCGAAGTGCTCGAACGTCATCGACTCCAGCGGGCCGACCTGGATGATGCCGGCCACGGTGATGACGGTCTCGATCGGCCCGACCGAGGCCTCCACGTCCTCGACCAGCCGGCGGACCGACTCGCGGTCGCGCACGTCGCAGACCCGGCTCTCGGCGACGGCGGATCCGCCGAGCTGGGCCACGGCATCGGCGAGGTCTGGCTCGGTGCGCGCGGCGATGACGACGCGGCGGCCACGCCGGACGAGCTCCGTGGCGATGATGAGTCCGAGACCGCGCGAGCCCCCGACGACGAGTGCAACAGGTTGGCTGGTCATGGTCTCTCCTTACCCTGTCGGTCGGTCCGGTGTCACGCGCTTGCCGGGCGTGCCGTCGCCTAGGCTCCGCTTCATGACGACCCGCCTCAACACGCTGTCCGTCGGCACGGCCGGTCCGCGCATCGCCTTTCTGCACGGGCTCTTCGGGCAGGGACGCAACTGGAACCAGATCGCCAAGGCTCTGGCGGGCCGGAACGGTACGGGCGCCCGGTGCCTGCTCATCGACCTGCCCGACCACGGCCGCTCGCCCTGGACCGAGGAGTTCTCCTTCGAGTCCTACGCCGACGCCGTTGCCGCGACCCTGCGGGCGACCGCGCCCGGGGAGACCTGGACCCTCGTGGGCCACTCGCTCGGCGGCAAGACGGCGATGGTCCTCGCCCTCCAGCACCCCGACCTCGTCGACCACCTCGTCGTCGTCGACATCGCCCCCAAGGACTACGGCTCGCTCGAGCGCTTCCAGGGCTACATCGACGAGATGCTCGGTCTGCCTCTCGAGGAGATCCAGAGCCGCGCCGACGCCGAGGCGCGCTTCGACGAGCCGAACCCCGGGGTCAAGGCCTTCCTCCTCCAGAACCTGCGTCGAGACGGCACTCGGTGGCACTGGCAGGCGAACCTCGACCTCTTCGCTGCGGATGCAGCGATCGGCCACGAGTCGCGCATCGCGGGTTGGCCGGAGTCCGTCGACGAGCTGCCGCCCTTCGACGGACCGGTTCTGTGGATAGCAGGAGGGGACTCTCCCTACATCCAGCCCGAGGACGGCGACACCATGCGGCGCTACTTCCCCCTCACCCGGCAGTTCACCATCAAGGGCGCCGGCCACTGGGTGCACACCGAGGCGCCGGACATCATGGTGGGCGCCCTGCAGCGCGTCCTCGCCCGCGCAACCTGACCCTCACCGCCGATCGAGTGAACAGCTTCCGGGCCGGAAGCTGTTCACTCGATCGGGACGGTGCCCCGAGAGCTGTTCACTCGATCGTCAGAGGAGGCGGCGGCCCATCGCCCAGGCGGTGAGCTCGTGCCGGGAGCTGAGCTGCAGCTTGCGGAGGACCGAGCTCACGTGCGTCTCAACGGTCTTCACCGAGATGAACAGCTCCTTGGCGACCTCCTTGTACTGGTAGCCCCGGGCGATGAGCCGCATGACCTCGCGTTCGCGGGCCGACAGCCGGTCCAGCTCCTCGTCGATCTCGGCGACCTCACCCGCCGCGGCGCCGAAGGCATCGAGCACGAAGCCGGCCAGCCGTGGGCTGAACACGGCGTCACCGTCGGCCACTCGCCCGATCGCCGTGAGCAGCTCGTTGGCGTTGATCGTCTTCGTCACGTAGCCGCGAGCCCCTGCCCGGATGACGGCGATGACGTCCTCGGCCGCGTCGGACACCGACAGGGCGAGGAACCGCACCGGCTGTCCCGCCTCCGTCTGCACTCCGGCACAGGCACGGATGACGTCGGCGCCGCCGTGCCCGTCGCCGCCCGGGATGTGGACGTCGAGGAGGACGACGTCCGGCTTGGTCTCCTTGATCACCGTGGTCGCCGACTCGACGGCGCCGGCTTCGCCGACGATCTCCAGGCCGTATGCCGCTGGGCTGGGTGTGCTGGTCAGCTCGGCTCGCACTCCGGTGCGGAACATGTGGTGGTCGTCGACGAGGACGATGCGGATCGTGCGCGGCGCGGTCATGGCGTCTCTTCCTGCGGTTCGGGTGAACGGCCGGAGTCGGTGCCCCGGCCGGGGTCGCTGCCGGCAGAGCTCGTCCCGGTCGAGCTGCCGTTCGTGGGTGGGGTCCGGGACGGCTCGGTGACCGGCAGCCGGAGCTCGATCTCCGTGCCGTCGGCTCGGCGTCGGATCGCCGCAGAGCCGCCGTGACGCTCCATGCGCCCGATGATGGACTCCCGCACCCCCGCCCGGTCGTCGGGCACGTCCGTGAGGTCGAAGCCCTTGCCGTGGTCGCGCACGAAGGCCTCGACCGCGGTGGGTCCCACCTCGACGTAGGCGGTGATCGGCGGCTCGGCGTGGCGCACGGCGTTCCAGGCGGCCTCGCGCACCGCCTTGACGAGGGCATCGAGGTGCTCGTCCATCGGCCGGTCGCCGGTGACGACGAGCTCGACCGGCACGCCGTGGAGGTCCTCGATCTCCTCGAGGGCGGAGGTCAGCGCGGCCCCGAGGGTGCCGGCGCGTGCGTCTTCGTCGTAGAGGTACGTCCGCAGCTGGCGCTCCTGGGCGCGGGCGAGTCGCGCCACTGTGGCGGGGTCGGAGGCACGTCGTTGGATCAGGGCCAGGGTCTGCAGCACCGAGTCGTGCAGGTGCGCCGCGATGTCGGCCCGCTCGGTGGCCCGGATGCGCGCGGCCTGCTCATCCCGGAGGTTGGTCCAGAGGCGCAGGATCCACGGGGCGGCGAGGACGGCCACGCCGACGAGGGCGGCGAGCACCGCGCCGACCACCTGCCAGATCTGTCCCACGTCGGTCTGGCCGATGAGCAGCCCGACGAGGCCGAGCGTGGTGAAGGAGAGGCCGACGACGAGCCAGATCCACTTGACCGGCCGGCGAGCGCCGATGGGATCCGCGTCGTCGAGCTGCGACCAGAAGAAGATGGTCCCGATGACGATCGCGACGATGGGGAGCAGGACGTGTGGCTCGATGCCGATGCCGGCACTGCCCATCCACAGGGCGGCTGCGATAGCCAGGGCCAGGACGCCGAGGAGGGTGACGACGACCGCCTCGTTGCCGCTGCGGAGCCATCGCTTGACTGACTTGAGCGTCGGAGGCCCGTTGCCCTCGGTCGGCGACGTGGCCGTCGGCTGTCCGGGGGTCGCTCCGGCTGAGGCTCCCGCCGGTGCCGGGTCGCCGGGTGAGGGCGCGGGGGAGAGGGAGCCCTCCCGCATGGTGGCCCACAGGAATGCGTAGACCGCGAGGCCGGCGCCGAAAGGAATCGAGGTCGCGACGAAGACGATCCGGATCACCTTGACGGGGACCCCGAGATGGGCGGCAAGTCCGGCCGCCACTCCGCCGATGAGGCGCCCACTCGTCGGTCGCACGAGCGGCGGTCGTGGAGCCGGCGTCCGCAAGATCGGGGGATGCGGCATCGCCTCGCCGGGGTCGGTTCTCGTGGTCACACCTCCATCCTGACCCAACCCAGCGCGTGACGGCGACCAGCCGAGGGGTCTTCAGGCACACTTCAGGGTCACTTCAGGGTCGACCCGCATGGCTGGTGGCTCGCGTCCGGAGAGAACCTTGAGTCATGAAGCAGCAGACTGACCCCAACTCGAAGGGACCCGGCCTCGACGGCCTGTACGACGCCCTGCGCCGTCCGGGCATCGCCAGGGCCTCGGATGGCCGGTGGTTCGCCGGGGTCGCGTCCGGGCTCGCCCGGCGACTCGGCATCGACCCCTTGGTCGTCCGGGCCGCGTTCATCCTCCTCGGCCTCCTCTTCGGAATGGGGCTGGCCGTCTACTTCGTCCTCTGGCTTCTCATGCCGGACGAGCGTGGCCGGATCTCGCTGGAGCAGGCGCTCAAGTACGGCGAGGGCCACTCGATCTTCCTTCTCATCGTCACGGTCGTGATCCTCTTCAGCGGTGGGCCCTGGTTCGGCAATGACCAGGGCGGCGGCTTCCGGTTCTTCGGCTTCGCCGCTCTCGCGGTCGGCACCTGGTGGTTCCTGACCCGCACGGACACCGGCAGGGACCTGCTCCGCTCCGCCCCGTGGACCAGCAGTCCGCAGGGTGGCGCCCCCCCGACCGCTACTGCAGGCGAGTCGTCCAGCGCGGCGCCGGGCAGCTCCGGCGGTCCCACCGCAGCCACGGGATCGACCGGCCAGTCCACGGGTAACGCAGCAGCGAACGCCGGCGCGGCCAGCTGGCCACCGCCCTCCGGAAGTCCGACCACACCGGTGACCGTTGCGGTTCCGACTCCACCGCGGGAGCGATCCCGGGGCATCGGTTTCGCCGCCGGCCTGCTCGTGCTCGGTGCCGCCATCCTCACCTCGGTGGGGGTCCTCAACGCGGCAGAGCGCCTCGCGTGGCAGGGCAGCCACCTGGCGGTCGCGATCGCCTCCGGCCTCGCGGTTCTCGGCCTCGGCATCGTCATCGCCGGGATCGTCGGACGCCGATCGGGCTGGCTCGCGCCCTTCGCCGTCACCGCCATGATGGCCGCAGTGTTCACGAGCGTCATGCCGCACGGCCTGACCCAGCCCTTCTCGGTCGGTGAGCGCACCTACGCGCCTCCCGCCCTGAGCGGCACCGACAGCTTCCAGCTCGGAATGGGCAACCTGAAGGTGGACCTCACCGGCGCGGACCACGCGGCGGAGGGCGTCGAGACCGTGAAGGCAGTCGTCGGCATGGGCGAGCTGAACCTCGTCGTCCCGGAGGGCGTGCGGGTCACCGTCAACGCCACCGGTCGGGCCGGCGAGATCGTCGCCAACGACAGCAACGAGGGCGGCCTGTCGACCAGCCGCAGCGGCACCTTCCTCGCCGAGACCTTCACCTATGGCGCCAAGAACGCGCCTGAGGAGATCGTCGTCGACGCCGAGGTGGGACTGGGCCAGATCACGATTGAGACAGGAGCGAGCCAGTGAACGCGCATGACCCCGACGAGAGGCGCGACGACACTACGCTCCACATCGAGCAGGTGGACACGCCGGCGGATGGCGACCTCGATCCTCACCGCATCGACTCGTCGGACACTCAGAGCATCGCACCTCCAGCGACGCAGCAGATCGAGACCACAGGAACGGCCATGAACCAGCACGACCCCGCCACTCCGGGCCCGGCGCCCTTCAGGGTGGAGCCCGCGACGCCGGTCCCGGACGATGCCCCGCACCCGGACGACGAGTCGTCGCCGCGGCCACAGCTCCAGATGATGCCGCCACCGTCTCCGCCCGCGGCCGCTGCACCCCCGCAGTGGGCGCCGTCGAGGAGCCCGGGCCTGGTCACCGTCCGCCGGGGTCCGCTGCCGATGACGATCATGCTGGGCCTGCTCAGCATCATCGTCGCCGGCTTCGTCCTGGTCACGAACCTCGCCGGTGCCGACTTCAACCTGCGCGCGGTGGGCCCGATGATGTTCGGCTCGTTCGGCGGTCTCCTGCTCATCGTGGGTCTCGTCGGCATCATCGCGGGGGGCCGGGGTCGGGACGACCACTGATGACGCTCGTCGTCCCGTCGCCTCGGCCACCGGGTTCGTGAGCCGGGCGGGCTGGGAGGCGGCCGTTCGTGGGCAGCCAGCCCAGCGGCATACGGTATGCAGGTCCGCAGGACGACACCGACCCAGCCACGACGCGACGAAGGAGTCCACGTGATCTCGCGCTCCGGCATTGACCTCGCCAGCCTTGACCGCACCGTCCGGCCGGAGGACGACCTCTTCCGCTTCGTCAACGGCATGTGGCTCGACACGACGGAGATCCCCGCGGACCGCGCTCGCTTCGGGGCCTTCGACCTGCTTCGCGAGCAGTCGACCACCCGGGTCCACCAGCTCATCGAGGAGGCCGCCGCTCAGGCCGGCACCGGCGAGGGTGGGGGGCAGGGCTCAGCGAAGCGGCAGGTCGGCGACCTGTTCGCGAGCTTCATGGACACCGAGCGGGTCGAGGAGCTCGGGCTGGCGCCGCTCCTGCCGATCCTCGGCGAGGTCGCAGGAATCGACTCGGTCCATGCGCTCGCCGCGACGCTCGGGCGCCTGCACCGCGTCGGGGTGACGGGGCTGCTCGCCCTCTACGTCAGCCCCGACCAGCGTGCGCCCGAGCAGTACGCGGTCTACCTCGAGCAGGCGGGCCTGGGTCTGCCGGACGAGTCGTACTACCGCGAGGAGACGTACGCGGACATTCGCGTCGCCTACGTCGGGCACGTCGAGCGGCTGCTCGGTCTGGCCGGCATCCCGGAGGCCGCGGACAAGGCGGCGCGCATCATGGCCCTCGAGACGCGCCTTGCCCTGCACCACTGGGACAAGGTCGCCAACCGTGACGCCGTGAAGACCTACAACGCGTACTCCTTGGCTGAGGCCGAGGCGCTGGCGCCGGAGTTCCCTTGGCACACTTGGTTCTCCGCCATGAAGGCGCCTGAAGGGTCGATCGAGAAGGTCGTCGTCCGGCAGCCGAGCTTCGTCACGGAGCTCGGGCGCGCCCTGGGCGACGTACGGCTCGAGGACTGGCAGGCCTGGCTCACCTTCCACGTCGTCAGCACCTTCGCCGGCCTGCTTCCAAAGGCCCTCGTCGACGAGGACTTCGACTTCTACGGGCGGACACTCTCGGGGCAGCCCGAGATCAAGGAGCGGTGGAAGCGCGGGGTTGCCGTCGTCGAGAGCGCGGTCGGTGAGGCGGTCGGCCAGCTCTACACCGAGCGGTGGTTCCCGCCCGAGGCCAAGGAGCGGATGCAGCACCTCGTCGCCAATCTCGTCGAGGCTTTCCGGCGCTCGTTCGCCTCGCTCGAGTGGATGGGGGAGGAGACCCGCAAGGAGGCTCTGGACAAGCTCGACAAGTTCGTCGCCAAGATCGGCTATCCCGAGGTGTGGCGGGACTACTCGGCCATCGAGATCGATGCCACGGATCTCGTCGGCAACGTCTGTCGGGCAACGGAGTTCGAGGTGGACCGCAACTTCGCCAAGTTGGGCAAGCCGATCGACCGCACCGAGTGGTTCATGCTGCCGCAGACGGTCAACGCGTACTACATGCCCACGATGAACGAGATCGTCTTCCCGGCCGCCATCCTGCAGCCGCCCTTCTTCGACCTCGAGGCCGACGACGCCGTGAACTACGGCGGCATCGGTGCCGTCATCGGGCACGAGATCGGCCACGGCTTCGACGACCAGGGGTCCCGCTATGACGGGACTGGCGCGCTGCGCGACTGGTGGACCGAGGCGGATCGGGAGCGGTTCGACGCGTTGGCGCAGCGTCTCATCGAACAGTTCAACGGCTACACCCCGCTGGGCCTCGAGCCGAAACACAAGGTCAACGGCGCCCTCACCGTCGGCGAGAACATCGGCGACCTCGGCGGGCTCCAGATCGGCTATGCGGCCTACCGGATCGCCACCGAGGGGTCAGGGATGTCGGACCTCGACGGCTTCACCGGGGCCCAGCGGTTCTTCGTGGGCTGGGCGCAGGTCTGGAAGGGCAAGGCCCGCGACGCCGAGGCGATCCGGTTGCTCGCCGTCGACCCGCACGCACCGATCGACGTCCGAGGCAACGCAGTCCGCAACGTCACCGAGTTCCACGAGGCCTTCGGCGTCGAGCCGGGCGACGGCATGTGGCTCCCGGAGGAGGAACGCGTCCGCATCTTCTGACCGCGCGCCGGCCAGGCGGCTCAGAGGGCGAGCTTGAAGCCGACGTGGGACTTGACGAAGCCCAGCCGCTCATAGAAGCGGTGGGCGTCGGTCCGGGTGGCGTCAGAGGTGAGCTGCACCAGCTCGACCTCCAGCCGGCGCGACTGCTCGACAGCCCACTCGAGGAGCGTCGTGCCGAGGCCGGACCCGCGCTCGGTCGAGGCGACACGGACCGCCTCGATGATCGACCTCGTGGCGCCGCGCCGCGACAGGCCCGGGATGACGGTGAGCTGCAGGGTGCCGACGATGCGGCCGGCGCGCTCGGCGACGACGAGGTGCTGGCCGGGGTCGGCCGCAACGCGCGCGTAGGCGGCCTCGTAGGGCGCGAGATCATCCGTCGTCTCACGTGCGCTGCCCAACGGGTCGTCCGCGAGGAGGTCGACGATGGCGCCAATGTCCTCCGCGGTGGCCGGTCGGATGAGCAGGTCGGCGCCGTCCGGGAGGGGCGTCATGCGGACTCAGCTGCCTGCTTGAGCTGCCTGAGGCCCTTCTCCAGGTCGGGCCCGATCATCTTCTCCATCGAGTAGAACGTGCTCATGACCCGCATGACGAGGTTCTGCGGGCCCGTCATGACCCAGTCGACCTGCGTGCCCGCAGGTGCCGGCGTCAGCTCGAAGTCCACCCGGTTGTGCGCCTTCATGGGGGCGGCGAAGACGAGGTCGATACCGACGCGATCCGCACCGACGTCAACGATCTCCATGCGGCCTTGACCCGCTTTGCTGTTGCCCCGCCACGCGTAGGTCGCTCCAGTGCCGGACTCCGGGCCGGCGTACTTCCGCTCGAGGTTGGGGTCCAGGCCCTCCCACGGCGACCACTTCTGCCACTCCCGCAGCGTCGTGATGAGGGGGAGGATTCGCTCGGGCGGAGCCGCGATGGTGGTCGAACGGCTGATTCTGAACTCCTTGGCCATGCGCCGATCCTGTCACGCCCGGCCTAGCCTTGGTGGATGGGCGACCACGTCCGACTGGTGCTCGCCGGAGACGTCATGACGGGTCGAGGGATCGACCAGATCCTCGCCCACCCGGGTGATCCGACCTTGACCGAGCGATACGCCAAGGACGCCCGAGACTATGTCGCCCTGGCTGAGCACGTGGGCGGTCCGGTCCCGCGTCCCGTCGGGCCGGAGTACCCCTGGGGTGACGTCCTGGCGGTGATGGACGAGACACCATCCGCGGTGCGGCTCATGAACCTCGAGACGAGCGTGACGCGGTGCGAGGTCCGGGAGCGAGGCAAGGCGGTGCTCTACCGCATGTCGCCGGCGAACCTCGCCGTGCTTCAGGTGGCCGGGGTGCACGCGTGGGGGCTCGCGAACAACCACGTCCTCGACCATGGGCAGCGGGGACTCCTGGACACGCTTGACTCGCTCGAGGCATCCGGGCTCCAGGCGGCCGGAGCCGGTCGGGACGAGAGGGCCGCCTGGTCACCGGCCGTCATCCCGGTCGACGAGGGCCGGCGCCGGATCGACGTCCTCTGCGTGGCCCACTCGTCGAGCGGAGTGCCGCGCCACTGGCGGGCTCATCGCACTAGGCCTGGAGTCGCCCTCGTCGACGACCTGGACCGAGTGGCAGCCGACCGCGTCATCGAGCACCTGCTCACCGCGAGCGGCCCCGGGGACATCCGGGTCGTGTCGATCCACTGGGGCTCGAACTGGGGCTACGAAGTCCCTCGGAGCCATCGCACCTTCGCCCGACGCCTCATCGACGGAGGGGTGCACGTGGTGGTCGGCCACTCGTCGCACCACGTCCGGCCTGTGGAGCTGGCAGGCGATGGCCTCGTCCTGCACGGTTGCGGCGACCTCGTCAACGACTACGAGGGCATCGGGGGGTATGAGGAGTACCGCGGCGACGTGCGCGTCCTGCACCTGGCGACGCTCGATGCGGCAAGCGGACGGCTGGAGGAGCTCCAGCTCGTCCCCTTCCGCAGTCGTCGGCTCCGCCTCGAGCATGCAACTGGTGAGGAAACCCGTTGGCTGGCCACCGTGCTCGACAGAGCGTGCCGCAGTCTCGGAACGCGCGTGCAGCTGGTGGATGACCGTCTCACCGTGCCCGTCGGGTAGTCGCTCGTCCCCACTCGACTCCCGGTAGCCCCGCAACACGCCCGGCAATGCGAAACCGGCCCTGAAGCAACCGTGGTGAGTTTCGAGGCGCCGGGCGTGTTGCAGGAGTGGGAGCGGAGGTGGCCACGCTCTCGAGTGTGCGGCCGCTGTTCAGCCGATGAGCTCGCGGAGCAGCTCGACAGCGCGGTTGGTGGCCGGGTTGCCGGCGGGGTCGCGAATGACGGCCACGATGTGCCGAATCGGCTGTGGCGGGGCGATGTTCAGCACTCGGATATCGGCTTCGGGAGGGATCACGGCTGCCGCGAGACGCGGGATCACCGAGATGCCGACGCCGGCTCTGACGAAGGCGATGCCGGTGTAGTGGTCCTGGGCCTGCACGGCGAAACGCGGTTGGAATCCCGCGGACTCACACGCTGCAATGAGGATCTTGGAGCCGATCGCGTTGGGCAGGTCGCTGCTGATCCACGTGTCGCCCTCGAGCTCGGGCAGCGTCACCTCCGATGCGTCGGCGAGGTGATGGTCGGCCGGCACGAGCGCCACGTACGGATCGACCAGGAGCGGCACCCGGCGCGACCCGGGAGGGTCCTGGCTGCCCGGGAACTCCATCACGATGTCGAGGTCGAGGGGACCGCCGCCGCGTCTCGGGATCTCGTTGAGGACGAGCTCAAGTGTCAGGCTGGGCAGTTCCCTGGCGAGGTGCCGTGCCAGCGTTGGCATCCACTCGGCCCCGGCTGAGGCGAAGTAGCCGATGGTCAGGCGACCCGACCGACCTTCGCGCAGGTCGGCGATGACACCGTCGAGCCGGCTGAGCTCGCCCATGAGGTCGTTGGTCTGCGCGACGAGGGCCCGCGCGGCAGGGGTGGGCGACAACCCTCGGCCCTCTCGCTCGAAGAGCGTCAGGCCGGTCTCCTTCTGCAGTGCGGAGATCTGTTGGCTGATGGCCGACGCCGTGTAGCCAAGATTGTCCGCGGCGGCCTGGATCGTCCCGCTCGCCATGACGGAACGAAAGACCCGGATCCGATGGGTGTCCAGCATGTGGCGATCCTACAGAATTCCTTAAGGGTCATCCAGAAAACATCGCTTGTGCTTATTCGTTCGATGTCGAATGATAGAACCATGTCGAAGACCCGCCTTCCTTCCCTCCGCTCGCTGCGCGACTGGGCCGCATCACGGAGGCGCGGCCATCTCGCGGGAAGCACGTGGTCGAAGGTCATCGACCGTGACCTCGACCGCGTCGCCTCTGACCTGCTCTTCCTCTCGCAGAGCGCCGAGGCACCGGCCGGGAGCGCCACGCAGGCCGCGCGCCCCAGCACCAAGCCCATCGAGCTGAACGACCGGCGTGGGCGGGTTCGCCAGGGGGGCCACGCCGGAGTCGAGACTCGCGCGCGAGCCAGCTGAGCGGCCTACGCCTCACGGCGCCGGGCCGCAATCTGCCGCCCTGGGCGGCGCCGTTGCCGGGCACCGCCGTCTGCGAGCAACACCCATGCCGTATGCCGCTGGGCTCGCTCCCAGCGCAAGGTTGGCGATCACCCCCGGCGGAGTGTGGATCGGGACGACAATGTGCACATGGGGGGTCGGACCGTTCTGGTCGGGCGAGACTCCGAGCTGTCGGAGCTCGCCTCGGCGATCGAGTCCGCGGCCACGGGATCGCCGTCCGCGGTCCTCATCCACGGTGAGGCGGGAGTCGGCAAGACCCGGCTCGTCACGGAAGCGATGGCGCGGGGCGAGCTGCGTGGTGCCCGAGCGCTGTGGGGAAGGTGCCTCCGGTTCGGCACGGCCGAGTCCTCGTTCCAGCCGGTCGGTCAACTCCTGACGCAATGGTTCCGACAGGCAGGCGAGGGCGAGCGGAGCAAGGTCCTGCGTGACCTTCCCACGGCGAAGCTGGCCACGGTCGCGCCGATCATCGCCGAGCCAACCGAGGGCGACGAGGGGCGGCTCATCCCGCTTCTGGCCACGGTCCTGGAGCGAATCTGCGAGCAGGCCCCGACCGTCCTCGTCATCGATGACCTGCAGTGGGCCGACACGACCTCACTGGACCTGCTTGCCTACCTCGTGGCCGGGTTCGGACCGGGTCAGCACGTGGGCCTCTTCGCGACCTACCGCGACACGGAGCTGCACGAGGGTCACCGATTGCGTGGCTGGCTGGCCGACGTCCGCCGCCAGCCCGGTGTCGGCGAGGTGCAGGTGGAGCCTCTTGGCCTCCAGGAGACCGAGGAGCTGGTCGCCCACCTCTGCGGGGACGAGGATGCGGTGTCACGCGGAGGCGCGGTGTTCGAGCGGTCCCGGGGCAATCCCTATTTCACCGAGCTGCTCGCGCTCGCGCCGGGGCCGGACCTCACCGCCGATGGCGGGATCAGGGATGCGCTCCTGGCATCCTGGCACCGTCTCGACGCACCCGCACGTGAGGTGGCGCAGCTCTTGGCCGTCGGTGGGCGCCCGGTGGACCGGTCGGTTCTCGAGCAGTTGGTGGTGGCCCACCAAGGCTCGCGCGACGTGTTCCGCAGCTGCGTCCAGGAGCTCGTCTCCGGCGGGATCGGCTCGGTGAACGCCGCCGGGGAAGTGTGGTTCCACCACCCCCTCTTGAGCGAGGTGCTCCTGACCACTCTGTCGCCGGGTGAGCTGCGGGACATCCATGGCGAGTACGCCCGGATGTGGGTGGACGCCGATGATGCGCCGCCCGCGGCGCGGGCTGCGCATCTCGCGCTGCACCATGACGGGGCGCACCATCACAACGCGGCCTTTGAGTGGTCGCTTCGCGCGGCGGAAGCGGCGGCCGCGCTGTTCGCTTGGTCCGAGGAGTTCGAGCACCTGCAACGCGCGTGTCGGCTTTGGCCGCGGGTCAGTCCTGCTCGTCGCGGGATCGATGGCGACCGGTTCCGGCTCGTGGGGCGCGCCAGCGACAGCGCCGTCCGGGCTGGCCGGTTCCTGCTGGCGCTCGAGCTGCGGGAGGAGGCGCTGCGGCTCGTCGACCGGCTGACTCAACCGCTGGATGCCGCGCGTCTGCACATCCACCTGGCCACCCTCCAGGCCCTGGCGGACGATGACAGGTTCGCTTGGGTCGAGCCGGAGATGCTGACATTGACGGAGGCGGCGCCCGACAGTCCCGAGCGCGCCATCGCCCTCGCCAAGCTGGCGATCACCGAGATCAAGGGCGGCCGTTATCGTGCGGCGGCGGATCGAGCCGCCGAGTCCGTGCGGGTGGCCCGGAGCAGCGGGTCGGAGGAGGCCTTGGCCTGGGCCCTTGGTTATCGGTCCCAGCTGGAGTACGAAACGTCCGAAGGGCTGGAGGATGCCGAGGAGGCGGTGGTCCACGCCCGGGCCTCCGGTGATCGGCTCCTCCTGACCATCGCCACGGGCTGCCTGGTCAACTGTCTGGGGAGTCTGGGTCAGCGAAGCCGTGCTGCCGAGAGGTCGCTGGACATCGTTCGGGACCTCATGGCGACCGGGTCGATCTACGAGACGATCCCGGTACTGCCGGCAGTCGCCCAGTACCTGCTCGACATCGGTCGCTGGGCCGAGGCACGCGATCTGCTGCGGGAGGCGCTTGGCCACCGGATCCCCTCTTCCCGCGGAGCCGACCTGCGGCGAGTCGCCGCTGACCTTGCGGCTCGGGCCGGCGACCTCTCGGCGGCGAGCCAGCACCTGACCCGGGCGCGGGAACTGTCACCACAGCGCCGCCTCGTGTTCGACCCGTTCGTTTCGGCGGAGACGCGAGTCGCCCTTGCGATGGGTGACCAGGTGTATGCCCTCTCGCTCATGGCTGAGGCGATGCCCGCCTTGCGGTCGGTGGACGACGACGGCGCGGACGAGCTGCTCGTGTGGGCGGCGCGGGCCGCTGCAGACCTCGCCGCCAAACCGGGCGAGCAGGACACGGCTGTCGCGTGGCTCGACGAGCTCGTGGGACTTCGTGCGGACACACCGTTCGCAGCGAGAACGCCGGACGACCTGACCCACCCTGCGTGGGCCGCGATCTACGCAGCCGAGTCGGCCCGCTGCCGCGACGGAGGCGCCCGCCGACCGGAGCTGTGGGCGGACGCGATGGCTGCTTGCGCGGCGGCAGGACTCCCGTGGGAACAGGCCCTGTGCGCCTATCGGCTGGCCCAGTCCCTCTTGACCATGAAGGGAAGCCGCGCCCAGGCGGCCTCGGCGCTGCGCGACGCCGGCCGAATTGCAGCGCAGCTCGGCGCCGTCCCGGTCACGGCCGACGTGGAGGCGCTGGCCAAGCAGAGCCACATCTCGCTCCTGGAGCCCCTCACGGCTCATCCCGACGTCCAGGGCCCACCTGCCTTCGCGGGTCTGACTCAACGCGAGTCAGAAGTGCTGCGGCATCTCGTCGCGGGGCGAACTTACGCCGAGATCGCCCGAGCGCTGTTCATCAGCGAGAAGACGGTCAGCGTCCACGTCTCCAACCTGCTGCGCAAGACGGGCACCTCGAGCCGGATCGAGCTCGCCGAGCTGGCCCGCAGGCTTGGGCTCGAATAGGCCATCTCCGCATTCCGCGGGAGCGGGAGGGCACCCGCCGGGCTGGGTCGCGAGACCGCGCCCAGCGGCATACGGCTCACTGCGCCGGAGGCGCGATCTCCTGCTGGGACGGGAGCTGGTCCTGGCGGACGATCCCGACCGGGCAGGTCATCCCGTTGGGACCGTGGTTGCAGTAGCCGCCCGGGTTCTTGTGCAGGTAGCCCTGGTGGTAGTCCTCGGCGAGGTAGAACGGCCCGGCGTCCTCGGCGGACCGGATCTCCGTGGTGATCTCGCCGTAGCCATTGTCGTGCAGCACCTGCTGGAAGGCGTCCCTGGTGGTCTCCGCGGCCGTCCGCTGGCCCGGCGTCGTCCAGTAGATCGCCGACCGGTAGGCGGTGCCGATGTCGTTGCCCTGCCGATTCGCCGTCGTCGGGTCGTGGTTCTCCCAGAAGGCCTTGAGCAGCAGCTCGGGTGAGGTCTGCTCGGGGTCGTAGACCACCCGGACCGTCTCGGCGTGGCCAGTGAGGCCGGTGCACGTCTCCTCGTAGGTCGGGTTGGGCGTGTAGCCGCCCATGTAGCCGACGGAGGTGTTGATGACCCCGGGCTGCCGCCAGAAGATCCGCTCCACCCCCCAGAAGCACCCCATCGCCACGTACAGCACCTCAGACCCCGCGGGCCACGGCCCCTCGAGCGGGGTGCCGAGCACAACGTGGGTGGGGCTGACCGTGAAGGGCCGGTGGTCGCGGCCGGGCAGCGCCTCGTCGCGAGCGGGCATCGTGGTCCTCTTGCCGAATACGAACACCATCCCAGTGTCACCTCTGTGGTCGTGTCAGTGCACTTACGTCCATCTAACGTCGCACGACCGTGCCGTATGCCGCTGGGCCGGCGCCCAGCGTGTCCTCCGCCCCGGCGGCCGGGCGTCACGCCCAGCGGACGAGTGGCAGCCGACCGTCCCGGGCCTCGACGGCCCGGTCGATGAGCACCTGGACGGGTACGGTCTCGCGGTGGTCGCCGGCCACGTCGGTCACCTGGACGGCACGGTCCGCTGACTCGCGCTGCCCGATCACGGCGATGAGGTGATCCCGGCGGCGGCGCGCGTCTGCCACCCGTGCCCCCAGCGAGTCGTCACATCGCAGCTCGGTGCGGATCCCCTTGCCGTGCAAGGCGTCGACCAAGGCTCGCGCCACGGAGTCCTGGGCCTCGGACACCGGCAGCACCGCGACCTGGACCGGTGCCAACCAGAGCGGCAGCCGTCCCCGGTACCGCTCGAGCAACGCCGCGACGACGCGCTCCATGGAACCGACGGTCCCGCGGTGGAGCATGACTGGGCGGTGCCGTTCGCCGTCCGCGCCGTGGTAGGTGAGGTCGAAGCGCTCCGGCAGGTTGAAGTCCAGCTGCACGGTGGCGATGGTCTCCTCGTGGCCGCGGCCGTCACGGACCTGCAGGTCGAACTTGGGGCCGTAGAACGCGGCCTCGCCGGGCGCCTCGACGAGCCGCAGGCCCGCGTCATCGAGGACGGCCTGCCCAGCATCCCGCAGTGCGGCTTCGGCCTCGCGCCACTGCTCCCGACCTCCGAGCCACGCGTCGGAGTCGTCGCGCATCGACAACCGCACACAGTCGACGGGCAGCCCCAGGATGCGCTGCGCCTCGATGGCGGTCCTCAGACCGCGGGCCGCCTCCTCGCCCGCCTGGTCCGGTCGGCAGAAGACGTGGGTGTCATCGAGGTGGATCTGACGCACGCGGCTCAGCCCCGACACGACACCGGACCGCTCGGCGCGGAACATCGCGCCCAGCTCGTTGAGGCGCAGGGGCAGCTCGCGATGGGAGCGGCTGGCGGCCGCGTAGATGAGCGCGTGGTGTGGGCAGTTCGCCGGTCTGAGCACCAGCTCGTCGTCCGCCGCCTCGTCGCCGAGCCGCATCGCGGGGAACATGTCGTCGCTGAACTTGCCCAGGTGCCCGGACCGCTCGAAGAGGGCCCGTTTGCCGAGGACGGGTGAGTAGACGTCGACGCACCCGTCACGGTGGGCCAGGTCCTTGGCGAGGCGCTGCAGCTCCGCGCGGATGACGGCACCGTCGGGCAGCCAGAGGGGTAGCCCGGACCCCGCGAGCGGGTCGGTGGCGAACACGCCGAGGTCGCGGCCGAGGTCCCTGTGGTCGTTGTCGTCGTTCATGTCGGTCCCTTCAGGTCGGTGAGTCGACCGCGGAGACGACAACGCCCCGGAGTCGACTCCGGGGCGGGTGGTGACGAGCGGGTGCGGCAGCTCAGTCCAACAGTGCGCCGGAGGGATCCGGCGTCGTCGTCTGCACGTGGCGCTCCATACGGGTCAGGATACCGACGTGGACGCGTGCCGCTCACCGGTTTTCGACAATTCGCTCGCTGGGTGCCGGGCCGGGTCGACAGACTCGGCGTGTGGACGCTTCCTTCGAGATCCGGCCGATCGACCTGCTCGACGATGCGCAGACGCACGACGTCCAGCGTTGGGCGGCGGTGTACAACGCGATCCAGGACGAGCTCTTCGGCGACAAGGGCAGTGAGTGGACCGTCGAAGAGCTGCGGGGCCTGCAGCGACGGACGGACTCGACGCGGTTGGCCCTGGCGGCGTGGTCGGGCCGCGAGATGGTCGGCGCGCTTCGTGTGATGATGCCGCTTCGGGACAACCTACGGCTCGCAGTCTTCTGGCCGGCGGTGGTCGCGAGCGCCCGGGGGAGGGGCATCGGGTCCGCTCTGGTGACCGAGGCGGAGCGTCTTGGGATGGAGCACGGTCGGTCGACCTTCCTCACGGAGACCGAGTGGGCCGGCGACGGCACAGACCTCGCGGAGGACTTCGCACGGCGTCGTGGCTACGCCATCGCCCAGACGATGCTGCGCAGCGAGATGGCGCTCCCGGCCGATGGGGTGTTCCTGCAGGCGATCATCGACGCTCCAGGGGCAGCCGGCTACCTGATCGAGAGCTGCGTCGACGACCTTCCCGAGTCCTGGCTCGAGGACCGCGCGGTCCTGACCCAGCGGATGAGCACCGACGCGCCGACTGACGACCTCGACTGGGAGGAGGAGGCCTGGGACGCGGAGCGGGTCCGCGAGGCGCACGAGGCCATCCGGGCCAGTGGGCGCCGGGTCGTCGAGTCCGTCGCGCGCCATCAGGCGAGCGGCGCTCTCGTGGCCTTCACACGGGTCGAGGTGTCGCCCGAGAGCCTGGACCGGGCCTACCAGCAGGACACCCTCGTGCTGCGCGAGCATCGCGGTCACGGCCTCGGCGCCCGCGTCAAGGCGGCCAACGCGCTCGTGCTCACGGAGGCGCTGCCGACGGTGCAGGCGATCCGGACGTGGAACGCCGACTCCAACACGCACATGCTCGCGGTGAACCGGGCCCTCGGCTACGCGGTCGACGGCTACAGCCGTGAGTGGCAGAAGCAGCTCGCCACGGGTGGGGTCCAGCCGACGACCGGGTGACGACCTCCGCGAAGGTACTAGGACCATCGCCCAATGGCGGCTGCCCTCGGTCCGGGCGCAGGGTGAAGTCACGAGGCGGGACCCGCCGGTACCCGGGATTCTCCGGAACCTGCGTCTCACGCAGCGCCCTGTCAGAATCCGTTGTGAAAGGACCACTCCAATGCGTCGAACACTCCTCTTGGGCCTCGTGGCCGCGGCAGCCTTCATCCCCGCCGGCGTCGGGCTGGCTGGCAACGCGACCTTCTCGCAGTCCGTGCCGGCGCCGGTGCCGCCATCCGGACAGGTGATCACGCCGACGCACGACAGCGGGGACGACAGTCACGACCGGGGGGCAACCGGAACGCCGACGCCGGCAACCGGGACCCCCACGTCTGAGCCGGGCGATGACCACGGCGGCGACCGGGTCCGCACCAGTGAGCCCGGCGATGACCACGGCGGCAACCGAGGCGGCTCCGGTGGCCACGGCTCCGACGACGGACCCAGCCACGGCTGAGGCCACGGAGGCAGGCTGAATGGACAGCACGAAGCGCATGGGCAGCGACGACACAGTGCCGCTGCCCATCACGCTGCCCGTTCCCTTGGCGGCCGCCAGCGGGTCGACCGAAGGCACCGGGCCGAACCAGCTTCCTGACGACTCGGACGAGGGGGGCCCGCCTGAGCCGGCCTGGGTCACCGTTGCTGACGGCGCCGCTCCTCCGCTCCCTCCGCTGCCGGAACGCAACCGCATGCTCCTGCAGCTCGGCCTCGCTGCCCTTGCGGTCCTCACCGTCGTGCTGGCGGGCTCCGCCGTTGCCGCGAGCCGCCTCGCCGAACGTGAGGCCGTCAACGGCGCCGCGAAGATGACGGACCTGCTCGCAGTCTCCGTGGTCCAGCCAGCCCTCGTCGACGAGCTGGTCTCCGGTGACCCCGCGGCCTACGACGCAGTCGACAGCGTGATGCGGGAGAGGGTGCTGCCCAACAACATCGTGCGTGTCAAGCTGTGGACGCCCGACGGGAGGGTCGTCTACTCCGATGAACGCCGGCTGGTCGGCCAGCGCTTCCAGCTCGGTGACGAGCAGCTGGACACGCTCGCCCATCCGCGCACGCAGGCCGAGGTCTCCGACCTGCAGAGCTCGGAGAACACCTTGGAGCGGCCCAGCGGTCGCCTCGTCGAGGTCTATCGACCGGTGTGGACCCCGAGCGGTGCCGAGCTGCTCTTCGAGGTCTACGGCGACTACACGCCCGTCGCCCAGCGGGCCTCGGATCTGTGGCGCGGCTTCGCGGGTCTGCTGACGAGCGCGATCCTGCTCCTGCTCGTCCTCATGACCCCGGTGCTCTGGCAGCTGCTCAGCCGGCTACGGGCGGCGCAGCAGCAGCGCGAGGCCCTCCTGCAGCAGGCGGTGGACGCCTCAGACCAGGAGCGCCGCCGCATCGCCTCGGACCTCCACGACGGGCCGGTCCAGGACCTCGCAGGAAGTGCGCTGGCAGTCGCCGGCGCCGCCGAGCTGGCCCGGGCCTCGGGACGCTCCGCGGTCGCAGACACGGTGGACGACGCGGCCCGAATGGTCCGCTCGAGCATCGCGAGCCTCCGGTCCCTCCTTGTCGACATCTACCCGCCGCGCCTGGCCGACGCTGGCCTGGCGGCCGCGCTCGCCGACCTCGCGCGCCCCCTCGCGGCCCGTGGGATCGCCGTCGACGTGGCCGTTGACGCCGGGGCAGCCGATCGACTTGACCCGGGGGGTCAGCGGCTCGCACACCGCATCGCCACCGAGTGCCTCCGCAATGTCGTCCGCCACTCGCGGGCCCACCGGGCGGGCCTGTCGCTGCGCGGCACAGCCGACGCGGCACACCCCGTCGTGCTCACCGTGACCGATGACGGCGTCGGCTTCGACCCACGTCACCCCGCGTGGCGCGAGGGCCACTTCGGCATCCGATCGCTGATCGACCTCGCCACCGAGGCCGGAGCGATCCTCGAGGTCGCCTCGACACCGGGCGGGGGCACGTCATGGCGCGCCCGGCTGCCTGCTGGGAGCGCATCATGACGGCGGTGGCCATTGTCGATGACCACCGGCTGGTCCGGGCGGGCCTGCGCACGCTCCTCGAGTCAACGGCCGACCTCTCAGTCGTCGGTGAGGCAGCGAACGGGGCGGAGGCGGTCGACCTGGTCCGGTCGACGGAGCCGGACGTCGTCCTCATGGACCTGTCCATGCCCGAGGTCGACGGCATCGAGGCCACCCGACGGATCATGGATCTCGGCCTCCCCGTGGCCGTCATCGTCCTGACGTCCTTCGCCGAGAGTCCCCGGGTGACCGCCGCCCTCGAGGCCGGCGCCGTGGGGTATCTCCTCAAGGACAGCGAGCCCCGTGACGTCGTCTCGGCCGTCCGGTCGGCCGCGGCAGGGCATGCCCCCATCGACCCACGAGTCGCGAGGGCGCTGCTACCGCGTCGTGCCGGTTCTCCTCTTGCGGACCCGACGGCGGTTCTCAGTTCCCGGGAGCGGCAGGTCCTCGAGCACGTGGCAAAGGGGATGGCGAACAAGCAGATCGCCAGGGCCCTCGGGATCAGTGAGCGCACCGTGAAGGTGCACCTCGGCAACGTCTTCCGGGCACTCGGCGTCGGGGACCGGACGAGCGCCGCACTCTGGGCGCACGACCACGGCATAGGCTCGGGCGCATGACTGACGAGCACGGCTTCTCCACCCGAGCCATCCACGCCGGCCAGGAGGCCGACGCCTCCACGGGCGCGGTCGTCCCACCGATCTACCAGGTCTCGACGTTCAAGCAGGACGGGATCGGTGGCTTCCGGGGCGGTTACGAGTACAGCCGATCGGCCAACCCGACCCGGACGGCGCTCGAGGAGTGCATCGCGGCGCTCGAGGGCGGTGGCAGGGGGTTCGCGTTCGCATCCGGTCTCGCCGGCCAGGACTGCGTCCTCCGCTCCCTCCTCGTGCCAGGCGACCACGTCGTCGTGCCGAGTGACGCCTACGGTGGCACGTATCGCTACATCAACAGGGTCGCGCGCCCCGGAGGCATCGAGCACTCGATCGCGCGGATCAGCGACGTCGACGCGGTCCGCGCCGCCATCCAGCCCGGGCGCACCAAGATCGTCTGGGTCGAGACACCGACCAACCCCCTCCTCGGCGTGGCCGACATCGAGGCCGTCGCCGAGGCGGCCCACGACGCTGGGGCCGTCCTCGTGGTCGACAACACGTTCGCCACCGCGTACCTGCAGAACCCCATCGCCCTGGGTGCCGACATCGTCACGCACTCGACGACGAAGTACTCCGGCGGCCACAGCGACGTCGTCGGGGGCGCCGTCGTCACGGCTCGCGAGATCACCGTCGCCGGCATGGAAGACGCCGAGGAGCGAATCGCATTCCACCAGAACTCGATTGGTGCCGTGGCCGGGCCATTCGACTCCTGGTTGACGCTCCGGGGCCTGAAGACGCTCGCTGTCCGGATGGAACGACACTGCGACAACGCGGAGAAGGTCGTCGAGTTCCTCACCGGCCACGACGGGGTGTCCCAGGTCTTCTACCCGGGCCTCGAGTCGCACCACAACCACGACGTGGCAGCCCGGCAGATGAAGCGCTTCGGGGGAATGGTCTCGTTCCGGATGCGCAAGGGCGAGGATGCCGCGGTCAAGGCGTGCGCGGCCGTCCAGCTGTGGACCCTGGGCGAGTCGCTCGGCGGAGTCGAGTCGCTCATCGAGCACCCCGCCCGGATGACCCACGCCTCGGTCGCGGGCACGGAGCTCGAGGTCCCCGGCGACCTCATCCGCCTGTCCGTCGGCATCGAGGACGTCGACGACCTCATCGCCGACCTGCGCGAGGCCCTCGACATCCACGGCTGATCCGGCGGCGACGGCTTCCATGACGATCCTCACGGTCGACTTCGGCTCGACCTTCACCAAGGCTGCGCTCATCGCCGACGACGGCACGGTCATCGGCACCGACTCGACGCCGACGACAGGGACGCAGGGACGGGGCAGTGGAGACATCCTCGACGGCCTCCGGGTGCTGCGCGACCGCCTCGACGTGCCCCGCGACGCGGACCTCCACGCCTGCTCCAGCGCGGGTGGAGGCCTGCGCCTCGCCGTCGTCGGCTACGAGCGCACGGTCACCGCCGAGGCAGGTCACCGGGTCGGCCTGTCCGCGGGAGCGAAGGTGGTCCACGTCGCCGACGGGGCGTTGACGACGAAGGGGGTGAGCGGCATACGGCGGGCTCGTCCCGACATCATCCTGCTCGCGGGCGGCACGGATGGCGGCAACGCGGACGTCCTGCTGCACAACGCGGCGCGGCTGGCCAAGGGCGCCATCGGGGGGCACGGCCGTCACGCCGTGCCGATCGTCGTGGCCGGCAACATCGAGGCTCGGTCCGAGGCGACGACGCTGCTCGAGGCGACAAGGCGGCCCGTGATCCACGCCGACAACGTGCTGCCGCAGATCGGTGTCATCGCGCCGGATTCCGCCCGCGCGGCGATCCGCGAGGCGTTCCTCCGGCACGTCATCGGCGGGAAGAACCTGTCGCGGGAGGCAGCGTTCGGGCAGATGGTCGAGGCTCCGACGCCCGACGCCGTGCTACGGGGCGTCGAGGTCGTCGCGGACGCGCGCGGCGACGGAGACGTCATGGTCGTCGACATCGGTGGTGCCACGACCGACGTCTACTCGGTCATCACCCCCGAGGGAGAGGACGCGAGTCTGCGCAAGGACGTGGTGGCGCCGCTGTGGCACGCGCGCACCGTGGAGGGCGATCTCGGCATGCGGTGGAACGCCGAGCACGTCGTCGAGGCGGCTGCGTCCGAAGGCCTGCTCGGGTCCGTGAGTGATCCGGAGGCACTCCGGTCGTATGCCGCTCACGTCCACGAGCGCCCGCGCTCACTCCCAGCCGACGACGTCGAGCGCCGCCTCGACCTCGAGCTGGCGCGGCTGGCGGCCGTGGTTGCCGTGCGGCGGCATGCCAGACCCGGGCAACCGACCGAGTCGCCCCGCCCGCTCGCGAACGTGGCGACCCTCATCGGTTCCGGTGGCGTGCTGCGGCACACGGACGAGGCCGGCCGGGCGCATGTGCTCGGGGCCGTGCTGGCCGACCATGCCGGGGGCTGGAAGGTGCCGCGCTCGGCGACGACCGCGGTCGACCTCACGTATCTGCTCTATGCCGTCGGCCTGCTGGACGCCCACGATCCGGCCCTGGCCCGCGCGGTCGCGAGCCAGCTCGCCTGACCCGCCGCCAGACGGGGGCCGCGGTCCCGCTCTGGCGGGGATGGGGGGCTGGGGCTCGCCAAATGCGGACCGCGGTCCTCGTCTGGCGGGCGTGGGAGGGCTGGGAGTGCAGTGGCGCTGGGAGCGAGCTCAGCGGCATACGCAAAAGTGCAGTCCCCGCCCTGCGGGAACTGCACTCTCGACGACGACTCAGCTGGTGTAGGGCTTGGCCTTGAGGATCTTGACCTCGATGGTCTTGCCGTTCGGGGCCTCATAGCTCGTCATGTCGCCGACCGCCTTGCCGTTGACGGCGGCGCCCATCGGGGACTTCTCGGAGAAGACCTGGAGGTCGCCGTCCGCGATCTCGCGGTTGCCTAGGACGAAGGTCTCCTTGTCGCCGAAGATCTCGACCGTGACGATCATGCCCGGCTCGACGACACCGTCATCGGGCGGGGTCTCGCCCACCACCGCGTTGTGCAGCAGCTCCTGGAGCTGGCGGATACGGGCCTCCATCTTGCCCTGTTCCTCGCGGGCGGCGTGGTAGCCGCCGTTCTCCTTGAGGTCGCCCTCCTCGCGGGCCTCCTCGATCTTGCGGGCGATGTTCAGGCGACCTTCCCCCGTCAGCTGGTCCAACTCAGCCTTGAGGCGGTCATAGGCCTCCTTCGTGAGGAAGCCAGCGGCAGTCTCGGTCACGGTCATAACTCCTCGATGTACCAGCGCCCACGCGGTGCTCGCGTGGGCGCCTGTTCGTTCGACTCACCAAGAAAGGGGGCCGGACCGATCTGCACCAGTATGCAAGGTGAGTGGTCGCGACCCGTGGTGAAAGACCTAGGATAGCAAAATCCGCGTCGCCCGCGCAGTCACGGCGCCACGACGCAGGTCTTGACGTCCCCCGTGACCGCTCGGCTCGTCGTGCGCAGGACGGTCGACGTCCGGGTCGAGTCCGCGCCGGCCAGCTCCACTGGGACATCGGTCGAGCCCACGACCGCGAAGTCCCCGGCCAAGGCCTGCACGGTGCAGACGAGGTCCTTCCCGCCGGGGCTGTACACCTCGAAGTCGACGCGCACACTGTCGTTGTCGACGACCTTGTAGCCCGTCACCTGCCACGTGGGCAGCCCGAGGGTCGCAGACAGCCCGAACCAGACGGCGAGCGCGACTCCGAGGGCGATCCCGATGCTGCCGATGACCCACCACTTGAGGGTTCCGGGGGCGGTGCGGGGGAGCGGCATGTGAGGTCCTGGCCTGATGAGAGGATGGCGCGGTGACTCCGGACCCGTCGGTCGACGGGTGGGCCGGTGGACCGTCCACGAGACGGTCAGAACGATACGACGAGCCAGATCCATGACGAACAGGGAGCCAGGGAACACGGTGTTCGAGGGCCTGCGACTGATGGCGGTGCACGCGCACCCCGATGACGAGTCGAGCAAGGGCGCCGCCACGACGGCGAAGTACGTCGCCGCGGGCGCCTCCGTCATGGTCGTGTCATGCACCGGGGGGGAGCGCGGCGACATCCTCAACGAGAAGCTGAAGAACGACCCGCAGATCCTGCGCGACATCGCACAGGTGCGCCGCGACGAGATGAAGGCGGCGCAGGAGGTGCTCGGCTGCGAGCACACGTGGCTCGGTTTCGTCGACTCCGGACTGCCCGAAGGGGACCCGCTCCCACCGCTGCCCGACGGCTGCTTCGCGCTCGAGGACCTCGACGTGACGACGGAGGCGCTCGTCCGCGTGATCCGCGAGTGGCGGCCGCACGTCATGACGACGTACGACGAGAAGGGCGGCTATCCCCACCCGGACCACGTCATGACGCACACGGTGGCCATGTCCGCCTTCGAGGCGGCCGGGGACCCGGACCGGTACCCGCATGCCGGCGAGCCGTGGCAGCCGCTCAAGATCTACTACAACGGCGGCTGGACGAAGGAGCGCCTCACCACGATCCACGAGGCGCTGTTGGCCGAGGGCCTGGAGAGCCCCTACGCCGAGTGGCTGGCCAACTGGCAGCCGCGCCGCGCAAGTGGGGTCACGACGCGGGTCCAGTGCGGCGACTACTTCGAGACCCGGGACCGCGCGCTGCTCGCCCATGCGACGCAGGTGGACCCGGACGGCTTCTGGTTCCACGTGCCCCGCGAGCTGCAGCAGCGCGTCTGGCCCGTGGAGGAGTTCGAGCTCGCCATCTCCTACGTGCCCGTCGAGCTGCCGGAGGACGAGCTCTTCGACGGGCTCGGCTCGGCCGCGGACGCCGATGCCCTGGCCAAGCGCGGGCAGCTGGCGCTCGCCTACGACGGGCGGCTCAGTCCCGATGACGAGGAGCGGTTCGACCCGGCAGAGCGCGTCGAACACCCCAATGAGCAGGCGGAAGAAGGCGAGGACTGATGGGAGACGGCGGCACGCTGCCGATCGGACCGGGCGTGTGGGGCTTCCTGGCCCTGTTCGTCCTGGCGATCGCGCTGTGGCTTCTCGTGCGCAACATGAACTCCCGGCTGCGCCGCATGGCCTACCGGGAGCACGAGCGCCTCGAGGCTGAGCGCGCGTCCGATGCTGCGAAGCCGGAGCCGAGCGGCGACACCACCGACACCACCGACGGAACGGGCGACGGACCGCGGTCAACCGAGACGGGTTGACCGCCGCTGCCACCCGCACTCCAGCCGCAACCCACCGAGCAGCGGTCAGGGCCGGACGGTTGTATCCGCGGTGGTTTGACCGCTGCTCGGTGTGTTGCCGGTTGGGAGGGTCAGGCGATCGAGGGGGCGGCGACGATGGCCAGGGTCACCGCGGTGAAGTGGGCCGTGAACCCGCCAAGCGTGAAGGCGTGGAACACCTCGTGAAAGCCGAACCAGCGCGGTGACGGGTTCGGACGCTTGGTGCCGTAGATGATGCCGCCGGCGGTGTAGAGCAGCCCGCCCAGGGCGATGAGCGAGCCCACCAGCGGACCGCCGGACCTCCAGAACGGCACGACGTAGAACACCGCCGCCCACCCCAGGGCGATGTAGAGCGCGGTGTAGAGCCAGCGCGGGGCGCTCGTCCACGCGATCCGGAAGACAACGCCGGCGACGGCCGCGCCCCAGATGACCGTCAGCAGCAGTCGGGCCTCATCGCGTGGCAGCAGCGTCACCGCGAACGGCGTGTACGTGCCGGCAATGATGAGGTAGATGTTCGAGTGGTCGAAGCGCTTGAGCAGAGCCGCCATACGCGGCCCCCAGGACCCGCGGTGGTAGACGGCAGAGACGCCGAAGAGGAGCGTGGCGCTCACGGTGAACACGGCGCAGGCCGTCCGGACGGCGCCCGGATCCGAGACGAGGACGAGGACGATACCGCCGACCAGAGCCACGGGGAACATGCCCAGGTGCAGCCAGCCGCGCAGCCGTGGCTTGACGGCGGCGACGAGGTCGGCCATGGCTCCTGCAGGTCGGTTCGGGTGCTCGTCCATGTGCCCCAGTGTACCTACGCCACCGTAGGTTACGCGCGCGTAGGGCCTTGGCGAGGCCCGGCGGGGACCCGACCAGTGGCGCCGGGTGGGCGGAGTAACGTGGGGGGCGGCCCACGCTCGGGGCTCGATCGCGACGGACGAGGCGAGGGGGAGACCCAGTGGGTTGGCGGGATCTGGTCTACGGCGCCTATGAGCGCCGGATGCTCAAGGACCTGCCCCGTGACTCCCTGCCGCGACACGTCGCCGTCATGCTCGACGGGAACCGGCGGTGGGCGAAGGCGCGCGGCGCCGGCACCACGCACGGCCACCAGGCGGGGGCGGACAAGATCGAGGACCTGCTCGAGTGGTGCGAGGAGGCGGGGGTCGAGTTCGTCACCCTGTGGCTGCTCTCGACGGACAACCTGCGGCGCGGGGAGGATGAGCTCGGCCCGCTGCTCAAGATCATCGAGAACGCTGTGGCGGACCTCGCCGCAACCGGCCGCTGGCGGCTGCGCCTGGCCGGTGCCGCGGACCTGCTCCCCGAGGAGACCGCGAAGAGCCTGCAGCGCTCTGCGGCCCTGACCGAGGGCGTATCCGGGATGACGGTCAACATCGCCGTTGCCTATGGGGGGCGGCGCGAGATCGCCGATGCCGTGCGGGACCTGCTGCTCGAGCACGCCGCCAAGGGCCAGACGATCGAGGAGATCGCGGCGGGCCTCTCAGCTGCCGACATCGCCGAGCACCTCTACACCAAGGGACAGCCCGATCCGGACCTCGTCATCCGCACGTCCGGTGAGCAGCGGTTGGGCGGCTTCCTCCTGTGGCAGAGCGCGACCTCCGAGTTCTACTTCTGTGAGGCCTACTGGCCCGACTTCCGGCACGTCGACTTCCTCCGGGCCCTGCGCTCATATGCGGGTCGGCACCGTAGGCACGGCACCTGACCCTCCGGCACGGTGCCTCCGGTCAACGGGTCGGTGAACTCTGCGCGACACGACGCCCCGTTGGCGTGCGAACCCCGCCACCGCGACGTACCGTCAAGGCAGCGGAGACACCAGTCCCCGTCACCAGGAGGCCCGCGCATGAGGCAGACGCTTCGGACGGAGGGCCGGGTGCGGCCCTGCCGGTGCAGGGCCACCCGGAACCTCGCGAGCGAGTAGGCGCCACGAGCGCCGGCAAGGAGTGGACATGGCCTCGAGGACCCAGGCGGAACACCAGGTCTCCAACGACACCACGACCTCGTCCGACGCAGTGCCGAGCCGCCGACGCTCCCCTCGCAAGCGCACGCCGGAACGCAAGACGTACGTCCTCGACACGTCCGTCCTCCTGTCGGACCCCAAGGCGATGCTCCGTTTCGCCGAGCACGAGGTGGTCCTCCCGGTCGTCGTCGTCACCGAGCTGGAGGGCAAGCGCCACCACCCGGAGCTCGGCTTCTTCGCGCGGCAGGCACTGCGGCTGCTCGACGACCTACGGATCAGCGAGGGACGCCTCGACAAGCCGGTCCCGGTCGGCGATGACGGGGGCTCCCTCCGGGTCGAGCTCAACCACACCGACCCCATCGCACTGCCGGCCGGATTCCGGCTCGCCGACAACGACACGCGGATCCTCGCGGTGGCCAAGAACCTGGCCAACGACGGCTGTGACGTGACGGTCGTCAGCAAGGACCTGCCGATGCGGGTCAAAGCCTCGGCCTGCGGGCTCGAGGCCGAGGAGTACCGGCACGAGCAGGGCGTCGACTCCGGCTGGACCGGCATGGACGAGCTCGAGATCACCGCCGACGAGCTCGACCAGCTCTACGACCGCGGCCGCATCGAGCACACCGACGCCGCCGACCTGCCGTGCCACACGGGCCTCGTCCTGCTCTCACCGCGCGGCAGCGGCCTCGGGCGCGTCGGCGCCGACAAGCAGATCCGGCTCGTGAGGGGGGACCGGGATGCGTTCGGGCTGCACGGCCGCAGCGCGGAGCAGCGGATCGCGCTTGACCTGCTCCTCGACCCGGATGTGGGCATCATCTCGCTCGGCGGTCGAGCCGGGACCGGCAAGTCGGCGCTGGCGCTGTGCGCCGGGCTGGAGTCCGTCATGGAGCGCCGCGTCCAGCGCAGGGTGCTCGTCTTCCGGCCGCTCTTTGCCGTCGGAGGGCAGGAGCTGGGCTACCTGCCCGGCACCGAGCAGGAGAAGATGAACCCGTGGGGCCAGGCGGTCTTCGACACGCTGAGCGCCCTGGTGTCGCCGGAGGTCGTCGACGAGGTGGTGGACCGAGGGCTGCTCGAGGTGCTGCCGCTGACCCACATCCGCGGCCGCAGCCTCCATGACGCCTTCGTCATCGTCGACGAGGCACAGTCCCTTGAGCGGAACGTCCTGCTCACGGTTCTCTCGCGGATCGGCCAGAACTCCAAGGTCGTGCTCACGCATGACGTGGCCCAGCGCGACAACCTGCGCGTGGGTCGACACGACGGCGTCGCCGCGGTGATCGAGAAGCTCAAGGGACATCCGCTCTTCGCCCACGTCACGTTGACGCGCAGCGAGCGCAGTCCGATCGCCGCGCTCGTCACCGATCTGCTGGAGGGCCCGGAGGCGTGATCGGGCCGGTCCGGGGTGGCAAATGTGATCTCGCTCACGCACCTGTTCACATTTGCCACCCCTCGATGCTTTACGTCTGGTCTCGGACGGGTAACCTTCGGCACAGCCCCTCCACCAAGTCCGGCTCCGTGCACTGGGGGAGACCCGCTTGCGGGTCCCACGGAGACCTGACTGCAACGACACGTCGATCAGGAAGGTCGAGCCTCTCCCCATGGCCCGGTACGTAGGTCGCCATCGCGCCCAGCCATCGACATCGGCCCCACCCGTCCCGCCGGCACCCTCGCCGTCTCGCCCACCGTCACACCGTCCGCCGCCACGCCACGAGGCTGCGGTTGACCGTGTGGACGCGGGGGCAACGAGGCGCGCCGCGGGGCGCGTGGATCGGCACCCCATTCCTCGGACGGGTCGGCACGCAACCTCTGAGAGCGGGCGCCACGAGGCCCCTGACACCGGTCGCCACGGCGCGCCGCCACCCACCGCGGCCGCGCTCTATGACCAGGTGTCCCTGCGTGCTCGGGGCGTCGAGCGGGCTCGCCTGGCCGGTGACTCCGAGAGGCCCATGCTCACCCGTCGCGCGCTGAAGGAGCGGTCCAACCCCCCGCGGCGGGCCGGCCGTCCCGTCCTGGTGGGCACCTTGGCACTCGGCCTCGGCGCCACGGCCGTCGGGTTCGCCACGGCCGACCTGGGACAGGCCGAGGCGGCCTTCGTCGTCGGCGACAGCGTCGTGTCGCAGACCGCCGAGCTGTCTCGGACGACGACCGTTGACATGACCTATCGGGCTGCAGCCTCGGTCTCCCGCAACGAGCGGCGCACGGCCATCGTCGCCACTGGCCTCCGCTCGGCCGCCGCGCTCGAGAAGAAGCAGAAGGAAGAGGCAGCCAAGCGCGCCGAGGCCAAGCGCCTCGCGGATGAGAAGGCGGAACGGGAGCGGATCCGGGACCAGGTCATCGCCAACGCGAAGCAGAACCCGCAGGCCGCCGCCCGAATCCTCATGGCCGACCGGGGCTGGACCAGCGACGCCCAGTTCAACTGCCTCGTCAACCTCTGGAACGGCGAGAGCGACTGGCGATGGTTTGCGGAGAACCCGAGCTCCGGCGCCTACGGCATCCCGCAGTCCCTGCCGGCGAGCAAGATGGCAACCTTCGGCTCCGACTACCGCACCAACCCGGTCACCCAGATCAAGTGGGGTCTCTGGTACATCGAGCAGGCCTACGGGTCGCCGTGCAACGCGTACTCCACCTGGCTCGCCCGCTCTCCGCACTGGTACTGACCGGAGATGTCCGCGCCGACAGCCTGCCAGGCGTCGGAGCCATGCGGGCAACCCGGGGGTACACGGGGGCGCAGGCCGGCCACGGCCGTGAGCTCCCGTGGGTTCAGATCTTCCTCAGGCGGACGCGCCTGACCTCGTGGTTCTCGCCCTTGGACAGCACCAGCGTGGCCCGGGAGCGGGTGGGCAGGATGTTCTGCACGAGGTTGGGTCCGTTGATCTCGCGCCAGATCCCGTTCGCCGTGGCGACGGCCTCGGCGTCGGAGAGCGCCGCGTAGCGGTGGAAGTAGGAGTGCGGGTCGGAGAAGGCCGTCTCGCGCAGCCGCAGGAACCGCCGGACGTACCACTTGCGGATGTCGTCGACCCACGCGTCGACATAGACGGAGAAGTCGAAGAAGTCACTCACCGCCAGCCCGGTGCCGCGGACCGGGTGCACCTCGGGAGCCTGCAACACGTTGAGTCCCTCGACGATGAGCACATCAGGCTGTCGCACCACGATCCGCTCGCCCGGGACGATGTCGTAGGTCAGGTGCGAGTAGACGGGCGCCGTGACCTCGGCCGTGCCGGACTTGACCTCGGCGACGAAACGCAGGAGCGCCCGGCGGTCGTACGACTCCGGGAAGCCCTTGCGCTGGAGCAGCCCACGCGCCTCCAGCTCGGCGTTGGGGAAGAGGAACCCGTCGGTCGTGACGAGCTCGACTCGTGGCGTGTCCGGCCAGCGGGCCAGCATCTCGCGCAGGATACGGGCGGTCGTCGACTTGCCGACGGCGACCGAGCCGGCGACCCCGATGACGAACGGGGTCTTGGCGGGGCGCTCGCCGAGGAAGGTCGTCGTCACGTCGTGCAGCTCCCGCGTCGCGCCGACGTAGAAGTTGAGCAGCCGCGAGAGGGGCAGGTAGACCTCCTCCACCTCGTTGAGGTCGACGCGGTCACCGAGGCCCCGCAGGCGGACCAGGTCGTTCTCGTCGAGGACGAGCGGATAGTTCTCGCGGAGCCGGGACCACGCCGCGCGGTCGAGCTCGACGTACGGCGAGGGCAGCGTCGTCGGGGCACGCCCGTTCGGGCTGTCGTCCTCGATGACGTCTGCTTCCGTCAGGTCGTCTCGACGGGATGGCTGCGACACCCTGCCATTCTTGCCGACGACGGCCGCCAGCGTGGACTTGGCCCGGCTGGTGGTCCCTTAGGCTGTTCGGCATGTGTGGAATCGTTGGCTACGTCGGCAAGACGCAAGACGGCACGGCGCTCGACGTCGTCATGGAAGGGCTGGCTCGCCTCGAGTACCGCGGCTACGACTCCGCCGGGGTCGCCCTCATCGACGGCGATCACGTCGAGACCCGCAAGAAGTCGGGCAAGCTCGCCAACCTTCGGGACGAGATCGAGGCGGACCCGCTGCCGCTGTCGACGACCGGCATCGGCCACACGCGCTGGGCGACCCATGGTGGCCCGACGGACAGCAACGCCCACCCGCACCGCGGCGGGGCGGACGGCAAGCTCGCCCTCATCCACAACGGGATCATCGAGAACTTCCACGCCCTGAAGAACGGGCTGATCGCGGATGGCGTCACCTTCACGAGCGAGACGGACACCGAGGTCGTCGCCCACCTGCTCGCCCGCGCCTACGAGGAGAGGCGTGACCTGACCGAGGCCATGCGCACGGTCGTGGCGGACCTCGAGGGCGCCTTCACCCTGCTCGCCATCCACGCCGACCAGCCCGGTGTGGTCGTGGGCGCCCGGCGCAACAGCCCCCTCGTCGTGGGCCTCGGCGACGATGTCAACTACCTCGGCTCGGACGTCGCGGCCTTCATCGGCCACACCCGTCACGCGCTCGAGCTCGCGCAGGACCAGATCGTCACGATCACGTCCGACGGGGCGACGGTGATCGGCTTCGACGGCTCGAGCGCCCAGGGCAAGGCCTACGAGGTGACGTGGGACGCCGCCGCGGCCGAGAAGGGCGGCTATGCGACCTTCATGGAGAAGGAGATCAACGAACAGCCCCACGCCGTCCGGGACACGCTGCTCGGACGGACCGACCCGGACGGTCGGCTCGTCCTGGACGAGCTGCGCATCTCGGAGGAGCAGCTCAGGGCCATCGACCGGATCACCATCGTCGCCTGCGGCACCGCGGCCTACGCGGGCATGACGGCGAAGTACGCCATAGAGCACTGGACGCGGATCCCGGTCGAGGTGGCGCTCGCTCACGAGTTCCGCTACTGCGACCCGATCGTCGACGAGCGGACCCTGGTCGTGTCGATCAGCCAGTCCGGCGAGACGATGGACACGCTCATGGCGGTCAAGCACGCGCGTGACCTTGGTGCCCTGACGATCTCGATCTGTAACACGCACGGCTCGACGATCCCGCGGGAGTCCGACGCGGTGCTCTACACCCATGCCGGGCCTGAGATCGCCGTGGCGTCGACGAAGGCCTTCCTCGCCCAGATCACCGCCTCCTACATCCTCGGGCTCTACCTGGCCCAGCTCCGCGGCGGTGCCTACGCCGACGACGCGCAGGCGATCATGAAGGAGCTCGCGGACGTCCCCGGCAAGATCGAGAAGGTCCTCGGCCAGATGGGCCGGGTCAAGGAGATCGCCGGGTTCATGGCGGACACCCGCGCCGTCCTCTTCCTCGGGAGGCACGTCGGCTACCCGGTCGCGATGGAAGGAGCGCTCAAGCTCAAGGAGCTCGCGTACATCCACGCGGAGGGCTTCGCGGCCGGCGAGCTCAAGCACGGGCCGATTGCGCTCATCGAGCCGGGGCAGCCGGTGTTCGTCATCGTGCCGTCGCCGACGAGCGAGCACGGCCTGCACGGCAAGGTCGTGTCCAACATCCAGGAGATCCGAGCCCGTGGTGCCCGCACCCTCGTCATCGCCGAGGAGGGCGACGAGGCCGTGGTCCCGTTCGCCGACGAGGTGATTCGCGTGCCTGCCACGTCGTCGCTGCTCGCTCCGCTGCTCACCGTCGTGCCGCTGCAGGTCTTTGCCCTCTGGTTGTCGACGGCCAAGGGCCTCGACGTCGACCAGCCGCGCAACCTCGCCAAGTCCGTGACAGTGGAGTGACGGCGCGGTCATGGCGCTCGATGGCGCGGGGCTGACGTGATCGTCGGGGTGGGCATCGACGTCGTCGACATCGCGCGGTTCGCGGAGACCCTCGCACGCACCCCCGCCCTGCGGGAGCGGCTCTTCACGACGGACGAGCGCGGGCTGGGGATCGCGTCCCTCGCAGCGCGGTTCGCGGCGAAGGAGGCACTGGCCAAGTCGCTCGGCGCCCCCGCCGGGTTGCAGTGGACGGACGCCTGCGTCGTCACCAACGATGACGGCAGGCCGTACCTCGAGATCGGCGGCTCGGTCCAGGCGCGGGCCAACGACCTCGGCGTCGACCGGTTCCACGTGTCCCTGTCCCACGACGCGGGCGTCGCGTCGGCTGTCGTCATCGCGGAGGGCTGATGATCCGGGCGCTTGCCGTCGCCGAGGTGCGCGCCGCCGAGGCGGCGGCCATGGCCGGACTCCCCGAGGGAGAACTGATGAGCCGGGCGGCCGAAGGGCTCGCCCGGATCGCCGCAGCCAGGCTCGAGGAGCGGGACGGGAGCACCGTCGTCGCGCTCGTCGGCGCGGGTGACAACGGGGGAGACACCCTGTATGCCGCTGGGCTCCTTTCCGATACCGGGTTTGCCTGCGCTGTGGTGCTGTTGCCCGAGTCCGGGCGATCGGGAGTCCACAGTGCAGGGCTCCGGGCTGCCGAGCTTGCCGGAGCCACCGTGCTGGTCGCTGGGGAGGATCCCGACCTTGCGGCCCGGGTCGTTGCCGAGGCAGACCTCGTCCTCGACGGCATCGTCGGGATCGGCGGGAAGCCGGGCCTCCGTCCGGGCGCGGCTGCTCTCGTCGACGCGATCGCGGACGACGCCTGGGTCATCGCCGTCGACGTGGCGAGCGGTCTCGATCCCGACGGCATCGAGTCGGACGACGACGCCGTGTGGGCGGACGAGACGGTGACCTTCGGTGTCCCCAAACCGGCCGCCCTGCTTCCGGCCGGGGAGTCGGCGACCGGACGGCTCACCGTCGTCGACATCGGGCTGGCGACCGACCACGTCGCTGCGACGGTGGAGCGGCTGACGTACGACGACGTGGCCGAGCTCTGGCCCGTGCCGGGCCCCGCCGACGACAAGTACTCCCGTGGCGTGGTCGGCGTCGTCGCCGGGGGCGAGACATTCAGCGGAGCGGCGGTCCTCGCCGTCACGGCCGCGGTCGAGTCCGGTGCCGGGATGGTCCGCTACGTCGGCACACCGACTCCGACGGGTCTCGTGCGAGGCAGCGTTCCGGAAGCCGTCATCGGCGAGGGCCGGGTCCAGGCGTGGGTCGTCGGCCCTGGCCTCGACCCCGAGTCGACGGGTGAGGGAGCGAAGGCCCAGCTCCGGGTGGCGCGCGACGCCCTCGCCGGCGACCTGCCGATCGTCGTCGACGCGGGCGGCCTCGACCTCGTGACGGGCAAGCGGACGGCCCCGACCCTGCTCACGCCACATGCCGGAGAGCTGGCCCGCCTCGTGACCCGGCTTTCAGGGTCAACCACGCGGGAGGACGTGGAGCGGGAGCCCGTTCGGCACGCCCGGCTCGCGGCGCAGCTCACCGGGGCGACGGTCCTCCTCAAGGGCTCGACCACGCTCGTCGTTGGGCCCGATGGGCACGGGCCGGTGCGCTCCCAGGCCGACGCCCCGGCGTGGTTGGCCACGGCCGGCGCCGGCGACGTGCTCGCCGGGGTGGCCGGCACGCTGCTCGCAGCCGGTCTGGACCCGCTCGACGCGGGCTCGCTCGCAGCACTCGTCCATGGGGTGGCGGCCGACCGCGCGTCCGGGGGAGGCCCGCTGCGAGCCCTCGCTGTCGCCGAGGCGCTCCGCCCGACGATCCGCGACCTCCTCCGCAGGAGCTGATCCCCGGTCCACCCGATCGAGTGGACTGCTGCTGCGGCTCCACCACCCGAAAGCTGTTCCCTCGACCAGGGTAGGAGTCTGCGTGGGGGCGGAGTGGGGTGGGTCTGCTCTCTGCAGCCGGACATGCGAGGATGCGCAACGATGAACGCCACTGACCCCACCGCTGGACTCACCGTCTGGGCGGAGATCGACCTCGACGCGCTGGAGCACAACGTTCGGACGTTGCGTGCACGCGCCCCGAGGTCGGAGCTCATGGCCGTCGTCAAGGCCGACGCCTACGGACATGGGCTGCTCCCCGTGGCGCGTGCCGCGGTCCGGGCCGGTGCCGGCTGGCTCGGCGTCGCGCAGTTCGCCGAGGCGTTCGCGCTGCGCGATGCGGGCATCTCGACCCGGCTGCTCACGTGGCTGAGCGTGCCCGGCAGCGACTTCGCCGGTGCCGTGCGCCGTGACATCGACCTGTCGGCCTCCGCGACGTGGACGCTCTACGCGATCGCCGCCGCCGCGCGGGAGCAGGGCCGCACCGCCCGCGTCCACCTCAAGGTGGACACCGGGCTGGGCCGCGGCGGGGCCTACGGCACCGACTGGCCCGCCCTGCTCGACCATGCCCGTCTCCTCGAGGCCGAGGGCGTGATCTCCGTCGTCGGGATCTGGACGCACTTCGCGCTCGCCGACGCCCCCGAGCACCCGACGGTGCTCACCCAGCAGGACACCTTCTTCGAGGCCGTCGCGCTCGCTGAGAAGGCCGGCCTGCGGCCCGAGGTCCGGCACCTCGCGAACTCGGCTGCGACGCTCGTCCACCCATCGGCACACGCCGACCTCGTCCGTCCGGGGATCGCCATCTACGGCTTGTCGCCGGTTCCACAGATGGACGACGACTTCGACCTGCGACCGGTCATGACGCTTCGGGCCCGGCTCGCCCTCGTCAAGCGGGTGCCAGCCGGGCAGGGCATCAGCTACGGCCACGTCTACCGCCCTGAGGTCGACACGGAGATCGGGCTGGTTCCCCTCGGCTACGCCGACGGCGTCCCTCGCAACGCGACCAACGTCGGGCCGGTCCGGATCGGCGACCACCGGACGACCATCGCCGGTCGCGTGTGCATGGACCAGTTCGTCGTCGATCTCGGTCCGGAGAGCTCGGCTGTTGCCGGCGACGTCGTGACCCTGTTCGGCGCGGGCCCGGACGAGCCGACCGCACAGGACTGGGCAGACGCCACGGACACCATCAGCTACGAGATCGTGTCGCGGATCGGCGCGCGGGTGCCCCGGCTGTGGCGCGGGGGCTCCGGGGACGGGGCGGAGGCGTGAGCAACGGCCGGCCCAACCCGGTCCTCGGCATCGTGCTCGGCGCTGCCGGTGTCGCTGCAGGCGTCGCTGCGGGCATCGCCGCCGACCGTGCCGGGCGGCATCGGGCCGCGCTGGACGCGCTCGAGACGAGGGAGCAGCTCGAGATCACCCCCGACGAGGACCGAATGGTCCTGACGAAGGACGGCGTCGCCCTCCACGTTGAGATCGATCTCCCGGCGCCTGAGGCCGCTGCCGCGGCGGCCAAGGGGCTGACGAGCGGAGACGATCCTGCTCGGCTCCCGACCATCGTGTTGAGCCACGGCTACTGCCTCAGTCTGCGGTCCTGGGTCTACCAGCGGCGTGCGCTCAAGGCGGCCGGCTACCGCGTCGTCAGCTGGGACCACCGTGGCCACGGCCAGTCCGGCCGCGGCGACCCGACGTCATACGTCATGAACCAGCTCGGCGACGACCTCAAGCAGGTTGTCGACGAGGTGGCCCCCTCCGGACGCCTCATCCTCGCCGGCCACTCCATGGGCGGCATGACCATGCTCGCCCTCGGCGAGCGGCACCCCGACTTCATCCGGGAGCGCGTCGCGGGTGCCGCCTTCATCGGCACGAGCGCCGGCGGCCTCATCCTGGCCAACGGCGGCCGGAGTGCGACCTTCGGTCGGCTGCTGCTCGAGCGCCTCGGTCCCACGGTTCTCGGGCCGCTGGGCGACCGGCCGGATCTCGTCGTCCGGCTTCGCCGCGTCGGCCGTGATCTCGAGGAGCTCCTCGTCGAGCAGAACTCCTTCGCCTCACCGGTCCCGCGCTCCGTCGTCCGTCACACGGCCGACATGCTCATGACCACCCCGCCCGATGTCATCAGGGACTTCCTGCTCATCTTCGACGGGTTCGACAAGCGGCCGGCGCTGGCCGAGTTCAAGGACACCGTCACGCTCGTGTTCAACGGCAAGCAGGACGTCCTCACGCCACCGGAGCACAGCGAGCTCATCGTCGAGGGCATACCTGGGGCCGAGCACATCGTCGTCAACGACGCCGGGCACATCATCATGCTCGAGCACCCCGACCTGCTCAGCGCCCACCTGCTCGAGCTGGCGGAGCAGGGGACGCGAGCCCGGGAGGAGGACATCGAGGTGTCCCGCCAGCCGCGCGTGCGCCGAATCGTCACCGACGTGGCGAAGAGCCGGCGCCAGCGCCGCATGGAGCGTGAGGCGGATGAGCGGGTGAGGGCCGAGCGGGCTCGTGCCCTGGCCAGGCTGCGCCGGGCACAGGGCGCCGCACGGGCGCGGGAAGAGAACCGCAGTGGGACGTGAGGTAACGCTTGCCACCCGCGAGGACACGCAGGCCTTCGGTGCCCGCTTGGGCCGCCTGCTACGAGCCGGCGACCTCATCGTGCTCACCGGCGACCTCGGCGCCGGAAAGACGACCCTGACGCAGGGCATCGCCGAGGGTCTCGGCGTGCGCGGACCGGTCACGTCGCCGACCTTTGTCATCGCGCGGGTGCATCCCTCGCTCGTCGGCGGTCCTGCCCTCGTCCACGTCGACGCCTACCGTCTCGGCAGCGCGATGGAGCTCGACGACCTGGACCTCGATGCCGATCTCGACGAGAGCGTCACGATCATCGAGTGGGGGGCGGGTCTTGCCGAGCAGCTCTCGTCCGACCGGCTGGGGATAACCATCACCGGCGAAGACGTCCGCACGGCACGGCTCGACCCAGTCGGTGAGCGCTGGGAGAACCGACTGGGGTCCCTGCTGCTCGACGCCTGACCTCGACGTGCGAACGGCGGCAACCCACGCAGGGCGCTCGACGTGGGGCCAGACCTGACGGTGCCGTGCGGGTCAGGGGGACTGAAGCAGCAGCAGCCAGTCGGTATCGCCCCCAGAGTTGCGTTCCGGAGGGCGCATGTGAGTTGCGAGCCGAGTTGGCAGCCGATCGGTGGTGGTCGGGTCGATCCAGTAGGCCTTGGCTTCCTTGGCGAACCGACTGGTGTCGAGGGTGATCTCCCGTGATGTCGGGAGGTACACGAGGGCGGTCCTGGCATCCGGTGTGCTCGCAGCCGTGACGTAGTCGTTGTCCAGGACGTCCCGGAACGAGTCATCCGTCACCTGCTCGCCTCGGCCGGCAGTCACGATCGGCCGGCTCTCGTCCGGCACCAGCTGCCACCAAGGAAGTTCGCCGACCAGTGCCCGAAGTCTGGAGATCTGACGGACGGACTCCGACTCGAGACGGCCTTGCCATCCCGGCAGGAACTCCCAGTCGTCGGTGCCGAAGATGTCACCGGGCGAGCCGGAGGTCAACGCCCAGAGCACCTGTCGGCGAAGCGTCTCGGCCGTCGTTGGAGGGCTCGCCTCTTGGTTGTTCTCTCCCTCGTAGTTGCCTTCACCGAACAGCGCCGGCAGGGCTGGCTGGTGCCCGTAGGCCTTGAGCACTGCCTCGTAGGTGGGGTGGTAGGTGTAGACGAAGTTCCAGTCGACGCGACGGGCCCAGAACGGGTTCTGAGTAGACCAGGAACGCTCGTAGTTCAACTGGATGGAGAAGGGCCGGGAGTCGCCGGCGTCGCGGATTCCCTGCAGTGCCGCGTCCAGGCAGTGGTCCACCTCGCTACCGGCGGCCAGGTCGTCAGTTGCCGGGAAGTAGTCACCACCTGTCATCCACACGATGTTGGGCAGCGCGGCGAAGTACGTGGCAACCCTCTCACCGTATCCGCGACAGGTCGAAATACTTTCGGGGACAAAGGAGTTGCCAATCGTCCAGCCGTCGATCGGGTACAGGAAGACCGTGATCCCGTGATTCGCGGCCTTGACCAGGTAGCTGTGCACGCGTTGCCAGTAGGCGGCATTCCATGCCAGCACGTCGCCGGACGCGAAGGGAAGCAGGCCGTCGTAGGTTGCGCCGTCGTCGGACGGCCCTCCGTTGCCGCCCGAGCCGATGAGCGAGACCAGCGCCGCGTTGAAACCCTGGGCCGCGCGGGTGGCAAAGTACCGCTCGGCGTCCTCGGGGGAGACGTCCACCATGAGCGACCACGGAGAGTCGCCTCGTACGAGGATCGGCTCACCATGCTGATCGACGAAGAAGCGACCACCAGTGCTCACGGCGGTCACGTACCGTGCTTCAGTCGCCGTCGGGCCAGACAGGTCGGTCAACGGCGGCGGGCTGTCTGCCCGCCGCGGGTTGTCCGGGATCGCCATTCCCTGCCCGTTTTCCCCAGCAAGAAGGAAGCCCGGCCCCAGGGCGACAGCCGCTCCCAGTGCGACGACCAGCATCGTGGCGAGAACAAATGGACGCCGCAATGCTGTAGGGATGCTGGGTTTCCGCAACGTCGTGTCTCCCTCGCTGTCGACCTGATCGAGGGTAACTTCGGCAGTCACCCGCAGGGGCAGCGTTCACACTTCTGCAACAAACTCGCTCCCGCCGCCCCTGACGCCTCGGTGGGCACCGCCAGGACCCGGGTCCTTCGGCCCTGACGTCCGACCGCACGGCAAGCGAGACTGAAGGTACGGAAGGCCGGTGTTCGCCATGTCACTCGCATCGATTCTTCGCAAGGTGGCGCTCGTCCTCACGTCCCTCTTCGCCGTCGGCGGCATTGCCTTTGCCCTCGGGTACGCGTTCGAGGACCTGAGCGGTTGGGCGCCGTGGCTGCTCACGGCAGCGGTGGTGGTACCGCTCGTCGGGCTGACCGCCATGGCCGTTCGGTCGCCGCGGCGGGCGCTCCACGTGCTGGTCGCGGCCATCGGGCTCTTCGCCGTCTGGGCCGTACTCACCCTCTTCGTCGACATCGACGCGCCGACCGTTCCCGTCATCGCGGTCGTCCTCGCGCTGCCGATCGCCGTCGTCGGCCAGCGGTACGCCACGCAGGCGGGGGAGCTGCTCATCGCCGTCGCGGCGGTGCCGCTGCTCCTCCTCGTAGTGCGCCTGCTCACCGAGTGGGGGGCGGAAGGGCCCGGCCTCCAGGGCGCCCTCGGCACGTCAACAGGCGCCGTGGTCGTGCCGCTCCTCGTCCTCGCCATGCTCTTCCTCGCCGGTGGCGTCGCCGGCCGGCACGGGCCCGCGGGGCACGCGCCAGTCGAGCCGAAGACCCCGGCGACACGCACCTGACGACTGTCCGGGTTCGGGTCCGTACCCCGGGGCGGATAACCTGACGGCCGTGCTCCTCCTCGCCATCGACACGTCCACGACCGCCATCGGCGTTGCCCTGCATGACGGCGACGCAGTGGTGGCCGAGGCCACGACGCTCGATGCGCGGGCACACGCTGAACACCTCGCGCCGAACATCCAGTCTGTGCTGACCCAGGCAGGCGCCGAGCCGTCCGACGTCACCGAGGTCGTCGTCGGGATCGGTCCCGGGCCGTTCACCGGCCTGCGCGTCGGGATCGTCTCCGGACGGACGTTCGCCTTCGCCCTCGGGCTCCCCGTCCACGGCCTGTGCAGCCTCGACGCCCTCGCACACGACACGTGGCTGGGTGGGCACCGTGGTGGCCTCCTCGTCGCGACCGATGCCAGGCGCAAGGAGGTGTATGCCGCTGAGTTCGTCCTCGACGACCGTGGCCCCACCCGCGTGGCCGGGCCCGTCGTCAGTCGCGCCGCCGACCTCGACGAGTCGTGGCGTGAGCTTCCCGTGGCGGGACGCGGGCCGCTGCTCTACCCGGCCGACCTCGCGAGGCCGGCCGTCGACGGGGGCGAGCCCAGCGGCATACGTCCGCTTCCCCTCGACGTGTCGGCGGGCGCCCTCGCAGACCTCGCTCGCCGCCGACTGGCGACGGGAGACGCGCTCGACGGGCTGGAGCCCCTCTACCTGCGACGCCCGGACGTGGCGACCGCGCCGCCGACCCGGAAGTCGACGCTCGGATGAGCGCGCCGATCCTGCGGGACCTCGAGTGGACCGACCTCGAAACGGTGGCGGAGCTCGAAGTGGCGCTCTTCGCGGACGACGCCTGGTCGGCGCAGACGTGGTGGGCCGAGCTCGCGGGCCGCCCACGGCGCGACTACGTCGTCGCTGTCGACGACAGCCGGATCGTGGGCTACGCGGGCATCGACTCCGCCGGCGAGGCTGCGGACCTGATGACCATCGCGACGGTGCCGGACGTCCAGGGCCGCGGGCTGGGTCGTCGGCTCCTCGACGAGCTCGTCCGGCGAGCCGAGCGCAGCGGGGCCCGGGTCCTGCTGCTCGAGGTGCGGGCCGACAACGAGGCGGCGAGGCGGCTCTACGGGACGAGCGGCTTCGAGGTCATCTCCGTGCGCCGACGCTACTACCAGCCGGGCGACATCGACGCCCTCGTCATGCGCAAGCACCTCGGAGGTATCCATGGCTGACGAACCGCTCGTCCTCGGGATCGAGACCTCGTGCGACGAGACCGGCGTCGGGATCGTCCGCGGCGAGACGCTGCTCGTCGACACTGTCGCAAGCAGTGTGGACGAGCATGCGCGCTTCGGCGGGGTGGTCCCCGAGGTCGCGAGCCGCGCGCACCTGGAGGCCATGGTCCCGACGATCGAGCGAGCCTGCCGCGATGCCGGCGTGGCCCTGCGGGACCTCGATGCGATCGCCGTGACCTCGGGCCCGGGTCTGGCCGGGTCGCTCCTCGTCGGCGTGGCTGCGGCCAAGGCGCTGGCCGTGGCCCTCGACAAGCCCATCTACGGCGTCAACCACCTCGCCTCGCACGTCGCCGTCGACATCGTGGAGCACGGGCCGCTACCGGAGCCCACCATGGCCCTGCTCGTCTCGGGCGGGCACTCCTCGCTCCTGCTCGTGCCCGACGTGACGGACGACGTGCGCTCGATGGGATCGACGATGGACGACGCCGCGGGGGAGGCGTTCGACAAGGTCGCGCGAGTGCTGGGGCTGCCCTTCCCCGGAGGGCCCCACATCGACCGGGCCGCCCGCGACGGCGACCGGGTGGCGATCGACTTCCCGCGGGGGCTGACGACGGGACGCGACCTGGAGCGGCACCGCTTCGACTTCTCCTTCTCGGGGCTGAAGACGGCGGTTGCCCGATGGGTGGAGCAGCGTCACCGAGCCGGGGAGCCGGTGCCGGTGGCCGACGTGGCGGCCTCCTTCCAGGAGGCGGTCGTCGACGTCCTGACGAAGAAGGCCTTGCTGGCCTGCAAGGACAACGACGTGGACCACCTGCTCATCGGGGGAGGCGTGGCGGCCAACTCCCGGCTGCGGACGCTCGCAGAGGAGCGGTGCGCCAAGGCGGGCATCATCCTCCGCGTCCCGAGGCCTGCGCTGTGCACCGACAACGGGGCGATGGTCGCAGCGCTCGGGGCGCAGCTGGTGGCCAAGGGTCGTGAGCCGAGCGAGCTTGGCCTGCCGACGGACTCGTCGATGCCCGTCGAGCTCGTCCAGTCCTGAGGCGGCTCGGCCCGGCGGTGTCAGCCGCAGCTCGCGAGGCCGAGCCTGACCTTCAGGGCCATCACCCGGGTGGTTGCTGCCGCGACCTTGGCGGCGAAGTCCGGGTCCTCGGCCATCCGACGGGTCAGGGCCTGGTGCATGGTCGCCACCGTGTCCGGTCGCGCCGTGAGGACGATGTCCCCGCCCGCGTCGACGAACTTCGTCGCGCGCTGGCCGACCGGTGTTGCCGCGACGGCCTTGGCCGCGCCGACATCGTCGGTGATGACCACCCCGTCGTAGCCCAGTCGTCCCCGCAGCAGGTCGCTGATGATGGCTTTCGAGAACGTGGCGTTGACGCCCGGGTCGATCCGGCTGTAGATCGCCGAACCGACCATGACGAGGTCCGCGCCGGCCTTGATGCCGGCGCCGAACGGCCGAAGGTACGCGTCCGAGGCGGTCGTCGTGCGGTCCGTGATGCCGTCAGCGGTGAGGTCCGTGTTGCCGGTGATCCGGCCGATGCCAGGGAAGTGCTTGATCGTCGCGGCCACCTTGCCCCGGTGCATCCCCTCGATGAACGCGCCGACCATCCGGCCCACCACGGTCGGGTCGCTCGAGAACTGCCGGTCCCAGCGGCCGATCGGGGCGTTGGCCCGCCCGAGGTCGGCCGGAACGGTGTCGGCGACGGGAGCGAGGTTGACGTTGATCCCGGCGCCGCGCAGCTCTGCGGCCCACCCGGCGGCGCGTTTCGCGAGCTGGCTCGGCGAGAGGTCGCCCTGGGCGAGGGCGGTCGGGATCCGGGTGAAGCCCGCGCCCCGGAGCTGCTGGACGTTGCCACCCTCCTGGTCGGCCGCGAGCAGGAGCCCCGGATCGTCTGCGGACCCCTCGGCAAGGGACTCGAGGTGCCGGGTCGTGGCGCGAACGCGATCGGCGCCGTCGTACCAGCCGCCGAGGAGGATGACCCCGCCGAGATGCCGGTCGCGAATCGTTGCGTCCAGGCTGTCCTTCCGAGCATTGACGTCGAGGCCGACCATGAGCAGCTGGCCGGCCCGCTCGGAGCGGGACATCTTCGCCACCAGCGCTGACGCGCAGGCCCCGTTGCCGAGGGCCGTCGCGGTCGGTGCCGGTGACGTGCCCGGGGAGGATGGTGTGGGCGGCGGCGTCGTGGCGGAACCGGATGTCGAGGGGCCTCCGGTCGGTCTCGTCGCTGTCGATGCCTCCGGCTGAGAGGGGGATCCTGACGGGGCAGCAGCGGTCGAGCACGCGGCCAGGAGCAGGGTCACGGCCGTCGCCACAACGATCATCCTCGTGGACCGCAGGCGGGGCAGTCGGGTCGTCAGGGTGTCAGGCACGTGACGACCGTACCCGCCGGACCTTTGGCGGTAGCGGTACCTTGACCGCGTGCCGCCGACCGCAAGACCCGTCGTGCTCGACGTCGACACCGGAGTGGACGATGCCTGCGCGCTGCTCCTGGCAGCGACCCATGCCGGGCTCGACCTACGGGCGGTGACCTGCGTCGGCGGCAATGCGCCGGTCGACGACGTCGTCCGCAACACGCTGACGGTGCTGCAGGCGGCCGGCCGCAGCGACGTGCCGGTCGCCCGAGGCGCGGAGCGCCCGCTGCTGGAGCACCCGAGGGACGCCCGGCACGTCCATGGGGAGGATGGCATGGGCGACATCGGCTGGCCCGCGCCGACACTGCGGCCTGACCCCCGGCACGCCGTCGAGCTGCTTCGAGACACGTGCATCGCTGCCGCTGAGGCGGGCGAGACGGTCACGCTCGTCACCACGGCACCGCTGACCAACATCGCGCTGCTGCTCCGGACGTACCCCGCGGCCGCGCGTGGGATCGCCGAGGTCGTCTTCATGGGCGGGGCCGTGCAGACCGGCAACGCCACGGCATCCGCGGAGTTCAACGTCTTCCACGACCCGGAGGCGGCCGCGATCGTGCTCGATGCCGCGGCACAGCTGGCCATCCCGGTCACCATGTACGGCCTCGACGTGTTCTACGACCCGGTCGTGGCCACCGCCGAAGCGGACGAGCTGGTCGCTGTCGGTGGGCGGGGTGCGGCGGAGCTCGCAGGCAGGCTCATCCAGTTCCAGTGCGAGCGGTTCGGCCGGGACGCGGCGACGATCGGCGACGCCGGCGCGGTCTGCGCGGTCCTCGAGCCGGAGGGACTGACGACCCAGGTGCTCCCGATCCGCGTCGAGCTTGCGGGTCACTGGTCACGCGGCCGGACGATCGTCGACCGGCGCGACTGGAGTGGAGACCTCTCGCACGACCCGCACGGCGAGCCGCCGGTGCGGGTCCGGGTCGCCCTGGGCGTCGACCACCAGCGGTACTCGGCGCTCTGGCGCGACACCATCCTCGGCTCCGGCGGGACCAGCTGATGGGGCGCGTCGTCGTCCTCGGCTCCCTCAACGTTGACGTCGTGACGCGGGTCGAGCGTCACCCGCGCCCGGGGGAGACCGTCCTCGGTGGGGCGGCCGGCCGGTTCGCCGGTGGCAAGGGCGGCAACCAGGCGATGGCGGCGCGCCGTGCCGGTGCCGAGGTGGTCATGGTCGGACGGGTCGGCGCCGACGACGCGGGAGCGGCGTATCTGAGTCGGCTGCAGCGTCACGGCATCGAGACCCAGGTGCCCAGCTGCGCCGATGCGCCGACCGGCACCGCGTTCATCACGGTCGACGACGTCGGGGAGAACACCATCGTCGTCGTCCCCGGAGCAAACGACATGGTGCAGGACGCCGCGGTCACGGCGGCGCGTCTCGGCCCCGGCGACGTGCTCCTCTGCTCGCTCGAGGTGCCCGCAGACCTCGTCGCCCGCGCCGCACACCTGGCCGCCCGCAGCGGCGCTCGCGTCGTCATCAACCTCGCGCCCTACGCCCCCCTCCCGCACGACGTCGTCGCCCTCGCCGACCCGGTCATCGTCAACGAGGAGGAGATGCGCCAGCTGGCAGACTCCGACCTCATCCCGACGTCGCTGCTCGTGACGTTCGGGGCAGCCGGGGCCAGGTGGGACGGGGAGGAGGTGAGCGGCATACGGCTCGATGACGCCGACGTCGTGGACACGGTCGGTGCCGGTGACGCCTTCTGTGGCGCGCTGGCCGCGGCCCTCGCGGCAGGCACCACGCGCAAGGAGGCTCTCGAGGCCGCGAACCGGGCCGGCTCCGAGGCGGTCCAGTGGTCCGGGGCCCAGCCCGGCGCCGCATTGTGAGTCACACTGGACCATGGCCACTCGCATGCGGCACGTGATCCTGCGAGCTCTCCCGGACCTCCGCGTCCACCCCGTCGGCAAGTGGGTTCGGGCCGACGCCCTCGGCGCCACCATCGTCGACAGCCGCCGCGTCCAGCTCGTGTGGGAGCCCAAGCGGGTCGTCGGGTCCTATGCCGTGCCGGAGGAGGACGTCGCCGGCGAGCTCGTCCCTGCGGAGGGGGCGGCTGCCGCCGAGCGCCCGGTGCCTCTGGGCGACGACGGCCCGCCCGTCCTCGATCCGCACACACCCTTCGGCGCCCACACCACCCCCGGCACGCCGTTGACGATCAGGACCGACTCGGGAGACCTGCCCGGGGCTGCCTTCCGACCCGACGACGACGACCTGGCGGGCTACGTCGTGCTCGACTGGTCGGCGTTCACGCAGTGGTTCGAGGAGGACGAGCCGGTTCTCGGTCACCCGCGCGACCCGTTCGACCGGATCGACTGCCTCAGGTCCAGCCGCCACGTCGTCATCGCCAGCGACGGGGTCACCCTCGCTGACACCACCCGCGCGACGTTGCTCTTCGAGACGCCGCTGCCAACGCGCTACTACGTGCCGCGGGAGGACGTGGCCATGGACCTGCTCGTCCGGACCGACTCGCACACCGTGTGTGCCTACAAGGGGGAGGCCTCCTACTGGTCCGCCCGGGTCGGCGAGACGGTTCTCCCGGACATCGCGTGGTCGTACGAGGAGCCGCGTCACGACGCCGTGCCGGTCGCTGGCCTCATCGCCTTCTACACCGAGAAGCTCGACCTGACCGTCGACGGGGAGCTGCAACGCCGGCCGCGTACGCCCTGGTCGTAGTCAGGCCGGCTCGACGACGATGACGACCTGGGTGCCGGCGACCCGCGTGACCACGAGCGTCGCCTCCGAGCCGCCCCTGCCGCGGCCGGTCATCTTCAACTGTCGTCGCAGCAGCTCGGGGTCCAGCGTGACACCGCGCTTCTTGATCGTCACCCGGTCGTGGCCGCGGTCTCGCAGCCACCGCGACAATGCCTTGCGGGACAGCGGCATCGCCTCGACGACGCGGTAGCGCTTCGCCCACGGGATCGCGTATGCCGCTGGGCTCGTCACGTAGCCCACGCGGGCTCCCAGCTCGGCCCCGTCCACGGCGGCGGTGAGGGCCGGGGTCAGTCCAGCGCGGATCACGGCGCGATCCGGCTCATAGAGCCAGTCGCCCAAGCCGGCCAGGGTCGTCAGGGGTGGGGACGCGAACGCCGGGGCTGCGTCGGCCTCGGTGACGACATGGGTAGCTGCGGTGGAGCACACGGCAGCGGTCCGGCCGGGTGTGCTGGCCAAGGGCCCCCACCATATCGCGCACTCGACGACCTCGCCGTCCCAGGAGCTCCACTGGGCCTCGGTGCCCTCGGGGAGGGCGGCGTGTGGGAACGAGGGCGAGAGCTTGGCCCCCGTCGCCGGCGTGTCGGCGGCGAAGCCCCGGACCTCGTCCCACGTCGGCGAGATCGCATCGAGTGAGAAGACCCGCTTCGTCCGGCCTCGGGCGTCGGCGACCCCCGAGACCCGACGAGCCGGGTCGAGCCAGACACCGAGGTGACGGGACGCCTCGCCCAACGGGAGCCGGACCTCGTCGGCGCGCGCGTGTGTGACCCGAGCCGACGGCCAGTGCCGCAAGTTCGCCGCCGCGATCCGGGCGGTCACCGGGTCGGCATCGACCGCCCGCACGACGAGGTCGAGGCTGGCGAAGGCCATGGCGTCGGCGCCGATCCCGCACCCGAGGTCATAGACCTCCCGCACCTCCGCGGACGCGAAGCGGTGGGCGTGGCGTGCTGCGAGGGGCAGGCGGGTCGCCTGCTCGAGACCGTCGGCGGTGAAGAGCATGCCCGCCGCGAAGTCCCCGAACTTGTCGACCGCCTTCGCCCGGAGACGGGACTGTGCCATGGCGGCGGCCACGAGGTCGGCGTCGTAGGCGTCGCGCAGCCTCTCCTGCAGGGGCAGCGCGGTCGACTCGTCGTAGACCGGCAGGGACTGGAGCAGCGCCCAGCCCTCTCCGGTCGCGAGGCGGTCCACCATCGCTGCGTCCATGGCGGCATCCTCGCAGCCGACGGGCCGGCTGGCGCACCGGGGCGCAGGCCGTTCACGGCCGTGAGCCCCCGTGTGTTGGCACTCGACTTGACCGAGTGCTAACTCCAAACCTAGATTTTGCTTGTTGGCACTCTCACCCCGAAAGTGCCAGATCCGCGAGAGCGGCCGACCCCCGCGACGGCGACCGATCTCGTCCGGATCACATTCTTCCAAGACTCGATCCATCGACATCCCGAAGGGAAGGTCACCACCGTGTCGGTTTCCATCAAGCCGCTCGAAGACCGCATCGTCGTCAAGTCCCTCGAGGCGGAGCAGACCACCGCCTCCGGCCTCGTCATCCCCGACACGGCGAAGGAGAAGCCGCAGGAGGGCGAGGTTCTCGCCGTCGGCCCCGGCCGTTGGAACGAGGACGGCGACCAGCGTGTCCCGCTCGACGTCAAGGTCGGCGACAAGGTCATCTACAGCAAGTACGGCGGCACCGAGGTCAAGTACGGCGGCGAGGAGTACCTCATCCTCTCCGCCCGTGACGTTCTCGCCGTCGTCGGCTGAGCGTCGACCTCGCTGCACCACATGCTCTGACCGCACCCCGGTGACGCCCCTCGGGGTCGTGCCGGGGTGCGGCTCGTTCGCCCACCGTTACGCGCATCACCAGCCAGAAGGAACACCATGGCCAAGCAACTGGAGTTCGACGACTCCGCACGCAAGTCGCTCGAGCGCGGCGTCGACGCGCTCGCCAACGCCGTCAAGGTGACGCTCGGCCCCAAGGGCCGCAACGTCGTCATCGACAAGAAGTGGGGCGCCCCCACCATCACGAACGACGGCGTCACGATCGCCCGCGAGATCGAGCTCGAGGACTCCTACGAGAACCTCGGCGCCCAGCTCGCCAAGGAGGTCGCCACCAAGACGAACGACATCGCCGGTGACGGCACGACGACCGCGACGGTCCTCGCCCAGGCGATGGTCAAGGAGGGCCTGCGCAACGTCGCCGCCGGCGCCGCTCCTGCCGCCCTCAAGCGCGGCATGGACAAGGCCGTGAGCGCGGTCAACGACCGCCTGCTCGA
>NZ_JBEDUL010000112.1:0-11269 GCF_040414665.1 Intrasporangium sp.
ACCGCAAGACGGTCAGCTTCATGCGGAGCTACCCGAACCGCCTACCCCTGTCCGGCAACGTCGTCCAGCGGATCGCCGACCAGGTCGAGGGACTGCACTTCGACCGGCTCTACAACAACTTCGGCGCCGCGGTCCCTTCCGATGCGAAGGCCATCATCCGGTACTCCGCCGACCGACACGCCGCCTGGGTGCGTGGCGACTACGACCACCTGACCTGACCTCGACGTCCCGTCGAGTGCGCACTCCGCGCCGGGCCGGATCCCCGTCGAGTGTGCACTCCGCGCCGGGCGCCAACTGCACACTCGACCGAACGGCGGGTCAAGTGACGGGACGGGTCATCCGTCGCGTGCGGGAACCAGCCGGCCTCAGGCGTCTCGTCCCGTCATTCCTCCCAATCCGTATGCCGCTGGGTCGCCCCCGCATCGAGTGTGCACTCCGCGTCGGGCGCCAACTGCACACTCGAGTGATTGGGCGGGCACACCGGCAGGAACATCGGCTGTGCCTGCATCGAGTGTGCACTCCCCGCCGGGCGCCAACTGCACACTCGAGTGAATGGGCGGGATGGCCGTGGGCTCAGGGGGTGGATCCGACCACGTTGGTCAGGGCCGCACGCGCGCCGACCATCGCCGGGCCGTACCAGGTGAGCAGTCGTCCGCTGCAGAGCGCGGTGCGGGTGTGCGCGAACGCCTCCGGACCATCCTCAGCCGTGAAGACATAGGGCTCGTCCGGGAGGAGCACGACGTCGATGTCCGAGCGGTCGAGGTCCTCGAGCTCCACGTGCGGATAGCGCTCAGGGTGACCGTCGAACACGTTGCGCCACCCGAGCCGGGCCACCAGGTCGCCGGTGAAGGTGTTGCTCCCGACGACCATCCAAGGATCCCGCCAGATCGCTATTGCGACGTCCACAGTGGGTTCGGGCACCGGCCCCGACCACTCGGTCCGGGCGGCGGTCAACCAGTCCGGGACTCCTGCCCCGAGCACCTCATGGAAGAGCCGCTGCAGCGAGTCCAGGGCACCGGGCACGGTCTCGATGTCAGTGACATAGACCGGCACCCCGCTCGCGCGCAGGCGCCGGACGTCGAGCTCGCGGTTCTCCTCCTTGTTCGCCACGACGAGGTCCGGCTCGAGTGCCCGGATCGCGTCGAGGTTCGGATTCTTGGTGCCCCGCACCCGCGCGACGTCGAGATCGGACGGGTGCGTGCACCAGTCCGTCGCGCCGACCAGCCGCTCCGGGCACGTCGCGGCAATCGCCTCTGTGAGGGAGGGGACGAGCGAGACGACACGCCTGGGGCTGGGAGCGAGCTCAGCGGCATACCCCAGGTCGTCGACGATCCCGACCACGACGCGACTACACGTTGCGGCGGTACTGGCCACCGACCTCGAAGAACGCCTCCGTCACCTGCTGGAGGGAGCACACGCGAGCCGCGCGCATGAGCACGTCGAAGACGTTGCCCCCCTCGATGGCAACCTTCCGCAGCTCCTCGAGAGCGGACCTCGCCTCGACCTCGTGGTCCTTCTGGAAGGCGCGGACCCGGGCGAGCTGGCTCTGCTTCTCCTCCTCGGTCCCTCGGGCGAGCTCGATCGTCTGCGGCGTCTCCTCCTCGGCGCGCGGGTGGCGGAAGGTGTTGACGCCGATGATCGGCAGCGACCCGTCGTGCTTGCGGTGCTCGTAGAGCATCGACTCGTCCTGGATCCGGCCACGCTGGTAGCCGGTCTCCATGGCACCGAGGACGCCGCCGCGCTCGGTGATCTTGTCGAACTCGCGCAGCACCGCCTCCTCGACGAGGTCGGTCAGCTCGTCGACGATGAACGAGCCCTGGAGCGGGTTCTCGTTGACGGCCAGGCCCCACTCACGGTTGATGATGAGCTGGATCGCCAGGGCTCGGCGGACCGAGTCGGCGGTCGGGGTCGTCACGGCCTCGTCGAAGGCGTTGGTGTGCAGCGAGTTGGCGTTGTCGTAGATAGCGCACAGCGCCTGCAGCGTCGTGCGGATGTCGTTGAACTGCATCTCCTGCGCGTGCAGCGAGCGACCTGATGTCTGGACGTGGTACTTCAGCTTCTGCGAGCGGTCGTTGGCGCCGTACTTCTCCTTCATCGCGACGGCCCAGATGCGACGGGCGACGCGGCCGAGGACGGTGTACTCGGGGTCCATGCCGTTGCTGAAGAAGAATGACAGGTTCGGGGCGAAGTCGTCGACGTTCATGCCCCGCGCGAGATAGCTCTCGACGTAGGTGAAGCCGTTGGCCAAGGTGAACGCGAGCTGGCTGATCGGGTTCGCCCCGGCCTCGGCGATGTGGTAGCCGGAGATCGACACCGAGTAGAAGTTGCGCACCTTGTGCTCGATGAACCACTGCTGGATGTCCGCCATCATCTTCAGCGAGAACTCGGTGCTGAAGATGCAGGTGTTCTGGCCCTGGTCCTCCTTGAGGATGTCGGCCTGGACCGTGCCACGGACATTGGCCAGGGCGAAGTCGCGGATCTCCTCCGCCTCCGCGCCGCTCGGCTCCCGGCCCTCGCGCTCGCGGAACCGGTCGAGCTGCTGGTCGATCGCCGTGTTGAGGAAGAACGCAAGGATCGTCGGCGCCGGGCCGTTGATCGTCATCGACACCGACGTCGTCGGCGACACGAGGTCGAAGCCGTCGTAGAGCGCCTTCATGTCGTCGAGCGTCGCGATGGAGACGCCGGACGTGCCCACCTTGCCGTAGACGTCCGGGCGCGGGTCGGGGTCACGGCCATAGAGCGTCACCGAGTCGAACGCCGTGGAGAGGCGCGTCGCCGGCTGGCCCTCCGAGAGCAGCTTGAACCGGCGGTTGGTCCGGAACGGGTCGCCCTCCCCCGCGAACATCCGAGCTGGGTCCTCACCCTCCCGCTTGAAGGGGAAGACGCCGGCCGTGTAGGGGAAGTAGCCCGGCAGGTTCTCGCGCCGCAGGAAGGACACGAGCTCGCCGTGGTCCTGGTACCGCGGCAATGCGACGCGCGGGATCTTGTTGCCCGACAGAGACTCTCGCGTCAGGACGTTGCGGATCTCCTTGTCGCGGATGGTGACGACCTGCTCGTCGCCGGAGTACGACTCGACGATGGTGGGCCACGCGGCCACCTGGTCCGCCACGTCGGCGGGAAGGTCACTGCGAGCGCTCTCGAGCAACGCGTCGACCCCGGCCGCGTCGGAGCCGGCCTCCGCGAGCTCCGCGCTCACGGCCTCGAGGCGCTGCACGCGGGACGCCTGGGCGGCATAGTCCTTCGTCCTGGCGTGGTAGCCACGGAGGGTCTCGCTGATCTCGGCGAGGTAGCGCACCCGCGAGGACGGCACGACGGCGGCGATCTTCGTCGACTGCTTCGTCGAGACGGCCGGGAGAGCGCCCTCCTCGACCGGCATGCCCTTCTCGGCGAGCAGGCCGCGCAGCTCCTGGTAGAGAGCCGTGACGCCGTCGTCGTTGAAGGTCGCGGCGCTCGTCCCGTAGACCGGCATGTCGGCCGGACCCTTGCCGAAGGCCTCGCGGTTGCGCACCATCTGGCGCCCGACGTCGCGCAGCGCGTCCTCGGCCCCGCGGCGCTCGAACTTGTTGATGGCGATGACGTCGGCCCGGTCGAGCATGTCGATCTTCTCGAGCTGGCTGCTCGCGCCGAACTCCGGCGTCATGACGTAGAGGGACACATCGGCGTAGTCGACGATGGCCGCATCGCCCTGACCGATACCGGGCGTCTCGAGGATGACGAGGTCGAAGCCGGCGGACTTCGTGATGGCGACGACGTCGTCGAGGTTGGCCGGCACCTGGCTGTGGCCGCGGGTCGCGAGGCTGCGGAAGAACGCGCGGTCGCCGTCGAGCGACGACATGCGAATGCGGTCGCCGAGCAGGGCGCCGCCGCCACGGCTGCGCGTCGGGTCGATGGCGAGGATGGCGACGCGCAGCTTGTCCTGCTGGTCGAGGCGCAGGCGCCGGAGGAGCTCGTCGGTGAGCGAGCTCTTGCCCGAACCGCCGGTGCCGGTGATGCCGAGGATCGGGACCTGGCGGTTGGCGGCGGCCTCGCGGATCGCGTCCAGGGTCGCGGCGTCCAGGTCGCCCTCCTGCGCGCCGGTGATGGCACGGGCGATGGCGGCCCGCTCGCCGGAGAGCACGGCGTCGACGCTCGCTGCCTTGACGTCCCAGGGGTCGAAGTCACAGTCCTTGACGACCGTGTTGATCATCCCGGCGAGCCCGAGACGCTGGCCGTCCTCGGGGCTGAAGATCGTGACGCCGCTGCTGCGCAGCCGGGCGATCTCGTCGGGAACGATGACGCCGCCTCCGCCACCGACGACCTTGATGTGCCCCGCGCCGTTCTCGTTGAGCAGCTCCACCAGGTACTCGAAGTACTCGACGTGCCCGCCCTGGTAGGACGAGACGGCGACGCCCTGCACGTCCTCCTCGATCGCCGCGTCGACGACCTCCTGGACCGAGCGGTTGTGTCCGAGGTGGATCACCTCGGCGCCCTGGCTCTGCATGATGCGCCGCATGATGTTGATCGACGCGTCGTGGCCGTCGAAGAGGCTCGATGCCGTGACGATGCGGACGTGGTGAGCCGGCCTGTGCAGCTCGGGCTTCTGGTTGGTCACGAGGGGCCTCCGGGCAGGATGCGGCGGTGTGGCGGTTCAGCGCTGACCTCGAAATACTAGGACTTCCTACTAATGGACGTCAACGCGTCCCGAGCCCTACGATGTGCGCATGGCGGCTGACGGCAGGCGGAGTCTCGACTTCGACCCGATCGAGCGCGCGCGTTCGCAGTGGGTCGAGGCTGGATGGGCCGACGCCGCCGACGGAATGGCCGCGATCACCTCCCTCATGCGCGCCCACCAGATCGTGCTCGCCCGCGTTGAGTCGTCGCTTCGCCCCCTCGGGCTGACGTTCGCCCGCTATGAGGTGCTCATGCTGCTGTGGTTCAGCAAGCGCGGCTCCCTCCCGATGAAGGTCATCGGCTCCCGCCTCCAGGTGCACCCGACGAGCGTCACCAATGCCGTCGACCGGCTCGAGGACGCCGGGCTCGTCACGCGCTCCACCCACCCCGAGGACCGCCGGGCCTACCTCGTCGCACTCACGCCCTCCGGTCGCGAGCTCGTCGAGCGGGCCACGAAGGCTCTCAACGCCGAGGTCTTCGAGCAGCCGGTCCTCTCGCCGCGCGACCAGCGCACCCTCGTCGACGTGCTGACCCGACTCCGTCACAGTGCCGGGGACTTCTAGCCGCCGTCACATGCAGTTGCCGTATGCCGCTGAGCTCGCTCCCCGAGGGACCTGCTGTCAGGTGGTGGGTTGGCTCAGCCGCTTCGCCTCAGTGCTCGCGTCTGGCAGAGCCGTCCGCTCGGACGGGGAACAGTTCCGGCTCACGGAACCCCTTGGCAGAGAATGCGCTTCGAACCGCGTCGCTGATGTCGTCGACCCCGGCCGAGGGGACGATGGCGATGGCCGAGCCCCCGAAGCCGCCTCCGGTCATCCGCGCCGCGAGCGCGCCGGCCGCACGGGCGGTCTCGACGGCCGCATCGAGCTCGGCGGAGGAGATCTCGAAGTCGTCGCGCATCGACCGGTGCGATGCCTCGAAGATGCCTGAGAGGGCTGCGAAGTCGTCGGCCTCCAGTGCCGCGACGGTGCGGGTCACGCGGTCGATCTCCGTCGCGACGTGGCGGACCCGGCGACGCAACAGATCGCTGGACAGGCGGCGCAGCGCCGCCTCGAGGTCCCCGAGCGCCACGTCACGCAGGGACCCGATGCCGAGCTCGGCCGCGGCGACAGCACACTCCTCGCGGCGGTTGCCGTACTGACCGTCATCGAGGGAGTGGACCGCCCGCGTGTTCATGACGAGGAGGGAGAGGCCATGCACGGCGAGGTCGAAGGGCACGTGTCGGGGCGCCTCGTCGCCGGCGAAGTCGAGCAGCAGGGCCGTGTCGCGTCGGGCCAGCAGTGAGGCGGACTGGTCCATGCCGCCCGTGGGGGCACCGGCCACATCGTTCTCGGCACGGACGCACACCTGGACCAGGGCTCGCCGGCCTTCATCGCCATCGAAACCCTCGATGCCGAAGAGATCGACCGCCGCGACGGCCACGGCGCACTCGAGTGCAGCCGAGCTCGACAGGCCGGACCCCAGGGGCACTCGGCCGTCGACGAGGACGTCGAGCCCGCCGATCCGGTAGCCACCCTGCTCCAGCGCCCAGAGGACTCCGACTGCGTACGCCGCCCAGCCCCCGCGGTTGCCCTGGAGAAGGCCGTCCAGACGAATGGTCCGCTCGCCGGGCACCTGCTGCGAGAGGATCCGGACGAGCCGGTCGTCTCGGCGGCGGGCGGCGACGTACGTCCGGCACGGAATCGCCACGGGCAGGCAGAGTCCGTGGTTGTAGTCGGTGTGCTCACCGATGAGGTTGACCCGACCAGGGGCGGACCAGACACCGGAGGGCTCCTCGTCAAAGGCTTCCCGGAATGCGCCGGCCACGGCATCCTGGACACTTCCTTCCTGCGTGGCGCTCATGCCCGGGCCGCCTCCTTCTCCACACCCATCCACCTACTCCTACCCGACGCCCCGCCGGCTCTGGCCGGGACACATCCGCTTGGCGACACTACGGTGGCCCCGTGACGACCATGGAGGCCCCGGCGCCCCCAGCGTGGAGGGCACGCTGGCTCGTGTGTCATGGGTACCTGCGCCTCGCCCTGCTCGTGTCGGTCCTCGTCGTCGCCGCCACGGTACCGGTCGTGAGTAGCCGAACTGCCTCCCTCGCCGAGCTGCAGGGTGCGATCGAGGCAGGCCGCGTAGGCCAGGTGAGCGTGTCGGGCGCCCTGCCGTCCGGGGCAACGGGGTCGCGCACGGCCGACCTCGTCTGGCAAGACGGCCCGAACGCTCGGGTCACGACGGTGCTGCACCTGAGCGACGGCTCGCAGGCACCTCCACCCGGGCTCGCAAACCTCGACCAGGTTGTCGGCGACCTTCGTCACCAGTTGGAGTCGTGGGACGGGCGCGCGACGTTGCGAGTCGTCGACGGGGCGGACCTCGCGGCGCACGGCACATCCATCGCCGGCTGGCAGCTGCCGGCATGGCTCGGCCAAGTGGCGCAATGGCTCTGGGCCGCAGCCGTGCTCGTGCTGACCACCGGGCCGGAGCCGCGGTGGGCGACGCGCTGGGCCTGGTTCTGGGCGTTCATCAGCCCACTCGCGGTTTGGGCCGTGCCGCTCTTCGCCGTGGCGTCCGTCCCTCTGCCAGGCAGGCCGTCTCCCCGTCGCCCCCACCGCCAGCTCACTGGGGGTTGGGCGTTCCTCCTCGTTCTCATCCCTGGGTTCGGCCGCTGACCGTGAGGTCACTGACCCGCGTCCAGCCCGATTCGTCGGGACATGGCGGCGCGGGGTCAGCCGCGCACCAGGCGGCGCAGGTCGGTAGACGGGTCGGCCACCGCCTCCGCGTCGACCAAGATGGCCCGGTCGATGAGTCGCCTCGCGGCACGCACGGCCTTGGAGTCGTCCACCGCCACGGCCCCGACGACCACCCCGTCGCGGAGGGCAAAGGCCGAGAAGGGCGGAGAGCCCAGGGTTCCCCGCACGACCAGGTTTCCCGCAGCCAGGTCACCGACCACCTCGACGTGGAGACCATGTCGATCGGTCCAGAACCAGCTCGCCGTGAGTGGGGGCGGGGGGTTGCCAAGAATCGTGGCTGCGGCCCGCTCGCCGTCGAACCGGGCCGCCTCCCAGTGCTCCGCACGGGGCACGACAGCGCCATCGACCCGCACCTCGGTCGCGTCTCCGATCGCGAGCACCGCCGGGTTCGACGTCACTTGGCGGCGATCGACGATGACACCCCGTCCCGTGTCCAGACCTGCCGCCCGTGCCAGCCGCGTCTCCGGAACCATGCCGAGGGCCAGGACGGCTCGGTCGACGACGACGCTTCCCTGACCGTGCGTGAGGTGCGCAGTGAGTGGGGCATCGGGCCCCGCCCCGATCGGTTCGAACCGCTCGACGCCGCACTGTCGCAGCGTGACACCGTGTGCCCGGTGGACCTCGTGCAGCCACCGAGCGACGGGCTCCCCCACGACCTGGGAGAGCGGCGGGGAGACGATGTCGACGAGCGTCACGTCGGAGCCGAGTCCCGTCAGCGTGGAGGCGATCTCCGCGCCGATCAGCCCGGCTCCGACGACAAGGAAGCGAGCGCCCGGGCTCGCCGCCGCACGGAGCCGATCCGCGTCGTCGACTGATCGAAGCACGTGCACGCGATCGCTGTCGGCGCCTGGAATCGCCGGACGGGCAGCTCGACCGCCCGTCGCGATGACGACGCGCGACGCCGCCAGCGTCCTGCCGTCCTCGGTCTCGACGACGCCCTCGTCCGGGCGCAGCGCCGCAACGCGGGTGCGCGCGAGCAGGCGCACCTCATGGTCGTCGTACCACTCCGGCTGCTCGAGCGCGATGTCCGTCAGTCCCCGGGTGCCCGCGAGGTACTCCTTGCTGAGGGGTGGCCGGTCGAGCGGGTGCTGCGCATCGTCAACGAGAGTGATCTCGCCCGAGAAGCCGCCGGACCGCAGGGCTGCGGCGGTGCTGACGCCGCCGATCCCGCCACCGACGATGACCACCTGCTGCGGAACGCCCATGCCCAGTGAGGCTACCCATCGCCCGCAGCGCCGGGCGGAGTGCCCACTCGCCGGGCGTCAAAGCGAATGGCCGTATGCCGCTGGGCCGGCTTCCCGGCCACCCTCCACGGGCACGTGGCCGGGAAGCCGGCTCAGCGGCATACGGCCTGAGGTGAGGTCACTGGCGGCGACGCTTGCGGTCGCTGTCGTGCAGCTCCGGGTGAACGTCGACGGGCAGCTCCTCGAGCGTGCCCTCCCCGGGAGTCGCCACGCCCCAACCCTCTGTTGTCACGCTGTCAACGGGCGGGTTGCCCACGAGATGCGAACGCTCGGCTCCCTCGGGGTGGTCGGCGCGGGCCTGCGTCGTGTCGTCCACATGGCGGTTGAGCGTCTCCGGAGGCAGGCCCTGCTCGTTCGTGCCGCGCCGGGGGTTGAGCATGATCAGCCCGACGACCAGCAGGACGACCATACCGAGCATGAAGATGAGACCAATTCGATCACCCATGGCCACTCCTGGATGCCGTGTGGATTGATCCGTCTCCTCGACGGTACCCGAAACTACCGCTGCCCAACAGCGTTCGGGCATCGCGGCGGTCGGCGCCTGGGGGCGAACGTCAGGCGGCGCGGCGACGGTCGGCTTCGGCGGCCTCGCGCTGCTCGCGTGCTCGCCTGGCCCTCGCCACCCTGGCGGCGCGCTCGGCCCGCAGCTGCGCCGTGGGATCGCTCGTCTCGCCGAGCTGCGCCGGACCGAAGACGGTCAGACCGAGCTTCCTGAGCTGAAAGCCGATGCGGTACCCGATCGACAGGCCCTCGTTGTCGCCCTTGCCAGCCATGGTGCTCACTTCCGCGGATATAGTTCGTGTACTAATCATTAGTGTAGTGGCTGGAGGGGTTGCCGATGACGGACGTCCACGATGCGACGGTCGCCCGCTCGACCAACCTGCGCCATGGCTCGACTCCGGACGACCTGCTGAGGCTCGACCAACAGGTGTGTTTCGCGCTCGCCGTGGCCTCGCGCAATGTCATCGCGCTCTACCGACCCGTGCTCGAGCCGCTCGGCCTGACCCATCCGCAGTACCTCGTCATGCTCACCCTCTGGGAGCGTGACTCATTGACCGTCAAGCAGATCGGTCGGCTGCTCAGCCTCGACCCGGCCACCCTCTCCCCGCTCCTCAAGCGCCTCGAACGAGCCGGCCTCATCAAGCGCGACCGCCACCCCGCCGACGAGCGGGCACTCGCCGTCACGCTGACCGACCAGGGACGCGACCTGAGGGAGCGCGCCATCGAGGTGCCGACGCAGGTTGTCGAACGCCTCGGGATGGACATCGACGAGCTGAGGTCGCTGCACACCGTCCTGACCCGCGTCATCGTCGCGACCACCTCCTGACCAAGGGCACGCTGCGCCGCGAGGCGTCCTGCGTGCCGTCCGGGTCTGTTGGTGGCATCCTGAGAGGGAGCGAGGTCACCGCTTCAGAAGGTGTGGAGGGAGGGCCAGATGGACGAAGGGCACGAGCCCAAGGTCGAGGTTGCGCCGATCCAGTCGGGAGGCGCCCTGAAAGGGTTCATCATCGTCGGCCGGTGGCCCGAGGACACCGTGGAGTGGACGCACTTCCTCCTGCTGGCGGTCCGCATGGCGGCGGTCCCTCACATGCTGCCGAACGGCAGCACCGTCTTCCGCGTCGTCGAGGACATCCCCGATCAGGCGCCCGAGCACTCCGTCGGACTCGTGCTCGCCGAGGGCCAGTTCGTTGGCGAGCACCCGCTGCGGCCGGGCCAGTTCGCCGATCCGCTGCCCCCCGGCCTGGCCGTGCTGCACCCTCCCTCGAGCACCGTGGCGTCGCTGCCCGAGTACGAAACCGCCTCTGGCTGCCTGCTGCTTCCCGGCCTACCGCACCTGGGGCTCGCCCACCGGGCCGCCTGGATCGAGGCCGACAGCCATGGCACGGTGACCCGCCTCGCCGCCTTGGACGGCATCGATCCGGAGGACGACGCCGACACCGCTGCCCTGTCCCTCCTTCTCGCCTCGTGACTCGCCGGTGAGCCTGGCTGGGGGTGGCTCGGCCGAGCCCGAGGTCACCCATCGGGTGGTGAGCGGCGTGCTGACCCGGGGCGACCGGGTGCTGTTGTGCCACCGTCGGGCCGACCGAGCCTGGTATCCGGATGTGTGGGACTTCCCGGGTGGCCACCTCGAGGACGGCGAGACGCCGCACGCCGCCCTGAGGCGAGAGCTGCGCGAGGAGCTGGGGATCGCGTCCGACGGCGATGGCACGTTTGTGGCGCGCTGGGTAGCGGACGACCTCTCGGAGGACATCACCTTCCTCCATGTGCGTGGCTGGCGAGGCGAGCCGGCCAACCTGGCGCCCGATGAGCACGACGATCTCGCGTGGTTCACCCTCCCGGAGGCGCTCTCGCTCACGCTCCCCGACCCGCGCTACGAGGCGTTGCTCCGAGGCCTGCTGGCACCGGCGGCTGGACCGGACGGCAAGGGCTGAGGGCCTCTCTACCCCCACCCCATGTCTATAGTTGTCCATAGACATTGTGTTAGGCCTGGACCGTGGGTCTCGGCCGTCTCGAGGGAAACGAGGTGCCATGAGCTCGGGCAAACCGAGAGTCGCGGTGGTCGGCAGCTACGGCGTCGGGCTGACGATGCGCCTGTCACGCCTACCCGTCGCAGGAGAGACCATCGCCGGCGGCGAGTTCTCC
>NZ_JBEDUL010000113.1:0-45824 GCF_040414665.1 Intrasporangium sp.
TGATCGAGAGGGCTTGGGGGCTCACGATGGACCTCGGCCCGATCGCGGTCGGCCTCGGCTGGGCGCTCGTCGTGTTCTTCATCGCGTGGAACGGCTGGTCGCTGATCCTCTTCGCGCGTCATCGGACCGGGCTTCTCCCGGGGCAGCGCACGACGACATTGCTGGACGAGGGCCCGTTTCGCGTGTCGCGCAACCCGCTCTACGTGGGCCTGCTGGCGCTCTACGTCGGCGCAGCGCTGATCGCGTCCTCATGGGTTGCGCTGGCCCTGGCTCCGCTGGCTTTCGCGGGCCTCCACTACGGTGCGGTCCTGCCGGAGGAGCGCTACCTCAGCGAGCGCCTCGGAACGGACTATGCGCAGTATCGCGCCCGAGTCCGGCGCTGGTTGTGAGCCGGCGTCGTGATCCGTGGGCGTGGCGCGCCACATCCCACCCGGTCGGGGTGATGTGCGTTCGCCGAGCGAGTCGGACTCTGGTCCCATGTCTCGGTTCGTCCCCGAGTCGCTCCGCGGCTACCAGAGGTCGTGGCTGCGCACGGACATCGTCGCCGGGCTGACCCTCGCCGCAGTGGCCGTGCCCGAGACGATGGGCTACACCTCCATCGCCCAGGTGCCGGTCATCACCGGGCTGTACACGGTTCTGTTCCCGGCCATCGTGTTCGCGCTGCTCGGCTCGTCCCGACTGCTCGTGGTCGGAGCCGACTCGGCGACCGCGGCCATCCTCGCAGGGGGCCTGGCCACCTTCGGGCTCGCGGGACTCACGCCCTACTCGCCGCAGTGGCTCGCCCTGACGTCGCTGACCGCGCTCCTCTGCGGCGTGCTCCTGTTGCTGGCCCGGCTGTTGCGCCTCGGGTTCCTCGGCGACTTCCTGTCGGCCTCGGTCCTCATCGGCTTCCTGACCGGCGTCGGCATCCAGGTGTTCACCGGGCAGCTGCCAGACATGCTCGGGATCCCCAAGGGCAAGGGGAACTGGTTCCAGCAGCAGTGGCACACGCTGACCTCCCTGGGCGAGGTCAGCGTGCCGACGCTCGCCTTCGCCGTCGCCACGCTCGCGATCATCCTCGGGTTCAAGGCGATCCTGCCGAAGGTGCCCGGCGCGATCGTTGCGGTGGTGCTGTCGATCATCGTGGCGAGCGTCGCGGACGTGTCGGCGCACGGCGTGGCCGTCGTGGGGGCGATGCAGGGCGGCTTCCCGCCGATCGGGCTGCCCCAGGGGGTCGGCTGGTCCGACATCCCGCCGCTGTTGACGGTGGCCTTCTCCTGCTTCGTGCTCATCATCGCGCAGAGCGCCGCGACCTCACGCAGTTTCGCCACCCGGCACGGCCAGCGGGTCGACATCAACCGCGACATCGTCGGCCTCAGCGGGGCGAACCTGGCCGCGGGCCTCAGCGGCACCTTCGTGGTCAACGGAAGCCCCACCAAGACCCAGATCCTCGACGAGCAGAAGGGCAAGACCCAGGTCGCCAACGCAACCATGGCCGTGGTCGTGCTCCTCATCCTGCTGTTCTTCACCAGCGTCCTGACGAACCTGCCCAAACCCGTGCTTGGCGCGATCGTCTTCGTCATCGGCCTCGACCTGGTCGACATTGCCGGACTGAGGCTGGTCTGGGCCGCCCGTCGCAGCGAGTGCTACATCGCCATCCTCACCGCCGTCTTCGTGTTCGCGGTCGGGGTGCAGCAGGGCATCGTCCTGGCCGTCGTGCTCTCGCTCATCGAGATGGTGCGGCGCCAGTACCGTCCCCACCGGTTCGTGCTCGGCCTCGACGCCGGGGGCGAGCCGACCTTCCAGAGGGCCGCGCCGGGAATGCAGAGCGCTCCGGGGCTTCTCGTCTTCCGCTACGACGCCGACCTGTTCTACGCCAACGCCAACCAGTTCTCCGACGATGTCCAGGAGCTGATCACCAGCGCCCCGGACCCGGTGCGCTGGCTCGTGCTCGACTGCTCCGCGATCCCCGACGTCGACTACTCGGCGGGCGCCGCACTGCACCAGCTCGTCACGTTCGTCCACAACCGCCACGCGACGTTCGCCCTGGCCGGCCTGGATCCGGACCTGCGGGCCACCCTCGAACGGTTCGGAGTGATCGCGCTGCTCCACATCGACCACGTGTACCCGACCGTCGAGGAGGCCATTGCGGCGTTCCGCTCGTCCGCGCCGGCGCCGCTGCCAGCCGACCCTGCCGGTGACCGAACCGCCGAGCGAGCCGGCGACCGTGCCGCCGACCGAGCTGGCGACTCGAGGGAGACGTGACGACGTCGGAGACGGCCGCGCAGCTCACCGTCGCCGAGCGCGTGGGACGTGTAACGCCGCGGTCCGTGCTGCGATGGAGGGGTTGGACGAGGCGCCAGCCTGACCCCGAGCGGCTGGCGCCTCTTCGCGCCCGAAGGTGATACCGCGGCTGGGGGTGACCGGTCGTTCAGCCGGGGAGGCGTGCCTTGTCGAGCTCCCGACGCAGCGCCGGGCGATTGCGGAAGCGATCGCGCAGGCTGAGCACGAACTCCCGCCAGGCTTCGGCCTCACCGCCGAGCTGTGCGAGATCGCCCATGCGAACGAGCAGCGCGGCGACGGCAGGGTAGAGGGGCGCGTCGGGTCGCTCCAGCATCCTCTCGACCCGAGAACGGTAATGGGCAACGGCGCGCAGCGGGTGTGACTCGGCCGTCTGGTCGACGAGCCGCTCGTCCTCGCTGCCAGGTCCGTACGTGTCGGCCGCGCGCCACGCGGCGTCCGGATCTCCTTGGCCGAGTGCGATCGACACCAGCGCGCTCCCGTCGCCGCCCTTTCGTTCTGCGATGCGGCGGGCCTCGTCCCTGGCCCAGCTCTGCTCGACCTCGCCCAGCCCGAACCGCCCAGCGAACTCGCCGAGTGCACGAAAGACCGTCCAAACCGGCAGGTCCTTGAAGGCTGTCCGCATCGTCTCCAGAGCCTCGTGGCGTCGATCGAGGGCGGCGTAGAGCTCGGCGATCTCGATGGCGCCGAGGTGATGGGCGGTCGCACCCATGGCCGACACGCGTTGAGCCGCCCTGGCTCGGTCGACCCACTCGACAGCTGCTTCGCCTCGTCCGGCCACAACGAGCCGTCGGACGATGCCGACAGGATCCGCAGGCTCACGCTGGAGGATGGCCACAGCCCCGTCGACGTCACCGTCGAGATCTGCCAGCTCGACGAGCAGGTCGTCCGTCAGCCTCGACTGGGTGAGGAGACCCCGCGCCTGCGCGGCTGCGTCGGCCTCGTCGAGAGCGATCCGGAGTATGGCCAGGCCGCGATCCCCTAGGGCGTCGGCAAACACGGACAGCGGTGCGCTGGCCGAGTCGACGTCCCTGCTCCTCAGTCGGAAGTCAAGGAGCCAATCGGCGACCTCCTCGGGATCAGCCTCGCCCTTGGCGCAGGCGACCGCGTAGAGATCCACCGCGCGCTGGAGCAGCTCGCTCAGGGTCCCGTAGGAGTCCTCGATCCCCTCATCGACGAGCTCGTCGACCTCCTCGATCGCCAGGCGCAGCGCCCGATGGGTGGCGCCTGCGCAGCCCCGCCGGATCTCGGAGTGGATCTGGTCGAGGACGCTGCCCAGACTCGTGTGGACCACATAGGCCCTGTAGCGGTCCTCACCCCGCTCGATGGTGTCCACGGCCTCGTAGACGAGGTCCTCCAAGGTAGCCGCGACCTCCGACTCGTCGGGTGCCGGCTCCCAGACGTCCTCGGCGTCGTACGGCCACGGCTCCTCGACAACCGTCCCGTCGTCATAGGTCGTGCGAATGATCCTGGCCACGCCCAGATCCTGCACCATGGTGGTGACGTCGGCCCGGCGGGCTGCCTGGCGCTAACCGCCGAGACCGGTGTGGAATCCCTCCGCCCAGGTCTCGTGCCGTGGCTTGAACCCGAGGTTCCTCGCCGCCAGGCTGTTCGAGGCGCCTGGAGCAGCCGTCATGAGGTGGACGCCGAAATCGCCGATGAACGGCCTTGCCAGCCACGTCGGCACGTGTCGCGGGGGTTTGGCGCCCACGGCTCTGGCCAGCTCGGGCAGCCACTGATGGACCGGCGCGGGCTCGTGGTCCACGATCTCGAACAGGCCGGTGACCTCGGAGTCCACGGCCAGCGCGACGGCATGAGCCGCGTCCTCGATGTGGCAGAACGACCAGATGCCCTGCCCGCCTCCGACAACGGGGATCCGTCGCCGCTTCACCTCCTCCAGCGTGTGGCCGTACGTGCCAAGGCTCGTGCGCTCGCCGTAGAGGACGCCGAAGCGGAGGACCACCCCGCCGGGGGCGGCGGTGACGCTCGACTCGAGATGCTGGAGCGCACGCACGGTCCTGGTGGCCGACTTCGGAGGGTCGGCAAGGAGCTCCGCGACCTCGTCCTCCCCGGTCACACCATGGGGCTCGCTGAACCAGCCGGCGAACGACTGAGCGACGTACGTGCGCACCCCGACGTCGAGGGCGGCCGCGAGCCACGAGTCGGTGCCCTCCGTGCGCAGCCGGTTGGTGCCGCCCATGGTCCCGTCGAGGTCTCGGAAGCTGGGAGGGTTCTTGAGGTCCGTGAGCATGTTCACCACGACGTCTGGTCGCACGCCGCGCAGCACGTCCCGGACGGCATCCGCGTCAGTGGCGTCCAGCGTGACGGGGCGCGCGCCGAGCCGGCGCAACTTGGCCTCACCAAGCCAGGACCGAGACGAGCCGTGCACCTCGTGGCCAGCCCTGACAAGCTCCGGGATCGCATGGCGCGCAATGACACCCGTTCCGCCCGCGAAGAAGATTCGCATGGGTCTCGCCTCCTTGGCCGGCTGCTGGGCGGCGGTTGCCGGCCCGTTCGAGCGTCGGCCCTCAAGGAATTGCAGAACTCCGGCCGCGTCCGATCAATGGGTTCGCGGCACCATGGCGCGACTCCATCCAGACTCGGCAGTCTGCGCGGGTGGCTGGCTGGAAATCATCGGTTGCTGTCGTTCGCGCCACTGTGCCGACCGAGTGTGGAAACGTACCGTCGAGGGATGGCAGCACATCGAGTCGCGGTGGTCGTCCCCACCGACTTCACCCTCTTCGAGCTGGGGGTGGCGGTGGAGGTCTTCGCCGAACCGCGTCCCGAGGGTGGGACCGACTGGTACGACGTCAAGGTCTGCACGGCGCATCCGGGGGAGGCGGCGGCTGTCAACGGCCTGTTCGAGGCGCGGATCCGCCACGGTGTCGAGGCCATCGATGACGCCGACACGGTCATCGTCGTCGATGCCGAAGAAGACCTGGACCACCCCGCAGATCCCGAGGTGATCGAGGCAATCCGCCGGGCGTATCGCCGCGGCGCCCGACTGGTGTCCTTCTGCACGGGCGCCTTCGTCCTCGCGGCCGCTGGTGTACTCGATGGGCGTCCGGCGACGACGCACTGGGAGTTCGCGGGGGTGCTCGCACGGGTGTACCCGCGGATCAAGGTCGATCCCGACGTGCTCTACGTCGACGACGGCCAGGTCCTGACGTCAGCCGGCACCGCAGCCGGAATCGACCTCAGCCTCTACATCATCCGCAAGGACCATGGCGCCCACGTCGCGCGCAACGTCGCCCGCAGCATGGTTGTCGCACCCCACCGAGAGGGCGGGCAGGCGCAGTTCGTCATGACCCCGGTGCCGAGATTCACGCCCGAGCAGGAAGGTGTGAGCCGGGCCATGCAGTACGCGTTGGAGAACCTGCACGAGGACCTCGGGCTGGCTCACCTCGCCTCGCGGGCCTACATGTCGCCGCGCAACTTCTCCCGCCGGTTCCGCGAGGTGACAGGGACCACCCCGGTCAAGTGGCTGAGCCACCAACGGCTCACGCGGGTGCGCGAGCTGCTCGAGCAGACTGACCTCTCCGTCGAGCGCATCGCAGCACAGACGGGGTTCAACAGTGCCGTGACCCTGCGCCAACGGTTCGCGCAGCACCTGCTGACCTCGCCGACCGCCTACCGCCGCGCGTTCCGCGCGGGAGGTGCCGAGCCAGCACTGCACTCCGCCTTTGGAGCGCCGGCCGCCTGAGCCACTGCCAGCACCCGCGAAAGTAGGCGGCCTTGTGCCGCCGGGCTCGTTGCGGATGGGACGACCTACCCATCGCCGGGCCTGGCGTAATGGGTGAGTTGCCCGACGCGGCCGCCACGCCTGCCTTCCTACCGTCGAGGGCATGAGCAGTTCGATCCCGATCGCAGCCGGCACTCTCGCCTCGGTGATCTTCGCCGGGAGCGTGCTACCGATGCTGGGCAAGGCAGTCCGGACCAAGGACCTGAGCTCCTATAGCCGCGGTCACCTGGTTCTGGCCAACGTCGGCAACCTCTTCTACTCGGTCTACGTCTTCCATCTGCCGCCCGGTCCGATCTGGGCCCTGCACGCCTTCTACCTCGCGTCGTCCGCGCTGATGCTCCTGTGGAGCCTCCGGTACTCGTCTGGCCGACGCGCCACGCCAGCACCCCAAGGAGTCAGCCATGTCCACACACCAGCCTGAGCACATCGAGACGGTGATCATCGGCGCCGGCCAGGCCGGCCTCGCCACCGGGTACCGGCTCCAGCACGAGGGTCGTCCCTTTGTCATCCTGGACAGTGAGAGCCGCGTCGGGGACGGCTGGCGCCAACAGTGGGACAGCCTGCGCCTCTTCACCCCGGCGTGGACCGACGGCCTCCCCGGCAAGCCGTTCCCCGCGCCGGCGTGGTCGTACCCGACCAAGGAGGAGTTCGCCGACTACCTCGAGTCGTATGCCGCTGAGCTCGCTCTGCCGGTCCGGCTCGGTACGCGCGTGGTGCGTCTCCAGGCCGCAGGTGCGGCCGACGTCGGCGGGAACGGAGCGACACGTGGCTACGTCGTCACCACCGACAGCGGACAGATCCATGCCGACAACGTCGTCGTCGCGACCGGCACGTTCGGCCGGACTGCGGCCGTGCCCGGCTTCGCCGACCAACTGGACCCGGCGATCCTTCAGCTCCATTCGAGCGAGTACCGCCGGCCGAGCGACCTGCCACCGGGCCCGGTCCTCATCGTTGGTGCCTCTCACTCGGGCTGTGACATCGCCTACGAGCTTGCGGCGACGCGCCCGACGATCCTCGCCGGTCGCGACCTCGGCCAGATCCCCGTCCCCTTCGACTCCCGTCGCTTCAGGATCGTCTTCCCGCTCGTCCTGTTCGCCTTCGCCCACGTGCTCACCCGGCGAACACGGCTCGGCCGCAAGGAGATGGAGGAGATTCGTTTCCACGGAGGCTTCCGGCTCAGGATCCAGACGAAGGACCTCGAGGAGAGAGGCGTGGACTGGGTCAAGGACCGCGTGGCCGGTGTCGAGAACGGCAAGCCAGTGGTCGAGGGCCGTGGGCCGGTGGACGTCGCCACCGTGATCTGGTGCACCGGCTTCCGGCAGGCGTTCGGCTGGATCGATCTCGACATCTTCGACGACCGCGGCTGGCCACGGGAGCTCGGCGGAGTCGTCGACGCCGCACCCGGTCTCTACTTCATGGGTTTGGGCTTCCAGTCGTCGGCGCGCTCGATGATGATCCTCGGGGCGGGGGCCGACTCGGCTCACGTCGTCCGCCACGTTCTCACCCGTGGGCAGAGCTCGACGGAGTACCTTCGGGAGACGGAGCAGACATGGGCGTCGACGAGCTGGAAGCCGGACGGCAGGGCTACGCGCGCCGGGACTGGGAAGCGGCGCGTGAGCATCTGACGCGTGCCGACCCGGCCAGGCTGGGAGTGGACGACCTGCGCGCACTCGGCTCAGCGGCATACCTCAGCGGTGATCGTGACTCAGCGATTCGCGCCCTCCAGGCGGCGCACTCGATCAACGTCGCCTCGGGCGACCGGCTCGAGGCGGCGAGGGATGCCGACCAGCTGGCGATGCTCTTCACCGTGACCGGAGAGCCGGCCGTCGGCGCCGGCTGGGTCGCGCGGGCGCAGCGGCTCGTCGAGGACGCGCCAGCCGACGCCGCAGTGCGAGGTCACCTGCTCATCCACGAGATGTTCAGGCTGCTCTTCGCGGGTGACTTCGCCGGCATGCTCGCCACCTGCGAGCGGATCGAAGGGATCGGGCGGAGCGCTGGCGACGCGGACCTCGTCGCCTTCGCGCTGTCGAGCTCCGGGCGTGCCCTGCTCTACCTCGGGCGTGTCCCGGAGGGGCTCGCGAGACTCGACGAGGCGATGGTGGCGCTCGCGACGGGCGAGGTGTCGCCGATCATGGCCGGGCACGTCTACTGCTCGATGATCGAGGGCTGCCAGGAGATCGGTGACTATCACCGGATGGCGGAGTGGACCGGCGTGCTGACGCGCTGGTGCGATGAGCAGCCGGGGCTGGTGCCCTTCACCGGGCAGTGTGCGGTGCACCGCGGCCAGATCCTGCGTGCCCACGGCTCCTTCCGCGACGCGCTGGACGAACTCGCATCGGCAGCGCAGCGCTACGCCGCGAACGGGATGGATCCCGCGGCTGGGCTGGCACTGTACGAACGCGGTGAGGTGCTGCGCACCCTCGGCGACCTTGACGCTGCCGAGGCTGCCTATGACGAGGCCGCAGGGTGGGGCCACGAGCCCCAGCCCGGTCTCGCCCTGCTCTGGCTGGCGCGCGGTCGCACCAGTGCTGCCGTCGCGTCGCTCCGGCGTCTCCTCGACGAGGCGCACGACCCCGTGATGAGGTCGCGGCGTCTCGGCTCCGCCGTCGATGTCCTCGTGGCCGCAGGTGAGCTCGACGAGGCGGAGCGGGCGTCCGTCGAGCTCGGCACGATCGCGGAGTCCTTCGGGTGCCAAGCCGTCACTGCCAATGCCGCGTATGCCGCTGGGCTCGTTGCGCTCGCCCGTGGCGACCCTGCGGCGTCCCTCACGCAGCTGCGACTTGCCTGGAAGCTGTGGATCGACCTGGGCGCTCGCTATGACGCTGCGCGCGCACGAGTGCGAATCGGCTTGGCGCTCAGGGCCCTCGGCGACCGGATGTCGGCGACGTCCGAGCTGTCGGTGGCACAGCGGACCTTCGCCGAGCTCGGTGCCGAGCCGGACCGGCGGGAGGTCGAGAGGCTCCTCGCGAGCGGACTCCCGGATGGCCTGACCGCACGTGAGGTCGAGGTGCTCCGGCTGGTGGCGACGGGTCGGAGCAACCCGCAGATCGCAACCGCGCTGTTCCTCAGTGAGAAGACGGTCGCCCGGCACCTGAGCAACATCTTCACGAAGACCGGCGTCACGTCGCGGACAGCTGCGGCGTCCTACGCCCACCAACACGACCTTGCGTAGCGGTCCCGCCCTCGCGCACGGTGGTCGCGGAGCCGGGCCGGTTCGGTGCGGATCGCCCACGTCAGAAGGCGGGCCCATTTCTACACAGGGCTGGACTCTTTGCCAGCGTCTCCGTCAAGCGCACACTGGCGAGTGAGGGGGTCGGCGGTGGGTGCCCGACTCGGTGGGAAAGGTCGCGGTGATGGCGACGAAGCGATCGAACGGGCGGCGCAGCCGACTGCGCACGACCATGGTTCTGGCGGCGGTGTTCGCCGTGTCGCTGCTGGGGATCGGTGAGCAGTCCGGGGCGGCCAGTGCAGCGACCTGCTCGAGCACGCTCGCGGGAAAGACGACGAAGGTCGCGCCGGGTAGCGGCAAGACGGTGGCCCTCACCTTCGACGACGACCGCAAGGAGTGGATGCCCGGGATCCTCAACATCCTGCGGCGCAACAACATCCGGGCGACCTTCTTCGTCACCGGCCAGTACGCCGCGGAGATGCCGACGATCATGCAACGCGCGGCCGCGGACGGACACGTCCTCGCCAACCACACCTGGCACCACGACTACCCGAGCTCGGCGAACGGCAACTGGTCCGAGTCCTACCTCACCGGCGAGATCTCGTCGACGGCCAACCAGCAGCAACGGACCGTGGGCTATCGGGGTTGCTACTTCCGGCCACCGGGCGGCTACCTGAACAACGTTGCCACGGTGACGAAGTCGGAGAACATGGAGACGGTGCTGTGGAGCACCGACTCCAACGACTGGAAGCAGCCGGGCTACTACAGCGCCGCCGCGCAGAGCTCCATCGTCACCAAGGCGACGACCCTGACCTCGGCCGACGCGAGCCACCCGGTCGTTCTGATGCATGGCGGGAAGGCCTCGCACGAGGCGGAGTCCGTCGTCTCGTCGTTCCGCGGCAACACGCTCCAGGCCCTCCAGCGCGTCATCAACTGGTATCGGTCGCACGGGTACCGGTTCGTTGCCCTGAACGGGACGTCCGGGCTGAACCCGATCCGCGGATTCTCCGGAGACTCGCTGCCCGACCTGCTCGCGACGACGAACGGCGGAGCCCTGCGGCTCTACACCGGCACCGGCGCCGGCTACGTCCACAGCGGGACGACGATCGGCAGCCGCTGGCAGAGCTTCAACCTCGTCTTCTCGCCGGGCGACTTCAACGGCGACGGCTATGCAGACGTCGTGGCCCGGACGCCGGACGGGCGCCTCTATCTCTATACGGGAACAGGAGCCGGGCGGGTCCATGCCGGCCGCCAGATCGGCTCCGGCTGGAATGTCTACGACCGGATCTTCGGGGCTGGCGACTTCTCGGGCGACGGCAACACCGACCTGCTGGCGCGAACCCCTTCCGGCGACCTCTACCTCTACCGGGGCAACGGTGTCGGCGGGTGGGCCGGCAGCCGGATCAAGATCGGCCATGGCTGGAACGGCTACGACAGGCTGCTGTCCGCCGGCGACTTCACCGGCGATGGAGCCCTCGACGTCATCGCACGCACGCCGGACGGCGGCCTGTACCTCTACAAGGGCAACGGGATCGGCGGCTGGTCCGGGAGCCGGGTCAAGATCGGCTCCGGCTGGAGCACCTACTCGAAGATCATCGGCATCCGCGACTTCAACAAGGACGGCAGAGCGGACCTCATCGGCATCACGGCGTCGGGGCGGTTCGTGTTCTACCCCGGCAACGGGAAGGGCGGCTTCGCAGGTCCGGGGCAGTACAAGGCCTCCGGATGGGCCCTCAGGGAGGTCTTCGCGGCGAACTGACGGCCAGGCCCACCCCCGCCCCCATCGGAGCGCGGCGCGGTCAGGTGATCTCGAGCAGGTCACCCACCCAACGGCGCGCGAGTGCCAAGGTCGCCGGTGTGACCGTGCCGCTGACGTTGCGGATCCGGGCGCGACTCAGCGTGCGTGGCTGCTCGGTCATCGCAAATGACGGCTGCTCCAGACCCGTCGGGCCGTGCAGCCGGACGTGGTTGGGCCAGCCACGCTCCGCGGTTGTGATGGGCAGGCCGACGACGAGCGCGGAGACGATGTCGAGGTGGTCCCGTCCTGAGACCACCAGGAGCGGACGCCGCCCGCCTTGCTCATGACCCATCACGGGATCCAGGTCGACCCACACGACGTCGCCCGGTGCGAGGTCACCCACGCGGGGTGGCCTCTGCGCGCTCCCACTCGGCTGCCTCCTCGAGGTAGGCGCGCATGACGTCGGGGGGGCTTGCCGCCACCGCCGCTCTCATCGACTCGAGCCGCCCGCGACGCTCGTGCTCGCAGATCAGCTGCTCGAGGAGCTCCTCCAAGGTGGACCGCTGAGCCCGCGCGGCGGCCTTCAACCGGTCCCGGGTGTGCGTGGTCACCTTGATGGTCGTCAGAGTCATACCCGAAGTATGACAGGTCGGACGGACAGCTCAGCTCGGACGTGGCTCGACGAGGCCGGACTCGTACGCCAGGACGACCAGCTGAGTCCGGTCGCGGGCGCCGAGCTTCATGAGCAGCCGACTCACATGGGTCTTGGCGGTCGCCGCTGAGACGTAGAGCTCCTCGCCGATCTCCTGATTCGACAGTCCCCGCGCGACGAGGGTGAGGACCTCGCGCTCCCGCTCGGTCAGAACCGCCAGGGACTCAGGCGGCGTCGACCGCAGCCGGTCACTGCCAGGGTCGGCCACGCCTCGGCGGACGAACTCCTCGATCAGCTGTCGGGTCGCGCTCGGACCGAGCAGCGAGTCGCCCCTCGCGACGACCCGGATGCCGGCGAGGAGGTCGGCGGGGGGAGTGTCCTTGACGAGGAAGCCACTCGCGCCGGCCCGCAGCGCGGCGAAGACGTACTCGTCGAGGTCGAAAGTCGTCAGCACGAGCACCTTTGTCGCACAGCCGAGGTCGCCGATGGCTCGGGTGGCCGCCAACCCGTCCATGACCGGCATTCGGATGTCCATGAGGACGACGTCCGGCGCCAGCGAGCGCACGAGGTCGACCGCCTCTGCACCGTTGGCGGCCTCGCCGACGACTTCGAGGTCCGTCGCCGAGTTGACGAGCAGGACGAATGCGCCCCGGACCAGCGCCTGGTCGTCCACGACGACGACGCGGGTGCGGGCCTCTTGGGTCATGACGCGCTCGCATCGCGGGGGAGCGAGGCGAGGACCCGGAAGCCACCGCCGAGTTGGGGTCCCGCCTCGAAGGTGCCCCCATAGAGCGAGAGCCGCTCGCGCATCCCCGCCAGCCCCTGCCCCGAGCCGACGGCGACACGAGCGGCAGGACTGGCAGGGCCGGCAGGGCCGGCAGGGCCGCTGTCGGCAGCACTGCTGCCGTCATCGGTCACCTCGATGGTCACGAGCTCGTCGTCGATCCCGACGCGCACGTGCGCGACCGGGCCGCCGTGCTTGAGCACGTTCGTCAGCGCCTCCTGGACGACGCGGTAGGCGGTCAGATCGACACAGGCGGGCACCTGCGTCCCCGTTGGTGCCTCAAGGGTCACGCCGAGTCCGGTCCGTCGCATCTGGGCCGCGAGTGACGGCAGGTCGGCCAGGCCGTGGACGGGCTGGACCTCGACCGGCTCGGTGCCGTCGCGGAGCACCCCGAGCATGCGCCGCATCTCGGCCAGCGCATCTCGGCTCGTCGTCTCGATCGTGGCGAGCGCCGCCTTCGCGCTGGCGACGTCCTGGTCGATGACGTGCGACCCGACACCGGCCTGGACGGCGATGACCGACATCGAGTGCGCGACGACGTCGTGCAGCTCACGGGCGATCCGGAGCCGCTCGGCGGCAACGGCGGCGCGCTCGCGCTCCTCCCGTTCCCGTTCCAGGAGCAGCGCCCGTTCCTCGAGCGCCGCCCAGCGGGCCCGGCGCTGTCGTAGGTTGTCGGCCGCCAGCCACGCGACGCAGGCCGCGAGGAGGCTTGAGATCCAGTCGGCGAGGACGACAACGCCCGCCGGTTGGAGGGCCAGCGAGACTGCGAGAGTGGCGACCGTGGCGCTGAAGGCCACGAGCGACGCCCGTCTCGTCCCATGCAGCGTCAGCCCGAAGAGCAGCACGAGAGCCCCGATTCCCGGGTACGGGGCGTAGTGCAGGAGCGCCCAGGTCACGAGCGAGCCCAAGGCCACCACAAGGGCCAGCCACGGGAGCCGGCGGTGAGCGGCATACGGCATGGACAACCCGAGCGCGAGGGCCCACGCCCCCGCGTCGGCCGGCCTCAGGCCCGTCGTGGTCGGCCCCGGGAAGGACAGGACGAGCACGACGAACAGACCGACGGCGACGAGCGCGTCGAAGAGGCGCGGGTCGAGTCGCGGCACCCGCGGTCGGGTGAGCTGGGACATACCTCAACGGTAGGGGCGTGCGTCGAGGTGCGGATCCGCTTCGAGGAGTAAGCCGCAAGGTGTATGCCGCCCAGCTCGCTCACGCTCCATCAGCCCGCAGGCGGACGGTGAGGTTCGCCCGCGGGGCCGACGACGGCTACCCGGGCCGGGGCGGACGGTGGTTGACATGCCCCCGCCGCAACCGAAGCGGGGCACCCACACCGAGGAGTCCACCCACATGTCAACCCTTTCCTTCCACGAGCTGACCAAGCGCTACGGCGACGTCGCGGCACTCGACGGGTTCACGGCAGTTGCGATGCCCGGCCGGGTCACCGCGTTCGTCGGCCCCAACGGCGCCGGCAAGACGACAGCACTGCGGATCCTGCTCGGCCTGGCCGAGCCGACGACCGGCTCCGCGACCATCGACGGGCGGCGCTACCGCGACCTGACCCACCCCACGCGGGTCGTCGGGGCCGTCCTCGACCAAGGCTTCCACCCGAACCGGACCGCCCGGAACCACCTGCGCATCATCGCCAGGCAAGCCGGAGTGGCACCGTCTCAGGCGGACGAGCTGCTCCATCGGTTCGGCCTCGACGGGGCGGCACGGCGTCGGGTCGGCGGCTACTCGCTTGGCATGCGCCAGCGCCTCGCCCTCGCCTCGGCCGTCATCGGCGAGCCATCCGTGCTCATCCTCGACGAGCCGCTCAACGGGCTCGACCCGGACGGCATCAGGGAGATGCGTCGCTATCTCCGGTCCTTCGCCGATCGCGGTGGCACGGTGCTCCTCTCGAGTCACCTGCTCAGCGAGGTCGAGGCCGTCGCGGACGACCTCATCGTCATCAGCCAGGGCCGGCTCGCGGCCGCTGGGGCGCTCGCCGACCTCGTCGCCGACACCGACCTCGAGTCGGTCTTCCACTCGATCACCCACCCCACCCACACAGAACAGGAAGCCTGGTCATGAACCGCCTCATCTCCCTCGAGCTGCACAAGCTCCGGACGACGCCGGCCGCGTGGGTCGCCATCGTCATCACGGCCCTCCTCGGGGGTCTGTCGGTCGCGACGAACACGTTGGGCCCGATCGCACCCGGTGGGCCGGCGTTCGGCTCGACCGACCACGTCAACCACGCGGTCTCCGTCTCGGCCCTGACCTCGATGGTCATGCTGTCGATGGGCGTCATCATGGTCGCCTCCGAGTACCGGACCCGGACGATCGTCTCGACCTTCCTCGCGACACCGCAGCGGGCTCGGGTCCTCGTCGCCAAGCTGGCGACCGCCCTCGGCCTCGGTGCCGTGCTGGGCGCGGTGGCCTTCGGATTGGCCTGGTTCGAGGCGGTGCTCATCTACGCCTCGCGCGGCGTGCACACGCTCCCCGTCGACCTGACGCAGCTCTGGGTCGGCGCCACCGTCTCGACCGCGCTGTTCGGGCTGTTCGGCGTCGCGCTCGGTGCCCTGACCCGCAACACGGTGACCGCGATCGTCGGCGGGATCGCCTGGGCCATGATCATCGAGATCGGGATCCTGTCGACTGTCGCCCCACAGGTCGGCAAGTGGCTCCCGGCCGGCAACGCTCTCGCCTTGACGAGCGTCGGCAGCGCGGGCTCACAGCTGCTCTCGCCCTGGGTCTCGGCGCTGGTGCTGACCGGTTGGGCGCTCGCCCTCTCGGCGATCGCGACCCGGCTGACCCTGAGTCGTGAGGCGCACTGACCCGCGTCCTCGAATGGCCGACGGCGGTCTGTATGGAAGTTCGCACCCCCGATGTGGGGGTGCGAACTTTCACGCATCCCGAGCCGTGGCGAGGCCCGCGGGAGTGCTCACTCGTCCGACGGCTGCTCCTCTTCCTGGCTTTCGAGTACTTCGGGGTCGGGGTGTTGCGGCTGCGTCCCGTCCGGCCCGTCCGAGTTCTGGTGCGTCATGGGCAGCACCTTCCTCTCGGGCGCCACTCCATCCCTGGCAGGACGCCGTAACGGCCGAGCTCACGACCAGGAACGGCGCTGAAGCTGCGCGGACTGTGGATAACCGTCCGGGCGAAGGTGGCTCCTTCGAGACCATGACCGTCATGTCATTCACGGACCTGCCGCAGAATGCGCGGCACCTGCCGCTCACCGATCGCCGCCTCGCTGGCGACGTCATCGACCTCATCCTCGGCCTCGACGACCGAGCCCGCGGTGCCGTCGGAATGATGGTGTGCGACGAGCATCACCGCGGCCTCCAGCCCATCGTCCTGAAGGACATACCTGACGCGGACGAGATCGTCGATGGGCTCACGAAGCTGTTGGAGATCGTGCTCCCCCTGGTGGTCGAGACCCACGGATCGGTGCTGATCGGGCGTGGCCGACCGCACGGGTCCCGTCCTGACGACCTCGATCGCGCGTGTCATGAGCGGGCCATCGAGCTCTGCGCCGTCCACCGGGTACGCCTGCTTGGTTTCCACGTGGCCACCCGCGAAGGTGTGTTTGCCATGCCCGAACCTCTGGCGTCGGTCTCCTGACCGACCGACCCGTCACAACCGCTTGCCCGTCCGCGATCTGGCAAACGCCATGCGCGGCGGTCGAGGCTGGAGGACCGTAGTCGTGTGCCCGCCGATCTGCCGCTCCTCTTCGCCCGTGCCGCGCAGGTCGCGGCGGACTACCGCCACAGAGTCGGTGGTCTCCCGGTCCAACCCTCGACGGGTCGGGCCGAACTCGACAAGGCGTTCGGCGGACCGCTGCCAAGCGATCCGACACCGGCGGCCGAGGTCGTCGACAAGCTCGTCGCCGCTGCCGAACCAGGTCTGGTCGGCACGGTCGGCCCGCGGTACTTCGGCTTCGTCATCGGGGGCTCGTCTCCGGCCGCTGCAGCCGCCGACCTGCTCGCCGTCGGGTGGGACCAGTGCGCCTACAACGAGGTGCTGTCACCAGCAGCGGCGGCGGCCGAGCGCGCTGCGGGAGGCTGGCTCAAGGAACTGCTGCACCTGCCCGGTTCGGCGTCGACGGGCTTCGTCACCGGGGCGCAAGCGGCCAACACCGTGGGGCTCGCCATCGGCCGCAACAAGGTGCTGGCGGAATCCGGGTGGGACGTCGCCCGCGACGGGCTGGCCGGCGCACCACGGGTTCGCGTCGTCGCGAGCGAGGAGCGACACGCGACCATCGACCGAGCGGTTCAGCTGCTCGGACTGGGGACTGCGAGCATCGAGACGGTCGGGACGGATGGCAACGGAGCCATCGATCTCAACACACTGCGTGGGGTCCTCGACCGGGGGGACGCTGGACCGACAGTCGTCTGCCTTCAGCTCGGCAACGTCAACACGGGCGCGTGTGACGACCTGCGCTCCGCTGTCCCGATCGCGCACGAGCGGGGCGCGTGGGTTCACGTCGACGGTGCCTTCGGCCTCTGGGCCGCGGCGAGCGCGCGTCATGCCCACCTCGTCGAGGGGGTCGAGCTCGCGGACTCGTGGGGGACCGATGCGCACAAATGGCTCAACGTGCCCTACGACTGCGGCCTCGTGTTCTGCGTCGACCCCGGTCTTCATGCCGCGACGATGTCCTACCGTGCTCCTTACCTCAGCGGTTCCGGAGCGACCTCCGACTTCGTCCTCGGTGACCTGACGCCCGAGTCAAGCCGTAGGGCAAGAGGATTCGCTGTCTGGGCCGCTCTGCAGGAGCTCGGATCGTCCGGCGTTGCTGCGCTCGTCGAACGCTCCTGTGCCCTGGCCCGGCGTATGGCCGACCGCCTGGCCGCCGGGGGAGTGGAGATCGTCAACGACGTCGTCCTCAACCAGGTCCTGGTCGGGGTCGGGGACGAGGAGGAGACCGACTCGGCCATCGGCCGGATCCAACGAGACGGGACGTGCTGGGTCGGCGGCACGACGTGGCAGGGCCGGCGGCTCATCCGGGTGTCGGTGTCCAACGCAACCACGACTGACCGCGACATCGACCTGTCGGCCGACGCGATCCTGCGAGCGGCGCGCGGGTGAAGCGCGTGCTCGCCGCGCTGGCGGAGCTCGGTGCGAACCCGGGTGACACCAGGGACGAACGGCTGCGCCAGGGCACGCTCGTCCTCGCTTCGGTGCTCATCGTTCTGCTGTCGTTCGTCTGGGTCCTGACCTACCTCTTCTACGGCTACCCCGTTGCTGCCGCCATTCCGGCGGCCTACCAGGTGCTCACCGTGATGGGACTCGTGGTTCTCGCCAGGACTCGGCGTTTCGCCGTCTTCCGCACGACCCAGCTCGTGGCCTTTCTCATCCTCCCCGGTCTCCTCCAGGCGTCGCTGGGTGGCTTCGTGGCATCGAGCGGCATGGTGCTGTGGGCGGCCTTCACCCCGTTGGCGGCGCTGGCGATGCTCGGAGTCAGGCGCGCACTCGCCTGGCTCGCAGCGTGCTTCCTGTGGCTGGTGCTGCTCGCGATCCTGGACTCGAGGTTCGCGGCGCACCCTGCCGAGCTCCCCGCCGCCTTCGTGGTCACCTTCTTCGTGCTCAATGTCATGGGCGTGACGCTGAGCGCGTTCGTCATGCTCGGCTACTTCGTCGAGCAGCGCGAGCGGGCCCGAGCCGCACTGGAGATCGAGCGGGAACGCTCCGAGCGGCTTCTGCTCAACGTGCTTCCCTCGCCGATAGCCCAGCGGCTCAAGGAAAGGGACGGCATCATCGCTGAGCGCTATGACGACGTCAGCGTGCTCTTCGCCGACCTGGTCGACTTCACCGAACACGCCATGGTGATGTCCGCTGAGGAGCTGGTCGCGCTCCTCGACCGGATCTTCACTGCTTTCGACCACGTCGCGGACCGGCACGGCGTCGAGAAGATCAAGACCATCGGAGACGCGTACATGGTCGCCGGCGGGCTGCCCGACCCACGTCCGGACCACCTGACAGCGATCGCACTCACCGCGCTCGCGATGCGAGCAGAGCTCGAGCGCGTTGCCCTCCAGACCGGCCACTCGTGGCTCGCCGTTCGGATCGGGATCGACAGTGGGCCGGCGGTCGCGGGCGTCATCGGTCGACGCAAGTTCATCTACGACCTGTGGGGCGACACGGTCAACACCGCCAGCCGGATGGAGTCGCACGGGCTGGCCGGCGAGATCCAGGTGACCGGACGCGTCGCAGCCGCGCTCTCGGAGCAGTTCGTCGTCCGGCCGCGAGGGACGGTGACCGTCAAAGGGAAGGGGCCGATGGAGACGTTCCTCCTCACCGGCCAACGGTCAATGTCGTGACTGCCGGCGATGACCCAACCGATGGGGCACCCCGCGAGACAGCGCAGTCGAGCCCAGCGGCATACGACACCTTCGTCGACGACGTCGACGTGCCGTAACTCGACGTGCGGCCCTGGCTGCCCGCCCATCTTCCGGCGTGGAGCTCCCGGCGGGAAGCGGTGGCGACCTGGCACCTCGCCGACTCGTGCCTCACGCTCGAGATCCGGTGCGCCATGCGGATCTCAGGTCGCGCCATGGCGGCTGCCTGGCTCCTGGGGTCCGAGGACGAGCCGGACCGGTGCGGCGAGCTGTCCCCGGGCTTGTCGAGGACTCGTGACGCCACGGCTGGACAGCGATCCGGCCGAGATGCACACCTCTGCCGTGGACTGGGATGCCGACACCGCGATCCATCTGGTCGACGGCGTGGAAGACGGCGGACACCGCGCCCACCGAGCTCCCGCCGCAGGCGATCATCGCCGTCTTCGACGTCCCCGACCGGCCCGGTGAGAGCGTGGTCCCCGCGCTGGTCGTCGACCGGGTGGCCTGGACCGCGCCCGGGTGAACCGGGAAGCCGCTCGCGCTCAGGCCGCGGCGCGAGTGCTGGGGTGGGAAGGGAGCCGGCTGCGCGCGGGCACGACGGCGTCCGGACCGAGCCGGACCCCGGCTCCGACGCGAGCATCCGCACCGACCTTCACCCGCGGACCCAGCTGCGCCGCTCGGCCGACGACGGCCCGCGGTCCGACATGGGCAGCGCTGCCGACGACGGCGTCCTCGCGGACCTCCGCGTCGCGATCGACCCAGGCGCCCGTCAGGATCCGAGCGCCAGGGCGAACGATTGCCCCTGACTCGACGTAGGCCGTCGCCTCGACGAACGCGGTGCGATCGACCGTGGCGGAAGCGTCAACCAGGCCCCCACCGTTCTCGTGGCGGAAATACCGCACGACTGCCCCGTTGTCTTCCTCGATCTCCACGTACTTTTTCCGCTTCTGCACGATTTCCACCTTCTCTCTGTGCCGTGGGCTGATGACTCGTCCGCTCATTACCCCGTTGCGTGCGCTTAACCGACCGGGTTCGATCTGTGGACCGAACGCATGTTCTACAACGCGCGAGGAGGCCGCGGTGTTCCTGTTCCGGCGACAAGATCGTGCAACTCCTGGTCGAGCAGGCCGGCCAGCACCGAGTGATCAGCGACGAGGTCTGGATCGGAGACGATGGTGATGCACACCTGGCCGGCGTACGACAGGATGTCAAAGGTCACCGCCACGTTGCCCGGAGTGACGGCGACGGGGATGATCTCGAGGATCCGGAGCCCCCCGAGCGTGAGGGCCAGGTCTGGCCCGCGCACGTTCGTGATGAACGTGTTGACGAGACGCTGGTGGTCGATGAACCGCTGGAACAGGCCGAGGCGCGCCAGCGCGCGAAAGGCCAGGCCCATCGGTCCGGCCGAGCTGGCTCGATGGCCGCTGCGACGGGCCCTGGAGATGGCGGCCGTCCTCGCCAGCCGGTCCCGCGGGTCGGGCGTGGTGGGCAGCGTCAGCGGAACCACGCCAGTGACGTTGCCCAGACGATCGGGTGTCGTCGTCCGCCGCCCGGAGATGGGCACGGAGACGACGAGCTCGGTGGGCTCCTCGTCGTGCTGACGGAGCAACGCGGAGAACGCGCCGACGATCGCGGTGACGAGCACGTCGTTGACGGTGCTCTCGCTTGCCTGCGCCAGCTGCCTGACCGGCTCGAGAGGAGTGGTGACCGTGGCCAGCTCGCGTCGCGAACCCGTGGGTCGGTTCAACGAGGTCGCCGGTGCTCGGCGGGGTGCGCGGCCGGTCAGGCCGAGCTCCCGAAGGCCCTGCACACCCGTGACCAGCCCTGTGCCGGTGCGTCTGAGCGCGCGGCCGCGCTCGCGCCACGCATCGCGCACCAGGGCCTCCCGCGGGGGTGGCGGCTGGGGAAACGGTGGCGCAGTCGACAGTCCGGCGCCCCCGATGCCCTCGGCGCCCCCGGTGCCCTCGGTGCCCCCGGCGCCGTCGTCCCCGAGTGCCGCGAGGACGGCGAGACCGCCGAGGCCGTCGGCCAAGGCGTGGTGGACGACGAGGATCAAGACGGCGCTGCCGTCCGCCAGGCCCGTCACCCACCGAGCCGCCCAGAGCGGTCGGCTCGCCGGAAGTCGATGGCAGGCCACGTCCGACACGACCCGAAGCAGCTGCCCACGCTCGGCGCGGTCAGCGGCGTAGGCGGCCTTGGCGGCTGCGGTGCCGTCGACTGGTTCATGGGTTGGCGCTTCGAGCCGGACCTCGGCCAGATGCCGGTCGAGGTCGAAGTCCGCATCGTCGACCCAGACCGGGCGACCATGCCCCAAGGGCGTGCTGAGGATCCGCTGACGCAGCCGCGGCACCCGAGGCAGTCGCTGCTCCAGCAGGGTGCGGACAGTGGAGAGCCCCAGATCCGAGCCGCCGTCGATGACGAGCGCTGCCGCGATGTTCATCGGCACCGGGCCGTGGTCTGTGGCCAGCGTGGTGACGTCGTTGGGACTCATGCGCTCGATCTGCATTGCGCCACCACCTTGGCACAGCCGACCCGCTGGGGCGCCGATTCACCGCTGCGACGGTGTTCGGTCCGTGTGCGACCTCGGCCCGGTGGGTAAGGAGGGCTGGACTGGGCGATGAGGTCGAGGGGTGTGAGGACATGAACGAAGGCACGAGCGTCACGCGAGCTGACACCGCCATCCCGCCGGACGACGAAACCAAGCCGGAGTCGCCGCCTGACCTGCGCCGCCGCGTCTGGATGGTCAGCCTCAAGCGGGCGGTCCACGAGTTCAGCCATGACGAGTGCATGGACCTGGCAGCGGCCCTGACGTACTACGGCGTCCTGTCGATCTTCCCCGGCCTCCTCGCGCTCGTCTCGCTGCTCGGGGTCTTCGGCCAGGGCCAGTCGACGGTCAACGCCCTGCTCGACATCCTCGAGGCGGTGGGGCAGGGAGACTCCGCGGACACGCTGCGTGGCCCCATCACCGACATGGTCAACTCAAGCGGGGCCGGCCTGACACTGGTTATCGGCCTCGTACTCGCGATCTGGTCGGCATCGGGCTACATCGGCGCGTTCGGCCGCGCGATGAACCGCATCTACGACATCGACGAGGGACGGCCTTTCTTCGTCCTGCGGCCGATCAACCTCGCCCTCACCATCGTCTTCGTCGTCATGGCGGCGCTGATCCTGCTCGGCCTCGTGCTGTCGGGCGGTCTCGCCCGAGCGGTGGGAGACGCCATCGGTCTGGGAGAGGCCTCCATCACGGTGTGGAACATCGTCAAGTGGCCCATCATCCTCGTGCTCGTCATCGTCATGGTCGCGCTGCTCTACTGGGCGACACCCAACGTGAAGCAGCCCCGGTTCCGCTGGCTGTCGGTGGGCGCAGCGATCGCCATCACCGTCGCGGTCGTCGCCTCCATCGGCTTCGGCCTGTACGTCTCCGGGTTCAGCAACTACGACAAGACGTACGGGTCACTGGCCGGCGTCATCGTCTTCCTGCTCTGGATGTGGCTGATGAACCTTGCCCTCCTGTTCGGCGCGGAGGTCGACGCCGAGCTCGAGCGTGGCCGAGAGCTGCAGGCCGGGATGGCCGCGGAGGAGGCCATCCAGCTCCCGCCCCGGGGCTCGAAGGCCTCGAAGAAGCGGGCCCGGAGTCGGGCCAAGCTCATCGACGAGCAGGAGGCCATCCGCCAGGAGGCCGACCACGCCGGGGCCCAGGCGGAGAGCCACGACGGGCGGGTGTCTCAATGAGCGTGCCGGCCAGCCCCTACGGTGGCTCCATGGAATACAGGTACCTCGGCAACAGCGGGCTCAAGGTCTCAACGATCACCTACGGCAACTGGCTGACCCATGCGTCCCAGGTGGAGAACGACGTCGCCATCCAATGCGTTCGGGCCGCGCTCGACGCCGGGATCTCGACGTTCGACACCGCGGACACGTACGCCAACACGGCGGCGGAAGTCGTGCTCGGCGAGGCCCTCAAGGGCGAGCGGCGTGAGAGCCTCGAGATCCTCACCAAGGTCTACTGGCCCACGGGGCCCAAGGGCAAGAACGACACCGGCCTGTCGCGCAAGCACATCATGGAGTCGATCAACGGGTCGCTCCGCCGCCTGCAGACCGATTATGTCGACGTGTACCAGGCGCACCGGTACGACACGGAAACGCCACTCGCGGAGACGATGCAGGCCTTCGCCGACATCGTCCGCCAGGGCAAGGCCCTCTACATCGGGGTGAGCGAGTGGACCGCGGACCAGATCCGTGATGGCGTCAAGCTGAGCCGCGAGCTGGGTTTCCAGCTCGTCTCGAACCAGCCGCAGTACTCGATGCTGTGGCGGGTCATCGAGGACGAGGTCATCCCGACGAGCGAGGAGCTCGGGCTGAGCCAGATCGTCTTCAGCCCGGTCGCCCAGGGCGTGCTGACGGGCAAGTACCTGCCGGGTCAGCCGGTCCCCGAGGGATCACGTGCCACCGACGACAAGGGCGGAGCCGACTTCGTCAAGCGGTTCCTGCGCGAGGACGTCCTCGAGCGGGTCCAGGCGCTGCGGCCCGTCGCCGACCAAGCCGGCCTCACGATGGCGCAGCTGGCCGTGGCGTGGGTGCTGCACAACCCGAATGTCGCCTCCGCCATCATCGGCGCCTCCCGACCGGAGCAGGTGACCGAGAACGTCAAGGCGGTCGGCGTCTCGCTGGCTCCCGAACTGATCGCTCTCATCGACGAGGTCCTCGGCGACGTCGTCGAGCGGGACGCCAACCTCACCCAGGAGAACGCCCCGGCCCAACGCCCGGTCTGAGTGAGACGAGCATTGCGCGTATGCCGCTGTGCTCGCTCCCGACGCCCCTGCACTCCCGCTCTCCGCCAGGTCGTTGACCCGTGGTCGGCCACCTGGGTGCGTCCTGACCCGCGGCGGGGCACAACGAGGCGATAATGGTCTGGTGGCCGGACACGTCCGCCGGCTCGACGTGGAGGGCTGACCATGAGCGAGCACACCGGTTCCACCGACGGGGCGCCGGACCCCCGACGGATCGTCGTCGGCTACAGCGGCGCGGAAGGGTGCGAGCCGGCCCTGACCTGGGCCATCGAGACAGCACGCCGCGAGTCGCGCCCGCTGACGATCCTGCACTGCTACGGCCTCGCCCATGTCCCGGCCCTGGGGACGACGGCTCCGGACGGGCAGAGCGAGCTCCTGACGAGCGTGGCCGACCAGGTCGTCGAGGAGGCTGTCTCGCGTGCCGCCGCCGTGCTCGGACGTGAGGCAGTCACGGGCAAGAGCGTGCTCGACAGTGCTGCCGGAGGCCTGATCGAGGAGAGCGATTCGGCACATCTGGTCGTGACCGGTTCGCATGGCAGGGGCCGGATCATGGGCGGCCTGCTCGCGTCGACGTCCTACAACGTCACCGCGCACGCCACCTGTCCGGCGGTCGTCGTGCGGGGCGACGCATCGCTCCACCCGGATGCCGAGCACCGGGTGGTCGTCGGCGTGGACGACTCCGAGCCGGCGCTCAGGGCGCTCGAGCGAGCCGCGCAGGTCGCCGCCGACGCCGGTGCGGTCCTGCACATCGCCCGGGTCATCCAGCCGATCGTCCTCGACCCCCAGGCCCAACCGGAACTGGCACCCATGGGGTACGGCGACAGCTACGCCATGCACGACGCGCGTTTCGTGGAGGAGTTCCGCGCCTACGCCGAGGACTCGACTCGGGAGCTCGTCGAGGGGATCCACGACCGTTTCCCCGGCCTTGAGGTCACCTCAGAGGTGGTTGAGGACACCCCGGGCCTCGCCATCGCCCGAGCGGGCGAGGGCGCGGGTCTGGTCGTCGTCGGCTCACGGGGTCGCGGCGGCTTCGCCGGGATGCTGCTCGGGTCCGTGAGCCACACCGTCATCCACCACGCGACCTCGCCGGTGATGGTCGTCCGCTGACGCCCTCGCCGCCACGGTTCAGGCCCGGTTCAGGCGAAGGCCGCGCTGGTCGCCTCCCCACCCCTGCTGGCCGGGACCCAGAACTGGTAGGTGCCGTCGTCGAGCAGCTCCCGTCCGGCCGCCGCAAGGGCCCCCATGGCCGCGAGGTAGAACCCGGATCCCACCGAGATCCGCGCGACGCCGAGCTCGGCGAGCTCGGCGACGGCGGGCGCATCCGCGAGGGCCAACACATTGACGGGCAGGGACACCGCATCGAGGAGCCGCCGGAGGTCGGCGACGGCGGACACCCCTGGGGCATAGAGGACGTCGGCGCCCGCGGCCTCGAAGGCGCGCAGGCGTGCGATCGTGTCGTCGAGGTCCTCGAGGCCATGCAGGCCGCCATCGGCCCGGGCAGTCAGGACGAGCGGATCAGGCCCGGCGTGGGCAGCCTCAGCCGCGGCGGCGACGCGCTCGGCTGCGGCCTCGATCGGGAACAGCCCGCCGGTGTCCCGGTCGTAGTCCTCGATGGAGCAGCCGGCCAGCCCTGCTGCCGCGGCGAGCCGCACGGTCTCGGCGACCCCTGACGCGTCCGCGGCGAAGCAGCTCTCCAGGTCGGCGCTGACGGGCACGTTCACGGCGGCGACGATCTGCTCGGCATGGCCGAGCGCCTCGTCCCGGGTGACCCGCCCATCCAGCCGACCGACGGTGCCGGCGAATCCGGCGCTCGTCGTGGCCAGGGCCTGGAAGCCCAGGCTCTCGAGGACCTTTGCGGAGCCGGGATCCCAGGGATTGGGCATGAGCAACGGCGTGGAGGCGACATGGAGCTCGCGGAAGCGCTGTCGGACGGTGGACGGGGACGTGCTGGACTCGTGGAGGGTCATGCGCTCACCGTAGAAGAGAACGCCGACAGTGACCCCGCCGGGCTGGGTCGTGATGGTGGACGCGAACCCAGCCCAGCGGCATACGGCACATTCCGGCTTCGCCGGCCCGCAGCGCTCTACTCGATCCGCGCGATCGCCTCTCCCTGCGTGACCACGGCCTCCTCCTCGACGAGGCGGCGCACGACCCCGGCAACGGGGGAGTGCACCTCTGCGGCCACCTTGTCGACCTGGACCTCGGCGAGCAGCTGGCCCGCGGCGACGGACTCACCCTCACCGACGAACCAGGTCGACACGACCCCCTCGCTGTCGGGGTTCTCGGTGGACAGCCCGGGGAACGGGACGTCGGTCATCCGGCTGCCACCCGGCGCACCGCCTCCTCGATGCGCTCCGGCCTCGGCAGCACGGCGTACTCGAGCACGTGGGCGTACGGGATGGGCACGTCAGGGACGGCGACCCGCTGGACCGGCGCCTTGAGCAGCGTCGGGTCACGGTCGGTGACCGTCGCCACGACCTCGCCCGACAGGCCGAAGGACCGGTAGTCCTCGTCGACGACCACGAGCCTGCCCGTCTTGGCCACGGAGGTGAGGATCGCCTCCCGGTCGAGGGGGACGAGGCTGCGCAGGTCCAGCACCTCGACGTCGATGCCGTCTCCGGCGAGCCGATCAGCGACGTCGAGGGCGTGGTGCACGGAGAGCGACAGCGTCACGACGGTGACGTCCTTGCCCTCGCGGGCCAGCGCCGCCTTCCCGATCGGCACGACATGCTCGCCCTCCGGCACCGCGTCGATCGAGCGGGGGTTCTTGGCCATCCAGGGCAGGCCCATGACGCCCTTGTGGAACAGGTACACCACGGGGTTGTCGTCCCGGATCGCCGCGGTCATCAGGCCCTTGGCGTCAGCCGGGTTGCTCGGCACGACCACCTTCATGCCGGGCACGTGGGCGAAGGTGCCCCAGAGGCACTGCGAGTGCTGGGCCCCGTCGGAGTACCCGCCGCCGACGGCCGTGGTCAGGACCATCGGAACCCGGACGTTGCCGCCGGACTCGAAATGGATCTTGGCCATGTGGTTGTAGATCTGGTCGAAGCAGACGCCGAGGAAGTCGGCGAACATCAGCTCGACGATGGGGCGCATGCCCTCGGTCGCCGCGCCGATGCCGAGCCCGATGAAGGCCGTCTCCGAGATCGGCGTGTCGAGGATCCGCTCCGGCCCGAAGCGGTCGAGCAGCCCGGTCGTCGAGCTGAAGATCCCGCCGTAGGCCCCGACGTCCTCGCCGAGATAGATGACGGACGGGTCACGCTCCATCTCCTGGGCGATGGCCTCGACCATGGCCTTGGAGGTGCTGAGACGTCGGCTCGCCGCGGGGGCGGGAGTCGTGGGGGTGTCTGTGATGGTCATCGTCGTCTCCTCAGGCGAACACGTGGTCGGTGGCCCGCGCTGGGTCAGGAAGGGGGCTGTCCTTGGCGAAGGCGACCGCGTCCTCGACGCGCTCGCTCGCCGCCGCCTTGATGCGGGACACCGCGTCGTCGTCGAGCAGCGCCGCCGTGCGCAGCACCTGCTCATAGCGGGGGATCGGGTCCTGTGCCGGGACGTCGGCGAGCTCCGGGCGGTAGCCCTGGGCGTCGCCCTCGAAGTGTCCCCACATGCGCAGGGTGTGGACCTCGATGAGGGATGGGCCCCGACCCGCGCGGGCGCGCGCGACGGCCCGTCCGGCCGCAGCATGGACCGCCTCGACGTCGTTGTCCTCCACCCGCTCGCCCGGCATGCCGTAGCCCGCGGCCCGGTCGGCGTTGGACGGGATCGCGGTGCAGGCCGACTTCGGCACCGAGATGCCCCAGTCGTTGTCCTCCACGACGAAGACGACCGGCAGGTTCCACGTCGCGGCGAGGTTGAGCGACTCGTGGAACGCGCCCTGGTTGGCGGCTCCCTCGCCGGTCACCGCGACCACGATGCGGTCGGTGCCCTGGCGCTTGAAGGCGAACGCCTGCCCGAGCGCGGGCGGGTAGCCCTCGGCGATGATGCCGGAACAGGAGAAGTGGGTGTCGGGGTCGAACAGGTGCATGTGTCCGCCGCGGCCACGGCCGAGCCCCGTCTCGCGGCCGAAGATCTCGGCTGTCATCTTCCGCAGGTCCATGCCGTGGGCGATGGCGAAGTGGTGCGGCCGATGGGTGGCGGTGACTCCGTCGTCGGTGCTGAGGTGGGCGCAGACCCCGGCAGCCACCGGCTCCTGGCCTGCGGACAGGTGCATCTCCCCGGGGACCAGCCCCTTGCCGATGTCGAACCCCGGCCCCTTGTCGGCGTGGTACTCCCTGAGGATGGCCTCCTCATAGGTGCGGGAGAGGACCATCGTCTCGTACAGCCGAACGCGGGCCTCGCCGTCGAGGGCCCGGGCGGACGCGGCGCCACCTGGCGTCGATACTTGCGTGTCCGTCGTCATGACGACCTCCAGTCCGGGGCTGCCGGTGGCAGGCGCCGGAAGGCGCATCGCGCCTGACCACAGCCAGTCCGGGCATCCCGGAGGCCGAACTGGCCATTCCTTACCTTAGGCACGGGTCGAAGGGCGGTCCATGGCTGTGGCCGGGGTCACGCCCAAACCGCGTGCACGAGGCGAAATCGCCCGTGCGGGAATCGGTTTCTGGCTGCGGGACGGTCCGGCCGTGGCTATGGTGCCGGATGTGAGGAGCTGGCACTGCCGGGTGGAGGGGGACACCGATGAGGCGCACCAGTTCGCGAACGACTCGGAGCGGCTCGTCTGGGACCGGCTCTCCCGACAGGTTTCGCCGGACACGGTTCTCGTCCCGAACCTGCGGCTGACCAGCACGCAGAAGGACCACGAGCTCGACATCCTCGTCCTCATGCCTGAGGTGGGCGTCGTCGTCGTCGAGGTCAAGGGCGGCAGCGTCTCCGTCGACGAGCAGGGTCGATGGTGGTCGGGAGGACGGAACCGAACGAGCCGGATCCGCCCGGTCGAGCAGGCCCGCGACGGCAAGTACGCCCTCCGTGACTTCGTCGAGGCCGACCCACGGTGGAAGAACCGCCGCAGCCGCGTCCGCTTCGGCCACGCGATCGTCCTGCCGTACACGGACCTCGCGCCCGACTTCGCCACCCCGGACTGCCCACGATGGATGGTCAGCGGGCGGGCTGACCTCGACGACCTCGCGGGCCGCGTCCACGACGTCGTGGCGCTCCAGCAGAACGAGCAACGCGTGCCGACGCACGACGACATCGACCTGATCCGGGAGATCCTGACGGGCCGGAGCTTCCCCGTCCCGGACATCACGGCGGAGGCCGATGAGCGCGAGGCCGTCGCGGACCGCCTGACCCAGGAGCAGGCCGCGCTGCTCAAGGTGACGCGCCTCATCCCCCGGCTGGAGGTACGCGGCGGAGCCGGCTCCGGCAAGACGATCCTTGCCCTGACGCAGGCCAAGGACCTGACCCGTGGACAGGGGGAGCGGAAGCCGCAGCGGGTCGCCCTGCTCTGCTACTCGATCGGCCTGTCGCAGTACTTCAAGCGGCAGCTCGACGGCGTACCCCGAAGGCACCGTCCCGCCTTTGCCGGCTCCTTCGAGGACCTCGCGAACGAATGGGGCATCTCGACCGACCACGACCGCAACGACGCCGACTTCTGGGAGCGGGACCTGGCCGCACAGATGGCCGAGGTGGCGACCGGCCTCCCCGAGGGGAAGCGCTTCCACGCGATCATCGTCGACGAGGCGCAGGACTTCGCCGACCACTGGTGGCATCCGCTCATGAAGGCTCTCAACGACGAGGACAGGGGCGGGCTCTACGTCTACAGCGACGAGAACCAGCGGATCTTCGCCAGGTACGGCAAGCCACCGGTGCCGCTCGTGCCCCTGGTGCTCGACCACAACCTGCGAAACACGCGACAGATCGCCAGCGCCTTCGGTCCGCTCACCCCGATGCGGATGACCCCCAAGGGAGGCGACGGCCCAGAGGTCGCCGTCGTGCCGTGCTCGAGCGACGCTGCGCTCGGTGTCGGGGACGACCAGGTCGAAGCGCTCCTGGACGAGGGCTGGCGTCCGGAGCACATCGCGCTCCTGACGATGGGGTCCCGTCATCCGGCGCAGAAGGAGCGCCAGGAGGTGGACGGCCAGATCGGCTACTGGCGCAGCTTCTGGGAGAACGACGACGTGTTCTACGGGCACGTCCTCGGCTGCAAGGGCCTCGAGCGGAAAGCGGTGGTGCTGTGCATCAACACAGCGCGCGCCGACCGTGGCCGCGAGATGCTCTACGTCGGCATGTCGCGGGCGACGGACCGGCTCGTCGTCGTGGGCGACCCTGAGTTCATCCGGTCGATCGGGGGAGACGCGGTCGCCAAACAGCTCGGCATCTGACCGGGCGAGCGGGTCGGACCGCCCTGATGTCCCGAATGTCACAGTGTCGAGCTGCTCACCCCGGTGCTGCGCGGGACCCGTCGCTGCGAGAGGATGGGAGCGGCCGGAGCGGCCGCTCCGGCCCAGAGAACCGGAGAGGGTGCGGATGATGGACTCGAACGTCACGACCGACACGACCGAGCAGGCTGGCTCGGCATCCGACACGGCGATCTCGGCGGAGGGCCGCGAGAACAGGCCGGACCGCGGCATCGTCGTGGGGTACGACGGCTCGTTCCCATCGCAGCTGGCGCTCGACTGGGCCATCGAGACCGCCCGTGAGCGGGGACGCCCGTTGACGATCGTGCATGGGATGAACCTGGCCGGCACGCCGGGGTTCTCCGCGATGGACCTCGGCCACGCCGAGCCCGTGTACGAGCGCACGGCACAGGAGATCGTTGCCGAGGGAGCGGAGCGGGCGAAGAAGTCCCTCGAGGTGAACCAGATCGAGACGCAGTACTGGCTCGGCAGCCCGGCCGGCCAGATCATCGAGGCATCCAAGTCGGCCGACCTCGTCGTCGTCGGCAGCCGGGGGCGAGGCCGGATCCTCAGCGGCCTCCTCGGCTCGACGTCCTACGCCGTGGCGGCCCATGCGCAGTGCCCGGTCGTCATCGTCCGGGCACGGGCGGGCGAGGACACGGACGATCTGGAGAACCTGCCGAAGCCGCACCGCCCTGACGCCGCTCACCCGGTTGTCGTCGGCAGTGACGACTCGCCGCCCGCGGACCGCGCAGTGGACGCCGCCGCCGAGACTGCCGCTGCGGCGGGCGCGAGGCTGCACATCGTGCGCGTCGCGGAGCGGCTGCACGCGAACGCGTATGCGGTCATCGAGGCGGGGGCCGGCGAACAGGCACCCAAGGGAGACGAAGGCCCCGAGGCCACCTTGGCGGGGGCCGAGGAGGCCCTCGACAGGGTTGCCGACCGGGTCCGCGGCGCACACCCCTCCCTCGAGGTGACGACCCAGGCCGTCGTCGGCGAGCCCGGCGCGATGCTCAGCGAGCTGGGCAAGGACGCCGGCCTCATCGTCGTCGGTTCCCGTGGCCGGGGCGGCTTCGCCGGGATGTTGCTTGGCTCGGTCAGCCATCGGGTCATCCACGATGCGGTGTGCCCGGTCATGGTGGTTCGCTGAGCGACCCTGCCGACGCTGCGGATCAACCCGACCTGGCCGACCCCTCGACGGCTCGGCGGACAGCCGCCAGGCTCCGGGCGACGTCGCGATCCGTGGTGGCCCAGTTGCTGACCGAGATCCGCAGGACCGCACGACCGCGCCAGGTGGAGCCGCTCATCCACGTCTCGCCCTCGTCGAGGACCCGGCGCACGACCTCCCGGGTCGCCTCGTCGTCGCCGAAGGACGCGCAGACCTGGGTGAACACGACGTCGTTCTCCACGGTCACCCCCGGGATGCTGGCCAGTCCTGCCGCGAGCGCCGACGCCCGGTGGCACAACCCGTCGACGAGGTCCGACACCCCGGACCGGCCGAGCGAGCGCAGGGCAGCCCATACCGTGACGGCACGCGCTCGCCGCGACAGCTCGGGGGTCTTGTCGCTCGGCTCGCCGTGGCTGTCATGGATGAGGTAGGCGGCGTGCAGGGCCATCGCCGCACGGAGGACCGATGGCTCACGGACGATGGCCAGCCCGGTGTCGTATGGCGTGTTGAGGGTCTTGTGCGCGTCGGTGGCCCAGGAGTCCGCCTCCTCGTGCCCGAGGAGCAGGTGCTCGTGACTCGGCGAGGCGGCGGCCCACAGGCCGAACGCGCCGTCCACGTGCACCCAAGCGCCGTGCGACCGCGCCACGCTGATGACCTCGCGCAGGTCGTCGAACCCGCCCGAGTGGATGTTGCCCGCCTGCGCGACGACGATGGTGGGACGAGCGCGGTCGAGCCGCTCGTCCTCCTCGAGCGCGCCCCTGAGGTCGGGCACGCTCATCCGGCCCTGGTCGTCGACGGCCACGACCTCGGGGCGCCCGAGCCCGAGCAGGCGAAGCGCCAGGTCGACGGTGTCGTGCCGCTCGGCTCCGACGAGCACCCGAACCCTCGGGCCACCGGCCAGCCCGTCGGTGTCGACGTCCCACCCGGCGCGACGGAGCACGTCCTGGCGCGCCGCCGCCAGACACGTGAAGTTGGCCATCGTCGCGCCGGTGACGAAGCCGACGGCAGCGCCACGCGGTAGCCCGAGCAGGTCGAGCAGCCAAGCGCTGGCGACGTCCTCGATGGCCGAGTGTGCCGGCGTGACGAGGCGCAGCCCGGCGTTCTGGTCCCAGGCGCTGACGAGCCAGTCGGCCGCCAGCGCGGCCGGCTGGGTGCCTCCGATGACGAAGCCGAAGAACCTGCCGCTCTGCATCGCCGTGAGTCCCGGCTCAGCCGCGGAGGCGAGCAGGTCGATGACGTCCTCGGGAGGAGTCGGGCCGTCCGGCAGGTCGGTACCAAGGGCGAGGGAGACGTCGTCGATGGTCGCCCGGGGTGTCACCGGACGGGTGTCGAGCGAGTCGAGCCAGCTCAGGGCGCGCTCGTGGGCCCGGGCCAGTGCTGCCCGGTAGGTCTCGGCGGAGAGTCGTCCGTCCACCCGTCAAGTGTGGGTGCCCGACCCGACTTCGGCAGGCGATTGACGACACGGTGGAGCGCGCCCGGGCCCAGCGGCATACGACCCGGGTGGTGCGAGCGGACGGTCAGCCTTTCAGGGTCGTGGTCAGGCGTCCGAGGGCGTCGTCCCAGCGCTCCTTGTCGCCCAGGCCGTCCTCGGCGATGCCCCGGCCCTCGTGGAAGATGTCGAGCCGGGTCCCCTCGCCGTCGCGCTTGAGCTGGAGGTCGACGATGCTGAGCGGCCCGTCCTCGTGGGGATGCCAGGAGACGCGGATCTGTTCCAGAGGGTGGTAGCTGCGCAGGACGCCGCACGGGCCGTCCTCGCTGTGCCAGGGCTCACCTTTCGTCGCGAGGCGGGCGCCGGGGCCGAGCAGGGCCTCCGTGCCGCGCGGACTGATCAGGTGCGTCCACACGCGCTCGAGCGGGGCCGCGACGACGGTGCTCACATGAACACCGGCCGGCGACCCCTCGAGCTCTGCGTCCTCAGGGATCGACTGCGTCTGACTGGTCATTGGGTACCTCCGGTCGCCTGTCAGGCGGGTCCGGCCCCGGATGGGCTGGACCCACCAGTGACAGTCGACCAAGGATCCGTCCCGAGGACAAGAGGCAAACGCGTGACGTATGCCGCTGAGCCGGCCTGTCCGGGAGAGGGCACCTCCCAGCCCGGTCCAGTGAACAACTCCCACTCCGATCGGGTGAACAGCTTCCGGGCCGAAACCTGTTCACTCGATCGAGGAATCCGGGATGTCAGCCCTGGTAGCCGGCGCGCCGGAGCGCATCCGCCATCGCGCTGGTGGCGGGCCGGTCGCCCCGCTGCGTCCCCTTTCCTGGCGGCCGTCGACCACCTGGACCACGCGTGCCGTCCTGGCCTCCGCCGCGCGGGGTCACCTCGTCGTCGAGGCGCAGCGTCAGCGAGATCCGCTTGCGCTGGAGGTCGACATCGAGGACCTTGCACCTGACGACGTCGCCCGGCTTGACGATCTCGCGTGGGTCGGAGACGAACCGGTGCGACAGCGCGGAGACGTGGGCGAGGCCGTCCTGGTGGACGCCGACGTCGATGAAGGCGCCGAACGCTGCGACGTTCGTGACGACCCCTTCGAGCGTCATGCCGGGCTCGAGGTCCTTCAGCTCCTCGACCCCCTCCCTGAAGGTGGCCGTCCGGAACGCGGGCCGCGGGTCGCGCCCCGGCTTGTCGAGCTCGGCGAGGATGTCGGTCACCGTTGGCAGACCGAAGGTCTCGTCGACGAACGTCTCCGGCCGCACGGCTTGCAGCGCCACGGTGTTGCCGATGAGCTCGCGCAGCTCGAACCCGGTCTCGGTGAGGATCCGACGGACGACCGGGTAGGCCTCGGGATGGACCGCGGAGGAGTCGAGCGGGTCGTCGCCGTCGGGGATCCGGAGGAAGCCGGCCGCCTGCTCGAAGGCCTTGGCGCCGAGACGTGGGACCTGCTTGAGGGCGGAACGCTTCCGGAAGGGTCCGTGGGCGTCCCGGTGGGTCACGATGCTGTCCGCGAGGCTGGTCGTGATCCCGGAGACGCGGCGGAGCAGGGGCGCGGAGGCGGTGTTGACGTCGACGCCAACGGCGTTGACGCAGTCTTCGACCACCGCGTCGAGGGAGCGCGCGAGGGACGTCTGCGGGAGGTCGTGCTGGTACTGCCCCACGCCGATCGACCTGGGGTCGATCTTGACGAGCTCCGCGAGCGGATCCTGGAGGCGTCGCGCGATGGAGACGGCGCCGCGGAGGGAGACGTTCAGGCCCGGGAGCTCCTCGGAGGCGTAGGCGGATGCGGAGTAGACGGAGGCCCCGGCTTCGGAGACGACGGCGGTCGTCACCTTGAGCTCGGGGTGGCGCTTGACGAGGTCGTTCGCCAGGCGGTCGGTCTCGCGTGAGGCGGTGCCGTTGCCGATGGCGATGAGCTCGACCCGGTGCTCGGCGCAGAGTCGCGCGAGCGTGCTGATGGACCGGTCCCACTGCCGCTGCGGGACATGGGGGTGGATGACGTCGGTCGCGACGACCTTGCCGGTCGCGTCGACGACGGCGACCTTGACTCCGGTGCGAAAGCCGGGGTCGAGTCCCATGGTCGCCCGGGTGCCCGCGGGTGCCGCGAGGAGCAGGTCGCGCAGGTTCGCGGCGAAGACGCGCACGGCGTCGTCCTCGGCCGACTTGCGCAGGCGCATGCGCACGTCGATGCCGAGGTGGATGAGGATCTTGGTCCGCCAGGCCCAGCGGACCGTGTCGGCGAGCCAGCCGTCGGCCGGGCGTCCCTCGTCGGAGATCCCGAACCGGTGGGCGATGGCCCGCTCGTACTCCGTTGGCCCGGTCGCTGTCGCCTCCTCGTCGTTCGGTCGCACCGGGTCGACGGTCAGCGTGAGGATCTCCTCCTTCTCGCCGCGCAGCATCGCGAGGACCCGGTGGGAGGGCATCTTGGGGAACGGCTCGGAGACGTCGAAGTAGTCCGAGAACTTGGCGCCGTCGGTCTCCTTGCCCGCGCGGACCGTGGCGGTGAGGTGCCCCCGCGACCACAGGCGCTCGCGCAGGTCACCGATGAGGTCGGCCTCCTCGGCGAAGCGCTCGACGAGGATGGCCCGGGCGCCGTCGAGTGCGGCGGCAGCGTTGGGGACGCCCCTCGACTCGTCGACGAAGGCCGCGGCGGCGGCCTGGGGTGACACGGAGGGGTCGCTGAGGAGTCCGTCGGCGAGCGGCGCGAGGCCGGCCTCCTTCGCGATCTGGGCCTTGGTCCGGCGCTTCGGCTTGAAGGGCAGGTAGATGTCCTCGAGGCGCGCCTTGGTCTCGGCCGCCATGACCTGGGCGCGGACCTCGTCCGTGAGGCTGCCCTGCTCGTCGATGGAGGCGAGCACGGTCCGGCGACGCTCCTCGAGCTCGCGGAGGTAGCCGAGCCGGTCCTCGAGGGTGCGCAGCTGGGCGTCATCGAGGCCGCCGGTCACCTCCTTGCGGTAGCGCGCGACGAACGGCACCGTCGCCCCACCGTCGAGCAGGCCGACCGCAGCGCGCACCTGGCCATCACGAACCCCCAGCTCCTCGGCGATCCGCTGCTCGATCGCCTGCAGTCCCGCTCCCACCGCTCACTCCCACCCTCGTGTCACCGCGCGCCACCGCGCGTGGAGCCAGCATTCTGCCGGTCCCGTCGTGCCGGGACGAAGCCGCCCCCTCCTCGATCCCGGCGAAGGGTGGGGGTGGCGCCCTCAGGTGTCGAGGAGGGCCCGCAGGGCGTGCCGCTCCGAAGCCGGCACGTAGCCGGCGTAGTAGTCGTAGAGGCTCTGCACCGAGGCTCGTGCAGCCGCGGGCCCGTCGCCGGCACGGATCGCCTCGAGGACCTGCTGGTGGTGCTCCAGGGAGCGGCGCATCAGCGCCTTGCTGTTGCGCGCATGGGTGATCTTGTCGGAGATGACGGAGAGCACGGTGTCGCGGACGACCTCGTTGCTCACCTGGATCATCGTGTTGCCCGAGGCAACAGCGACGGCCTCGTGGAAGGCCAGGTCTGCCTCGCTGAACGCGTCGTAGCCGAGGCCGAGCGCACCCCGCATCCGGTCGATGGCCGCCTCCATGTCGGTGAGCTGCTCGTCGGTGCGCAGGACCGCAGCGAGCCGGTTTGCGGTGGCGTCGAGCATCATCCGTGAGACGAGCAGCTGGGCCAGGGTGAGCTCCTCCGCGCGGGCCAGCCGACGCAGCTGCTTGCTCAGCCCGCGAGCGCTGAAGGGCAGGATCTCGGGTCCGTGGGGATCCCCGGGGCGAGACCGGACCACGCCGTTGCTCTCCAGGACCCGGAGCGCCTCGCGCACGGTCGCGCGGCTCGTGCCGAACTGCGTGACGAGCTCCCGCTCGCTCGGCAGTCGCTGCCCGGGCGCCAGCTCGCCGCTCGCGACGGCGGCCTCGACCTGCTCGACGATCCGCTCGTAGAGACGGACCGGCCGGACCTGCTCGAAGGCCGGCTGGCCAGTCACGGGAGAGCGTCCATCCGCAGCTCAGCCCTGCTCGTCCCGGGGCGGGATCGGCCAGATCGGGGTCGCCTCCGGGCTGCGGCGCCGCTCGAACCAGTGCACGGCCCGGAGCACCCCGACGTCGTCGAACCGCCGGCCCGAGACCTGCAGGCCGATGGTCCGACCGTCTGGCAGGAAGCCGCAGTTCACCGTGGCAGCCGGCTGGCCCGACATGTTGTACGGAGCGGTGAACCCGATGTGGGCCATCCCCTCGTCGCCGTCCCCCCACGGCATCGGCCACTCGGCGGGGAAGGCCGCCACGGGAGCCACCGGGGACAGCACGAGGTCGAACGGGTCCGTGGCCACCACCGTGACCTGCTGGATGCGTGCGATGCTCGCGTAGTCCCGCATCAGCTCCGGCGCCGACACGCCGCGCGCCGCCTCGACCCACCGCCGGATGAAGGGCAGCACCCGCTCCCGGGCGTCCGGCTCCAGGGCGTCGAAGTCGACGAGTGAGCGCACCCTCCAGAACTCGTCGAGCTGTCGCAGCAGCTGTGGCGTGAGGAACGGCTCCAGCCGCTCGACTCGGGCGCCGGCCGCCTCGAAGACCCGGGCGGCCTCCTCGACCGCCTCCCGGATCGCCGAGTCGAGGGGGAGCCCGCACCCGGCATCGAGGTGCAGTGCGACCCGCAGGCCCGCGACGTCGTAGGTGCCTCCGGCGGTGAGGTCGTCGAGCTCCAGTCGCTCCGCCGGGAGGGTGGTCCAGTCGCGGGCGTCGGGGCCGCTGATGACGTCGAGCAACATGGCCGCATCGGCCGCGGACCTCGCCATCGGACCGGCCGCCCGCCCGAGGTAGGGCGCGTCGAGAGGGACGCGGCCGGCACTCGGCTTGAGCGTCGTCAGTCCCAGCCACGCCCCGGGCAGGCGGATCGAGCCCCCGATGTCGGTGCCGACATGGAGCGGGCCGTAGCCACCCGCAGCGGCGGCACCGGCCCCTGAACTGGACCCCCCCGTCGTGAGACGGGGATCCCATGGACTGCGCGTGATGCCGTGCAGGCTCGACACGCCGGACGAGAGCATGCCCCAGTCCGGCATGACGGTCGAGCCGAGGATGATCCCGCCGGCCTCCTCGATGCGTTCGACGACGGGGCTGCTGCGCTGGGGAAGGGCGGGGGTCACCCCGGCATTGCCCGCCGGCATCGGCACGCCGGCGCGGGCGAGGTTCTCCTTGACCGTGAGGGGCACGCCGTCGATGGGACTTCGCGGGGCGCGCGCTCGCCAGCGTGCGGCACTGCGCTCAGCGGCATCCCGCGCCTCGTCGAGGTCATACGTCCAGAAGGCGTTGAGCTCGCGCTCCCGCACTGCGATGACGTCGGCCACGTCCTCCACGACGTCCAGCGGGGACAACGAGAGAGAGCGGTATGCCGCTGACATCGCCTGTGCGGTCAGGCTGGCCGGGCGCCGGGCTGAGTCCGTCGACACGTCGCCGCTCACCCGCTTCCCGATCTCGATGCGGTGTCAACCCTTGACATCCGCGTCATCGAGGGAAACGGTAGCGCCCAACGGAGAAAAGTCCACTGGTCAGACCGGTGCCATTCGATTGGCCGCATGGGATGGAGTCACGATGAAGCTCAGCCGTTTCGCCGTCGCAGCCGGGAGCGTCGTGCTCCTTGCCGTGACCGCCGCCTGCTCGGCAGGGTCCGGCACGTCAAACGGAGCCGCGACCACCGGGGCCGGTGGGTCCGGTGACACGTCCCTCACCGTCGGCCTCGTCGCAGAGCCGGTCAGCCTCGACTTCACCACGAAGGACGGCGCAGCCATCCCGCAGGCGCTGCTCGACAACGTCTACGAGACGCTCGTCAAGGTCGACCAGTCCGGCGAGCTGAAGCCGGCGCTCGCCACGGCCTGGAAGGTCTCGCCGGACAACAAGACCTACACGTTCGACCTCGTCGGCAACGCGAAGTTCACGAACGGCACGACCTTCACCGCGAAGGATGCCGCGTTCTCGATCAACCGGGTCAAGAGCGACTGGACGGTCTCGCTCAAGGCCGCGATGGACGTCGTCGCGGACGCCAAGGCCCTGAGTGACACGCAGCTGCAGGTGACGCTGAGCAAGCCGAGCAACGACTGGCTCTACAAGATGTCCACCCGCATCGGCGCGATGATGTCCCAGACCGGCGTGACCGACCTCGCGAACAAGCCGGTGGGGACCGGCCCGTACGTGTTCGGCGAGTGGAAGCGCGGCGACTCGATCAACCTCAAGGCGAACCCGGACTACTGGGGGACCAAGCCGTTCTTCCAGAACGTCACCCTCAAGTACTTCAAGGACCCCTCCGCGCTCAACAACGCGCTGCTCACCGGGACGATCGACGTCATCGGCACCGTCCAGGCGCCGGAGTCGCTCCAGCAGTTCGAGAACAACGACAAGTACGAGATCACCGAGGGCACGACCAACGGCGAGGTGGTCCTGTCGTTCAACAACGGCAAGGCGCCGATGAACAACCTCAAGGTGCGCCAGGCCGTTCGGTACGCCATCAACCACAAGGCGCTGCTCGACACCTGCTGGGCGGGTCGCGGGACGCTCATCGGCAGCATGGTGCCGCCGACCGACCCGTGGTACGAGGACCTGACCGGGCTCTACCCCTTCGACCTCGAGAAGGCGAAGGCACTCGTCGCCGAGACGGGTGTGGCCGCGACGCCGCTGCGGCTGCGCGTTCCGTCGCTGCCCTACGCCACCTCGTGCGGGCAGGTCGTCAAGAGCCAGCTCGAGCAGGCCGGCTTCAAGGTCACGCTCGACGAGCTGGAGTTCCCGGCGGTCTGGCTCACCACGGTGTTCACCAACGCGGACTACGACATGTCGATCGTCGCGCACGTCGAGCCGCGGGACCTGCCAGCGGTCTTCGGCAACCCCAAGTACTACACGCGCTACGACAACAAGCAGCTCCAGGCCGACCTGGCCGCTGCTGACGCCGGCACTCCGCAGGAGCAGGTCACGCTGATGAAGAAGGCGGCTCGCGAGCTCTCGCAGGACGCTGCAGCCGACTTCCTCTTCCTCCTGCCCAACCTCATCGTGGCGGAGAAGGGCATCACCGGCCTGCCGAAGAACGCGATCACCGAGTCGTTCCGACTGTCCGACCTGAGCCGCGGCTGAGCGCATCCGCGCTGAGCCAGGAGCTGAGCCTGGAGGACCATGCTGCTGCACGTCATCCGCAGGACCGCGATCCTCGTCGCGAGCCTCGCGGTCAGCTCCGTGGTCGTCTTCGGCTTCATGGTGCTCCTGCCCGGCGACCCGGCCCGCGTCGCGCTCGGGGTCAACGCGTCGGAGGAGGCGGTGGCGCAGCTTCGCGCAGAGTTCGGGCTCGACCAGCCACTGGTGGTGCAGTACTTCTCCTGGGTGTCGGGTCTGGTGCGCTTCGACCTCGGCCGCAGCTATGTCTCCCAGGTCGAGATCGCGCCCCAGATCCTCGATCGGCTCCAGGTGACCCTCTGGCTCGTCCTCTGCGCGATGGTCCTGGCGGTCGTCATCGCCGTCCCACTGGGCACGCTGATGGCGATCCGGCACCGCCGTCCGAGCGGCTTCGTCCTGACCGGCCTGTCGCAGCTCGGCGTGGCGGTCCCGGCGTTCCTCGCCGGGATCCTGCTCATCACCGTCTTCGCCGTCCGGCTCGGCTGGTTGCCGGCCAACGGCTGGACCCCACCCAGCGAGGATCCCGTCCAGTTCCTGCGCCAGCTCGTGCTGCCCGTGCTGTCGCTCGGCCTCGTCCAGGGAGCGGTGCTGAGTCGCTACGTTCGAAGCTCGATCCTCGACGTCCAGCGCGAGGACTACATCCGCACGGCCCGGGCCAAGGGACTCGGCCCCTTCCGCGCCCTGTGGCGGCACGGCTCCCGCAACGCCGCGATCCCCGTCGTCACGGTGCTCGCCCTCCAGCTGGCCACCTTGCTCATCGGTGCCGTCGTCGTCGAGCGTGTCTTCGTCATCCCGGGTCTCGGGAGCCTCCTGCTCGACCAGGTCTCGAACCGGGACCTCATCTTCGTGCAGGACATCGTCATGCTCCTCGTCTTCGCCGTCCTCGTGGTCAACTTCCTCGTGGACCTGCTCTACCTGGTGATCGACCCCCGGCTCCGGGCGGGGACCTCATGACAACCGAGCCGCCTTCGCCAGCTGAGGCCATTGACGGCACGGAGCGGGCCCGGGGGCCCGGCGAGGTCGACGCCGTTCCCCCGTTGGTGGGGCAGCCGCACGTCCGGCGACGCGCGGGCGCGAGCCTCGTCGTCGGCGGCGTCATCGTCGCCGTGGTCGTGCTCATGGCGCTCGTGTCGTTCGTCTGGACCCCGCACGACCCGACCCTGGTCAACGCGGAGGCACGACTGCGCGACGTGGGCGACCCGGACTACTGGCTCGGGACCGACAAGTTCGGCCGAGACGTGTTCAGCCAGATCCTCGTCGGCGCGCGCACGACGCTCTTCGTCGGCGTCGTGGCGGTCGGCGTGGCTGGCCTGATCGGCGTCCCGCTCGGCATCGTGTCGGCGATGGCCGCGCGCTGGCTCGGCGAGACCCTCATGCGAGCCATGGACCTGCTCCTCGCGTTCCCCGCCCTGTTGCTCGCCATCATGTTCAGTGCCATCTATGGCGGCAGCACGCTCGTGGCGATGATCGCCATCGGCATCGCGACCATCCCCATCTTCGCCCGCATCGTGCGCAGCGGCACCCTCCAGGTGCTGAGCAGCGAGTACATCCTGGCGGCGCGGGCCGCGGGTCGCAGCCCCTGGGCGATCGGCTTGCGGCACGTGCTGCCCAACGTGAGCAGTCTCGTCATCGTCCAGGCGTCAGTCGCCTTCGCGATCGCCGTCCTCGCCGAGGCCGCCCTGTCCTTCCTCGGGTACGGGACGCCTCCGCCCATACCGAGCTGGGGCCGGATGCTCCAGGAGAGCCAGGAGCTGCTCTACTCGGCGCCGCGGCTCGCATTCATCCCGGGTGCCGCCATCGCCCTGGCCGTCCTCGGCTTCAACCTGCTGGGGGATGGCCTGCGCGACCGTTACGACCCCAGGCTGGAGGACCGACGATGAGCGCCAACCCTGCGGATCCTGCGGCAGCCGGCCCAGCGGCATACGGCCCATCGTCCGTCCTCGGTGACGAGCGGCCCGTACTCGACGTGCGCGGGCTCTCCGTCAGCATCGGGAGGCACGACCTGCTGCACGACCTGACGTTCTCGATCCGCCGGGGCGAGCGCGTCGGCCTCATCGGCGAGTCCGGCTCGGGCAAGTCCCTCACGAGCCTGGCGCTGCTCGGCCTGCTGCCCGAGGGGGCGCGCGTGACGGGCTCGGCCCGCCTCGCGGGTGTGGGGCACGACGTCGTCGACGCGCGCGACCGCGAGCTGGCGCAGGTGCGAGGCAACCAGGTGTCGATGGTCTTCCAGGAGCCGATGACCGCCCTCAACCCGACGATGCGAGTCGGCGCCCAGGTCGCCGAGACGATCCTCATGCACGCAGGCCGCGGCGATCGGCCCGAGGCCGGGCGCGGCGCCGTCCGCGAGCGCGTCGCGACGCTGCTCGACCAGGTGGGGTTGCCCAGCCCTGCCGAGATCGCCCGCGCCTACCCCCACCAGCTCTCGGGTGGACAGCGGCAACGCGTGGTCCTCGCCATCGCCCTGGCGAACGACCCCGAGCTGCTCGTGTGCGACGAACCGACGACAGCGCTCGACGTCACGGTCCAGGCGCGCGTCCTCGACCTCATCGTCCGTGGTGTCGAGGCGCGCAACTCGGCGCTGCTCTTCATCACCCACGACCTGTCCGTCGTCGCCACGGTCTGCGAGCGGGTGCTCGTCATGTACGGCGGGCGCATCGTCGAGGCCGGCCCCGTGTCGGAGGTCTTCACCCGGCCGCGGCACCGCTACACCGAGGGGCTGCTCGCGGCATCCGACCTCGAGGGTGCCGACCCGCTCGAACCGCTCGAGACGATCCCCGGCTCCGTGCCTCCGGCCGGGATGTTCCCCGAGGGGTGTGTCTTCCGCACCCGCTGCGCGCACGCCACCACCGAGTGCGAGGTGCTCCCACCGTGGAGCGGTGCGAGCCCCGAGCACGGGTATGCCTGCGTGCACCCCGCCGGAGCGGACCGATGAGCGCGGCGATCGTCGTGCGCGACGTCACGCGGCACTACCGCAGGCCGCGGACCTCGCTGCGGCACAAGGGAACCGCAGTCGAGGCAGTGAGAGGGGTCAGCTTCGAGGTCGGGGGAGGGGAGCGTTTCGGCATCGTCGGTGAGTCCGGATGCGGCAAGTCCACCCTGATGCGGCTCATCGCAGCACTCGACCGGCCGACGAGCGGCGAGATCCTCATCGAAGGCATGGAGATCACCGGCCGGCGCGAGCGCGACCTCGGCTTCGTACGGTCGCAGCTGCAGGTCGTCTTCCAGGACCCCATGGGCTCGCTCGACCCGCGGATGCGCGTGCGGGACATCGTTGCCGAGCCGCTCGTCGCCCAAGGCAACCACGACCGGGATGCCCGGGAGGAACGGGTCCACGAGCTCCTCGAGGCGGTCGGCCTCTCGCGGCAGGCGGCGAGCCGCTTCCCGCACCAGTTCTCCGGTGGCCAGCGCCAGCGGATCTCGATCGCCCGGGCCCTCGCGCCGCGGCCCTCGATCCTCATCGCCGACGAGCCGGTGAGCGCCCTCGACGTGTCGGTGCGCGCCCAGGTGCTCAACCTCATCACCGATCTGGTCAAGGAGCTCGGTCTGACGCTCGTCTTCGTCTCGCACGACCTGTCCGTCGTCCGCCACATCTGCGACCGCGTGGCGGTCATGTGCGCCGGCGAGATCGTCGAGCTGGGCCCGACGGAGCAGGTCTACGAGTCGCCGCAGGACCCCTACACACAGCAGCTGCTGCGCGCGGCGCCGAGCATGCGCCGGGCCCTGCGCGGCGGCGGCACGGCCGAGCTCGTCGGAGGTGGCTCATGACCGGTCTGCATCGCATCGCCCACCCCGCCGGCCTGCCGATCGGCGAGGAGTGGGTGCCCGCGCCCTCGACGGCGGAGGTCCGCTTCCCGTTCAGCGGGGAGCTCGTTGCCGAGGCACCCGTTGGTTCGACCGAGCTTGCGACGCAAGCCGTTTCGTATGCCGCTGGGCTGCGTGAGCAGGCGTCTTCCCTGCCGTCACACGTCCGTCGTGCTGCGCTGACGGAGGCGCATCGCGCGGTTGCCGACCGGCGGGGTGAGTTCGAGCAGCTCCTCGTCCTCGAGACGGGCAAGCCGCTCGTCGACTGCCGGGTCGAGGTGGACCGGACCCTGTTGACGCTGACGACGGCCGCCGAGGAGGTGGCACGCCTCCACGGTGAGACCGTGCCGCTCGACCTGCTGCCCAGTGGGGAGGGCCTGCTCGGGTTCTGGGTGCGCCGGCCCATCGGTGTCGTCGTCGGGATCGCGGGCTACAACTACCCGCTGCTGCTGGCCTCCCACAAGCTGGCGCCGGCCCTCGCAGCCGGGTGTCCCGTGGTGGTCAAGCCCGCCCCGCAGACGCCGCTCGCAACGCTGTGGCTCGTCCACCTCGTCCGCGAGGCGCTCGCGGCGGCAGGCGCACCACGGGCGCTGGTCCAGCTCCTCACCGGTGGGGTGGACGTCGGCGTGGCGCTGACCACGGACCGGCGGGTCGGGGCGGTGTCGTTCACCGGATCGGCCGCCGTCGGGCACCAGATCGCCAAGGACGCGGCGCCGACGAAGGTGCTGCTCGAGCTCGGCTCGAACTCGGCGCTCGTCGTCGCTGCTGACGCGGACGTGGCGGCTGCCGCGGACGCGGTCGTGCGTGGCGGGTACTACGCGTCGGGCCAGGCCTGCATCTCTGTCCAGCGCGTCGTCGTCGTCGACGCGGTGCGTGACGCGTTCCTCGCCGCGCTGTCCGCGCGCCTGGGCGAGGTGGTCGTCGGCGACCCGCGCTCGCCGGAGACGAGGGTCTCGGCCCTCATCGACCAGCGTTCCACCGAGCGCGTCCGCTCGTGGGCTGACGCGGCTGTCACGGCCGGCGCGACGCTGGTGCACGGCGGCGCGGTCCGCGAGGGCGTCATGGAGCCGACCGTCCTCCTCGACGTCCCCGACGGGCAGCTCGCGTGGGACGAGGAGGTGTTCGGTCCGGTTGTCGCGGTGCGGTCGGTCGAGTCGATCGACGCGGCCTTCGACCTCGTGAATCGGTCCCGCTACGGTCTGCACGCGAGCGTCTTCACCGCCTCGCTCGACACCGCGTTCCGGGCGATCGACCGCATCGAGACGGGCGGCGTCGTCGTCAACGAGGTGCCCGGCTTCCGTTCGGACGTCATGCCGTACGGCGGGGTCAAGGACTCCGGCGTGGGACGCGAGGGGCCCCGCTTCGCGATCGAGGAGCTGACGGTGACCCGGATGGCCATCATCCGTCCGTCGACCGGCGCGAGGAGCCAGCCGTGACCGACCGACCCGACTACGCACGGCTCTTCCGGCTCGACGACCGCCGGGCCGTCGTCGTCGGCGCAGGCAGCGGCATCGGCCGGGAGAGTGCGCTCGCGCTGGCGGCGCACGGCGCGCAGGTGGTGTGCGCGGACCGCGACCTGGCTGCTGCCGAGGAGACAGCCGATCTCGGGGAGGGCATGACGACCTACCGCCTCGACGTCCTCGACGGAGAGGCGGTCCGCAATGCTGCGGACGAGCTCGGGGTCGTCGACGTCCTCGTCTACACCGCGGCGACCAACGTACGCAAGCGAGTCCTCGACTACGCAGACGACGAGTTCGACCGCGTCGTGGATCTCAACCTGCGCGCGGCCTTCGACCTCGTCCGGGCCTTCGGTCCCGGCATGGCCGACCGCGGCCGGGGCAGCATCATCGCGTTCAGCTCGATCCGGTCGATGACCGTGGAGCCGGGGCAGGGCGTCTACGCGGCGACGAAGGCCGGGCTCGTCCAGCTCCTCCGTGCCGCGGCCGCCGAGCTCGGGCCCCGGGGGGTGCGTCTCAACGCGATCGCACCGGGGGTGGTCGAGACCCCGCTGACCGCGCCAATCCGGGCCGTGCCGGAGTGGGCGGACGCCTACGCGTCGAAGAGCGCGCTCGGGCGCTGGTCCAGGCCGGACGAGCTCGCCGGGGCGGTCGTCTACCTCGCGTCCGACGCCTCCTCCTTCGTCACGGGCACCCAGCTCGTCGTCGACGGCGGCTGGACGGCGATCGACGGCCGGTACACGCCGCCCATGTGAGCGCAAGCCCCCGAAGGTAGGTGGTCACCGCTCTCGATCGGGGGCGATGACTGTGCACGGCCACTCGAGGACGATCCAGCGGCAACTGCGTGGGGTCCGACCTGCACGGATCTGGGGGTGGTCAGCCCGTCAGCTGCAGGGGTGGACCGTTCGGTGGGTCGCCCGGTGGGTCGCCGAGGGGCTCCCCGGGACGGTCGGGTACCCGTAGCCAGCGCACGCCGGTCGGGGTGATCGAGGGCACCAGGTCGAGCTGGTGCGCCAGGGTGTGGTGTCGCCCGCAGATCAGCGTCC
>NZ_JBEDUL010000114.1:0-12936 GCF_040414665.1 Intrasporangium sp.
CGACTGCCGCTCGCGGATCCCGGGGTCGGACGTGGCAGCCAGATGGTCGCCGTAACCGGGCCGGCGGATCATCGTCGCGAAACCGAGGTCGTCGAAGACCCAGCCGAATACCCCGCCATAGAAGCCCCTCGCTCCTGCGGCATCCGCGGTGTGCAGGTCGCTGAAGTTCCAAGCCCCGGCGGTGTTGGCGACCTGTGCGCCATGTCGCCCGCGAGCCTGCCACAGGCGAAAGGGGATTCCCTCGGGGTCGGCACACGACGCGGTGGTGGCCGATTCGGCCAGGTCTGCCGGTGGCTCTGTGATTCGACCCCCGGCGCGCGTGATGCGGTCGACCGCCTGCGTGATGTCCCGGACTGCGATGTAGGTGTTCCATCCGCTTCTGCTTGTAGCCGGCACGTCCGGGCGCCGAGCGATACCGGCAGCATCCTCGCCGTGGCGCTGTGCGACGAGGTACCCGCGCTCGGGTGCAGCCTCGACGAAGGTCCAGCCGAACAGGGCGCCGTAGAACCGCGCCGCCTCGTCGACGTCCTCTGCCTCCAGGTCGACCCAACAGGTCACGCCCTCGGGATAGGTTCGCGGCGTCATCGGTCTCTCCTTCCGTCTTCCCACACCGTAGGGCGAAGGGCCGACACCACGTCCTGGGTGAGTCTGGCCGCTGCTGCTTCAGCGGCCGGGGGTGGCGATCTCGTGGAGGCGGACGAAGAGGTACGGGGTCACGACGAGCCCGACGAGAAGCACCGCCGTGCCGCTGCGGCTCCGCTCGGCCCACGACCAGCCCCAAGCGAGCGGCAGGACGGCCAGGGACGCGACCAGGTAGCCGAGGTACGTCAGCGCCGGGATGTCGGGCCGGTCGCCGCTCAGCCACTGGACGCCGAGAATGAGGTGCACGACGAGTGCGGCTTCGATGAGCCCCAGCATCGCGATGATCGGCTTGTTGACGGGGCGATCCCGGATGACCTGGACCAGGACGAGCAACGCCGCAACACCACACAGCACGGAGATGGCGATCTGGAGCTGGGTCACGGAGGTATTCAACCGTGGTGGTCGGCCCACCAGACGCCGACGTAGTGGTGGCCCTCGGGGATCGCCGGTGCATCGATGAGCCAGTCGGCATTCGAGGCCGGACCGCCGCTCGGGTCGACCTCCGCCTCGAGGAGCATTGCGTCTACCTCGTCGGGCATGAGGGTGGTGATGACCGCGGCGCCGCTGGCGTGGGGCCACTCGTCGTCCGGGAGCGCGTCGAACTCGAGCTGCTCCAGCTCGATGCGCACCTCGTGGACGTCCGGATGGTCGCGCAGGGCCAGCAGCACCCGGCGGACGTCGTCGAGCACCAGGTCCTGGGATCGGTGGGGGGCGATGCACCACTCGCAGTCGTTGCCATCGAAGTACTGCTCGAGCGTGACGGCGACCTGACCGCTGGTGCCACCCCGCCCCCGGACATGCGTGACGAGGGCGTCCCGTTTGGCGAGATCCATGCTGTGAAGGGTCCTTCGGTCAAGCGGCACGGCGTCGGCTACACTGACGCCGCGTGCCGCCGACACCTCGGTCTCAGCGGCTCGGCGAGCGTAGCTCAATGGTAGAGCGCCAGCTTCCCAAGCTGGATACGCGGGTTCGATTCCCGTCGCTCGCTCCGACCGTGCAACACCGACCCCAACGGGCCTGTCGCGGCGGCTCAAGGTCTCTGAGTCGCCACTTAGCCAGCCGATGCGAGCTCTTCGAGGAACACGGCCTGGGTGACGATCAGCTTCTCGATCTCGCTCGGGTCGACGCTCTCGTCGGATGCGTGGATCCTGGCCTTCGCGACGTCCTCGGGCCCCACGAGGATGAATTCCGCGCCGGGCACGAGCTGCTCCAGGGTGCGCAGCAGGGGGATCGAGCCCCCGCTGCCGGCATCCCCGGGCTCCTTGCCGTATGCCGTCTTGAGCGCCAGACGAGCAGCGGCATAGGCCGGTCCGTCCGTGCGGCACAGGAATGGCGGCGCCTCCTTCGTCCGCACGACCTCGACCTGCGCCCCCCACGGTGCGTGGGACTGAAGATGGGCCACGAGCGCGTCGAGCTCCTTGACCGGGTCGGCGCCCGGCACGATCCGCATCGAGATCTTCGCCCGGGCCTCGGGGATGAGGACGTTCGAGGAGCCGGCGATCGTCGTCATGTCGAGGCCGATGGCGGAGACCGACGGCCGGGACCACAGCCGGGAGCCCATCGAGCCGGTGCCGGTGAGCTGCACGCCATCGAGCAGGTCGGCGCCCTCGCGGAAGGCGGCCTCACTGAGGTCTGCACCGGTCCACTCCCCCGACGAGACGCCGTGGACGGCCACGTCGCCGTTCTCGTCGTGCAGGGTCGCGAGCAGCCGGGCGAGCGCCATCATGGCGTCTGGCGCTGCGCCGCCGTGGACGCCGGAGTGCAGCGGGTGCTCCAAGGTCCTGACCGTGACGATGCAGGCAACGTCGCCGCGCAGGGCCGTCGTCAGGACGGGTTCGCCAGCCTCGAGGTTGCCCATGTCGCACACGAGGAAGACGTCGCACTGGACGAGGTCGGGGTGTGCCTCGACGAAGGCTTCGAGGTTGCTCTCGGTCTCCTCCATTCCCTCCAGCAGGAGCTTGACCGTGCACGGGGGCTTGCCGTCGAAGACGCGCAGCGTGCCCAGGTGCGCGGCAATGCCGCCCTTGTCGTCCGCGGCACCGCGGCCGTAGATGCGCCCGTCAGCCTTGCGGGTCGGGGTCCACGGGTCGGAGGACCAGCCCTGCTCCGGCGGCGCCGGTTGCACGTCGTAGTGCGCATAGAGCAGCACCGTCGGGGATCCCGGCGGCCCGGCGATCTCCCCGTAGATGGGCGGGTACCCACTCGGCACTTCCATCAGTGCGGCGTTCTCGAAGCCGACTGCGCGGAACATCGCGAGCGTCTTCTCGGCCATCTCGTGGACCGGCTCGGCTGGATACCCGGGGAACGCCACCGACGGGATGGCGACGAGTCCTTCGAGGTCGGACAGGACGTCGGGCATGAGGGTCGCAGCCTTGGCGGCAATGTCCTGGTGATCCATGTCTGTTCGTCGTCCTTCCAAGGATGGGTTCGGCTCGGTCAGTAGAAGATTGCGCCGATGGCCGCGCCGACCAGCACGGTGGTCGCGGTCATGATGAGCATCGGCACGAAGAAGCTGTGGTCGAGCAGCTTCGTACCGAGCTTCGTGGTGCCCGTGAGGTCGAAGTTCGCGGCGGCGATCTGGGTGCCGTTGGCAGGCAGGGCGTAGACACCGCCGAGGCCACCGGCCCACATGCCAGTGAGCATGCCCGGGGCCAGCCCTGCCGCGAGGCCGATCGGAACGATGGTGCGGGTGGCTGTCGACTGGCTCGTGGTCAGCGCGGCGACGATGAAGACTGCGACCGCAAAGACGAAGACGTAGCTGGTCACCCAGCTGCCCACTGTGTCGACGATGTACTCCTCGTGGGCATTGATGAAGGTGGCGGTGAGCCAGGCGATACCGAACAGGGCGATCGCCGAGACCATGCCAGCCTTGAAGACCGACTGGTCCGGAACCGACTTCACATCCGGGCGGCCCACGAGCATGATCGCCACCGCTGCAACGAACATGACGATCGCGATGGTCGTGGTCATGTCGATCGGCACCGACTCGCCTTCGACCTCGAACGACGGACGCAGGTCGGGGAAGAGACCGAGGATGACGATGACGAGTACGCCCCCGAGGAAGCAGAGGGCCGCGTTGCGCCCTTCCTTGGTAGCCGTCAGCTGCGCCGACGCGGGCGCCGGGGCCGAGCCGGACGCAGGGGCCGAGCCGGACGCAGGAGCCGCCGAGTCGTCGGCCCCACCGGCGGAGATCGTGTCCGTCGCGGAACCTCCAGCTGCTGCCGCGGCGCCAGCCGCGGCGGGCTCGCGGGCGGCCACTGCAGCCGGCGCCTCGAGCGCGCCAGACGCGATTCGGGCCTGAACCTCGGGGTCGTCGTCGAGCTCCGGCCACATGCGGTTCACCACCAGCCCGGTGACCACAATGCCGATGATGCATGCGGGGATCGTGATCGACAGGATCTGCGTGAGGCCGAGGTTGTACGGCGCGACGTCGGTCAGCGTGAGCATCGCCGCCATCGCGGCGGAGACGGGAGAGGCCGCGAGCGCCATGCCGGACTGGACGACGGTCACGGTCAACGGCCGCGACGGGCGGATGTTGTTGCGATACGACACGTCATAGATCACGGGAAGCAGCGGGTAGAGGATGTTGCCCGTGCCGGACCCGATAGAGAAGGCGAAGGCCGTCAGGGGCGCGATCAGCGTGATCTGCCTCGGTCTGCTCTCGATCACGCGCGCTGCCTGAAGCACCATCCAGTCGATGCCACCCGCGGCCTGCATCATCGCCGCCGCGGTCACGACGGCCAGGATGATGAGCATGGCCGATCCGGGCGGCTCACCCGGCGGCTCGCGGAACACGAAGACGAGCACGGCGACACCCAGGCCGCCCCAGAGGCCGACCCCGACACCACCTGCACGCGTGCCCATGATGATGCACCCGATGACGACGAGGGCCTCGAGTACGAAGCTCACTGTCATGTCCCTGTCCTTCCTCTTTGGCTGACCGACGGCGTATGCCGAATGCCACCTACTTCGTGCCGCACTGCGCCTCCACGGCTTGCTGGACGAGGGCCCACTGGGTGCGGATGTTATGCACGTCCTCCTGCAGCAACGCCTGCACCTGGGCGTCCGCCTGGTTTGCCGCGGCGGCGACGTCCGCACGGGCATCAGCCAACGCGGACCGAAGGCCGCTGATCGCCACGTCCAGGCTGCCCTCAGTGGTCGACTGGAACTGGTCGACCTCGGTCCCGAAGTCGGCGAAGAGCTTCTGGACGAACTCGGGAGAGTTCGCCGTGGTGTCGAGTTGTCGGAGCTGCTGGGCCTTGGTGGTGACGTCGGCGTACTGGCGGCACAGCTCGCGCTGCGTCGTGACACCGCACCCGGCGGTGGCCAGTGTCGCGGCGACCGCGATGGCGACGGACAGACGTGTCGTGCGAGACGTGGTGCTCATGTCGGCCCTCCGTCGCGCCGCGTCCGGGTGGCTATGGCGACCAGCACCCGGCACGCGGCGACCAGGTCATCGATGCTGATCCGCTCGGAGGTGGCGTGCTCGTCGACCATTCCCGTCGGCAGCGCCACGCAAGGAATCCCCTTGGCGTTGAAAAGGTTCGCGTCGGTGCCACCGCCCGACTTGCGCGGCGTCACGGTGAGCCCGAGCGACCGGATCGCGTCCGCAGCCTCCCGGTATGGTGGGGCCCCCTCCGGGATCCGGTAGGTGCGATAGATCTCCTCGGCCGCGAACTCGAGCTGACCGCCATGCCGCCCGGCTGCGTGCTCGCACGCCTCCCTGATGGCCCGCACCTGCTCGTCAAGCTTCGCCTGGTCGTGGCTGCGCGCCATCCCCTCAAGGACCACCGACCCGGGCACGATATTGCGTGCCTCGCCACCGCTGACGGTGCCGATGTTCGCGACGGTCTCCTCATCGATACGACCCAGCGGCATCGCGGCGACGGCCTCGGCCGCCATGCGGATAGCGCTGACTCCCTTCTCCGGCTCCACGCCGGCATGCGCCTTGCGGCCGGTGAAGGTGATCGTCAGATAGACGGAGGTCGGCGTCCAGTACGTGATGGAGCCGATCGGTCCGGCGGTGTCCAGCACGAAGCCGTGACTGGCCGTCAACCTCGACACGTCGAGATGCCGGGAGCCGACGAGCCCCCGCTCCTCACCGACGCTGACGACGAACTCGATCGTCGGCCTCGGCTGAGCCGGCGTATCTCGAAGCAGGGTCAGCAGCTCCAGGCAGCAGGCGATGCCGGACTTGTCGTCCGCTCCGAGGATCGTGGACCCGTCCGTCCGGATGAGACCGTCGTCGATGATGGGCGTGATTCCGCGGTCGGAGCCTGCAGTGTCCATGTGGGTCGAGATCAAGATCGTGCCCGGCCCCGTGCCGGGCATGACGGCAAGCAGATTGCCGATCTCGTCCCGCGACGTCTCGCAGCCCAGGCCGGCGAACCGGGTCTCGAGTAGCCGGCCGATCTCGGTCTCGTGTCCGGTTGGGCTGTCGACGGCCACCAGCTCGAGAAAGGTGGCGAGCAGGCGATCCCGATCCACGGCATCCGGCAGCGAGACTAGACCGTCAGACGCGAGCCCGCTCGTTCCCATCCGTCCCCCTGTCCATGCCCCGCACCGAGTGAGTGACTGCCCGCTGACTGGCACGACGGGCCCAGCCACAACTGGATCGTCGTCCCGACGGTGCCGAAACTCCTTCACCCACTTCGGGTGATCTCGTGTGTCGTGGTACTCCGAGCGGCGTTGGGCGACGCGGCCGCCTAGGCTGTCGCCGTGAACTCGCCGAGGATGTTCCGGGGTACGGCGCTCGCCGTTGGCGTGATGCTCGTGGCGGCGTGCACCACCGCGAGCCCCGGGCCGAGCACAACCGCGAGGGCCACCTCGACGGGCACCTCATCGGCGACAGCGAGCCCGACGACAACCACGGAGGAACAGCCCACCACGTTCCCGTTGGCCGTGGTCACCGGCCTCACCAACCTCAAGTCGACGATCACCGTCAAGGAGCTTGGCGCCTTGGCGAACCGGGGCGAGCTGGTGATCCCGTGCGGTGTGGAGGTCACCGAGCCGGCCCTGACCTCCGATGCCTCCTGTGTGCAGGCAGACGAGATCCCAGCGACGGTGAAGAAGGGCCAGAAGCGCATCGCCCTGCTCCCGCCCGGGCTCGTGGAGCCTGCGACCAAGGTGCTCCCGATCGCCGGCAAGGGGCCCTTCGGGATGTTCGGCGTGGACCTGTTCGGTGACGCCAAGGCCCGTGCGATGGACTACCCAGTCCTCGCCACGGCGGAACCGGGCGCAAGGCTGGAACCGAGCTGGACGGCATACGACAAGTCTGAGATCTGGACGATGACCAACCTCGGCAGCCTGTGCGCCGACCGCGGCGGCGCGACCCAAGCCGTGGCTCGCGGCAAGGGCTGGGGCTGGGTCTTTGGCGGGGGCACGGCGGAGTACGCCGGCAAGGCGGTCGTCGACCCACCGAACCGGGAGCCCTACCGTGCAGTGCAGCCTCGCGACACCGGCAACGACGGTGCCTTCGCACAGGTGATCAAGCGATCCGACGTCGCCATCGCCGACCACGAGTGCCCGGTCATCGCCGACGAGAACTGGAAACCCCAGCTCGGCCGGACCCTCGTCTTCAGCGTCCCGGAGAAAGTCCTACCCCACTGGCGGGACACGCTCGGCCTCGACGTCGTCTATCTCGCCGCAAACCACATGAGCGACAAGGGAGTCCCGGGCATCCGCTCGACGCTTCGGCTCATGGACGAGTACAAGATCCCGCGCACGGGCCTCGGGATGAACCTCGACGAGGCGCTCGAGCCGGCCTATGCCGAGGTTGCCGGCCTCAAGCTCGGGTTCGTCTCGTTCAACGACGTGAGCGGAGTGGCGAGCGCCGACTCCGACACGGCCGGCGTCCCGTGGATCACCCAGAAGAACATCGAGGCAGGGGTGAGCCGAGCCAGGAAGGGCGGCGCCGACCTGGTGATCTGCAACCCGCAGTGGTGGGGTGGCGCCGAGTACCACAACGACCTCTGGCCGACACAGGCGAAGCAGGTCGGCTGGTTCGACAAGGCCGGCTGCGACCACGTCATCGGCTCCGGCACCCACGTGGCCGGCCCGCTCCTGCTCCGGCAGCGGGGTGACGACGCGAGTGTCGTGCTCGTCAGCCCGGGCAACCACTACTTCGGGCAGGGGTGGTGGCAGGAGACGCAGGAGGGCGTGATCCTCGACCTGACCTTCCGCGGGAAGACGCTGGTCAACGTCCGGATGCACCCGACGGTCATGATCAACGAGGCGCGTCCCGCGCTGCTCGACCCGCAGGGCGACGGACACTACGTCCTCGAGCGAGTGTGGAAGTACTCAGCGGTCGACGGCGCACGCTGAACCGCTTTCGCCTCTGCACCAACGCTTCCCCGTAGCGCTGTGCCTTGACAGCCTCGCGCTCACGCGACCAACCTTGTTGCTGAGCGGTGCATGAGAACGCCGCCAGGTGCGGCCGATCAGAACGGGCAGTTCCCTACTCACCACCTTGGGGAGTGTGTGATGGCGCACGAAGCGGTCCGCAGTCCATCTCGCATCATCACGACGATTGCGGCAGTCCTTGCCGTCGTGGCCCTGACTGGGGCGCAGTCGAGCTGCGAAGCGCAACGCGCCAAGTACGAGAGCTCCAAGGCGAAGAAATCGAACTCTCAGGTCCAGGACTCCAAGTCCCAGGTCGAGGACTCGAAGTCCAACGCGAAGGTGCAGGCCTCGGTCGTCGAGTACTCCGTGACGTCGGACGCCACGATCGAGAGCGTCACGTACCTCGACGCGGACGGCACCATGGTGACCAAGTCCAACGTGGGACGGTCGTGGTCGGGAACCGGCCCAGCAGACCACGGCACCGTGTTGATCCAGGCGACCACCGGGAACGGGAGCTCGATGATCAAGTGCATGGTGCGCGTCCGCGGCCAGGTCGTCCAGCGCGCGAGCGCCGTCGGCGGCGGCGACACCACGGTCGTGTGCAAGACGTCGTACTGAGTCGGCGCGGCGCCGTGGCGGGGGCAACCTGACAACCCGCCCAAGCGCGGGTACCTTGATTCGTGGGGCAGGAGTTAACCTGTGCCCATTTTGCCCGAATCGTTAGGTGCCCGCCAATGCCCTCCACGGAACGTACTACCAGCCCGCGCATCGCGATCGCCGCTGTCGTCCTGCTGCTTCCTGCCCTGGCCGTGCCAGCGTCGCAAGCATCGGCACGGCCCGATGCGGGCGGCCCGACCACGCTCGGCCGCCCGGGACCGGCCACCACGAGGACCCACGACCTGGCCCCGGCTAACAAGGTCCGGGGCGTCGGCGCGCTGAGCCGTGCTGACGCCGCCGAGGCACGGGGACATGCCCGCGGTCGGGCGGTCGAAGTCGTCTCGGCGACAGGGGCGATCGACCTGCCGGAGCTCGCGGTCGTCGGAGTGACGTGGGACGCGGGGTCCACCCCGGGCGGGACCGTCCAGTACCGCACCGAGGAGGCCGGCTCGTGGTCGGAGTGGAGGTTCGTCGAGGCCGAGGGAGACCACGCCCCCGATCCCGCCGAGGCCAAGCAGGCAGCCGCCAAGACAGGCGGCAGCCGCGAGGGCTCGGCTCCGCTCATCACCACGGACGCGGATGAGATCCAGGTCCGCATCATCGCCGAGGTGGACTCGAGCCCGGTCGATGCCCAGCTCATGGTGGTCGAGCCCGGCACCCCGACGACGCCGTCGAGCACCACCACGACGACCACACAGACCCCCACGAACGCAGTCGAGTCGACCGTGGCCGCCACGACCGATGCGGTCGCAACGGTTGCCAAGCCGACCATCTACACCCGGGCGCAGTGGGGCGCGGACGAGTCGGTCCGAGACCCGTCCGAGCCGGACTACGGCGTCGTCGATGCGGCGGTGGTCCACCACACGGCAGGGTCCAACAGCTACACCGAGGGCCAGGTGCCGAGCATCATCCAGGGCATCTACGAGTACCACGTCACCGGCCACGGCTGGCGAGACATCGGCTACAACTTCCTCGTCGACAGGTTCGGCCGTATCTGGGAGGGCCGCCACGGGGGGATGGACAAGGCCGTCGTCGGCGCGCACGCGGAGGGGGTCAACTCGGTGATGTTCGGCGCCTCTGTCCTCGGTGACTTCGAGACGGTGCAGCCGCCCTCCGCCGTCATGACCGCGCTGCGCAACCTCATCGCCTGGAAGGCGGCCGTGCACCATGTCGATGTGCTCGGCACGACCGTCGTCGCGGGCACGACCTACAACACCATCTCAGGGCACCGGAACGTCAACGCCACGGAGTGCCCGGGTCAGTATCTCTACGCGAAGCTCCCGGAGTTGCGGACGGCCACCGCGGCGCTGGCTCCGAGCGCCACTCGCATCGGAGGCGCCGACCGGTTCATCGTCGCGGCCGCCGCATCTGCCTCGACCTTCGCGCCCGGCGCCCCCATCGCCTACATCGCCACCGGCACCAACTTCCCGGACGCCCTCGCCGCCGGCCCGGTCGGCGGCCACCGCGGAGGACCGGTCCTGCTCACCAAGACCGACCAGCTCGTCACCCCGACCATCAACGAGCTCAAACGACTCAAGCCGCAACGCATCGTCATCCTCGGCGGCCCCGCATCCGTCTCCGATGCCGTGGCCAAGCGCCTCTACGGCTATGAGGAGCCCGCGACCTCCTGACCAGCCGGTATCGGCCCGCACGCCCCGATCCTCAGCCGATCGGGGCGTTCGCCTGTCAAGCGCCACCAGGAGCGACACCATGGAGGGAGACACTCAGGAGGCACCGTGGCTCATCCGGCGTGGCGCGGCGTGACGATCTGTCCCTGCATGAAGGAGCCGTTGGACGAGCTCGCTCGCGCCTCGGGCAAGGACATCCTGGTCTCCCCCATCAAAGGCTTCGGTTCCTTCCAGGTTGGCCAGACCGCCTCTGCGGGAACGGGATCCGGCGGTGGCCACGTCGATCTCGCATTGGGCCGCCTCAACCCCCAGCAGAAGCTCCGACTCGAGGGTCTGGCCCGTCAGATCGGCTTCTACGCCGACATCCGGGAGCCGACGTGGTGGTCGCCGACCCGCAAGAGATGGCTCCATCAGAACTGGGCCTCGCACCTGCACATGGTCCTCAAGGACTGCCGCCATCTGTCGCCAGAGGCCAAGGCGCAGCTGCGTGAGTGGTACGCCGGCGAGAACGGCCTCGCGGGCGACGATCCGGACGATGGCGACCGGAGATACCTGCGGCAGACGTGGAAGCAGTACCGCGCCTCGAAGCACGGCGTCAAGCCTCCTCCGCCCCAGCCCACGATCTCCATCGCCAACCTCAAGCAGGGCCGACGGAACGGCGACGTCAAGCGCTACCAGGCCGTCGTGTGGAAGCAGCTCGCGTCAGCGACCCGCACGAAGATCCTGACGAGGAACCACCTCAAGGAGTCCCAGATCGCCGACGGCCTCTACGGCAAAGTCACGGTCGAGATGACCAAGGCGCTCTACGCGCAGATCGCTGCCAAGGAGCCGAAGGGCGGTTGGCCGAGCTGGGCGGAGCCCGGCCCCCGCCTGCTCAAGCGTCTCGGCTTCATCCCCATGGGCACCAAGGACCTTGACGACGCGCACGACGAGTTCGGTGAGCCCGATTCGGTCTCCGACCCGGTCTCCGCTAACATCGACCCGCACCCCGCGGGTGTAGTTCAGTAGCAGAACACCTCCCTTCCAGGGAGGAGACGTGAGTGCGATTCTTGCCGCCCGCTCCACCACGTTGGGCCCGGTCATCCGACCGGGCCCGTCGTCTTTCCCGGCCACCCACCCAAGCAGGCGTATGCCGCTGAGCCGGCTCAGCGGCATACGAAACCGTGGGTGGTGGGTGGGCTCTCAGGCGGGGAGGCGCGCGCTCCGGAGCCGTCGCAGCAGCTCGTCGAGCGCGACGAGCTCGCGGTCGGTGAAGTCGCCCAGCGTCCGGCGCAGGTTGTCGTCGTGGACCGAGACAGCCTTGTCGAGGACCGCGCGCCCCTCTGGCGTCAGCCCCGCGTAGACGACGCGGCGGTCGCTCGCGCACGGCACGCGCTCGACGAGTCCCGCGGCCACCATGCGATCCACCATCCGGGTGACACCCCCACCGGTCAGCGCCACCTGGTCGGCGAGCGAGCCCATCGGGGCCAGGCCCTCGGCCGCGCGGGAGATCCGCAGCATGACCTCGAACCACGTGTGCGGCACACCGACCTGCTCCTCGAGAGCAGCGCCGAGCTGCTTCTCCAAGGAGTGGTAGGCCTCCATGAGCAGGCCGAAGGTGGAGACCAGGTCGTGGTCGATGTGCGTCTTCATGACAGTAGTTTAACATGCAACTATTGACATCGCAGGCACTTCGGAGAATAGTTGAGGACTCAACAACATCGAGGAGTACACATGCGAATCGCGATCATCGGCTCCGGCAACGTCGGATCCGCTCTTGCAGCAGCGGCCACGAAGGCCGGCCACGACGTCACCCTCTCCGCCTCGGAGGCCGAGAGCGCCCGTGAGGCCGCCGCCAAGGTGGGCGCTCGGTCGGCCGACAGCAATGCGGATGCGGTCCGTGACGCTGAGGTCGTCGTGCTCGCCGTGCCCGGCCTCGCGGTCAGCAGCGTGGCGGACGAACTGGGCAGCGAACTCGACGGCAAGGTCGTCGTTGACTCCACCAACCCGATCAACGAGACCTTCGACGACCTCTTCACGACCGGTCGGTCCTCGGCAGAGGAGCTGCAGGACAAGGTCCCGAACGCCAAGGTCGTCAAGGCCTTCAACACGATCTTCGCCGGCCGGCACGGCAGTCCCTTCGAGGGCGAGCAGCCCCTCGACGCCTTCGTGGCGGGCGACGACGCCGACGCCAAGGCCAAGACCGGCGAGCTCGCGACCTCGCTCGGCTACCGGGTCATCGACGCGGGTGGCCTGCGCATGGCTCGCTCCCTCGAGGAGATGGCGTTCCTCAACATCTCGCTCAACGCGACGAAGGGCTGGGTCTGGCAGAGCGGCTGGAAGCTCGTCGGTCCGACGGAAGCACAGTGACGAGCGGTTTCGCGACGGCCCAGGTGGCGACGGCCGGGTCGGCTGACCCGGCTGCGCCGCTCGTCGTCCTGCTCCACGGCCGTGGCGCCGACGAGCAGTCGATTCTGGCGCTGGCCGGCCACCTGCCCGAGGGCGCTGCCTACGCCGCCGTTCGAGCACCGATCGCCGAGGGTGGCGGCTATGCCTGGTTTGCCAACCGCGGAATCGGGCGACCCATCGCTGAGTCGCTGGCGGACACGATGGCGTGGTTTCGGGCCTGGCTCGACGAGGTGGCCCCGGCAGGTCGGACGGTCGTTCTCGTCGGCTTCAGCGGCGGAGC
>NZ_JBEDUL010000115.1:0-20126 GCF_040414665.1 Intrasporangium sp.
CACCGCGTCGGCCAACGTGTCGATCATGCGCTCCCGGCGCTCGCGGAAGCCTGGTGAGTGGGCGTCCGGCTGCCAGTCCGAGCCGGCCTGCGCCGCGATGTCGCCCAGCCAAGCGCGCCGGAAGCCGTCGCTATCGAAGGCGCCGTGCCACATCGTTCCCCACACCGACCCGGACCGCCAGCCGTCGAGGAAGCGTTCCGGTCCGGTTCCCGCGTCCGCGACAGGGTGGGCGACTCCGTGGTGGATCTCGTACGCGCTGTCAACGACGTGACCACGCCACGTGCCGGTCGGCCGTCCCAGGACCTTGCCAGCGCCGAACTCGACGCGGGTGGGCAGCAGCCCCAGCCCCGGCAATGCTCCGACCTCGCACTCGATGTCGTCCCGGATCTCATGCGCCAGCATCTGGTAGCCGCCGCAGATCCCGAGCACCGGCCGCCCGGCCGCCGCACGCATCATCAGTGCCTCGGCCAGACCGTGCTGGCGCAGCCATGCCAGATCGCTTGCCGTGGAACGAGACCCGGGCAGGACCACGAGGTCCGCAGCCTCGACGACGGAGGGGTCGGCGGTCACGAGCACGTCAACGCCGGGCTCAGCCGCCAGCGCGTCCACGTCGGTTGCGTTGGAGATGCGGGGCAGGCGCACGACCGCGACTCGCAGCCGGTCCCGCCCCGTGGGTGAGGAGGCCGTCGACGCGCGCCAGTGACCGACGGCCAGGGTGTCCTCGCTGTCGAGCCACACGTCGAGCAGCCACGGGATCACGCCACGGAAGGGCACCCCGGTGCGGCGCGTGATCTCGTCGAGCCCGGGCTCCAGCACTGACACGTCGCCGCGGAACTTGTTGATGACGAAGGCGGTGAGCTGCGCCCGGTCGGCGTCGTCGAGCAGAGCCCAGGTGCCGTAGAGCGCTGCGAGGATGCCACCGCGGTCGATGTCGCCGACGACGACCACCGGCAGCCCGAACTCCCTCGCCAGTCCCAGGTTGACGTAGTCGCCTTCCCGTAGGTTGACCTCGGCAGGGGAGCCTGCCCCCTCGCACACCACGAGCTCGTACTCGTCGGCCAGCTCTCGGTAGGCCGCGAACGCGGCGTCGCGAAGGTGAGCGCGCCCAGCGGCATACTCCCCGGCCTCCAGCACCCCAGCGGGACGGCCACGCACGACGACGAAGGAGCGACGATCCGTCCCAGGCTTGAGGAGGACGGGGTTCATGGCGGTCGTCGGCTCGACCCCGGCGGCGGCGGCCTGGAGCCACTGCGCGCGACCGATCTCGCCGCCGTCGGCGCAGACCATCGAGTTGTTCGACATGTTCTGGGCCTTGAACGGGGCAACCCGGACCCCACGCCTCGCGAGCGCCCGGCACAGCCCCGCCACGATGACGGACTTGCCTGCGTCCGAAGAGGTTCCGGCAATGAGCAGGCCCGTGGCAGGAGGACCGCCAGAGTAGAGGTTCACTCGGACATCCTCGCCGACCACGGCGCCTGGGTCACGCGTCGATGATGACGCTCGCCTCCGGGCGGAGGTCGAGCCGGCGGAGCAGCTGGGCATTGAGGGCAACGACGACGGTCGACAGTGACATGAGCAGGGCACCGATCTCCATGGGGAGCACGAAGCCGATCGGGGCCAGGACGCCGGCTGCGAGCGGCACCGACACGAGGTTGTAGCCCGCGGCCCACCAGAGGTTCTGCTTCATCTTGCGGTAGCCGGCCTTGGACAGCTCGATGACCGACAGGACGGAGCGCGGGTCGTCGGAGGCGAGGACGACGCCTGCCGACGCGATCGCGACGTCGGTGCCAGCGCCGATCGCGAGCCCGACATCGGCCTGTGCGAGCGCGGGTGCGTCGTTGACGCCGTCGCCGACCATGACGACGGTGCGGCCCTCCCTCTGCAGCTGCACGACCTTCTCGCTCTTGTGCTCGGGGCGCACACCGGCGAAGACCTGGTCGATCCCCAGCTCCGCGGCCACGGCCCGCGCCACTGGCTCCGCGTCGCCGGTGATCATGACGACGCGGATGCCGAGGCGGTGCAGGGCGTCGACAGCCTGCCGCGACTCGTCGCGGACCTCGTCCGCCAGCGCCAGCGCGCCGGCGATCTCGCCGTCGACGAGAACGTGGAGGACCGTCGATCCGGCGTCCGCCCAGGCCCGGGTCTGGTCGAGGGGCGTCAGGCCGTGCTCGGCGAGCAGGTGCGGCCCGCCGACACTGACGGTGCGGCCGTCGACCGTCGCGGTGACGCCCACCGCGCTCGAGGAGGTGAAGTCGGTCGACCGGCCGAGCCGCAGCCCACGTGCTCCGGCCGCGGCGACGATCGCCCGGGCCAGCGGGTGCTCGCTGGGGCCCTCGGCCGAGGCGGCCAGTGCGAGCAGCTCGTCCTCGGTCATCGAGGTGGCGAGGACGTCGTGCACGGCCGGCTCGCCCTTCGTCAGGGTCCCGGTCTTGTCGAAGAGGACCGTGTCGACGAGGCGCATGCGCTCGAGCGCCGCGCGGTCCTTGACGAGGACACCACCGCGGGCGGCGCGCTCCGTCGAGATGGAGACGACGAGCGGGATGGCCAGCCCGAGGGCGTGCGGGCAGGCAATGACGAGGACGGTGATGGCCCGGGTCAGGGCGTCTTCGGGAGTGCCGAAGATGCTCCAGACGAGGACGGTGATCACGGCGACCCCGAGTGCGAACCAGAAGAGCCACCCGGCCGCCTTGTCGGCGAGCAGCTGAGCCCGGGTCGACGACGACTGCGCCTCCGCGACGAGTCGTTGGATGCCGGCCAGGGCCGTGTCCTCGCCGACCGCGTCGACCCGGACCTGCAGGGCGTTGTCCGTGGCGACGGTGCCGGCAACGACGTGGTCGCCGACGCCCCTGCGCACGGTGCGAGACTCGCCGGTGATCATCGACTCGTCGAGGTCCGCGGAGCCGTCCACGACGTCGCCGTCCGCGGGGATCCGACCGCCCGGCCGGACGATGACGACGTCCCCGACGCGGAGCTCACTCGGGGAGACCGTGGTCACGGTGCCACCGTCGATCCGCTCCGCCTGGTCGGGCAGGAGCGCGGCGAGGGAGTCGAGGGCGGATGAGGTGGCTGCCAGAGAGCGCATCTCGAGCCAGTGGCCGAGCAGCATGATGGCGATGAGGAGCGCGAGCTCCCACCAGAATTCGAGCTCCGTCGAGAAGACGCCGAGGCTCGCGCCCCACGAGGCGACGAAGGCGACGGTGATCGCCATGCTGATGAGCAGCATCATCCCGGGCTTGCGCGCCCTCAGCTCGTCCAGGCCGCCGGTGAGGAAGGGCCTCCCTCCCCAGAGGTACATGACCGTCCCGAGGACAGGTGGGATCCAGCTGATGCCCGCGACGTCGGGCAGGGTGTAGCCGACGATCGACGCGAACATCTCGCTGAGCAGGACCGTCGGCACCGCGAGGGCGAGCATGATCCAGAAGAGCCGGCGGAACATCGCCACGTGGTCGCCGTGACCGGCGTGTCCCATCGCCCCGTGCCCCGCATGGGCATCGTGTCCGGCGTGCCCCACGTGCGGTTCCGATGCGCCGTGGCTGTGGTGTTCGTCGTGCGAGCTGGTCTCGTCGACGTCTCGAGTGACCTGCGGTGAATGTTCGGACTGGTCGGTCATCATGTGCTCCCTCTCGCTCCGCCTTCAGCATACCCCCATAGGGTATACAGCGGAACAGGGCGCCGGGCACCCACATTCCCGCCCCCACCCGCAACACGCCCGGCTCCTCGAAACTGACCAGTGCTGTTGCAGGGGTGCGTTTCGAGGAGCCGGGCGTGTTGCAGAGTGGGGAGCGAGCCGGCGGGCTAGCCGATCACTCCGGTTCGCCGTCAGCCAGAAGCTGGTAGAGCCGGCGTCGGGTCTCGGAGAGGATCTCCGTGGCTTCGGCTCGCTGCTGCGAGGTGCCGGTCGTGACGACCTGCCACATCGCGCCCATGACCTGGCCGACGACGGGCATGAGCCCGTCTGCGCCGCGACCGCCGAAGGTGGGCGAGGTGCCCTCGTCCTCGGGCTCCTCCTCCCCGGACTCGAAGGCCGCCCACGTCGCCGCCATCTCGTCGGGGTGCTCCTCGACATAGTGGCGGCCTTCGTCGGTCAGCCGCAGGAGCCGACGGCCGTCGACCTCGCGACCCTCGACGAGACCCTCGTCCTCGAGCTGCTGGACCGTCGGGTAGACGGACCCGGGGCTCGGCTTCCACGCTCCGCCGCTGCGGTCGGCGATCTCCTGGATGATCTGGTAGCCGTTCATCTCGTCGCCCGCGAGGACGTCGAGGATGGCGGCACGGACGTCACCGCGGCGAGCGCGCGGTCGGCGCGGCCGCGACTGCTGCTGCTCCGGCCCGAACGACGGTCCGCCGAAGCTGCGGATGAGGTCGTGGATCCACGGCGGCGGGCCCGGTCGGCCGCGGCCCATGCCGCCCCAAGGACCCTCGGCGCCGCCCCAGCCGCCGAAGCCCGTCACCCAGTCCGGGCCGCCCATGCCCCGGCCGCGTCCCCCATGGCCGCCGTGTCGTCCGCCGCGCGGTCCATAGCCGCCGCGCTCTCGGTGGCCCCACTCCGATTCGTTGCTTCCCATGTCATCTCCCTGTCGTCGAGCGACTGCCGATCAGTCGCGATGCATCAAAGATATATCGCTAACGCTCTCCGAACAATGTTTTTCGTCTCCGCCTTGCGGGTAACACCCCAGAGATGCTTCATTGATCAACGTCGAGAGAACGGCAGCCACCCGGTCAGGCGTGTCCGGCCCGAGGCAACCGGGCCCCAGGGAGGAGGACCCGCGTGCCGACCATGCAGGACGGCAGCCCCAGTACGGACGGCGGGGCGCCCCAGAACGAGAAGAGGACCGTGCGCATCCCATGGGCCCCCTCTGCGGCGCCGCACATCCGCAAGACGCTGGTGGCCGACCTCGCCGCCCGTGAGGTCCCGCACGAGGTCGTCGAAGAGGCCGAGATCGTCGTCAGCGAACTCGTCGCCAACGCCATCCGCCACGCCAAACCGCTCTCCGACGGCGCGATCCGGGTCCACTGGAAGGTCAAGAACAACGTCGTCGAGGTGGAGGTCTCTGATGGCGGCGGGGCCACCGCTCCACGGCCCTCGCCGCCGACGACGTGGGCCCCCGGTGGCCGAGGCCTGCGCATCGTCCGCTCCCTCGCCCATGAGTGGGGCGTCCTGGAGGAGGCCAACGGCCGCACCGTGTGGGCTTCCGTGGGAGGCCCGTCCCGGCGGCGCTCACACTGAACGTCTCGCGTCGACGCGCGCAGCCGGCCACCCACTAGGGTTGCCTCCCATGGGCAAGGCTTCTCGGCGTCCGCGCACGGACCGCACCGTTCGCACCTCCCGTCCGGCTCCCGTGCCGTTCGTGTCTCGTCCCTTCGAGGGCCTGCCCCACGAGACGGAGTGGGTCGCGATGCGCGAGATCGTCCCCGCGGCGACGGCGACGGTCCACCTCGCCGAGGGCAGGGCGCCGGACGGAGCGCCCGAGAGCATCACCATCGCGACAGTCCTTCCGCTGGCCTGGCCGGCGCTGCATCGCAGCAACGGCGACGTCCTGGTCGGCATCCAGTCGGGCAACGCCAGCGGTGACACGAGCCGCGACATCGCACATGCGGTCGAGCTGGCGATCGCCGCCGAGCCGGGCACGCCGATCGAGTCGCTGCCCGTGTCGACGCCCGAGACGACGCGACTGCAGGACCTCATCGACGTCGACGCACCGTTCGAGATCGAGCTGCACGAGGGCTTCGACTTCTGGGTCGACGACGCCGAGCTGGACGTCGAGGGGCAGCAGTCCCTCGAGCGGGCCAACGAGTCCGTCATCCCGACCGTGAAACTGGCGTCGGCTCCCTCGGCGTACTGGTGTCGGATCGGCGAACGCTGCTATGTCCGGTGGGTTCTGCCCTACGACGAGGACGTCGCGACGAGCGCTCTCGCCCGCCTCCACGCCGCCGACACGTCCAGGCTCACGTCCGAGCGGGCCGAGGCCGGTCGGCTGCTCGGCTGCTTCCGGTCGAGCGGGCTGCTCATCCCCGTCTGGGAGGTTGACCCGGAGTCGGAGCCGGAGAGCCACGAGGATGCCGTCGCGGCCATGCGGGAGCGCATCGAGGTGGCCGCAGCCGCCACCGAGCCGCTCACTGCGGCGGAGCGTGGCGCGCGAGCGGGGCTGACGAACCGCCAGGTCACGCTGCGCTGAGCGGTCCCTCGATGCCCGGGCCCTCACGCGGTACTCCGGCGACCCCGCTGCAGGTCGTCGCCATCATCCCGGCCAAGGACGAGGCGGCCCGCATCGCGGCCACGATCGGTGCGGTGCGCCGGATCCCCCGAATCACGGCGGTCATCGTCGTGGACGACGGGTCGCGGGACGGGACCGCCCGGATCGCTGGAGAGTATGCGGTCGAGGTCGTCCGGCACACCCGCAACCGCGGCAAGGCGAAGGCGTTGATGAGCGGTCTCGGTCGGATGGCCGCGCTCCAGCGGGTCGGACGGGTCGGGTCGGGGGCAGCGGCCCTCTTCGTGGACGCCGACCTCGAGGAATCCGCCGAGGGGTTGGGGGCACTCGTGGAGCCGGTGGCTGCCGGCGAGGCCGACCTCACGATCGCGACGCTGCCACGCCAGCGGTCCGCGGGTGGCGGTCGCGGCCTCGTCGTGGGGCTCGCCCGCCGGGGGATCGAGGAGCTGACCGGCTGGAGCCCGGTCCAGCCGCTCTCGGGGATGCGGTGCCTGTCACCGGCTGCGGTCGGCGCGGCCGTCCCGTTCGCCCGCGGCTGGGGTGTCGAGGTCGGCATGACCATCGACGTCCTCCACGCGGGGCTCGTGGTTCGCGAGGTTCCGTGCGACCTGCACCATCGCGTCACGGGCACCGACTGGCGAGCGCAGCTGCACCGCGCGGCGCAGTACCGGGACGTGGCACTCGCGCTCGGAGTCCGTCGACTGCGCCGCTCCCGCCGTTCCTGACCCACCGCGCACCTCGCGGTCCGCCTCCCCTTGCCCGACCGTCGCGCGCCGACGCTCGGATCAGACGTGGTGCCGGTCGCGGCGGCGGCGCACGGGCTCTTTGGCTCGCTCGATCGACATGAAGTGGGCGACGGCAGAGACCACGAGGGGCACCGTCAGGACGATCCCGACCGGCGGAATCGCGGCGCCGGAGTCGTTGGTGAGGAAGCCGATGACGCACATGATCACGACGGAGAGGAGCCCGTCCCGCAGCAGGGGCGCCTCGTCGACGAGCCGGGCGAAGGGATCCGTGCCGAACCGGCCCGGCTGGACCACGATGACGAGCAGGAAGGCAACGAGTACCACCACGGCGCCCGTCAAGATGGGGAACGCGGAGGCCAGTTCGAGGTTGGCAGCGAGCTTGCGCGACAGGACGGTGAACGCGTCCCCGTCCAGCACGGTCTGCAGGAAGCGGCCGGGGTGTGACCGGTACTGCTCGGGCCGGCGCCAGTCGAGGTAGCTGACGAGGGTGATGACCACGGCCGCAGCCACGCCGACGAGAGCGAGGTTGCGCACCGACACCCGCATGCCGGCGACCCGCATGAACAGGAATCCGAGGGCAGGCACGAGCGCGATCGGGCCGCCGAAGTCCGCACCCCAGGCCGGCAGCACGTCCACCGCCAAGGCTGCCCCGCCAAGCACGATGACGGCGAGAACCGCGAGACGGCGGGCCGAGCGCCGCAGGAGGGCGTGCGCCATCGCGGCGCAGAGCAGCAGGACGGCCGACCCGTAGAGAGCGAACGCGACGTTGCCCATCCCGTAGAAGCGGCCGCCCACGAGCGGCTGGAGGCCGAAGATCGAGGACATCTGCAGGTGCGACCCGGTCAGCAGGTCGACGCCGATGACGCTCGCGGTGACGGCCGACAGGAGGGCGAGCGGTCCGAGGGCCGAGCTGCTCCACGGACCGTGGAGGCAGGCGGCGGCGATGACACCGCTGATGACGAGGACGAGGATGCTGAGCAGTGCGACGAGCACCCACGACGGGGGCGACCAGCGCCACCACGGCACCAGGTTGGCCAGGAACGTGGCGGCCGGCATCCCTGCGGCGAGCAGCCCGACGAGGCGGACCTGGTGGAGCACCCGTTCTCGCGTCTGGCTGGCCCGCCACGGGCGAGCGCGCTTCCACCTGATCCAGAGCACGACGAACGCGATGAGCGTCACGGAGAGCCACAGGACGAGGAAGGGAACGACGATGCTGTGCATCGCGTCCGCCTTGAGGTCGATGTCGGTCAGCGCAGTCAGCTTGTCGGCGGCCGTCGACTCGCTGTTGTTCGGCGAGGCGATGGCCGAAAGCGCGCGACCACCGATCGGTTCGACCGGCCGCGCCCCGCCGCGCTGCAGGATCGTCGCGGTCACGTCGGAGATCTGGGCGATGCCGCGCATCCTCGTCGATGCCGAGGCCAGGATGCCCGGCGCGTAGTGCGGGCCGGTGGCGGTGAGGATGCGCAACCGCTCTTGCTGGTCCCGGTCCGCCAGGCCGACGACGATGAGATCGGCTCCAGTGGGCATGGCATCCCTGACCTGCGCGATCCGCTTCTCGATCGCGCTGACCTGCCCCAGCTGGGCCGCGGGGTCAGGCAGGGTGGTGAGGATCGCCCCGGCGTCGACGATCGAGATCGGGCACTGCGCCAGCACGGACACGAGGGTCTGTGGATCGAACGGCGCGTAGTGCTCGACCTTCCCGTCAGACGTCGCGGCAGCGATGGCCGCGCCGGGGCCGATGGCCGAGGTGCATGACGGATGGGTCGCGAAGCTGTCACCGAGCAGGCCGAGCCGGGCTTCGAATGCGTTCTCCCTGGACGCAGAGGCCAGGGCGTCGAAGCCGGCGACGGAGAATCCGCTCGCCTCGTTCCCGACGACCTCCGGGAGCGGTGTGCAGGCCGGACGTTCTCCGTCGGCCTCCGGTCCAGCTGCCTCGCCAGCGGAGAGGGTGGCCCAGCCATCGGTCGGGCACGTCGTCAGGTGCAGGGTCTTGACCGACACGGACGCGGCCGCGCCATCGCGGAGCAGCCCCCAGAGCACCGGAGTCTTCTGCGCCGAGACGTCGTCCCAGGAGATGCCCCCGACGCCCACGACGACGAGCGACTCTCCGGGTGCCGGATTGACCGTGCGAGGGACCGGCACGGAGTCACGGGTGGTGTAGGACCACGCGAGGGCCCCGATCAGCAGCATCAGCACGGCGACGAGCGCCTTGAGGGGATGCCTGCGGATCACGGGGGACACCATACAAAGGTGATCTGAGACGGCCATCCTGTGGAACGTCGGCGAAGCAGGGCGACCGCGGGGCTACCCTTGCGCATCGTGGAGAACCGACGCCGGAAGGACGTCTCATGACGCCGCGGACACCGGCCGACCTGCAGCGTTTCGGTTACCTCGGCCCCCGCGGAACGTTCACGCAGATGGCGCTGGATGCGTGGGACGGCGCGCGCCACAAGGAGCAGGTGCCGTTCGGGAGCGTCGACGCGGCTCTCGAGGCCCTCCGCGCGGCCACGATCGACGCCGCCATGGTGCCCATCGAGAACTCCGTCGAGGGCGGTGTCTCGGCGACCTTGGACGCACTCGCCACGGGGGAACCCCTCGTCGTCATCGGCGAGGTGCTCGTGCCCGTGACCTTCGTCCTGTGCGCCAGATCCGGTATGCCGCTGAGCCGGGTCCGTCGCGTCGGGACCCATTCGCACGCGTGGGCTCAGGTGCGCAGGTGGATGGCCGCGAACCTCCCGGACGCGGCGTACGTCCCGACGCTGTCCACCGCGGCCAGCGCTGCCGCGCTGCGTGAGCCCGGCGACGTCGCGTTCGACGCGGGCGTGTGCGCGCCGGTGGCGGCCGCAAACGAGGGGCTCGAGATCCTCGCCGAGGACATCGGCGACAACCCGTCGGCCGTCACCCGGTTCGTCCTCGTGTCGAGGCCGGGCACGCTGCCCGAGCCGAGCGGCGCCGACAAGACGACCGTCGTGCTGTACCAGCGTGAGGACCATGCGGGAGGACTTCTCGAGCTGCTCGAGCAGTTCGCGGTGCGGGGCGTCAACCTGACGCGGCTCGAGTCTAGACCGACCGGGGAGGCGATGGGCAGCTACTGCTTCTCCATCGACTTCGAGGGTCACGTCCAGGACGCCCGGGTCGGGGAGACGCTCATGGGACTCAAGCGCGTGTGTGCCGACGTGCGGTTCCTCGGGTCCTATCCCCGCGCGGACGGCGTCAGGGCCGGTGCGCGCCTCGGCACGGCCGACAGCGACTTCGATGCGGCCCGGATCTGGCTGGACCGGCTCCGCAGCTGACCCACCCAACGGCAGGGCGCCGGCCTCATGTGCCGGCGCCCTGTGGCCCCCCCGGCCCCCTGAACCGGTGGGGCTCTCGTAGGACACCGGGCTCGTTGCCCCCCAACAACGTCCCCTCGCCCGGTGCCCCGCTGGCCCCCGACCGTCAGAGTCCCTTCGACGGCTCCTGATACACGTATCACCCAGGGCCGCTCCACCCTCTCTGGAAGATGTCCGGGGATCCGCACCAGGGGTGGTGAGTGGGATGACTGAGTACGTGCCGGGACGGCTGCTCGTCGCAGGCTTCCCACCTACCGACGATGTGGCGTGGCTCGTCGATCTCCGGCAGGCACTCGCGGAGCTGGACCTGACCTTCCGGTTCACGGCGTCGAGCGCTCGACGCATTCGCCGGCTCCGATCGACCCGGGGACGGGCCCGCTCACTGCTGGAGGAGATCTGGGTCTCCACCGCCGTGCTCGTGCCCGTTCCCGGCCGCGCTCGGCCGGGCCTTGCGGCACCGCAGGCCTGGTGGGTGCTCGAACGCCTGAGGAACGTGCGTCCCGAGGTGGCCGAGCGGCTCTCCCTCGCCGAGGTGCGGCACCGGGCGGACATGGGCCCCGAGCCGCTGGGCCGGATCGGGATCGGAGTGCCGGCCTAGTCACCGGCGTGGACACCCATCAGTCGGCCTCGCCGACTGTGGCCGAAAACCACGTGTCGGGTGCCGAGCCCGGGTGGACCATGAAAGGGCGACTGCTGGGGCGACGCCGTTCGAGGGGGGCCTCCATGAGAGTGAAGCCGGTTGTTCTCAACACGTCCATCGCCTGGCTGTTCATGATCGGTTCTGCCTGCTTCGTGCTCGGGTCCGTGCCCCCGTACATCGACGCCGTCGGGGGCACCATCGACTCAGTCACCTACGTCGTCGGCTCTCTGTTCTTCACCTCAGCCGCGTTCGCCCAGCTCGTCCAGTCGCAGTCACCCGCGATGACCGGCGTGGACGAGCAGGGACAGCACGTCAAGGCGCGGGTGCGGTTCTGGGCGCGACTGCCGCACGACCGCAACTGGCTCGCCGCAGTGACCCAGCTCCCCGGCACGCTTCTCTTCAACGTGAGTACGCTTGCGGCGCTCGTCCACAACGCGACCGTGCAGCAGGAGGACCGCCGCGTCTGGCGGCCGGACTTCTACGGCTCGACCCTCTTCCTCATCGCCAGCGCGTTCGCGATCCTCGCCCTGGGCCGGTTCCTCAGCTACCAGCCACGATCGCTGCCTTGGCGCATCGCCTGGCTCAACATGGTCGGCTCGGTGTTCTTCATGGCGTCCGCGCTCGCCAGCTACGTGCTGCCGGGCACCGGGGAGATGATCGACGTTCCGGTGGCCGTGGGTGGCACGCTGCTCGGCGCCGTGTGCTTTCTCATCGGTGCCGCCCTGATGCTCCCGGCCTGGACGGCGTCAGTCGCCGCGGCGCTCGTGACCACCCAGGATCCGTAGTCTCCGGGTCACACGGTGACCCCGCCGTGGACGACCCGGACCGGATGCCGCATCGCCGACACGTCGTGGTCCACGCGGCCGGAGACGGCCAGCAGGTCGGCGGCTGCGCCCGGGCGCAATCGTCCCACCCGCCCTCCCAGTCCGATGGCTTCCGCGGCTCGCGCGGTGCCCATGGCCAGCGCCACCTCGACCGTCGCGCCGAGCTCCTCGACGGCGTACTCGATGGTGTGAGGCAGCAGGTCATGGGGCTTGGCAGGGCCGATCCCGGCATCGGTGGCGATGATGCATCGGACCGAGGCGTCCAGCAAGCCGCGGCCATGGGCGTTCAGGGTGGGCATCCGCGCGGCAATGGCGGGCGGTAGGGGACCGGGGACGGCGCCGCCGGTGATCGAGACGGCGATGCCCGAGGTGGCCAGCCGCCTGACGAGCGTTGGGTCCTCGGCAACGCCGTCAGCTGTCATGAAGCTGCAGTGCTCGATCGTGTCGACTCCCGCGTCCAGTGCGTCGGCGACCCCTTGCGTGCCATGTGCGTGCGCGGCCACCGGCAGCCCTGCGGCATGGGCAGCCTCGACCACGACTCGGAGCTCGGTGAGCCCGAACTGCGACTCGTGCGGGGCAGACCCGGGCGTGATGTTCCCGCCCGTCGCCATCACCTTGATGACGTCCACGCCGGCCTCGTCGAGGCGCGAAACCGCCAATGCGAGGTCCTCTGCTCCCTCGCACTGGCCGCCGAGGAACCAGCAGTGTCCGCCGGGCGTCGTCAGGGCCGGACCGGCGACCTGGAGTGTCGGCCCGGCCGTGGGGTTGCGCGAGCATTCGTCGCGCAGGTCAAACGGAGCACGCCCCCGCCCGCCCAGGTCGCGGGCGGTCGTGACACCGGCCGCCAGCGCCTGGCGAGCGTTGACGAGACCCCGCTGCAGCAGCGCCTCGTCATCGTGTCGTTCATGCCATCCGACGGCGTCGAACGAGCAGTCCCAGGTCAGATGCTGGTGGGCGTCGACCAGACCGGGCAGCACCGTCACGTCACCGAGGTCCTCGACGAGGACGCCCTCGGCATACTCCGTCGGCGGGTTGACCGCCACGATGGTCGGCCCGTCGAGCACGACGTCGCCCGGCCCGAGGAAGCGCTCGCCGTCGAAGACCTGCTGGGCCCGAATCACCTGCATGACACGCCCTCCTATGTCGGACCCACGTGCGCCTCGACCCAGTCGTTGAGGGGGCGGACCGACCGCCAGGCGTCACGAACCTTGGCAAGCGCCTGCTTCGTGCCGAGCCAGGCGGGATCGCCGAAGTCACGGATCACCATGACCTCCTTGTGCCGAAGCAGCTCGATGCGTGGGTGGTCGCCCGCATAGCCTCTCGGTGTCGTCTTCACCCTCTCCCCGAGAACGTCGAAACGCTTGCGGCGCAAGGACTCCAGCAGGGACTCCAGCTCGGCGCCGGGCGGACCGGCATCGATGGCCGCGCGCAGTCGGGCGGTCTGCGCCGGGTCATGCGCCCGGAAACCGCCGCCGGCCCTGAGGCCGGTCGCGCTGATCTGGACGTAGTAGCCTGCGCCGCCCGGCGTGGCGGCGAAGGCGCCCTGGTGCGTCTTGTACGGCGACTTGTCCGCGCTGAAGCGGATGTCGCGGTTGGGGCGGAAGAGCTTGGCCTCGCCGAACTCGTCCGCGAGGGCAGCGACGAGGGCGAGCATGGGTGCGTGCACCTCCCGCTCCCACTCGTCCTTGTGGTCGGTCCAGTAGGTCTTGGTGTTGTCGGCCTCGAGGCCCTGGTAGAAGGCGAGCGCCTGTGTCTGGAAGCCGGCGAACGGGCGGGTTGGCGCATCAGGGCTCACGAGACCAGCCTCGCACCCATCGGCGCGGAGGTCAGGCGATCGGGACGCGGACCGTCAGGGCGGCCGGTCGCACCGAGGCGTTGATCTCGGTCGCCTCGCCGATGACATCGCCGTCGACCTGGACGGGCAGTGGCCGGTCGACGCGCACCCGGACCTCCCGGCACACCTTGTGGTCGAGTGTGGCGTGACCCTTCCGTTGCCGGGTCAGAACTCGAGCGATCACCGGTGCCCAGCCGACGAAGCCGCGGGGCGAGGCGATGACGAGGTCAAGCTTGCCGTCGTCCACGCGGGCATCGGGCATGAGCACGAGGCCGCCGAGCAGTCGGCCACAGTTGCCGATGACGACGGTCCGGGCGCGCCGTTTGAACTCGGGCTCGGAGTCGAGCCGGAGCTGGGTGCGGAACTCGGGCGACACGAGGTGCTTGACGCCGGACAGGAGGTAGGCCGCCCAGCCGACCCGCTGCTTGAGGACCTCGTTCGTCCCTCCCATGATGAGGGCGTCGAGCCCCATACCGCCCATGACGAGGAAGTGCTCCGTCACCCGCTCGCCGCCATCGACCGGCTCGCCCTGGGCGTCGAGCTCGCCGATGACGAGCTCGCCGACGTCGATGCGCCGGTTCCGGCCGGTGAGCGCCGCGCGGACCGCCTCGTCGAGGGCGTCGACGGGCAGGTCGAGGTTGCGGGCCAGCAGGTTCCCCGTGCCTGCGGGCAGGATGCCGAGCGGGGTCTCGGTGCCGATGAGGGCGCGCGCGACGGCCCGCACGGTGCCGTCGCCACCGAGGCTGCACACGACGCTGGCCCCCTCGCCGACCGCACTTCTCGCCTGACCGGTGCCGGGATCGGCGACGGTCGTCTCGTAGAAGAGGGGGTCGCCCCAACCCGCGGCGTGGCAGGTCGAGGTGATGCGCTGGCGGATCATCGGCAGGTCGGCGAACTTCGTCGGGTTGATCACGACGGCGGCACGCTTGAGATCGGTGCGGCGACCGCCGGAGCCGAACTGGTCGCGACTCGGCCGGGGGCGACCCCGCCTGAGGCGGGCCGTCGATCCGGGAGCCCGGCGGAGCGCGAGCACCGACCCGAGGACCAGCACGGCGACCACGACGCCGGCGATGATCCACGGCAGGTAGTCCTCGAGCACCCGAAGAATCTAGCGGAGCGCGAGGAACCTCCTGGCCGGGTCCTACGCTGTGGGCATGAGCGACGCGAGCGCCGAGACCGCCGAGACCGCTGACCCGGGTCCAGCAACGCCCGACACCGCCGACTGGACGTGGGTCCTGACGAGGTCGTGCCCCGACTGCGGTTTCGACCCCAGAGACGTTCGTCCCGACGGCGTGCCCGAGATCCTCCTCGACGCCAAGCAGAGGTATGCCGCTGTGCTCGCTCGGCCGGATGTGCGGGCTCGGCCGTCGGCTGGGGTGTGGTCGCCGCTCGAGTACTGCGCGCACGTCCGTGACGTCTGCGACGTCATGCGGGGCCGCCTCGAGCAGATCCTCGATGGTGGCGGTGAGACCGTTCGCTTCGCGAACTGGGACCAGGACGCCGCCGCCGTGGAGAAGGCCTACTGGCGGGCGGAGCCCGACACGCTCCGGCACGAGCTCGTGGCGGCGTTCGACGCCGCTGCGGAAGCGTTCGGGTGGCCGACGGAGAAGCAGCTTGCGTGGCCGGGGCTGCGCAGCGACGGGTCGACCTTCACCGCCGAGACCCTGGGGCGGTACTTCGTCCACGACGTCCTCCATCACCTGTGGGACGTGCGCGGATGACGACCGGAAGCGCTCTGGAGGTCCGGTCCCTGCCCGAGCCCCGCGTCCCGGACCCGCGGGAGGCCCCCGGGATCCGCTGGGGCATCCTCGGCCCCGGGTTCATCGCCAACGAGTTCGCCACCGCCGTCGCGGCCGGGACCGCCTCGAGGGTCGTCGCGGTGGGCTCACGCAGCGCGAACCGGGCCCAGGCGTTCGCCGAGAAGCACGGTGTTCCGCGGTCCCATGGGTCCTACGAGGAGCTCGTCGCCGACGACGGTGTCGACGCGGTCTACATCGCGTCGCCTCACTCCGAGCACCATGACCACGCCCTCCTCGCCATCGAGGCCGGCAAGCCGGTCCTCGTCGAGAAGGCGTTCACGCGCAACGCCACCGAGGCACGGGCCGTGATCCGGGCGGCGATGTCGCGGGGCCTGCTCGTGGCCGAGGCGATGTGGGCCCGGTACCTGCCGCACTATGACGTCATCCGCCAGGTCGTCGAGGACGGCGTGCTCGGCGATCTCGTGCTCGTCCGCGCGGACCACTCCCAGAAGCTCCACCCCCACGGCCCGGAGCGACTGGCCGCACCGGAGCTTGCCGGCGGTGCGCTCCTCGACCTCGGCGTGTACCCCGTGTCCTTCGCCGACCACCTGCTCGGCCCACCGACCTCGGTCGCCGCCCGCGGCTCACTCACTGACCGGGGTGTCGACGCGACGGTCGGCATGGTGCTCGCCTATGCGTCGGGCGCCGTGGCCGCGCTGACCAGCTCCATGCTCACCCGGACGCCCTGTACCGCCGAGATCCTCGGGACGGAGGCCCGGCTCGACGTGGGCGGCCCCTTCTACTCGCCGGCTTCGGTGCGCCTGCTCAGTCTCGACGGGACGGTCCTCGCCGAGCGGCCGGGAGGCCTGCCGGACCCCATCCGCGGCTTCAGCTACCAGGCTGCGGAGTTCGCTCGCTGCCTCGCATCGGGCAGTCGCGAGAGCTCCTACATGGCACACGCCGCGACGTTGCGGGTCATGTCGACGATGGACGAGGTCCGCGCCCAGGTCGGCGTGCGCTATCCCGGCGAGTAGCCAGCCCCCTCGAGCACGGTCAGGTCGCGCTCGGCGAAGAGCCGGTGGTGGTACTCCTCGTTGAGGACGGTGAGGAGGCACTCGCGCACCGGATAGCTGCGCGGCTCGGGCCACCCCGGCCCCTCGACCGGCGTCGTGTGCGCCGCCAAGGAGTCATCGGTCAGGTCGTCGAGGAACTCGCGCACGGTCCGCATCCGGTCGTGCCGCAGCTCGAGCGCCTCGACGAGCGAGGGACGGACCTCTCGGTCCCGGGGGACCCCGGGCGTGTCCGGCATCTCGTCCCAGGGCAGCTCCAGGGGGTGCCACGGCGCGGGGTCACCGAGGATGGCCCGCCCGACCCAGCAGTCGGTGGCGAACGCGAGGTGACGCAGGGTCTCGATGAAGGACCACTCGCCCTCGACCGACTCGTGAAGCGTGTCGGGCGGCAGCCGCCGGGCGCGCGCGACCGTCTCCTCCCACCGTCGCTCGTTGATGGCCCAGGCCTCACGGAACCCGGCCGGGTCGTTCGGCCGAAGGGCCCTCGCCCGCTCCGGATCCCGTCGGTCCAGCTCGGCCTCGACGAGTGGGGCGACGTCGACCCCGTTGATGGTGAGGTTGACGATCTCGCCGGAGATGTCGACGTCGTAGAGGTCGACGCCCCGCATGCGGACCCGGTAGAAGGCACTCCCGCGGAACTCGGCGTCCCCGACGTCGACGGAGCGGAAGCGGCTCCCGGACAGGTCAACCCGGTTGAAGCGCGAGTTCGCCAGGCGTACGTGATCGAACTGCGAACCCGTGAGGTCGGCGTCATGGAAACTTCGCACCCAAGGACGGTAGCGCCGGAACCGCACCCCTGTGTGGGAGCGAGCCCAGCGGCATACGGCATGATCTTCGCTGCGATGTCGAGAACGGTTCGTCCCCTTCGACGTGGGGGTGACAGACACCATGGTGGGCCACCGGGCACCACCAGACAGGAGACGACCATGTCATTCCAGGCCTATCTCGACGCACTGGAGGCCAAGACCGGCAAGACCCCGCGCGAACTGTTGGCCGAAGCAGAGGTCAAGGGCTTCGACAGCCTGACCAGGGCCGGCGTGGTGGCGGAGTGGCTTCGGGACGACTACGGGGTCGGACGCGGGCATGCCATGGCGTTCTTCCACGTGCTCAAGAACGGCCCGACGATCAGCGCCAAGCACGTCGGCACGACCGGCTCGCACCGTGACGAGTCGACCGAGCTGCAGCTCGACGGCGTCGCTGCCCGCGGCAGCAGCTGAGCGCCCCGCTCAGGCACCCGTGACGTTCGGGTCGCGCCACGGCCGCTCGAAGGGCAGCCGCCAGGCGAAGGGTGCGATGAGCTGGTGGATCTGGTTCGGGCCCCACGTGCCCTGCTTGTAAGGGCGGACCGGCGGAGGGTTGTCGAGGAGCGGTTGGCTGATCTCCCACAGCCGCTCGATGCCCTCCGCCCGGGAGAAGAGGGTGGCATCGCCGCGCGCCGCGTCGTAGATGAGCCGCTCGTACGCCTCGAGCGCGGCGCCGGCCCAGTCCGTGTCCTGCATGGAGAACTGCATCGACAGCTTGTCGAGCGCCATGCCCGGCCCGGGGCGCTTGCCATAGAACGAGAGCGACATGCGCGCTCGGTCCGCCAGGTCGAAGGTCAGGTGGTCCGGCCCGTCGTCGCCGACGCCCGAGCTCGGCGGGAACATCGACCGCGGCGGTTCCTTGAAGGCAATGGAGATGATCCGGCCGCTCTCGGCCATCCGCTTGCCGGTCCGCAGGAAGAACGGCACACCCGCCCAGCGCCAGTTGTCCACGTAGCACTTGAGCGCGACGAAGGTCTCCGTCTCGGACTCACGAGACACACCCTTCTCGTCGCGGTAGCCGACGTACTGGCCGCGCACCACGTGGCTCGGCTCAATCGGCAGCATGGAGTTGAAGACCTTGCTCTTCTCGTCCGTGATCGCACCTGGCTCGAGCGAGTGCGGTGGCTCCATCGCCGTGAACCCGAGAACCTGGAACAGGTGCGTGACGACCATGTCCTTGTACGCTCCGGTCGCCTCGTAGAAGTCCGCACGCTGCTCGAGCCCGAGCGTCTCCGGGACGTCGATCTGGATGTGGTCGATGTGGTTGCGATGCCAGATCGGCTCGAAGAGGCCATTGGCGAACCGGAAGGCGAGGATGTTCTGGGCCGCCTCCTTGCCGAGGAAGTGGTCGATCCGGAAGATCTGCTCCTCCCGGAAGACCTTGTGCAGCTCGGAGTTGAGCTGCTTTGCGCTGGCTAGATCGGTGCCGAAGGGCTTCTCCATGACGATCCGGCTTCGCTCGACGAGTCCCGCCTCCTTGATCTGGTGGACGACAGGAAGTGCGGCATTGGGTGGAACCGAGAGGTAGTGCAGCCGACGAGCCTCGGGGCCGAGGATCTTCTCGGACTCGAGGACGGCGTCCCGGAGAGCCTGCGTCCCCGCCGCACCCGGCACCCAGTGGACCCGGTCCGCGAACTCGCGCAGGTCCTCCTCGTTCACCTCACGCTTCGAGTACTTGCGGATCGCATCGGTCGCGAGGTCGAGGAACTCGTCGCGCGTCAGGTCATCGAGACTCGTCGCGACGAGCCGCAGTCCTTCGAGCAGCTGTGACTCGTGCAGGTGCAGCATCCCGGGCAGGAGCTTGCGCTTGGCCAGATCGCCGGTGGCGCCGAACAGGACGACAGTTGTCGCGGGCATGGAACCAGCCTGCCAGCCTCACCCGCCTACGACGATGGTTCGGGCGTGGAGATCTCGACGTGCCCGTTGTCGACGTGCCACCGACGAGTGAGCCGTATGCCGCTGAGCAGGCTCTCGTCGTGACTGACCACGAGCACCGTCCCCGAGAAGGCCGCCACGGCGGCCTCCAGCTGCTCGATCGCGTCGACGTCGAGGTGGTTCGTCGGCTCGTCGAGGACGAGGGTGTTGACCTGCCGTCCCTGGAACAGCGCCAGAAGCGACCGGGTGCGCTCGCCCATGGACAGCGAACGGGCCTGGCGGGACACGTGATCGGGTCCCAGCCCGAACTTCGCCAGAAGGGTCCGCACCTCGCCGACCGGCCAGGAGGCATTCCCGTGGCGAAGTCCCAGCTCGCGCCGCACGACCTCGAGAACCGTTGCGTCGTCGTCGAGGAGGCGCCGGTTCTGGTCGAGCACGCCGAGCTGGACTCGGGTGCCGAGGGCCTGGCGGCCCGATGCGAGCGGCAGCCGACCGAGGAGCGCCGCGAGCAACGTGGTCTTGCCGCTGCCGTTGTCGCCCGTGACGGCGATCCGGTCACCACGTCCGACGTCGAGGGTCACCGGACCGAGGGTGTAGCCGGGCCGGCGGACCACGGCGTCGGTGAGGGTGGCGACGACGTCGGCGGACGGCGGGCCCTCGGTGATCGTGTACCGCAGCTCCCACTCCTTCCGAGGCTGCTCGACGACCTCGAGGCGGTCGGCGGCCCGCTGGATCCGCGCCCCCTTCTCCGCCTGTCGGTCTGCCCGGGCCTTGTGCTTCTCCCGGATGTGCTTGTCCGCCTCGCTGCCGACAGACACGCCACGGCGACCTCTCACAGCCCACTCATGTCGCTGGCGTGCCTGTGCGACCAGGGAGTCGCGGATACCGGCGTAGGTCTCGTACGCCTCCCGCGCCTGTCCTCGACGGCGCGCCCGTTCGGCGACGAAGTGGCTGTAGGAACCGGAGTAGTGGCCGATCCGCTGCTGGTGCAGGTCGAGCTCGACGACGCTGTTCGTCACCGCGTCGAGGAACGCGCGGTCGTGGCTCGCGA
>NZ_JBEDUL010000116.1:0-6304 GCF_040414665.1 Intrasporangium sp.
CTCGGCGCGGCCGGAGCGAGCAGCCAGGACCGCGTCGCGGAAGGCCTTCTGGCGTCGTCGTCGGAAGGGCCCGAGTTCCGGGAGATTGGAAGAGATAAGCGCGTACACCGGTATGTCACGGCCATCCGCCGCCACATTGGGCACGCCGGGTTGCACGCGCACGGCGTCGACCAACGCCAAGGGGATCTTCGTGGTGAAGAGCGGGCCGACCACCACCACGCCGCCAGTTTCTCTGTTCAGTCGAGCCTCGGGAGTGACGGCGGCCTGGTAGACGACTGTCGCGATGGCCAGGTAGGCGAGGGTGTAGCCCGTAGCCTCGCCGGGCATGAACCGATCAGAGGTGGCATCGAATCGGGCGATCAACCCCGGAACCGGCAGGACGTCGAACAGGTCATAGGCGATCGGTAGCAGCCCGGCGCCGAGCCACACCAGCAGTCCACCCAGACGGCCGCCCCAGTTCAGGAAGCGACTGGGCCCTGGCTCTGCTCCGAGCGCGGATGCGTGCACGCGGAAACCATGGCACACGAACTGAGCGACCAGGTGGCCGGCCCGCGCACGGCACCTCGAGTGGCTCACACCCTTCCGCTCATCGGCACCCTCGATCACCCACATATCCCCGATGAGCGTCTCGCGCTCATCGGCATGAGAGCGAAACATCGCCCGTTGAAGGAACCAGGGCGAGTCCAGGTCTCAGCTCGACGAGTTCGTGCGCTCGAGCCAGCCGGGCGTGTTCTGCGCCGGCGACATCGCCCACCTTCCGTCACTCCCGAAGCCGATGTCGTCCGTGACGATGGCCGCGGCGGCAGGCCAGCTCGCAGCCGGCGCGGCGCAGATGCACCTCATGTCGTCGCGACACTGAGCAGGCCCCAAGAGCCCGCCCACGCCCCAGGTCGGCTGGGCACGCGGCCGGGCTCAGCGGCATACGGGATGGATTGGGGCATGCGCCACTTGCCGGAGGCTGAGATCGCGTCGCATCGGTTCCGCCTTCATCTCTCGCTGCTGGTCTCGCCGATCGGAGCGGCATGATGGACCAGCGGCTCAGGCGCAGCGAGCCACGGCACTGCGCCGGCGATACACACGAGACCCGTCACGACGAAGGCTGCACCGAAGCCAAGGCCGTCGGCCACGAGCCCGACGAGGATCGGGCCGAGGATCGCGCCACCGTCCTGGGCCATCTGGAACGTCGAGAGAACCCTGCCGCCGTTCCGTTCGTGGCCGATCACGTCGGCCACCGCGGCCTGCTGGGCTGGGTTCACCAGGCCGGCCCCGACGCCGGAGATCGCCGACAGGCCGAAAAGCACGGCCAGCCCAAGGCCGACAGACAGGGCAGGGTGCTGGGCGAACGCCAGGAGTGCCGTCGAGGTCCCCATGACGACCAGTCCGCCGATGACGAGCGGGCGGCGCCCGACGCGGTCGGCCATCTTGCCCGAGAACTGCAGGGTGACCGCGGTGCCCACGGCGCCGATGGCGAGGGCCGCGCCCGCCACCCACGCCCGGTCGAGCACTGCGGTCGCCAGGAGCGGCAGCACGGCCATCCGCACGCCGAAGTTCGTCCAGCCGTTCGCGACGCCCGAGGCGAGCACAGCCCGGTAGACCGGCGACTGCCACGCCTCGCCCAGGGTCATGGCGTCCCGTTTGGCCCGCTCCTCGACCGGTCGCAGTCGGGCGCCGCCCAGCCCGATGGCCACCACCGCCGCCGCGATGAGCAGGGCGACGGAGTACACGATGAAGGGGGCGCGCAGGCCCCAGCCGGCGAGCAGCCCGCCGAGGACCGGACCGATCATTCCGCCGATGAGGAAGGCCGACGCGTAGGTGGAGGACACCCGACCGCGAGCGCTCGGCGGCGCCAGGCGGACGAGGAGCGCCATCGTGGAGATGGTGAACATCGTCGATCCGATGCCGCCGAGCCCTCGGAAGACGAGCAGCTGGACGTACGACTGGGCGAAGGCCGACGCGAACGAGGAGATCGCGACGATGACCAGCCCGGCCAGGTAGACGGGCCGCTCCCCGAGGCGACTGACGAGCTCGCCACCGACGGGCGCGAAGACGAGGCGGAAGAACGCGAACGCCGAGACGATGACCGAGGCGGCGGCGACCCCGACGTCGAAGGAGCGGGCGTAGGCCGGTAGGACCGGCGAGACGATTCCGTACCCGATGGCGATGACGAACGCCGCACCGACGAGGATCCAGATCTCCCGGGGAATCCGGAGCGGGTGCGGGGGAGGACTGGACCTGGACATCGCGTCATTGTCGCTGACGCGAGACCGGGAACCGGACCGCGGCCCCTCAGGCCGATGGTTCCGATGCGACAGGGTCGGGGTCTTCGGCCACGTGATGCAGGAAGGACCAGAACACCCCGGCGGTGATGACCGCCAGCGCCGCGAAGGGGACGACCACGGCATCTGAGGCGACGTCCGAGAAGGGATCGGCACGATGTCCGAACCACTGGTCGACTGCGACTGTCGCAGCCTCCAGCGTCCAGAACGCGAGCGCGGCGCCTGAGATGACGAAGCCCCAGGGTCGGCGGTGCCAGAGCTGCCATGCGCCCACCGCGACCAGCGGCAGCCAGAACGCCAGGTCCTGCAGGTAGGTCGGCACCGTCGCGATCCCCATCCCCTCGACCAGGCCGGGCATCTGGTCGCTCATGGTTGCAGGCACGATCCGGGCCAGCCAGGCCAGGACATTGAGGGTGACGATGGCGCCGAGAAACCCAGCGATGGGCCGAGCCCGCATCGCGGGGCTGCACCGGTGCGCCACTGCGTGCGCGTCGACCGACCGGGCGACGGCGATCATGGTCGCCAACGCCACACCGAAGGTCGCCACGTAGAGCAGGAAGAGCCGGTTGATCGGTGTCCCGATCAACAGCAGGAACGAGTTGTAGACGAGGAACATCGACATCCCGGCCCACACGAAGAACCACCTCGTCGAGCCGTGGAGCGTGCGCCGTGCGGCAAGGAAGAGGGCGGGAGAAGCGACGAGACACATCATCAGGGCCGTCCCGCGTGCCGAGCCCCGCATGACCTCCGGCCCCACGAGGAAGCCGCCGAGGAAGGTGAGGCTGCCGGCCGCAAAGGCCAGCACCGCGAGAGCCGTGGAGAGGTGAACCGCTCCCCGCGAGGTCGTCACCCGGGTCCGAGTGGGGGCGCGTTGTTCGATGGCCATCGTTTCCTCCTGCGTGCGGGCCGTTGGTCCCAGCCGACCAGCGAACCGGAGTCCTTGACAGGGCCGAATGGCCCGGGATCGCGCCATCACATAGGTGATTCACAGGAAGGGGCCCTTCCTTGCATACGTCCCTCTCAGGTTGACGTCGCATCGTTGAAAGACGAACCAGCCGAGGAGGAGCGATGGGATCGACCTCATTGAGGCGAGCGCGGTCCTGGACCGTGGGCGTCATGGCGGCGACCGCCGTGGCGACTGCGATCACGGGCTACCATCTCGCCGCGGACCACTCGGCCGCGCTCGCGACGGGGACGAGCAACCCGTCCGACAGTTCCAGTGTGGCGCCGGCCCAGCATCGCGACGACAACGGCTTCACGCTCTTCGGCGACGAAGGGCGTGAAGGTGACGAAGGCGACGAAGGCGGCAGTGCCGGCCTGTTCGGATCGGGCGGCCAGGTGACGCCGAGCTTCCCGAACAACCAGGGCAACCAGGGCACTCAGAGCCAGAACGGCTTCAGCTCTCCGGGCCAGCTGGGATCCGGATCGGGCACCCCACACGTCATGAGCCACGGATCATGACGGCAGCCCTGGCCGAGCCGCTCGGCCGCGTCACCTTCCGCGCGATGAGCACGGCGAACACCATCCTGACGACCGATCCCCGCGCCGCCGTTGGCGGCGCAGAGATCGCTCAGGACTACATCGCCGAGCTGGACCGTGCCGTCTCCCGATTCCGCCCCGACTCCGAGGTCTCTCGCCTCGGCGTGCGTGCCCGCTCGGACGCCGCCTCGACCTTCGTCTCGCCCGTCTTCGCCGACCACCTGCAGACGGCGATCGAGATGGCCCGCATCACCGGTGGTCTCGTCGATCCCACCGTCGGGTCCGCCGTCGTGGCGAGCGGCTACGACGACGACATCGAGGTCGTCCGGGCGCGGAGGTTCCCCAGCGCCGACACCCGCCGCCCCGCCGTCCCAGGCTGGAGGGCCATTCGCTTCTTCAGCACGAGGCGGTGGTTGTCGGTGCCGCACGGCACGCTCCTCGACCTCGGCGCGACAGCCAAGGCGTACGCGGCCGACGTCCTCGCGGCCCGACTCCGCGACGAGCTGACGGGCGGGTTTCTCGTCGACCTTGGCGGCGACATCGCTGTGGCCGGCGAGACCCCCGCCGGCGGCTGGCAGATCGGCATCGAGGACGAGGAGGGCCGGGTCCTCCAAGTGGTCGCCTCGACCGGCCAAGCCGTCGCGACGTCGTCGACGCGGCGCCGGTGCTGGTCCTCTGCGAGCGGCGAACGCCACCACATCATCGACCCCCGAACCGGACTCACGGCGCCCCTGACGTGGGCGCAGGTGTCCTGTGCAGGCGTGTCGGCCGCGGAGGCGAACGCCGCCGCCACAGCCGCGATCGTCCTCGGCCCGGGTGCCCCCGCCTGGCTCGAGGAGCAGGGGGTCTCCGCCCGACTCGACGCCCGCGATGGTTCCACGGTGTTGACGCGGGGCTGGCCCCGCGAGGACCTCCTCCAACGGCACGCCTGATGAACGAGCTGCTCTGGTACACCTCTCGCGCGACCGGCCTCGCGAGCATCGTCCTGCTCACCGGCGTCGTCATCCTGGGCGCGACGATCTCGGGGCGTGGCGCCCGCAGCCGGGACGGTGCGACCGTCGTCACCGCCCTGCACCGATGGCTGTCCCTCGGGATGACGGTCTTCCTGCTCCTCCATGTCGCAACGGCCGTCGTCGAGACCTACGTGTCGATCGACCTGGTCTCGGCGATCCTTCCGTTCACGTCGGGATACGAGCCGCTGTGGGTGGGACTGGGGACGCTTGCCTTTGACGTGTTCGTCGCCGTCTTGGTCACCTCCCTGCTGCGCCATCGCATCTCGGAGCGCGCCTGGCGCTTCGTCCACTGGGCTGCGTACCTCATGTGGCCGCTCGCCATCCTCCACGGGTTCATCCTCGGCACCGCGGACGAGCCGATCCTCCGACTTGCGACCGTCGCCTGCGCGGTGGCCGGTGGCGCCGCGATCGTCTGGCGCTCCGGGGTGACGCCCCACGACACCCATCGGCGCCGCGACGTCGCCACCCAGGAGTGGTCATGACCCTTGCCTCGCTCCTTCGCGACGCCGGTCTCACCGGCCGCGGTGGTGCCGCCTTCCCCACGGCGGTGAAGCTCGAAGCGGCCCGCGCGCACCGTGCTCGCCTGATCGTCAACTGCTGTGACGGCGAGATCGGCGCGGCGAAGGACGGCTGGGTCGTCGAGCACCGCCTCGAGGAACTCGTCAGAGGGGCGAACCTGCTCAGTCCCCGCCGTCCCGCCACGATCCGGTATGCCGCTCACCGCGGTTCCGCGACCGCCGTCCGACTGCACGGGGCGGGCCTCGACGTCCTCGAGGTTCCGGCCCGGTACGTGTCGTCCGAGGAGAGCTCGCTCATCTCCCTCGCCCAAGGCGGTCTCGCCCGACCGATGACGAAGCGGGCTCCTCCCTTCGTCGCCGGCGGGCGGGACTCGGCGGGGCGGTGGATCAGGCCCACGGTCGTGCTCAACGCCGAGACCGTGTGGCGAGTGCTGCAGGTCGTCGAGTGGGGGCCGGACTGGTTCCGCTCGTTCGGGACCGCCGCTGAGCCCGGACCCCGCCTCGTCAGCGTCAACGGTCCGACCGTCCGCGGTGTGGTGCTCGAGACGGAGGCGGGAGCCCCGATGGCCGAGCTGCTCTCGGCGATCGGTGGTCTGGCCGCCGATTCCGAGGCCGTGCTCGTCGGTGGCCTGGGCGGCAGCTTCGTGCCGGCCGACGTGGTCCCGAGCCTGACGTGGTCGACGGCCGCCCTCGCCCGGTTCGGCGCCGGCACCGGTCCGGGAGTCATTGAGCTGATCGAGCCGCGCGAGTGCCCGATCGCCCTCGTCGACCGGTTCCTCGCCTACGCGTCCGGCGAGTCGGCCGGCCAGTGCGGACCGTGCATGTTCGGCGTGCCGGCCTTGGCGGCAGAGTGGCACCGCTTCGCGGAACGTCCCAGTGCCCTTGTCCTCCAGGACATCTGGCGGCGTGCCGGTCTGCTTCCCGGTCGTGGTGCTTGTCGATTCCCCGACGGTGTGGCGCGGTTCGTGGCCTCTGCCAGGCAGGTCTACGGTGAGCACCTCGAGGGCCACCTGGCCGG
>NZ_JBEDUL010000117.1:0-16936 GCF_040414665.1 Intrasporangium sp.
GCTCGTTTGGGACGAGAACGCCTGGGACGACTACCTGTGGTGGCAGGCGCAGGACGGCAAGGTGCTCAAGCGAATCAACGCGCTGCTCGTCGACATCAAACGCAATGGCAACGAAGGCATCGGCAAGCCTGAGGCGCTCAAACACGACTTCGCCGACTACTGGTCCCGTCGAATCACCGACGAGCATCGCCTCGTCTACAAGATCGCCGGAGATGAGGTGCGCATTGCCGCGTGCCGGTATCACTACGGGTAGCCGCTCGGTCTGCGGCATGGTCGGCCGTCGTCCTCAACGCGGCAGATCCGGACATTGGACGGTCAGGCCCGGGGTGTCTCGAGATGGCCAATGAGGATGCTGGCGCTCCCGGTTGGACACACCCACCGGGCGGCCAAGTCGGCAACCGTGGCCGTCTCGCCACCGAGCACCGGGGCGTCTGAGGCGTACCGCGCGCGCAGTGGGTGTCGGCCCTGGTGCTCAGGGCACGCCGGCCAGGTGGGGTGCGCGCCCCCTTCCCACAACAAACAGGTGCACCAGATCCTGAGCAGCGTCAGCGACCATGACGATGACCTCGGCGCTGCTGCCCATCGCTGGTAACTCCTCGGAGGTGCCCGGACGTGCCGGCGGGCGGACGCCCAAGCAGCCCCCGGCGTGCAGGCATCCCACGGCTGCCCACACAGGGCAAGCGCGGCGCAACGCCAGCCTCGTGGACAACGGCCCCGATCCCGCTGTCCAGATCGACCCACTCGGACAACGTGATGTGGAAACTGCTGGTCGCGTCCACATCGCGTAGAACCCTCGTGGCACACGACTGAAAAGCTGGATCTCCAACATGGTGTGAGCCGCGCATCCCACCTGCCATTGGCGCTGCTCGCGGCATGACAGGCCGTTCGGCCGCCTCCGCCGGTTCGGCTGGGCCAGAATGCGTTCATGCCTTTCAGACGTTTGAGTAAACAGCCCTCCGGCCCCTCGCCGAGGGAGATCTGGGCGGACTGGTTGGATGCCAATGAGAAGGGGGACGTCACTCGGGCTGGCTCGTGTGCGGTGGCGTTGACCGAGGCGGCGCCGACCTCATTCCACTCGTGGTTCGAGGCTGGCCTGCACGCCAAGGCCAGGCGTGATTGGGATCGATGCCGTGCTTGGAACTCCAGAGCGCTCGAGCTGTTCGGGGATCCAGAGTCCGAGGAGTTCGGCGGCGCCAACCCCGCCGCTTGGAACCTGGGGATAGCTGCCACTGCCCTTGGGGACTGGGATACGGCTCGTCGAGCCTGGACGGTCTATGGCATCGGCGGCCTTGAGGACGGCACCGGGCCGATCGACGGCAACTTTGGGCTGGCGCCGATTCGCCTCAATCCCGACCGGCCATCGCTCGACTTGGAGGTACCGGCGAGGTACGGAGACACCGAGGTGGTCTGGTGCTGGCGGCGCAGCCCAGCGCATGCCGTCGTTGCGAGTGTTCCGCTTCCGCAATCAGGGCACCGTTTCCGCGACGTGATCCTGCACGATGGCGAACCGAAAGGAAGCAGGCGCACCGGCGACCAGGAGGTCAGCGTCTTCGACGAGATCGTTCGGCTCTGCGAGTCCGGCATGCCGACTTGGCAGGCGCAGGTGTCCGCCCCATCCCTGGCCGAGGTCGAGACGGTGGGCGACTTCTTCGGAGAGAGGGGACTCGGAGCCGACAACTGGTCCGGCATGAACATTCTCTGCAGCGACTGCTCGCACGGTTCCCCCAGCGCAGACCACCACAATGAGAAGCCATCAGATGGGACCATGATCCTTGGTCTCGCGGGTCATGAAGACGACCTCGCGCGAGCCCTCGAAATGTGGACAGCCGCCCGGCCAGGCGTATCTGTCCTGGCTCTCGACCTCATCTGGTGACGCGTACGGGTCACTCTCGGCGGCAGATTCGGTAAACGCCTCACGCCGATGTCCGGACGTCATCAGAGTTCGGACGCGCGTCGAGTTGGACCTTGGCAGCTGCGCGCCGCGGGGTGCCCTGAATGGGGCGGGTCAAGGCGGCTGGCCTCGGCGGATGGTTCTCGGGCGGGGAGGCATCGCTGGTGCTGACCTCTAACGCTCTGATCGCGCTGCCCCTGGTGATCCTGGCCGCGACCAGCGCTGCCTTGGTGGAACAACGCGCGGCCGACACGCGGCGTGTGACCCAGGTCGGGGACGCAGCGGTCAACATCCGGAGATACCACGATCGTGCGATCGCGTTGATCTGCTCATATCCCGCTGCTCGAAGGGCCCGGGCTTTCACCAGACGCACATCGCCGTTGTCCGGGTCGGCGCGCAGCGCGAACTGAGCGAGCTCGGCGGCACCTTGGTGGTCGCCCGATGCGTGGTCGCGTCCAGGACCTTGTCGACGCCTAATCCCCTGCGGGTGGTGACACGGCCCGCCCAGGGAGCTCTCATGACAATGGCAGGTGAGTGGTGCAACCCAAGGAGGCAGACATGGGCTTACGGGATCGCCGGCAGGAACGGCGGGAAGAACGTCGTGACGAGCGGCGCGGAGTGGGCAGGACCCAGTATCGGATGCGGCAGAAGCTCGTCTCGATCGGCGACGACTCCTGGATCGAGGACCAGCAGGGTCGACGGGTGTTCAAGGTCAACGGCAAGGCGATGCGGATCCGCGACACGCTCATCTTCGAGGACGCGTCCGGCAACGAGCTGCTCAAGCTCCAGGAGCGAAAGCTGCGGGTCCGGGACACCATGGAGATCGAGGATGCCTCCGGTCGGACCGTCGCAACCGTGAAGAAGGCGATGATCTCGCCGCTCCGCGAGCGGTTCACCGTGGACGTTGCGCAAGGCCGGGACATGGAGGTCCAGGGCAACATCGTCGACCACGAGTACCGCATCTCGCAGGGGGGCGACGACATCGCTGAGGTGTCGAAACGGTGGTTCCGGATCGCGGACACCTACGGCGTCGAGGTCGTCGAGGGCCAGGACGACGTGCTGATCCTGGCTATTGCCGCTGTCATCGACAGCATGACCCACGACGTAGGCTGACCGCCCGCCGTGGCAGCCAAGCGGCCAGGGCGCCACGCGGCGTCCTGGCAGTCGGTCCTGACCACGACGCTTCACGAGTCACATCTCAGGAGCAGATGGCTGGCCCTGGGCTCGTCGCAGGCCTGCCGTGTCAGACCAGGTCGGCACGCAGCAGGTGCGTCAGTGTGGACGTCCCCTTGAGTTCGACCGGGCCGATGTCCCGGAACAGGATCCCGTCCTCGTGCGATGCGTCCGCAACGGCTTGGCTGACGAGGACCTCGCCGGGCCGCGCGTAGTCGGCGATGCGCGCACTGAGGTTCACGGTCTGGCCGAAGTAGTCGCCCTGCTGAAAGAGCACTGGCCCGGAGTGCAGGCCCACATGCGCGGGCGGTAGACCGGCATGCGCCAGGTCGCCCACCATCTCCAGTGCGGCGCGTACCCCGGGACCGGGATCCCGGAAGAAGAACATCACCCCGTCGCCCAGCCACTTGATGGGCTTGCCACCGTGACGCACCGACCCGCGCTGGACCAGCCGGGCCAGGTTCGCCGCAAGGTCGGCGGCCGCCTCGTCACCATGTTCCTCGGTGAGCCGGGTGTAGCCCGTGATGTCGAGGAAGCAGATGGCCGGTGGTCGCTCGAGCCGGCTGTGGATTCCCGCCTTCGCCATCAACGTCTCGAAGGCCTCGATCAAGTTGGCGGTCCAGGCCCGAGCCTGCTGCGCGTGGTAGAGCCCGAGGATCGCCTGCTCCGCAAGCGGGGTGCTCAGAGCGGCGAAGTCGGCGTTCGCCACCTCATCCGCGCTCTTGCCTGCGCTGAGCGCCGGCTCCACCACTTGCGAGTTCCACCACCCGCCCTCGGCCTCAGCAATTCGCCGGGTGCTCTCTCCGTAGACGCGGAGCAGGTGCTCGATGGCGCTCTGACGAAAGCTGCTCGAGACCTGCAGCTCGAGGAAGGGCACGAGGGCCAGCTCGTCCTCGCGCAGCAGGTCGTCGGGTGAGGGTTGCGGAGACCCGATCGCCTCCCGGATGCCGGTCAACAGCTCGAGGGGGATCCGGGTGCGCGCACTGACCTGCTGGAACGTCTCATCAGTCAGCGTGGCGAACCGCTCGTACGCCGACGTGTCGAGGAAGTCGAGTGACAGAGAACCGCTCCGGAGCGCCTCGCTCAGGTGGTCGAGGGGAATCGCAGCGTCCTCGAGCGACTTCGCCATCAGCACTCGGCGGACGTCGCCCGGCGAGAAGCGACCGGGCTCGGCAGGGACGACGATGCCGAGATCGACCAGACGGTCGACATAGTGCGGCTCCACCCCGGCGCGCACAGCCACGTCGTCGCGCGGATACCACGTCACCGCCTCAGCGTATCGAGCGCCTACAGCAGCGCTGCGTTTCTTCGTATCCGGCCCGCCACGGCCGCCCACGCGTGAGAATGGAAGATCGCACTGCCCCAAGTGGTGGCCTGTGAAAGGACTCCGGATGACCACGGCCCCGACCTTGCTTCTGCCCGACCAGCTGATGCGCCTCCTCGAGCTGACCCAGCAGTCCGACAGCGTCGAGCTGAAGCTGACCGTTCCGGCGAGCCAGTACCGATCGGCGGCGAAAGCCCTGGCGATCGACCCGCTCGATGCCCAGATCCGCCAGGTGTACTTCCTGGACACGCCTGACCTGTCCTTGAACCAGGCCGGCGTCGTCGTGCGGGCCCGGCGCATCCAGGGGCGGGACAGCGACTCGACGGTCAAGCTGCGACCCCTCGTTCCCTCGGACGTGGAGCCGTCAATCCGAAGCTCACCGAACTTCACGATCGAGGTCGACGCGATGCCCGGTGGGTACGTCTGCTCCGGATCGATGAAGCACCCACTGGGCCCGACCGCCGTGCTCCGCTCGGTCAACGGTGATCAGCCACTTCGAAAGCTCTTCTCGAAAGAGCAGCGGACGTTCTTCACCGCCCACGCGCCCCAAGGGCTCACGATCGACGACCTGTCGGTGCTCGGCCCCATCCTCGTGCTGAAGCTCAAGCTGAAGCCCCAGGAGTTCGGGCGCCCCCTCGTGGTCGAGCTGTGGATCTACCCCGACGGTTCGCGCGTGGTCGAGCTCTCGACGAAGACCACCCCGGCAGAGGACATCAAGACCGCGGTGGCAGCGCGCGCCTTCCTCAGCTCCAAGGGAATCTCGCTGTCCGGCGAGCAGCAGACCAAGACCAAGACCGCGCTGGAGTTCTTCGCCGCCGAACTGAACGCCGGCTGAAGCAGCGAGGCCCCGACTGCGCTCACGGCCGAGGTCAGTGGGACAGGTTCACCTTGATGTTGGCGATGATGAGCGCGACCGCCACCGTCACGATGCCGAACAGCAGCGCACCTGTCCTGGAGGCACCGTTGCTGCGCCGCACGAGATAGCCGACCGTCCCGATGAACACCGCCAGCACCAGGCGCACGGCTCGCAGCGCCGTCTCGTCCCGCGCGATGAGCGCCGTGACCGTGGCGACGACCGCCACGGCGACGCCACCAATGAGGTGGGCGACAGCCGCCTCACCGTCGTGTCGGCGTAGGGACCCCTGACCCACGACGTGCGCCGCCACGACGAAGGCAAAGACGTGGGCGAGCACGAGCCCGATGGTGATCCCCCAGATCGTCTCGACGATCCGGACGTCGGTGCCACTGAGGCTCCGGTCGAACAGCGAGAGCGCGCCGAGCAGACCGAGCGCGACATAGAGCGCCATGGTCAGGGCGTCCTTGCGCAGCTCCGTGTCCATGTGCCACGGCACAGTACGGCCGTGCCCATCGACCCGGGGCGCCTCCATCATCAGAGACTAGCCGAGCGCCATCTCGGTTAGCCTGAAGAACGGTCCATCGACCGTGCAGTCGGGCCACGTCCCGGCTGCTGGCTGTGGGGGAGGTACTGATGTCTGACGGTCCGGTCAGCGACATTCTCACTCGCCTTCACTCGACGGTGGTGACCCGAACCGACGGCGACGTGGCCCACTACATCCCGGAGCTGGCCCGGGTCGATCCGAACCTGTTCGGTGTCGCCGTCTCGACGCTCGACGGGGTCGTGTACGCGGCCGGGGATGCGGATCATCCCTTCACGATCCAGTCGGTGTCCAAGCCGTTCGCGATGGCGCTGGCCATCGAGGACCGGGGCCTGGAGGAGCTCCTGTCCGCAGTGGGGGTGGAGCCCACCGGCGACCCGTTCAACGCGGTCACCCTCGAGGAGGGAACCGGTCGGCCACTGAACCCGATGGTGAACGCCGGTGCCATCGTCACCTCCGCGCTCGTTGCCTGCACGGACCGCGACCAGGGATCGGAGCGCATCGTTGCCGGCCTCTCGGCCTTCGCCGGGCGCGAGCTGGACGTGGACGAGGCTGTGCTTCGCTCAGAGCTGGAGACCGCGGACCGCAACCGCGCCCTCGCCTACCTGATGCGCTCGATGGGGGCTCTCGAGGTCGACGTCGAGGATGCCCTGGCGGTCTACTGCCGACAGTGCGCCACCTTGGTCACGGCGAGGGACCTTGCCGTCATGGCGGCCACCCTGGCCAACGCCGGCCGCAACCCGATCACCGGACAGCAGGTGGTCCAGCCCGACGTCGTCATGTACGTCCTGTCCGTCATGCTGACCTGCGGCCTGTATGACTTCTCCGGCGAGTGGATGTTTCGCACCGGGATGCCGGCCAAGAGCGGGGTTGGCGGCGGGATCACCGTGGTGCTGCCCGGAGAGCTGGGCATAGGTACCTTCAGCCCGCGTCTGGACCGCCAGGGCAACAGCGTCCGGGGGGTGGCCGCGTGCGAAGCCCTGTCCCGAGAGTTCGGCCTCCACGTCATGCGACCGCGTGGCCCTGCCGCGCCGCCATTGCACCGACGCCTCCACGGCGGTCAGGTGCGGTCCAGGCGCGGCAGGCCGGCCCGCGAACGCGCGGTGCTGGCCGCGGCCGATGCCGTCGTCATCCTCGAGCTCCAGGGCCACATCTCGTTCCAGGAAGCAGAACTGCTCACGCGCCTCATGGAGCAGGAGACCTCCCGCTGGCTGGTCCTCGACGCCGCCCGGGTCGAGCATGTCGATCCCGTCGCGGAACGACTGCTGCACGCCACCATCGACCACCTCGCGGGACGCGGCGTGACGGTGCTGCTCTCCGGACCGTGGCCCGCGAGCCTGACGACCGGGACCAACACCTTCACCAGCACCTCACGCGCCGTGGAGTCCTGCGAGGACATGCTGCTGGACGAGGCTGGAATGCCCGGTCCTGACGAGGCGGTTCCCCTTACGGCGAACGACCTGTGCGCCGGGATGTCCACCGACGACCTGCACCAGCTTGAGGCGCTCTGCTTGGCTCTGGACCTTGACCAGGGCGACCCGGTCCCAGTCGGAGATGACGACGGTGGCTTCGCCCTGCTGTTCATCACCCGCGGAGTCATCGGCATGCAGTCGGCACCCGAGCCCGACGCCGTTGAGGATCAGATCACGTCACGTGCGGCCGGCAGTGCGGTGTCATCCATGGCGTTCGAACCGACCACCGGCGTGCCGCGGCTCGTCGCACAGACGCCCGCCACGATCGTGGCACTCACGGTCCGCGCGCTGGAGAGAATCGAGAGCGAGCACCCGAGTGTCGCGGCCACCCTGTACCGCAACGCTGCTGGGGCCGTTGCGGCCGAGTATCGGTGGTCCGCGGCCGAGAACGTCGCCCTGTCACGCTGACCCCGAACGGCCGCCTTCGGCGGACGTGCCTGATGCCGTATGCCGCTGAGCTGGCTTTCATTCATTCGCTCGGTGCCGCTGTTGCGAGGTCAGGAGGCCACCGGCTCCAGCGTCAGCGTCTGCTCACGGCCGTTGCGGCTGACCGTGACGGGCACCTTCTCCCCGGCGGTCAAACCGAGCTCGACGCGGACGAGGTCGTCGGAGTTTCGCACCTGCTGTCCAGCGACGTCGATGAGGACGTCCCCCCGCTTCACACCCGCCTTGTCCGCCGGCCCACCGCTGGTGACCGCTTGGACGATGACGGGCCCCCCGGCCGAGGCCTGCATCGCCGGGGGCACCGCGATGACCTGCAGGCCCAGCGTGGTGTGGGCAACCCGACCGTTCTCGGCCAGCTGAGCCACCAACGGTTCGGCCACACCCATCGGGATGGCGAATCCCAAACCGCTGCTGCCTGTTTCGCCCGCTGGCGCGGCGCCGGCGGTGTTGATCCCCACCAGCTGTGCGCTGCAGTTGACGAGCGCACCGCCACTGTTGCCGGGGTTGATGGCCGCATCCGTCTGGATGGCCCCCAGCAGGTGCGCTGCCCCAGCCTCGGTTGGCACTCGGACGTAGCGGCCGGTAGCGCTGACGATTCCGCTGGTCACCGTTGAGGTCAGGCCCAGCGGCGCACCCAGTGCGACCACCGGATTCCCGACTCGAAGACTCCCTGAATCGCCCACCGCGATCGGTGGTGCCGCCGGGTAGGGAGTGGCCGCGGTGACAACGGCGAGGTCTGTGACTTGGTCCATCCCGAGGATGCGCCCCGCGTCGGAGTGGCCATCGGCGTACTCGAGCCGAATCGTCGTGGCACCACCATCCGCAGAACCACTGCCCGGCGGAGCGACCACATGGGCATTCGTGATGATGACGGCCTCGTCGGACGGGAGCCGATAGACGACACCGGAGCCGGAGCCGGAGCCGCCAGGTCCCAGGACGCCGATCGTGACGACCGAGGGGAGTGCGTCTGCCGCGACGCGGTCCACGGCGCAGGCTGCGCTTGCCGTCTCCGGCGGCGTCCACCAGCCGGTCCACCGCCCAACCAGCCCCACGATCGCGCCACCGATGAGGCCGCCCACGAGGCCGGCGAGCAGAAGGGTCGGAAGCGGACCGGCGTTCCACCACCGGTGGACAGGTTCCCGCGTCGGCTGTTCGGAAGGAGTGCTCATTGACGGAGCTTCTCTCGACTTCTGGCGGCCCTCTGATCGCGGCCTCGATGGTCAGGCTATACCCCTTCTCTGACGGCACGGAGGTGACAGCTGGCGTCGGGTCACGCGGTCGACGCCGACACGGAACGGCGGCGAACCGTGCTGACGATGAGCAGGATCCCGCCGGCTGCGAAGACTCCGCCCGCCACGAGCAGGCCAACGGCGATCCACGGCAGGGCCGGGATCGTGGCGCCCAGGTCAGCGGCGACGTGGATCCCCGGCCGCCCGTCGGCGTTCATCACCACGACGGTCCATGACCCGTTCGTGGGCTGCCACACCAGCGACCGAGTTCCGGCGCCGTTGGAGGATGCGGCCCAGAAGGCCTGCGCTGCCGGAGGGGCCAAAGCCGTTCCGCCGTCGATGGCGTACGTCGAGTTCGTCCAGAAGTCAGAGATGACGGTGCGGGCCACGCCGGCGAGATAGCGATCGACGTCAGCGGAAGGGCCGATCCCCACGAACAGGTCGGAGCCGGGGTCGGCGGGGGTGACGCGCATCCGGACCGTGTCGAGCACGCCCGGGGCGTAGAGCCAACCGGTGCCGGCCCTCCCGAGCTCCGTCGGGACGGCCGTGAGCGCCGATCCGTCAGTGGAGAAGTGCTGGACGTCGGTCGTGGCATAGCCATCATCCCGCTGGGTCCAGTGTGCCCACAGCGCCGTTCCGCCAGCGCCAAGCAGGGGCAGGGCAACGAAGACGAGCAGGCATCCCACGACGATCGCGGTGACACTGGACCCCGTCCACCTCGCGGTGGGCACGGCTGGCGGCGGTGGAGGCGGTGCCGGCCTGGCTCCTTCCTCCGTCGGGGGAACCTGTCGGAGGGTGTCCGACTGTGGTGGGTCACTTGCGGGTGCCGCCACCGGAGGGATTGGTCTCTCGTTCATTGGTCTCACACCTTTCTTGCGATCTCGGATGAGGCGACCGCCTCTGCGATCACCCGTGCGAAGGCGGCCGGAGCGTCGAAGGGAACGGCGTGCGCGGCGCCGACGATGGGCTGCACCGTCGCGGTGGGGATGGCTCCGGCGAGGCGACGGGTGACGGTCGCCATGTAGCCGCGACTGCGCGTGCCGTAGGTGCACACGACCGGGCGGGCGACCGCGGCCAGGGCACGACGGCGGGGATAGCTCCGCAGCGTCGCCCGGAGGTCAGCCACGACCGACCTGCCGTTCTCCCTCGCAACCCGACGCCACTCGTCGGGGAAGGCGTCCCAGGCGCTCCCGCCGTCGCGGTAGGAGTAGACGTACCGCAGCAGCACATCGGTGGCTTGGTCGTGGCGACCTCGGAGGGCCAGCCACTGCATCCGGGCCAGCATGCGCAGACCTGAGAGGTCGGGGTGCAGCAGGGCCCGCCACGGCGCCTCGTGCACGACGACCGTCCTGACCAGGTCTGGGCGACGGACGGCCAGGTCCAGCGCGATCGTCGCCCCGGCGCTCGTCCCGACGACCACCGCGGGCGCGGCTCCCAACGCTTCCACCAGGGCGGCGGCATCGTCGGTGTGGACGGCAACCGTGCGGACGACGTCACCGCCTGAGCGATGGTAACCACGTCGGTCGTACGCGATCACGCGCCCGAGCCCCGTCAGCTCGTCGGCCAGGGCGCCCCACGTGGAAGCGGTGGCGCCGGACGGCGGGATGAGCAGAATGGGCTGGCCGCCGCCCCGCTCCTCGTAGTACAGGTCGACGCCCGCAGCCGGGGTGTGGCCCACGGTCACGGCGTCGGCTCCGGGTGCAGGCCCTGGAGGAAGGCGTAGGTGTCGAGCCCGCTGCCGTGGGCGTTGGCGACGTCGATGAGCCCCTGCGGCACGTCGCCGTAGGCGGTCACGCGATGGCCGTCAACGGCGTCCCTGAACAGTGCGGCCCGGGCCGCCAGGATGTGCTGCGTGTGCTCGAAGAACGCAGCGTCGCTCGCGTAGGTCTCGTGGACCTCGCATGTTGTCCCGTCCTCGCTGATGAACCAGTCGAAGCGCACGGTCTGCGTGTCCTTCTCCCGGGCCACCCGGACGACTTCGGCGGCGCGCGCCTTGAAGGTCTCCAGCCGGCCCGGCCGGATCGTCAGCTGCGCATGCAGTTCCAGGTTGCTCATGAACTCCTCCTCGAGTCCTGTCCCGTCTGGGGACCTGTCAGATCGCGGGTTCGGGCTGAAGGCCGAACAGGAAGGCCTGGAGCTCAAGGCCGCCGGCATGCACCTTCGACAGCTCCACGAGGCGTTGCGAGACGTCGCCGTAGGCAGTCATGTGGTGACCGTCGGCGAAGTCACGGAACAGCGTCGCCCGAGCCGCCATGACGTGTTCGTTGTGCTCGAACAGCCCTTCCTCGCTGTCGTACGCCTCGTGGACCTCGCATTTCGTGCCGTCCTCGCTGACGAACCAGTCGTAACGCAGGGTGTGGGTGTCCAGCTCGCGGGTCAGCCGCATGAGTTCGGCTGCTTGTGCCGTGAATCCCTGCAGCCGGCCGGGACGGATGGTCATCTGGGCGCGTAGTTCACAGTGCGACATGACTCGACTGTCGCGCCGAGGCGGCTCGGTGACATCGGTCGGTGAGCCAGTGAGGGCTGTGCGCTCTGGCCGCAGCCGGCTACGTCATTGCGCCGACCACGACCCGATCAGGGCTTGCTCGGAACGAGACCGTGGTGCACGGCCCACATCGCGGCCTGGGTCCGGCTCGTGAGCCCGAGCTTGGTCAGGATGTTCGAGACGTGGGTGCGCGCGGTGCGCTCAGTGACGCCGAGGTGCCCGGCGATCTGCCGGTTCGTCGCGCCGCGCGCGATGAGGATGATGACCTCGCGCTCCCGCGGAGTGAGCCCCTCGGCGCCGGACTTCGGTGAGCGCAGCGCTGCCAGCAGCGTCTTCGCGACGGCGGGGTCGATGGACATCTCGCCCGCCACGGCGGCACGGATGGCGTCCGCCACGTCCGAGGCCGCAGCGTCCTTGAGGAGATAGCCGGTGGCCCCGGCCTCCAGCGCGCCCCGGACCTTGTCCTCGTCGAGGAAGCTCGTGACGGCGATGACCTCGACAACCGGCCAGCGGCTCTTGATCTCGGCTGTGGCCGCGATGCCGTCCAGGTCAGGCATGAGCAGGTCCATCAGCACCACGTCAGGCAGCGCGTCGGTATTGGCGAGCACGGCGATCCGGTTGACCGCCTCCCGCCCGCCGCCGGCCTCACCCACCACGACCATCCCGGCTTCCGTGCCGAGGTAGGCAACGAGGCCAGCGCGCACGACCGCGTGGTCATCGACGAGGAAGACCCTGGTCGGGTCGTGGTCAGGCGGCGCCGTCATGGTCGTTCGCCCCCCCGCATCGGTCGGCGAGCCCGGTCCGTCCATTATCGCAGGGAACCTGGTGAGTATCGCCAACCTGCTGCCGACGGCCCGCTCTGGTGATGGACTCGTCATAGACACCACGAGCAGCGCCGAGGAGAGCGGATGTCCGCTTCCGTCCCGTCGAAGCCGCAGTCGGCGCCAGCACCGCCGTCCGATGCTCCGCGCGACGACCAGCTGTTGGACATCATCTTCGGACGTGTGCCGATGGGAATCGCGGTGTGTGACCGCGACACCCGGCTGCAGCGCTGCAACCAGACGTGGGTGGAGTTCTTCGTGCAGTACCTGGGCGTTCCCGCCGAGTACGTGACGCCCGGCAAGACGCTGTACGAGCTGATCCCCGGCAACGACGAGGCACAGAACCGCCTCATCGAGCGGGCCCTCGCCGGGGACGTGGTGAGCCAGACCGGCAACCGGTTGGAAACCGCCGACGTGGTCACGTACTGGGACGTCGTGCTCGCTCCGATCTTCAGCGGCGCCGAGGTCGTCGGCTTCGTCAACCTCGTCACCGACGCCACCGACCGGGTCAACGCCTACGAGCTGCTGCAACAGCGGATCGCGGCGTTCGCCCTGGTGGCCGAGAGCATGACCGTGGACCAGCCGATCGGCGTCACCCTCCGGTCGCTGGCCCAGACAGCGGCCCAGGCGGCCCGGGCCGAGGCCTGCGCCATCATCATCGTCGACGCCGTCACCCACCAGCTGACGCTCTTCGAGGCGGCCGGCCTGTCCACGGAGTACGCAGCAGCCCTGGCCGACTGGTGGCGCCGCGGGGAGAAGACCCCGACGCGCGATGCCCTGGAACGCCAGGAGCTGCTCATCGCGACGGGGGCGCGGGCACGGGGGCTGGCGAACCCCTTGTACGAGCCGCTCCACCGCTACCTCGAGGAGGCGACGTGGGACGACATCGTCGTGGTCCCTCTCGACTCGCGGGGGCGCTACCTCGGCGTCATGCAGTACTACCACCGCGCCGGACGCGAGCACGATGACGAGGAACGCGCCTTCCTCGCGGCGCTGGCCGACCAGGCTGCCGTCGCGATGGCCAATGCCGAGCTGTATGCACGGTCGGAGCACGACGCCGCGAACCTCGAGCGCCAGCGGCTGGCGCGCGAGCTGCACGACAGCGTGAGCCAGGCGCTGTTCTCGATGACCCTGCACGCCCGAACCGCCGAACGGCAGCTGACGTCTGCGGGGCTGGATCAGGACGCGCCGGCAGCCACGACGGTTCGGCGACTCGCCGAGTTGACGCAAGGGGCGCTCGCCGAGATGCGGGCCCTCATCTTCGAGCTACGCCCACAGGCCCTGGCGGAGGAAGGTCTCGTGACCGCCCTGACCCGGCAGGCAGCGGCCCTCAGCGCACGCGAAGGAGTCCCGATCGAGGTCATCGGCCCGCACGCACGTCCGGCGCTGGAGCCGACCATGGAGGAGCACCTCTACCGGCTGACCCTGGAGGCCCTCAACAATGCGGTGCAGCACGCCGAACCCACGCGGATCGCCGTCGAGGTGATGAAGCTCGACGACCGGCTCACCGTCACGATCTCCGACGACGGTGTCGGCTTCGACCCCGTGCGGCCCCATCCGGGTCACCTCGGCCAGTCGACCATGGCGGAGCGCGCGAGCGCGATCGGCGCCACCTTGATCATCGACTCCTCGCCCGGCACGGGGTGCACTGTGACCGTCATCCAGCCCCTTGCCGGGTGAGGAGCCCCGTGAGAACCCAGCGGTCACACACCGAACTGCGCTTGGACCCTCCCTGCCTCGACGGCAGCGGCAAGCGCGGCGTGGTCACGCTCGTTCTGGTCGGCGTACGTCTCCGCGAAGTCGGCGACGGCCTGGTCGAACCGGTCCGACTTGCCGAGGTAGGCCGCGATGGCGATCCGGTCCCCGGCCCGCGCGTGGGCCCGGGCGAGGGTCCACCCGCACATTCGGGCGTAGGTCTCCATGCGGGTCGGGGTGAACTGGTCGATCTCGGCGGAGACCTTCCAGTCCCGCAGCTGCCGCAGGTAGTAGTCCGCCTTGCCGCCACCGACCGGCGTGGTGCGCAGCCACCCAAGGAAGATGTCGCTGGTGGCCTGCATGAGCCGCTGCCCGGTGACCACCCGCTCCCCCTCGTACACCTCGTTGTTTGTGCTGGGCGGGTCGTCTCGGGTGTCTCCGGACGCGATGGGCGGGGCGAAGTCTGCGAGGACCGAGCGTTGGGCTTCCTTGGCCTGCAGCAGGAGCACCTCCCCTTCGGCGCCACCGTTGAGGAGCAGCACCCAGGCGCGTGTGCCAACGCTTCCGACACCGACCACCTTGTGGGCGATGTCGACGAGTGCGTAGTGGTCGAGCAGGCGGCGCCGGTCCGCGGCCAGGGTGTCGCGGTAGTCGGCCATCATGGCGGTGAGCCTCTGCAGCACCTCGCCGGTGTCCAGACCGGTCATGTCGTCCAGACGGGTGATCAGTGGTGGGTCACTGATGAGCCGCCGTCGCCCGTCGACGACGGTCGTCAGCTTGTCGAGGGCATGCAGGCTGTCGCGGGTGCGTGCCTTGACGATCGCCTTGCGGGTGTCCTTGAGGGCCGCCCTGCGCTCCTTGCGTTCCCGGTCGGTCAACGTCGCCTCGAAACGGGCGATGGTGTTCTCGATGTCGAGGTGGGCGTACCAGACGGTGAGGATCGGCTGGGTCGCGAAGGTGCGCATCGCAGTCCGGTAGGTCTCGACGGCAGACAGGGTCGCCTTGCGGGTCTCCTTCGTCGTGAACCCGTTGTCGCGTCCCGCCACCGCGAAGCTCGCCGCCAACCGCTTGACATCCCACTCGAACGGCCCCGGATAGGTCTCGTCGAAGTCGTTGATGTCGAAGACCAGGCGCCGCTCCGGAGAGGCGTAGCCACCGAAGTTCGACAGGTGAGCGTCGCCGCAGAGCTGGGTGCCGAAGGGCGACGTCGGCGTCCCCGCAAGGTCGGCCGCCATGATGAGAGCCGCGCCGCGGTAGAACGTGAACGGAGACACCAGCATCCGGCCGTGCCGGATCGGCACCAGCTCCGGCAACCGGGTCTTGGCCTGGCGGAGGAGGAGCCTGATGGGATCAACGCCCTCGGATCGCCGGAAGTCCGCGTGGGCCTCCAACGGCACCGAAGTCCGGGCCGACTTGCCACGAGCGGCCCGCTCCTGCGCGGACTGCAGACCGAGCGATCTCATCTCGGTCGTGTCCAGACCGCCAGAGGCTGCGCCCGCGGGCGCTGGTGGCACGGTCCCGGTCAGCTTGGATGTCATGTCCACCATGAGTCGCCCCTTCTCCTCGAGCGCGCCGGCCGGTCCAGGCCCTGGTCCGGGTCGGCATGGCTCCAAATTACTCGCCCCCAGTCACGCGGGGAGGTGGAAAGAACGAACCGAGGGACGCGGAGCGACACCGCTGGCGGAGCGAGAGCGAGGCTAGGCTCCACCGGGTGGAGATCCGTGACGCGACCGAGGCCGACTGGGCGCAGATCCACCCCTTCTACAAACGGATCGCGGACGAGGGCCGTACCTACACCCTGCCGCCCGGAGAGACGTCCGACGAGGCGCGGAGCTACTGGATCGAGCGGGTGCCGGGCCGCACGGTGGTCGCCATCATCGACGGGGTCGTCGTCGGCTCCGCGAAGATGGGACCCAACCGGCCGGGTCGCGGCTCCCACATCGCGACGGCGTCATTCATGGTCGACCCGGACCGCCAGGGCGAGGGCATCGGCCTCGCCCTCGGGCAGCACGTCGTCGAGTGGGCCCGTGAGGCCGGCTACCACGCCATCCAGTTCAACGCCGTGGTGGAGACCAACGAGGGAGCCGTCCGGCTCTGGCAGCGTCTCGGCTTCCGCATCATCGGGACCGTGCCCGAGGCGTTCGACGATGCCGAGCTCGGGCTCGTGGGCCTGCACGTCATGTACCTGCCGCTCCGGGAGCGAGCCGGCTAGCTCGGCCCGCTCGAGGGCGCGTCGCCACAGTGGGTTGCACATGCGCCAACCGTAGGAGCGGGCCGGGGGGCAAGGCTTCTCGATTCCTGACCAGTTCAGAGCACGACCCTGCCGTATGCCGCGGAGCTGGCTCCCGAGGTCGCGGCACCTCGGGAGCCCTCCCGCAGCATCAGAGACTGGTGAAGAACTCGACGACGTCGCCGACGAGGACGTCCGCGTCGTTGTGCGCGGCGTAGTGCCCGCCGCCCTCACGCAGCCGCCACATCCGGAGGTCGGCGTGGTCCCGCTCGGCGAACCGGCGGATCGAGCGGAAGTCGTTGCCCCAGGACGAGAGACCGGTCGGCACCGTGGTGGGGCTGGCCGGCCGGTGCTGCGCCAGCTGGTTCTCCCGGTAGAGGCGGATCGATGAACCGGCGGTCCCGGTGAACCAGTAGGTGGCGACGTTGCCGACGATGAAGTCATCGTCCTGGTCGAGCATGAGCTGGGAGTTCCACGCCAGCAGGGCAACCGGCGAGTCGGCGAGCCCGAAGGCGAGGGTCTGTGGCGCCTGCGACTGGAGCACGTTGAAGGCGCCGATGTTCTCCCAGAACCAGGTGAGGACGTCGAGTGCGGCTCGCTCGTCCTCGGTCAGGTCCTGCATCTCGGCCGGGTCCCCGGTGGGGAAGGAGAACAGCTGCGTCACATGGACACCGATGCAGTGCTCCGGGTCGAGTCGGCCGACCTCCGGGGAGATCATCGAGCCGGCGTCGTTGCCCATCGCCCCGTAGCGCTCGTAGCCGAGCCGGCTCATCAG
>NZ_JBEDUL010000118.1:0-4578 GCF_040414665.1 Intrasporangium sp.
CCATCGGTAGCCGGCCGGCTCGCCCTCGCCGAGGTCGACGATGGCCGCGACCGGCCCACCGCCATCCGGACCCTGGTGAGCAGCTGACACGGAGACGAACACGGCCGGGTCGCCCGTCACGGCGGCAGTCACACCGCCCACGGCCGACTTGATCTGGCGGTGCCAGTGGACGTCCGAGTCGTCGAGCATGGCGTTCCGGCGCCCGTGGACGGTCCCGTCCTGGCTCACCTCGCACTTGAGGAACACGTTGACGAGCCGTCCCTTGATGTCGGTCCAGTGCGGGCGCTCGGGCAGGTCGAGCCCGGCGTCCTTGATGGCCTCCCAGATGCCGTCCTGGTCCAGCGCATCGCGCATGACGGAGTGCCCGATCCGGTACCGCCCGCCGATGCCGCGCGTGTTGCCCACGACGACGACCTGCGCCTGGTCGAGCTCCACCCCCGACGAGCACGAGGCGACGGATGAGTAGAGCGAGCGGTTGTGCATGACGTCCTCGTCCGTCGGCATCTCGATCTCACCGAGGGCGACGGCGATGCCCAGACCGGTTGTGCCGTTGGACAGGTCCATCGACTCGTGCGTGTGCTCGGTCCAGACCTTCATCCCGCGGGACTTGGCGTCGCGGATCGTGTGGATGGTCAGGAGCGGGGTCTTGGTCTGGACGTAGTGGACGTCCTTGGGGTCGGTGATCCCGGCTCGCTCCATCGCGACCTTCACGCCGTCAGCGACCTTCTGGATCATCGCCACGTAGCCGATCTCCTCCGGCTTGATCGGCTCGCTCATCGCGAACCCCACGGTCAGGCGCAGGTCGTCGGACGGCTCGGTCCGGTCGGCCGGCACTGTGGCGAAGATCGCCGCGTGCGGGCTGATCACGCCATCGGTTCCACCGGACCACACGATGGGGATCTGCTTGACCTGGTCGGCGGGGGCGCCCTTCGCGACGAGCACCTCGCGGAACGCCCGGTCGGCGATGATGCGGGTGTAGTCGTTCACCCCGCCGTTGCCCTCCGTCTTGCCGATGATGGCGATGACCCGGCTCGCCTCCATGACGCCGTCGTCGATGAGCTTGGCGAGCTCGGACGCGTCGGCGACGGAGTGGATCGGGACCTTGCGCACCTCGATGGCTTCTGGCACGTGACTCACCTTTCGAAATCGTCTGGGGGCGTGGGGTTCTCGATGATCGTGCCGACGCCGTGATCCACTGCGTCGGTGATCTGGTCAAGGGAGGTGATGATGCAGCGGCGGCCGCCGGACCGCACGAACCGCATGGCGGCGTCGACCTTCGGGCCCATCGATCCCGAGGCGAAGTGCCCTGCGGCGGCGTATCCTTCCAGCTCCGCCAGGGTCACCTGCTCGAGCGGCTTGGCCTCCGGGGTGCCCCAGCCGATGACGGCATGGGGGACGTCCGTCGCGATGACGAGCGCATCGGCGTCGATGGCGCGGGCGAGCAGGGCAGCCGTGAGGTCCTTGTCGATGACCGCCTCGACGCCGTGCACGGTGGCGGCGTCAGAACGCACGACGGGAATGCCGCCCCCGCCGGCCGCCACGACGACGTAGCCGGCCCGCATGAGTGTGAGCAGGGTGTGCGCGTCGAGCACCTCGAGCGGCTCGGGTGATGCGACGACTCGCCTCCAGCCCTTCGCCCCGCGGTCCTCCCAGACCTGTCCCAGCGCGATGAGCGGCTGGGCCTCGTCCTTGCTGACATAGCGGCCCACCGGTTTGGTGGGCTTCCTGAATCCAGGGTCGTCGGGGTCGACGAGCGTGCGGGTGACGATGGCAGCGACAGGTCGCCGGACTCCGCGCCGCCCGAGCGACCCCTCGAGTGCATCGAGCATGGTGAACCCGATGGTGCCCTGCGTCTGGGCGCCGCACCAGTCGAGCGGCACGGGCGGGACGACATGGGCAGCAAGCTCGTTCTTGACGAGGATGTTGCCGACCTGCGGGCCGTTGCCGTGCGTGATGGCGACCTCGTGGCCGGACGCCACGAGATCGGCGACATGCGACATCGCCCGCCGGATGGCCCGCCGCTGCTCGTGCGGAGCCGCACTCCCATCGGGCCCGGTCATCGCGTTGCCGCCGAGTGCGACGAGCACCCTCATGCCACTCTCCTCGATGTTGTTGCGGGTGAGCCTAGGGAGCGGGTGGGGCAGGGCGCGTTGGCAGGTCCTGCCCAACGCCGGGCCGTTGGTTGTCAGGTGTACGTATGCCGCTGAGCTTGCTCCCGATGCACGGCCAGTCCTGATCCTCCCGCACGTCGCCTGCTGTCAGCCGTTGTTCGGGGACGGAGTGATGCTGTGGGTCTGCGCTCGGCGCAGGGCGCGGGCGATGGTGCGCAGCTCGTCGTCCGTCAGGCCCGAGGCGAAGCGCTTCTCGATCTGCCCGACGTAGTGTGGTGCGCTCGCCTCGAAACGCTGCCGTCCCTCCGTGGTGATGACCGCGAACGACGACCGGGCGTCGACCGGGTTGGGCTCCTTGGCGACGAGGCCGGCCCGGACGAGCTCGTCGACGACCCGGCTGATGCGGGTCCGACTGAGGACCGCACGCTGGGCGAGCTCGGACATGCGCAGGCGGCCGTCGTCGGCTGCCGAGAGCTCGAGGAGGACGTCGTACCAGGCGAGCGGGAGTCCCGAGTGCGATCGCAGCGACCGGTCGAGCTCGGGAACCAGTGCGGCGTGGGTCTGGAGGAGCGCCCCCCAGGCGTCGGCTGCGAGCTGTCGTCGAGAGCGGGAGGCCATGAGGGAGAGCGTACCCGCTTGATTGCGTGCAGGCGCACCTATATAGTTACGTGCGCACGCACTTATCTAAGAACTGAGGAGGTCACTCCATGACCCGACTACTGCACATCTCGGCATCACCTCGAGGCCAGGCCTCCGAGTCGCTCTCGCTGGCCGAGGCCTACGTGGCGGCGGTCGCCGGCCGCCCCGACGTCGAGGTCGATCACTGGGATCTCTGGGACGGGTCGCTGCCCGGCTTCGGTCCCGACGCAGCGGCAGCCAAGATGGCCGTCTTCGCTGGAGAGGAGCCGGAGGGCGACGCAGCGGCTGCCTGGCAGCGGGCCATCGCAGCGTTCACCCGCCTCGATGCCGCGGACGCGTACCTGCTGTCCGTGCCGATGTGGAACGGGAGCATTCCCTACGTCCTGAAGCAGCTCATCGATGTCGTGAGCCAACCGGGGATGCTCTTCGGGTTCGACCCGGAGGCCGGGTACTCGGGGCTGCTCGCCGGCAAGAAGGCCGTCCTCGTCCTCACCAGTGCCGTGTATGGCGAGGGCAGGCCGACATCCTTCGGCATCGACTTCCAGCGGCCCTACCTCGAATGGTGGCTCGACTGGGCCGGAGTCGAGGACGTGACGACGATCGAGTTCCGGCCAAATCTCGTCACCGACCAGGTCGATCTCGTCCGGGCCGCAGCCTTCGACGAGCTCCGCGAGGCTGCACTCAAGCTCTGACTGGCGGCACGTTCTGCACACTCGACGAGAGGCGGGGCGGCACGTTCTGCACACTCGACGAGAGGCGGGGGGCGGCACGTTCTGCACAGTCGACGAGAGGCGGGGGCCAGCTCATGGTCGAGTGTGCAGTACGCGTCGCTTCCTCAGAGGTCGCGATACCGGGCGAGACGCGACTCCAACCGTGCGGCCGGCTCCTCCCGGGCGAGGAGGGCCAGCTCGTGCTGGATTGCCTGGCTCATCCGTTGGCAGAACTCTGCGGGCTCGTCTGCGGCGTCGGGGCGCTCGGCCACGATGCGATCGACGATCCCGTCGGCGAGCAGGTCCAACGACCTGACCCGCTGCGCTGCGGCGAGCTCGGGCGCGTGCGTCGTGTCCCGGTGCAGGATCGCGGACGCGCCCTCGGGGGGCAGGGGCGAGAGCCACGAGTGCTGTGCACAGATGACGCGGTCGGCAGGCATGAGGGCCAGCGCGCCGCCGCCCGTGCCCTGGCCGAGCAGGACACACAGCGTTGGAGCTTGGAGGGTGACGAGCTCGGCGAGGCACCGGGCGATCTCCCCGGCCATGCCACCCTCCTCGGCCTCCTTCGACAGCGCGGCACCGGCGGTGTCGATGATGCTGACCAGGGGGAGGTCGAGCTCGCGGGCCAGCGCCATTCCTCGCCGGGCCACGCGAAGCCCCTTGGGGGACAAGGGCTCCTCCAGCGTCTGGCCCCGCCGGTCCTGTCCGAGCACGATGCACGGAGCCCCGCCGAACCGCGCCAACGCCATGAGCAACCCCGGGTCGGACTCGCCGGAGCCCGTCCCGTGCAATGGCAGCACGTCCGTTGCGCCGAGCTTGAGCAGGGCGCGCACGCCGGGTCGATCGGTCCGGCGGGATCGTTCGATGGAGTCCCATGCCGGCAGGTCGGGCAGCTCCGCCCTTGGCACGTCAGCCACCACGGGCGGCTCCTCCCGTGCACCCATGAGGACGTTGAGCGCCCGGTCGGCGGTCTCGGCGAGGGCCTCCACGGGCAGGATGGCGTCGATGAGCCCGTGCTCGAAGAGGTTCTCGGCCGTCTGCACCCCCTCGGGGAAAGCCCGTCCGTAGAGCGCCTCGTAGACCCGGGCCCCGAGGAACCCGATCATCGCCCCCGGCTC
>NZ_JBEDUL010000119.1:0-6886 GCF_040414665.1 Intrasporangium sp.
GAAACGAGGTGCCATGAGCTCGGGCAAACCGAGAGTCGCGGTGGTCGGCAGCTACGGCGTCGGGCTGACGATGCGCCTGTCACGCCTACCCGTCGCAGGAGAGACCATCGCCGGCGGCGAGTTCTCCTCCGGCCATGGCGGCAAGGGGTCCAACCAGGCGGTTGGCGCGGCCCGGCTCGGCGCTGACGTCACCTTCCTCACGGCCATCGGCGCGGACGCGATGGGCGAGGGGGGTCGCGCGCTCTGGAAGGCAGAGGGGGTGGACGCCTCCGCGACCGTCACCATCCAGGACGCGGCGACGATGGTCGGGATGATCCTCGTCGAGCCCTCCGGCGAGAACCGCATCGTCATCGCCACCGGCGCCCTCGACCACCTCGGCGCGGAGCATGTCACGGCCTTCCGAGGTCAGCTCGCAAATGCCGACATCGCCGTGGTGTCCCTGGAGATCCCACTCGACACTGCCCTGGCTGCCCTCCGCGCAGCGAGCGAGGAAGGGACTCGGACCCTGCTCAATCCGGCTCCGGCGCAACCGGTCCCAGACAGCGCCTGGAAGCACATCGATGTCGTCACTCCGAACCGCACGGAGGCGGCAATCCTCCTCGGTCACGACCCCGACGCACAGGAGTCTGCCGCTGACCTCGCCGCGCAGCTGCACGCCAAGGGAGTCGGCACCGTCGTCATCACCCTCGGCTCGGCAGGGGCCGTCGTCCACGACGCTGCAGGTCCCCGCACCATCCCGGCCGTCGCCCCCCGGGCCGTCGTCGACACCACGGGCGCGGGCGACAGCTTCACGGCGGCCGTTGCCGTCGCTCTCGCCGAGGGCCAGTCAATTGACGCCGCAACGCAGTTCGCAGCACGCGCCGGCGCCCACACCGTCTCGGTCGCCGAGGTGATCCCCGCCCTCCCCCACCGCGACGACCTGGACACCACAACGGAAGGAACCCCATGACTGATTTTGCGGCGCTCTCCGCCGGGGAACTGGCGCCCTACATCCAGCACACCCTCATCGCCGTCGGCACGACGCGCGAGGAGACGATCGCCCACGCGAAGGAGGCGGTCGAATACGGGTTCGACGCCGCGATGGTCGCCGGCTCGTGGGTCGCCCTGACGGCTGAGGTGCTGAAGGGCACCGGCGTCACGGTCGCGTCCGCCCTCGACTTCCCTACAGTCGGCGTCATGACGAGCGCCGGAAAGGCCGCTGAGGCAGCGGAACTCGTCCGACTCGGCGCCCAGGAGATCGACATGGGCGTGCAGGTCGGGTGGCTGAAGAGCGGTGACTTCGACGGCTTCCGCGAGGACATCGCCGGAGTGGTGCGGGCGGGGGTGCCGGTCAAGGTGATGCTCGAGCTGCCGCTGCTCACGGAGTCGGAGAAGGCCGCTGCCGTCGAGCTCGCCTGCGAAGCCGGCGCCGCCTACCTCAAGAACGCGTCGTCCGGGCAGGTCGAGGTGGCGAGCCCGGGGTCGATCCGCTACCTCGTCGACCGCGCGCCCGAGGGCGTCCTCGTCAAGGCCTCAGGCGGGATCAAGTCCCGCCAGCAGGTCGTCGAACTGCTCTCGGCCGGGGCCGCGAAGGTAGGCACGAGCGCCGGCATCGCCATCGTCACCGACACGAGCGACGCTCAGACCCAGAGCTACTGAGAGGATTCCGTATGCCGCTGAGCTCGCTCAGCGCGGACGCCGCCCAGGTGCCCGCGACGTTGCACTCGCGCATCTCGGCGTGGTTGCGCGAGCAGATCGCGAGCGGTGCGTGGCCTCCGCACTATCGGCTGCGGCCCGAGCCGGAGCTGGCGGTGGAGCTCGGCGTGAGCCGCGGCACGCTCCGACGGGCGCTGTCGACCTTGATCGCTGAGGGGGCCCTCGTGCAGGTGCGGGGCAAGGGCACGTTCGTGACGGCGACCGTCGTCGAGCCCGCGATCGCGCAGAAGCTGACGAGCCTGTCGGAGGACTTCGCCGACGCCGGCGCGCCGCTGTCGACGCGGGTTCTGGGGTGCTCCGTCGTCGGCGCGCCGGCGCCTGTCGCGGCGCTGCTCGACACGCGTGCCGGCCAACCGATCCTGCGGCTCGAACGGTTGCGGAGCACCACTGCCGGACCGGTCGCGCTGCTCGCCAACTTCGTCCGCACCGACCTGGCGCCCGGTCTCGAGACCGTGGACTTCGAGCAGGAGACGCTGTTCGGAGTCCTCGCCTCGCGGTACGGCCTGCACATCACAACGGGTCGACGCACCTTTTCCGCGACGGCTGCGCAGGCCGAGGCCGCGGAGCTGCTCGAGGTGCCGGTCGGGTCTCCGCTGCAGCACCTGGAGCAGGTGACCTACCTCGCGTCCGGTTCGCCGATCGAGTACTCGGACGTGTGGATCCGGTCGGACCGCCTGCGCGTCACCTCGATCCTGACCCGCCACTGACAACTCAAGGCTCTTGGCCACAAGGAGACTGCTGTGACCGTCCCTTTCATTCTCGACACCGACACCGCGCAGGACGACTGCGTCGCGCTCATCGGCGGCCTGCTCGACCCGGAAGCGGACCTGCGCGCCATCACCATGGTCGCCGGCAACGTCAGCTTCGACCGGCAGGTGCACAACGCACAGATGACCCTCAGCGCCGCCGGTCGCCTCGGGACCGTGCCCATCCACTTGGGGTGCCAGCGCCCCTTGGTGCTGCCGTGGGTGTCGGCCGAGAACGTCCACGGCGACGGGTCCGGTGGGCTCGACATGGACTTCGCCGGGACGTCGACCGAGGCCGAGCACGGGGTCGATGCCCTCATCCGGCTGACGGCCGAGTCACCCGGTGAGATCTCCGTGGTCGCCATCGGCCCGCTGACGAACATCGCGATGGCGGCCGTAAAGGAGCCGGACTTCGTCCGGAACGTCAAGAGCCTGGTCATCATGGGCGGCTCGAACAACGGCCGTGGAAACATCACCGCGGCCGGCGAGTTCAACTTCTTCGTCGACCCGCACGCGGCGCATGTCGTCTTCGAGGCAGGCTTCCGCGACGTGACCGTCGTGCCCTGGGCGCCGCTGACCCTGAGCGACGCGGTCTTCAGCCGCGCGCAGCTGTCCCGCATCGAGGCGATCGGCACCCCGCTGGCGAAGTTCTTCCTCACGGTCTGCGGGCCGACCCTGACCTTCGACGAGAGCGTCGGCATCCCGGGCACGACGCACCCCGACTCGTTGTCCGTTGGAGTGCTGCTGCACCCCGAGCTGGTGACGAAGGCGGCCGACTACCACGTCGCGGTCGAGATGAGCTCGGCGCTCACTCGCGGCTACTCGGCGATGTCCTGGGGCGTGCACGGGCTCGAGCCGAACGCCCGTGTCATCGAGGCAGCAGACGCCGAGGGATTCTATGGATGGATCACCGGGTTGCTCGCCACGCGGACCGAGGTGAGCCGACCACTGAGCGGCGGCCACTTCTACTGAGTCGGCTTGGCCCAGGACATGCGTCTGACCCCGCCGGGTGGGGGCGGGGTCCGGGGCGGGCGAGCTAGACGTGCCAGGTGACGCTGGTCGCGGTCGCGGTCGCCGTCGCGGTCAGGTCGTGGCGGTGCACGTGGGTGTGGTGCCGGCGGCACAGCAGCGCCGTGTTGAGCAGGCTGGTCCGTCCACCGGCCCACCAGTAGACGATGTGGTGCGCGTCGGTCCACTGGGGTGGACAGGTGCAGCCGGGGAAGCTGCATCCGCCATCGCGTTGCCACAGGGCCGTGCGCAGCCCACCCGTGACCAGCCGTCGGCGGCGGCCCACGTCCAGCGGCTCCCCGGCAGTCCCCAGCACCATCGGGATGATCGCCGCGTCGCAGGCCAGCCGGCGGACCGTCGCGGCGGACAGCAGGTCCCCGGACATCGCCAGCCCGGTGCCAGCCAGCCGCCCAGCCAGGACGTCGAGGTCCACGGTGACCACGAGCTTGGTCTTGTCGGTCACGGGCAGCGTGGCTGCCGCGGCGACACCCCGCTCGACGATCTCGACGAGCGCGTCGGCGCGGCGCTTGGCCGGGGACCGCGGATCGGGTGTGATCGTGTGCCCGTGCCGGTCCTTGACCGGGCACGGGATCGAGAGCGGGTCGATCGCCGACTTGATCACCGCGGCCGCCTCCGGGTCCAGGACACCGCGCAGGTGCACCATCCCGGTGCGCGTCGGTTGACCGAACCAGAGCCCCCGCGAGGCCCGACGCCCCTGATCGACACGGTCCGTGTCCTCCACGCGGTCGGGGTCCTTGGGTGGGCGGACCTGCTCGGTGTGGTGGCGCACCAGCCGGGTGAAGTCCTCCGGGACCAGCTCCGGCGCCCGGGTGACCAGATCGGCCACCGCCGTGACCACCTCGTCCGGGTCCGCGACCCGCTCGACCTGGCCGTGGAACTCGACGATCCGGGCCGCCTTGCCGACCGTGACATGCCCCATCGTCACCCGCGCCGCGAGCTCGGCCCAGCGCGGCTCGGTCACCGCCCGCGCCACCGTCACGTAGTCCTTGGCCTGCCCGGCCGACAGGTTCGGATCGAGCGATCGCAGCCAGTCCGTGACGGACAGTCCCCCCGGCGGCGCCTCACCCCGGTCGAGCAGCTCGGCCAGCACGTTGACCAGCATCACCTCGTGCTGGACCCGCAACCCGGCCAGGTGCCCGACCGCGTGCGCCAACAGCTCCGACCCGTGCCGCACCAGCGGCCGCCCGAGCAGCGCGTCCACCTTGACCGCCACCGGCTCGTCGAACACCGGCGGCTCGGACGGGCCCGGATAGTTCGCCTCGAACCAGTCCGCGTCCGCGCCATCCAGATCCAGCTCGGACAGCTCGACCGAACCCACCTCACGCGGCAGGAACGGCAACGGCCCCTCCGCCGGCACATGCCCCCACACCCCGCCCGACACCCGGCCCCCCACCTCACGCAGCCGGGGACGCCGCCCCCGCCCGGGAGAGCCGTCCGCCGGCCTCTCCGTCGCGGCGGCCGGACCAGCGGTGTCGGGTGTGCTGGCCAGCGAGGACCAGAACGCATCGGCGGCGGCCCGGGCGTCGGCCTCGTGCCGCGCCTCCACCTCAGTGAGCCGCGTCCGAAGCTGCTCGAGCACCGCCGCGTTCGCCATGTCTCGAACATACGTTCGAGTAATGCACCTTGTCAACACTTTTGGGAAGTTTGTCCCGCCGGATCTTGAGCACCCGCCGGGCGCCTCAGGGACCGTCGGGCTGGGAGCGAGCCCAGCGGCATACGGCATGGTCATGGCACCGCTGGGAGGACACGCATCGAGATCAACGGCGCACCGACGTCTCGAAGCCTGGCGAGGATGCCGTGCAGCTGCGCCTGGTCCGCCACGTCACCAGTGAGAGTGGACGTGCCGTCCGGGTTTCGCTCCACGTCCAGTCCCCCGAGCACCGCGGTCCAGTGGTCGTCGAGATGACCGCCGACCCGGAACTCGTAGGTGGTCGTCATGACTGCCCGCCCACGAGAACCCGAGCTGAAGCGGGGCGGCGGCTGCGGCGCCGCGGGCGTCGGATCGCCCACTCCGCGACGGCGAGGTTGATGATCCAAGCGATCCCCCGCGACGCGTCGAGAGCGAGAGTGCTCGTCCCGAACAGGGCTCCGCCGAAGCCCTCGGTGAAGGCCTGGGTGCCCGCGCCGAGGCCGAGCGCATAGGCACGGATCATCCACGCCCGGTGTGTGGTGACGTCGCGGCGCCGGATGGCCGTGACGCCGAGGACCAAGCAGGCGACCATGCCCGAGGCGAAGGCCAGCCGCAGGAAGTAGAGCAGGTCACCGCTGTTCTCCTTGCGGGGGTAGAACAGGGTCAGCCAGAGCGCCGACACCGCCACGCCCAGGCCGGCGATCGCCAGGACGCGGCCCGCCCGGCGGTGCCAGCCGGGGTGCCGACGGCGGAAGCCGGGCGCGAACTGCATCGCACCCAAGAGCGCGTAGACGATGGAGCAGACGACGTGCATGACGACGGCTCCCGGCGAGCTGGTGAAGCGCGCATCCGCGGGGATGATCTGTGGGCCGCCGGAGAGGTGGATCAGGCGAGCGGTCCCTGCGAACACGGGGATCACGCTCAGCGCCATGAGCGCGATCGGCACCCGCAGCCCGTAGCGGGAGCTCATCGGACGACCTGACCGCTCGCCGGGGACAGGGCCGTGTTGTCGCGCGACGTCCGCGCCGCCTGGCGCTGGTCGCGCCAGAGGGAGACGCCGAGGCCGATGAGGGCAACACCGGTCGGGACGGCGAAGATGCGGTGGAAGGCGTACGGCAGGACCTGTAGCAAGACGGTCGACGCGGTGGCAACGGCGAGCAGGGCTGCAGCCCAGCGAGCGAGGACGCGCGCCCGGAAGAGGGCGATACCGAAGATGACGCCGCCAGCCAGGTAGCCGACGCCGGAGAGCTGGTTGGCGGTCGTGAAGAGGCCGACATCGCCGGTGGGGCTGCCACCGGACGCCACCGTGAGCACGTCGTCAACGTAGGCGGGGGCGGTCTCGGCCAACGAGGGCAGGATGTAGCCGGCGACGAAGGCGATGGCCAGCATGACGAGGTAGCCGCTGGCGAAGAGCAGGTAGCCGACGAGCCCCACGAGGCCGGCCTGCCGCACCTGCCGCACGTACATTCCGGTGATGCCAGCCAGCGCGAGGGCGGCCATGAGGACCTTCATCGAGTTGCGGACAACCCATTCGGTCGTGCTGACCGACGCGACCTCCATCGGCGGGTGGTTGATCTGCACGGCGATGAAGAGCAGTCCGGCCGCGGCCGCGGCGAGGCCTGCCGCCCGACCGAGGTGGCTGGTGGTGATGGTCATGATCGGTTCCTTTGCTGGTGCCGGTCGGGGCTGGTTGCCTCGAACGGTCCGAACGTAGGAATCGACGTGGTGACCGCACATCACCAAGCGATGTGATCGACGTGGTGATTCGCCTCAGATGACGCCCAGC
>NZ_JBEDUL010000120.1:0-18381 GCF_040414665.1 Intrasporangium sp.
TTCGCGGCGGTGCTCGAGCTGCCCGTTGACCCGCACCAGAAGATCGACGAGATCTTCGCGCAGGGCCTCGATGGCGTCGGCGAGCGGATTGTCCGCGCCGTCGCAGGACTCCTGGACGATCCGGTCACCGGCCCGGCCCTCCTCGGCCTCATGCGCTCCGCGATGACGGAAGGCCCGGCGAACGACGTCGTCCGCGAGTTCATCGACAACGTCATCATCGGCGCGTACGCCCGGCACCTGCCCGGACCGGATGCCCGGCGTCGCGCAGCGCTGGCGGCGTCGCAGATCGTCGGCCTTGCCATGGCTCGTCGCGTGGTCGGGATCGAGCCCCTTGCGACCATGACGGTCGACGAGCTCGTCGCGCATGTCGGCCCGACCCTCCAGCGCTACCTCGCCGCCGACCTCGACTGAACGACCGCCCCTGCGCCCCCACCCCTCCCACTCCGCAACACGCCCGGCACCATCAAACGCACCCCGGAAATATCAGGGAGCAGTTGCACAGTCCCGGGCGTGTTGCGGTGGTGAGGGGCTCAGCCGCCGCTGACGACCAGGAAGCCGACGAGGCCGACGATGACCGCGGTGATGAGCCAGGCGACGACGGTCGTGAGGCGGTGGTTGGCCATGCGCCCCATGAGGCGCCGGTCGTGCGTGAAGAGCAGGAGCGGGATGAGCGTGCCGGGCAGCGCGAAGCTGAGGACCACCTGGCTCCAGACGAGTGCGTTCGTCGGCTCGACCCCCACACCCAGGATGATCAGGGTCGGCACCACGGCGAGCAGCCGGCGAGCCAGCGCGGGGATCGGCCGCTTGCCGAACCCCGTCATGACGACGTCGCCCGTCTGCACGCCGACGAGGGCCGACGCGAGCCCGGAAGCGAGCAGGGCGACCGCCAGCATGGTCGCCGCGATCTGCCCCGCGTGGGCCCCGAGCGCCGCGTAGGCGCTCTCGATGCTGCCCCCGGCCTCGGAGGGCAGCGCGGCGGAGAAGACGACGAGGCTGACATTCGCCACCCCGGCGACCGACATCGCGATGACGACCGACCGGACGGTGTGGCGGCCGATCCGCATCCGCTCCACCTGCGACGGTTCGACGGTCCCGTCGTCGCGGGTGCGCGACGCAGCCGAGTGGAAGTGCAGCGCATGGGGCATGACCGTGGCCCCGACGATGCCCACGGCGAGCAGCGCCGCCGACGAGTCGAGCGGGCCGGGTGCGAGGGAGCGGAGCAGCGCGACCCGGTCGACGTCCGCGACGAGGACCTGCCACAAGAGCGAGCCGATGATGACGGCGAGCAGCACGAGGACGACCGACTCGAAGTGGCTGCGCCCGCGCACCTTGAGATAGAGCACGACGAGGCTGAACGCTGTCACCGCGACCGCGCCCCACATGAGCGGCACCCCGAAGAGCAGGTGCAGGGCGATCGCACCACCGACGACCTCCGCGAGGTCGGTCATGATGACGACGATCTCCGCCTGCGTCCACAGCAGGATCCGACCGATGCCGGGGAAGCGCCGCGCGCTGTGCTCGGCGAGGCTCATCCCGGTGACCATGCCGAGCTTGGCCGCGAGGTACTGGATCACCATTGCCGAGCAGCTCGCGAAGACGACCACCCAGACGAGGGCGTAGCCGTGCTGGGCGCCGGAGCTGATGTTGACCCCGAAGTTGCCCGGGTCGACGTAGGCGATCGCGGCGAGCAGCGCCGGGACGAGGGTCCGCGGTGCACTGAAGGTTCCCCCGAGCCCGTGCTCCGGGGAACGGTCGTCGACCCGCCGCGTCGACCGCGTCGAGGTGCTCTCGGCCATGGTCAGAGCATGGGGCCTGCGTGGTCGAGACGCCAACTCAGCGACGTCTCATCGGGCTGCCGCGAAGCCGAGCAGCGCGGCGATCCCGAGCGCGCTGCGGGGGTCGTAGGCCGACGTCCACAGCCCACCGTGGGCGGCGCCGTAGGCCTCGTCCTGCCACGGGTGTTCCCGCGCCGGGGCGCCGGTGCGCAGGTCGTGGACGAGCAGGATGGCCATGAGCGTGTTCGCGGTCCCCGGCTCGAAGACCTCCACTCCGAAGCGGTGCGCACCGGCGTAGGCCGCTGCGAGCGCCCGGTTCTTGACGACCGACCGGGTTCGCGTCGGCGGCGCCACCTTGAGCGACACCACGCCGCCCTCCGCCCGGTGGGCCGTCGCCCGCCACCGCTGGAGCCGCTTCGCGAGCAGGTAGTTCGGCCCCTGCTGGAGCACGACCGAGTCGTTGATCCCGGGGTCCTCGCCGGGCACGTAGTTGCGGCGGAGCAGGCGACCACCGCTGAGCGTGCGCAACGGCACCCGCAACACCTTGGACGTATGCCGCTGAGCGTAGTTCTCGACGGACCTGGCCACCGCGCCACCGGGCACCGCGAACACGTCCGTCGGGGTGGCGAGAAAGGCGAGGGCCACGTCGTGGCCGCGCTGGTCGACCACCCGCTGGGTCAGGGCGTCGACGGCGGCGGACACGCGCACGTTCGTCTCTCCGTCGGCATAGACGTAGTTGCCCAGGACGAGGCGCCCCTCCCGCTCGGTCACCCACTCGGTCACCGTGCCGAGGTCGTGGATCAGGTCCCCGCCGAGCCTCTCCTCGACCGGTTCGCCACCGGGCCGTGCCGGAATCGTCATCGAGCCGGCCAGCCGCCTCGTGTCCGCGATCAGCCTCTGCCACAGCTCTTTTCGCGGCAGGTCGACAGCCACCACGTCGGCGCCCCACCGGAGCAGCGTCCGCAACGGACCCATCTCGGCAGCCGCGCCGAGCACGACGATGGTCTGGTCCGACAGGTCGAGCCAGTCGGGGTTGGCCATGACGCGTTCGACCGCCTCGGCACAGGTCGGCTCGACGACTCCCCCGTCGACCCACCCCGCCAGCACGCGACGGAGCGTGTCCCCGGAAGCGCGCTCAGCGGCATACGGCAGGGAGATGGTGCGGTCCGGGGCACCCTCCCCGCGGATGGTCTCCGAGGCCAGCGGCGCGGGAATGCTCGCGAACGCCGTTGGGAGCGGGCCCTCGCCGGACGGTCCGACCCAACGCATCCGGTCGTGGAGGGAGCCAAGTCCGTCCCTGGCGATGGCGTGCGCCGCCTCGCGGGTGGGGAGCCCCGCTTCGACGAGGCGGCGGAAGTGCGGCAGGTAGCCCTGCCGCCAGTTCGTCTCACGGGCCGCCGACGCCGAGCCGACGGGGTCGGCCCCGCGGAGGGCGTCGGCGACGACGGCGCGACCCAGCGCCGTCGTGCTGCGGCGGCCGCCGACCGAGTCGACCGTTGGGAAGACGACGCCGGTGGACTGGTGCGGCTCGCTCATGGCCCCATCCTGCCTGCTGCGGGTGCCGGCCGGGACGCCCTCGACCGGCGGGAGCCACGGGCCGGGGGCAGAATGTGGGCAGATCGGCATCGACGTCGAGGCAAGGAGGCCCGCGAGTGACGGACACGGCCCACAGCACACGGCTGGCTGAGGAACGCGAGACGACGGTGAGTCGACTCGAGGCACTCCGGCGGGAGTTCGGCCAGGTCGTCGAGGCGTCCGTGGACTCCAACTCCGACGACGAGCACGACCCGGAGGGCGCGACGATCGCCTACGAGAGATCCCAGGTCGCCGCGCTCATCGACCAGGCCGAGCAGCACCTGGCCGAGATCGATGCGGCCGAGAAGCGCATCGCGGACGGGACGTACGGCAGGTGCGTGGTCTGCGGCCGGCCGATCCCGGACGAGCGGCTCGAGGCCCGGCCCACGGCAACGACCTGCATCGACCACGCGGGCGCCGCCCACCTCGGCTGACGCCGGCTTCGTGCGGCGTCCGGACCCGGCTCCCCAGCGTCAGCCCAGGCCGGTCTCGAGGAGGGCGAACGCCTCGTCCACCGCGTCCTCGACGGTGCCCGTCCCACCTGACTGCTGGTGCTCGATGGAGGCACGCACGGCGGCGAGGGCGGTCGCGACGGTGACCCGCGGTCGCACCGACTCCCGGGGGTCGACCCCGAGGCGGGCGGCCACGACCTCGGTCAGGACGTTCTCGGTGCGGATGTTGTTGCCGACCAGGGCGGGACCGAGGGCGGGCTCACCGAGGAGCACCCGACGCCGCTGCGCCCGGAGGTCGGGATCGTAGCTCGATGGAGAGAGCCGGTCCCGGACGAGGATCCGTATCGAGTCGAGGATCGGCTCGTCAGCGGGCCGGGCATCGAGCTGCGCCCTCAGCTCATCGAGGTCGGCGGGCGTGGTGCCGAGGACCGCACCCTCCTTCGTCGCGAAGTAGTTGAAGAAGGTCCGTGGGCTGACCCCGGCGCGGCCCGCGATCTGCTCCGTCGTCACGGCGTCGAACCCGGACTCCTCGACCAGGTCGAGCGCGGCGCGGTGGATGGCGCGACGGGTCTCGCGCTTCTTGCGCTCGCGTAGTCCGTGGTCCGGTTGCTCCATGGCGGCATCCTAGGAAATTCATGCAGCAAGTGCAATTTTGCAGCCGATGCAATATTCGCGTACCGTTCTCCCATGCCCCGAACGTCAACGCCTGCGCCCACCGCCGAAGCGGATGGCGCGCCCACCGGGTTGGATCCCCGAGCCCGCCAGATCTTTGCGGCCCTCATGCTCGGCATGCTGGTGGCCTCGATCAGCCAGACCATCGTCGGCCCCGCGATGCCGCGCATCGTCGCCGAGCTGGGTGGGATGGACCACTACTCGTGGCTCGCGACCGCCGCCATGCTCGCGAGCGCGATCACCGTGCCCATCGTCGGCAAGCTGTCCGACGTCTACGGGCGACGCGGGTTCTACCTCGCCGGGCTCGTCGTCTTCATGGTCGGCTCGGTCCTGTCCGGCCTGGCCCAGAACTTCTGGTGGCTCATCGGCGCCCGGACCGTGCAGGGCATCGGGATGGGGACCCTCATGCCGCTGTCCCAGACGATCATCGGCGACATCATCCCGCCGCGGCAGCGAGGCAAGTACCAGGGCCTCATGGGCGGCGTCTTCGGCCTCTCCTCGATCCTCGGGCCGCTCGCGGGCGGCTTCGTCACCGACCACTGGGGCTGGCGGTGGCTCTTCTTCATCAGCCTGCCCGTCGGCATCGCGGCGTATTTCGGGATCAGCCGGTTCCTCCACCTCGAGCACGTGCGGCAGCGGCCGGTCATCGACCGCGCGGGCATCGCCCTGCTGTCCGTGGCGCTGATCCTGCTGCTCGTCCCCACGTCCCTGGGTGGCACGACGTGGGCGTGGAACTCCCTGCCCGTCATCATCATGTATGCCGCTGGGCTCGTCACGCTCGCAGCGTTCCTCGCCGTCGAGCGCCGTGCCGTGGAGCCGGTCCTGCCGCTGCACCTGTTCAAGAGCTCGGTCTTCACGCTCTCCAACATCGCGAGCTTCATGGTCTCGGTGATGATGTTCGGCGCGATGATCTACCTGCCGGTGTACGCGCAGGGCGTGCTCGGGGTCTCGGCGACCAACTCCGGCCTCATCCTCATGCCGATGTCGGTGGCGATGATCGGCCTGTCCATCATCGCGGGGCTCGTCATCACGAAGACCGGGCGGTACAAGCTGCAGACGCTCCTCGGGCTGCTGCTCATGGGCGCCGGCTTCTGGATGCTCATCCAGCTGGACTACGCCGCCACCGAGCTCGACCTCACGCTCGCCATGGTGGTCTTCGGCATCGGCCTCGGCATCGCGCTGCAGGTGTACACCCTCATCGTCCAGAACGCGTCGGCCCGCCGAGACCTCGGTGTCGCCACCGCGTCCACACAGTTCTTCCGCAACGTCGGGTCGACCGTGGGCATTGCCGTCTTCGGCACCATCATGAGCAGCGGCCTCGCCGGAAACATCGCCTCTCACCTTCCCCCGGGTGTCGCGGAGCAGATGGCCGCCTCGGGCAAGCAGGTCAACGCCGGCGCGGTGCTCGACCCGTCGGCCCTCGCGGGACTGCCCGCCGAGGTGGCCACGGGCGTCCAGCGCGGGCTCGCCGACTCGCTGCACGACGTGTTCCTGTGGGGCCTGGTCCCGCTCGTCTTCGCACTCGTGGCAACGGTGTTCATCAAGGAGCTCCCACTGCGCAACACGGTGCACACCGCTGACGAGGCCGGTCGCGAGCTGCTCGACACGATGTCCCAGATCGCGCCCTCCGATGAGCTGCATGTGCCGCTCGGACGGGACGGCGACAAGACCCGGACCCACGAGCGGCTCCTCGGCCTGCGGCTCGGGCTGCTCGCCGACGCAGCGCTCCGGGGGGATCGCCCGCTGCTGACGCGCGCCGTCACGGAGGTCGGCGACGGAGACCTTGCCCGCGGCGCAGCCCTGCTCCACTGCACCTCACGGATGCTGACGACCGAGGACAACTCCGTCGCGGCGGACACCGAGCCCTATGCGGTGGAGGTGGCCGCGTTGGCCAAGCGAGCGGGCGGGGTGCTGACCGCCGGCCTCCGGCGCGAGCTCGTGACCGCCGTTGCCGAGCGCGATGCCACCACGGTGATGACGACCCTGGAGACCACCGCGGCCGAGCGCCATCAGGCGGTCGACCTCCGGATGCTGGAGGCGGTCGGCGACGACCTCACCGCCGCCTACCTCGTCGACGCCTCCCGCACCCGCGCCTGACCCCGCAGCACACCGAGCAGTGGTCAAGCCCCGACGGTTATTTCCGTCGGGGCTTGACCACTGCTCGGTGTGTTGCGGGGTGAAGGGCTGGTCAGCCCCAGACGAGGGCCTGGGCTGGGTCCTGCATGATCGCCGCGAGGTCGGCGAGGAACCGTGATCCCAGCTCGCCGTCGATGAGCCGGTGGTCGAAGCTCATCGCCAGCTGGGTCACGTGCCGGATCGCGATCTCGTCGGCGCCGTTGGCATCCGTCACGACCCAGGGCATCTTGCGGACCGCCCCGAAGGCGACGATCGCCGACTCCCCCGGGTTGATGATCGGCGTCCCGCTGTCGACGCCGAAGACCCCGACATTGGTGATGGTGATCGTCCCGCCCGACATCTCCGCCGGCTGGGTGCGACCCTCGCGCGCCGTCGCCGTCAGCTCACCGATGGCCTGGGCCAGCTGGAGCATCGTCATCGTGTGGGCGTCCTTGATGTTCGGGACGATGAGCCCGCGCGGTGTGGCGGCAGCGATGCCGAGGTTGACGTAGTTCTTCTGGACGATCTCCTGCGCCGCCTCGTCCCACGTCGCGTTGACGCCGGGGTTGCGGCGGATCGCCAGGACCATGGCCTTGGCGAGGATGAGCAGCGGCGTGACCTTGACGTCGCGGAACTCCCGCGATGCCTTGAGGCGGTCGACCAGCTCCATCGTCTTCGTCACGTCGACCGTGACCCACTCAGTGACGTGCGGCGCGGTGAACGCCGACCCGACCATCGCCTGTGCGGTCATCTTGCGGACACCCTTGATCGGGATGCGTTCCTCCCGCTCGCCGGAGCCAAACGCGATGCCGTATGCCGACCCATGGGGGCTCCGCCCCCCTGACCCCCCGACAGCCTGCTCCGCAGGCGATGCGCTGCCCGCGGCGAACCCTTGGACGTCCTCACGGGTGATGATGCCGTCGGCGCCCGACCCCTGCACGGACCAGAGGTCGACGCCGAGGTCCTTGGCCAGCTTGCGAACCGGCGGCTTGGCCCGCGGTCGTCCCTCGCGGGGCGCGTGTGCCACTGCGGGAGCCGGCGACTGCGTGCGTGGCGTCGGGGCCGCTTCCTCGGCGATGGGCTCGTGCTCGGCCACCTGCTCGGTCTCGGTCGGTTCCGAAGCGCGAGGCGGCGCGGCGTCCGAAACCGAGCCCAGCGGCATACGGCCATCTGCCTGTTTGCGGGCCCGGCGTGCGGTGGCCCCGGCCTTGGCGCCGTAGCCGACGAGGATCGCCTCCTGCTGGTCCGCCTTGTCTGCGGCGGCGGCGTCGGTCGTGGGTGCGGCAGGCTCGTCGCCGCCGCCCTGGCCGTCGTCGATCGTGATGATCGGGGTGCCGACGTCGACGGTGTCACCGACCTCGACGAGAAGATCCTTGACGGTGCCGGCCCACGGGATGGGCAGCTCGACCAGCGACTTGGCGGTCTCGACCTCGAGGACCATGTCGTTGACCTTGACCGTGTCGCCGGGCGCGACCTTCCACTCGACGATCTCGGCTTCGACGAGGCCCTCACCGGGGTCGGGCAGCTTGAACGTGCGGATTGCCATCTCTCCCAAGCCTCTCAGTAGGACAGGGCGCGGTCGACGCCGTCGAGGATCCGGTCGAGGTCGGGGAGGAAGTCCTCCTCCATCCGGCTCGGCGGATAGGGGATGTTGGCGCCGCCGACCCGGACGACCGGGGCCTCGAGCTCGTAGAAGCACTGCTCGGTCACCTGGGCCGAGATCTCCGCGGCCATGCCGAGGAAGCTGCTCGCCTCGTGGACGATGACGAGACGGCCCGTCTTGCGCACGGACGACACGATGGTGTCGATCGGCAGCGGCGACAGCGAGCGCAGGTCGATGACCTCGATGGACGTGCCCTCGGCCTCTGCTGCGGCAGCCGACTCGAGCATCGTCTTCACGACGGGCCCGTAGCCGAGGAGGGTGACGTCGGTGCCCTCTCGGATGACGTTCGCCTCGAAGAGACCACGCGGCGCTTCCGCGGCAGCGGTGTCGTACTCGCCTCTGTCGTGGTAGCGGCGCTTCGGCTCGAAGAACATGACCGGGTCGTCGCACTCGATGGCCTGCTGGATCATCCAGTGCGCGTCCTCGGGGTTCGAGCACGAGACGACACGCAGGCCCGCGGTGTGGGCGAAGTAGGCCTCGGGGCTCTCCGAGTGATGCTCCGGGCTGCCGATACCGCCACCGAACGGGATGCGGATGACGATCGGCATCTTGAGGGCACCGAGCGACCGGGCGCGCATCTTCGCGACCTGGCTGACGATCTGGTCGAAGGCCGGGTAGACGAAGCCGTCGAACTGGATCTCGCACACCGGGCGGTAGCCCCGCAGGGCCATCCCGACCGCGGTGCCGACGATGCCCGACTCGGCGAGCGGGGAGTCGATGACGCGCTCCTCGCCGAAGTCCTTCTGGAGCCCCTCCGTGATCCGGAAGACGCCGCCGAGCTTGCCGATGTCCTCGCCGATGAGGACGACCTTGGGGTCCTTCTCCATGGCCCTGCGCAGTCCGGCGGTGAGGCTCTTGCCGAGGGTGACCTTCTCGAGTGCCATCACTTCACCTCCTCGAAGCTCGCCTGGTAGGCAACGAAGGCGGCGCGCTCGGCTTCCATGACGGGGTGCTCCTCGGCATAGATGTGGTCCCACATCGTCTCGCCGGGGGGCGTCGCCATGGTGATGCAGCCGTGCCGCAGCTCCGCGGCGAACGAGTCAGCCTCCTCGTCGACCCTGGTGAAGAACGCGTCGTCGGCCCAGCCCTCGCGCGACAGGTAGGTCTTGAGACGCTGGATCGGGTCACGGAACTTCCACTGCTCCACCTCGGCCGACACCCGGTACTTCGTCGGGTCGTCGGCCGTCGTGTGCGCGCCCATGCGGTAGGTGAAGGCCTCGATGAGGAGCGGGCCGTTGCCGTTACGAGCCTCGTCGAGGCAGTGCTGGGTGACGGCGTAGGTGGCGAGGACGTCGTTGCCGTCGACGCGCATTCCGGGGAAGCCGAAGCCGCGCGCCCGCTGGAAGAGCGGGATGCGGGTCTGCTTGGAGACCGGCTCTGAGATGGCCCACTGGTTGTTCTGGCAGAAGAAGACGACCGGGGCGTCGAACGACGCAGCGTAGACGAAGGCCTCGTTGACGTCGCCCTGCGCAGACGCTCCGTCACCGAAGTAGCAGATGACGGCCGTGTCCCGCTCCGGGTCGCCGGTGCCGACGTTGCCGTCCATCTTGACGCCCATCGCGTACCCCGTCGCGTGCAGGGTCTGGGCGCCGATGACGATCGTGTAGAGGTGGAAGTTGTGCTCCTTCGGGTCCCAACCGCCCTGGCTGACACCGCGGAAGAGCTGCAGCGAGCTCTGCGGGTCCATACCGCGCACGAAGCCGACGCCGTGCTCCCGATAGGTGGGGAAGCACATGTCGTGCGGCTTCAGCGCGCGGCCGGAGCCGACCTGGGCCGCCTCCTGGCCGAGCAGGCTGGGCCACAGTCCGAGCTCGCCCTGGCGCTGGAGGGCGTATCCCTCGGCGTCGAGGCGGCGGATGAGGACGAGGTCGCGGTAGAAGCTGCGCAGGTCCTCTGGCGTGAGGTCCGCGACGTACTTGTCGTAGTCGGGGTGGGAGAGACGCTCGCCCTCGGGGGTCAGCAGCTGGATCATGTCCGGGCCGCCGTCGCCGACCGCCGGGGTCGGTTCGTGCAGCTCGGCGACTACTTTGTCGCTCACTGGGGCTCCTTCACCGGAGTGGAGTTCCGGCATTTTGGTCGGGCCGCGAGCGGGGTTCTCCCGCCCGACGGCTGGGTCACACGGGCCCGCCGAGGGTGACGGCGGAACCTGAGGGTCCTCTGAACCGGAACTTACCGGAGGCTTCCGGGAATCTCACAATGCGGACGGCGGCTGGAGGTCTGACGCCTGCAGAAACCCCTTGCTTCACGCAAGCATGCAGGACTAGCGTGACTTGCATCATGCAAGTTCCACGGAAGGCAGCAAATCACATGAGCACCGACCTCACGATGAGCTTCACCGTCGAGCAGACTCCACAGCAGGTGTTCGACGCAGTCAACGACGTCCGGAACTGGTGGTCCGGCACCATCGTCGGCGAGACCTCCGCCCTCGGGGCCGAGTGGACCTACAGCGTCCCGGACCTCCACTTCTCGAGGTTCCGGATCACCGAGCTCGCCCCCGCCGAGCGCGTCTCGTGGCTCGTCCTCGACAGCCACCTCACCTTCGTCGTGGACAAGGAGGAGTGGACCGGCACGACGGTCCGCTTCGAGATCACCGAGGAGGGCGGACCCGGCGACAGCCGCCGCACCCGACTGACGTTCACGCACGAGGGGCTCACCGCAGAGCAGGAGTGCTACGACGTGTGCAACACCGCCTGGGGCCAGTACATCCTCGGCAGCCTGAGGACCCTGATCCAGGCCGGGAGCGGCCGACCGGACTTCTTCAGCAACCAGGAGTCGCTCGAGGCCGCCCTCAGCGGCACCGTCGAGACCCCGAGCGTCCCCTGACCAGCGCCCAGGCGCCGACGGCTTGGTCAGAGCGACTCGACGCGTGCGGTGAGCGGTCCACCTGCGTCGCCGGTGTTCACCGTTCCCTCCGGCTCGATGAGGACGGCGTGGACCTCATCCTCCGCAACCGGGCAGTGCTCGACCCCGCGCGGCACGACGAACAGCTGCCCGGGGTCGAGCACGACGTCACGATCGCGCAGCCGGATGGTCAGGCGGCCGGAGACGACAAGGAACAGCTCGTCGGTGTCCTCATGGGTGTGCCAGACGAACTCGCCCTTGACCTTCACGACCTTGATCTCGTAGTCATTCAGTCGGGCGATCGCCTTGGGCGACCATTGCTCGGAGAAGAGCGACAGCTTCTGAGCGAGGTCGACCGGTTCCAGGTGCATGGGGACAGCATCGCACCGGGCGCGCCGCGACCCCGATTCCTTTTCGCGGCGTGCGGGGGCCACGGTCGTCAGCGGCGGGTGCCCCAGTTCCACTGCGGCGTGGTCAGCAGTCCCTGACCCTCCACGAACGTCTCGCCGATGTCCTTCACGAGGGTGACCCGCCGCGCCGGAGAACCCAGTCCCACCGCGGCGGCCCCGTCATCCTCGTTGTCCATCACACCGAGCTCCCGGATCAGCGGCTCCGAGTGCGACACGACCATGACCTGGCTGCGCTCGGCCGCCGCTCGGACGAGGCGGGCGAGCGGCGGCAGCAGGTCCGGGTGCAGCGAGGTCTCCGGCTCGTTGAGGACCATGAGCGGCGGCGGGTCGACGGTGAGAAGGGCGGCGACGAGGCACAGGTAACGAAGCGTCCCGTCGGACAGCTCGGCCGCCGAGAGCGGCCGCAGCATGCCGGGCTGGTGCAGGTGCACGTCGAACCGGCCATCGACGACGGGCACGTCGAGGATGGCGCCGTCGAAGGCGTCCGCGATCGCGCCGTCCAGCGCCGACCGGCCGTCCTCCCGGATGGTCTGCAGTGCGGCAGCCAGGTCGGAGGCGTCATCCGCGAGGACCGGCGTCCGCGTCCCCACGCCCGCCTGCCGAGCGGGCGCCGCAGCGTCGGCACGGAAACCGTCATAGAAGCGCCACCTGCGGATCATCCGCCGCACCCGCACCAGCTCAGGGGCCCGCTCAGGGTCGGCGAGCTCGGACAGCATCGACTCCCAGGGACGCAACGCCCCCGACAGCTCGGTCCACCCTGTCCGTCGGGCGCGGCGCCCGCCTCCCGACCGCGCGGGCGCCTCGGGATCGGACTCCCACTCGTCAGCGCCCCAGGCAGCATCCCACTCGGCCTCCTCGACCGAGCGGCTCTCGACGATGGACCAGCGGCGGCGCACGAGCACGGTGTTGGGCCGCATGACGGGCCCGGCCCACACGACCTCACGCTTGATCTCGGGGTCGCGCAGGAAGGCCGATGACCCGTCCGCTCCCGAACTCTGCTGCGGCAGACCGAGATCCACGAGGTACCCGAAGTCATCCGAAGCGAAACCCAGCCGGAGGCTGACGGGACCCTTGCGCCTGGTGCCCTCAGCGGCAAACCCCTGCTTCCGGGTCCCGCCCAACGTCGCCGGCCCCGCCCACAGCGCCGACTGCAGGCCGCCCTCACGCGCGAGCGATCCGATGACCTCGCCGCGTCCGCATCCGGCGAGCAGCCGCAGCGCACGGTAGAGCGACGACTTCCCCGAGCCGTTGGCGCCCGTGACGACGTCGAGCCCGTGAAGCGGCACGACGACGTCACGCAGCGACCGATAGCCAGAAACGGCGACGCAGGTCAGCATCGTGCCCATGCCTGCGCTCGATCAGGCGTTGGGGTCTACCCCGTCACCGCCAGCGCCGGTTGACCACGCCGGCAGCTCCTGCAGGGCCCAGCGGTTGCCGTCCGGATCGGCGAAATGGACAAAACGGCCCCACGGTTGCTCATCGACCTCCGACACGGCCACGCCGCGCCCGGCGAGCTCGGCGCGAGTCGCGGCGGCGTCGGCGACGACCATCTGCAGGTTGTCCAGGGAACCCGGTGCCATCTCGGTCAGACCCTTGCCGATCGCGATCGAGCAGGAAGACCCTGGAGGTGTGAGCTGGACGAACCGGACGTCGTCGCTCACCGTGTGGTCATGGTCGGCAGCGAAGCCCACCCTGACGTAGAAGTCCTTGGCCCGGTCGACGTCGCTCACGGGCACTGCCACCAGCTCCAGCTTCATGTCCATGTACTCACGCTAGGGGCCGGCACCGACGCTGCCGCCGAGCCGGCCCACTGATCACTCTGACGACTCAGCGGGTCAGGGCGCGTGGGCGAGCGCGCGTGGCCGCTTCCTCATCGTCGCTCCCAGCGGAAGGTGACCTGCTGCCCCGGTTGGAGCTGGGCGGCCCGGTCGACATCGGCGGTGCGGACGACCCCGATGACCGGGTAGCCGCCGGTCACCGGGTGGTCGTTGAGGAAGAGGACGGGTAGTCCGTTGGGCGGCACCTGGATCGCTCCTCGCACCATCCCCTCACTCGGCAGCTCCGCACCCCGCCACGCCTCGTGCCGCTCGATCGGCTTCCCGTCCAGGCGGATCCCCTTGCGATCGCTCTGCCCCGAGACCGACCATTCACGCTCGGCGAGACTCTCGGGCCGGGCGAACCAGTCCTGTCGCGGCCCAGGCAGGACGGCAAGCTCGACCGCGCCGGACGGGGGAGCGGGCACCGGCGCGAGGTCGACGTGAGGGAAGTCGTCCCCGGCGGCGCCGACCTCGAGCACCTGGCCCGACCGCAGCGGCTCCGGGCCGAGGCCGGACATGGTGTCGGTCGCCCGGGAGCCGAGGACCTTCGGCACGGCCAGCCCACCACGGAAGGACACGTACGTGCGGAGCCCGCTCAGCGGCATACGGAGGCACAGCTCTTGACCGTCACGCACCGTGAAGGGTGCGGCATAGGCGACCGCCCGCCCCTCCACCTCGGCCGGCGCGGACGCCCCGGTGAGGCACGCGAGTAGGTCCCCCCGCGCCCGCAGTCGCAGTCCCCCGAAGGTCGCCTCGAGCGCGCCGAGCCCGGCGGGATTGCCGAGCAACCGACCCCCGATGAGGTAGGACGAGACGTCCGCGGCGCCCGCGCGCCCGACGCCCACGGCGAGGTGGCCGGGCCGACCGAGGTCCTGGACGAGGGTGAGCGGGCCGGGATCGACGACCTCGATGCCGCGACTCATCATCGGTCCCGCACGAAGTGGACGGTCATGCCCGGTGCGAGCAGCGCGGGCGGCCGGCGCGAGACGTCCCACAGGACGATGTCGGTCGTCCCGATGAGCCTCCAGCCGCCCGGGGACTCTCGGGGGTAGACACCGCTGTACTCGCCTGCGACAGCGACCGATCCGGCTGGCACCCGGGTGCGCGGCTCCGCCCGGCGAGCGACGTGGAGCCGCGGGTCGCCCCCGACGAGGTAGGCGAAGCCCGGGGCGAACCCTCCGAAGCCGACCCGCCATGGCATCTCCGTGTGCGCCCTGACCACCTCGTCCACGCGAAGTCCGGTCAGCTCCGCGACCTCCTCCAGGTCGGGCCCGTCGTAGCGGACCGGAATCTCGACGACCGGGGAGTCCGTCGCCGGGACCGCACGGCCAGCCCACGCGGCCGCCTCTGCCACGGCACCGGCCAGCGCCTCGAGGTCGGTCGTCGGGCGGGCGACGACGAGCAGCGTCCGCGCGGCCGGGACGAGATCGTCCACCTCGGCCCACACGCCGTCGTTCGCCTCCACCAGCGGTCCGAGGACCGCATCGAGGGCAAGCACCGCGTCGATGTCCTCGGCCTCGACGAGCAGGGCCGCGTCGCCCATCGGCAGGACCCGCAGCGTGGGGCCGATGGGTGACGGGGAGGATCCCTGCGGCGACATCACGGCCTACCGCGTGAACGCGGTGATCTCCACGCCCGCTGCGGTCAGGGCGGCCCGGAGAGCACGGGCAATGTCGACCGCACCCGGTGAGTCCCCGTGGGTGCAGATGGAGTCCGCTTGGACCTCGATCTCCGTCCCGTCGACCGCCGTGATCCGGCCCTCGAGGGCGAGGCGCACCATCCTGGCTGCGACCTCCCCCGGGTCGTGCAGCACCGACCCCGGCTCGCGGCGCGAGACGAGGTGGCCCTCCGGCGTGTACGCGCGGTCAGCGAACGCCTCGGACACCGTGCGCAGTCCGGCCTCGGCCGCGATCTGGAGGAAGGCCGATCCCGGCAGCCCCATGACCGGCAGGGATGGGTCGACGGCGACGACCGCAGCGACCACCGCCGCAGCCTGGGTCTCGTGCTGGACGATCGCGTTGTAGAGGGCACCGTGCGGCTTGACGTACTCGACCCGGGTGCCTGCCACCTTGCACATCGCCTCGAGCGCACCGATCTGGTAGATGACGTCGGCGGTCAGCTCCTCCGCGCCGATGTCGATGAAGCGCCGGCCGAAGCCGGCCAGGTCCTGGTAGCCCACCTGGGCGCCGACGACGACGCCGCGCTCGGCGGCCTGGGCGCAGGTCCGCTGGAGGGTGAGGCTGTCCCCGGCATGGAAGCCACAGGCCACGTTGGCGCTGGTGACGATGTCGAGCATCGCCGTGTCATTGCCGATCTCCCAGCTGCCGAGCGACTCGCCGAGATCCGAGTTGAGGTCGATCCGCAGTGCGGTCGTCATGGTCTCTCCTCCGGTCCAGGGCGGTCACCCGTGCCGGCCAGCGTACGTAATTGTCCCGCATCGGGGCGGGGCCAGTGGGGGCGCTCACCTCCATCGCGTGGCAAGCCACTGACCCGCTGACCACCCCGACGACTCAGTGCCTCGCTGATCAGCCACGGCTCTGACCACCTCGCGTGCGCGTGGGCACGTCGAGGTGACAATCCAGGCGTTCATTCTCATTGACGGACGAGCGTTGACATGACGGACTTGTTGTAACGGTAGCGACATTCCGGATTCGCCATAATATCCCGAGAGGTCCTTCTTTTCCCATCGATTTCCCCCTGTGGGGGACTCGACGGACGTGGCCACACAATTCCGCAGATTGCGCATTTCGCCATCCATTTCCGGTCAGCAAGTCAGACCCCAAGCCGGGCACCGGGCCGTGGGAACGGCGATGGTCGCCTGCGCCTTCATACTGCCGAAATCCGCTGTGCGACAGCATTATTGGGTGGCTTCAGACTCAGTGTGTCACGGCGAAGAACACTCTTGATCGACACCCCCCGGAAATCCAGCACCACTTGTCGCCAAAACGCCTCGGCGCATCATGAGCCGGGTCTAGCCTGAAACGGCTTGACCTAGGGGTCGAGCATGTCGGGGGCCTCCGGTAGGTGTGTGCGGCGCGGACAGGAAAGGGAGGAACACCCAGGTTCGTCTCGGCAAGGGTCAATGGAAGGGTTTCACATGAACGACAATCATCACATTCCGACCGACCTCACCCGGAGAGGCAGGCCACCGACGGGCGGCAGACGGGTGAGGACGGCGGTTCTCGTCGTCATCACCCTCATTGCATCGCTCGCCATGCAGTTCGGAGTTGGGACCGCGGCACGCGCAGACACGTTCAGCCCCACGATCAGCACGGACCTGGCGGACTACAACCCCGGCCAGACCGTGACGCTCACCGGCGCCGGCTGGGACCCGGCAGGCCCGAAGGTGCACATCTTCGTCAACGACGACGTCGGTCAGGTGTGGTTCGACACTGAGGACGTCGCGCCAGACGGCAGCGGTGCCTTCGTGCACCAGTTCACCTTGCCCAACCAGTTCGTCGCGAAGTACTTCGTCGTCGCGACTCAGACGTACCCGGACGGCACCACGCTGACGGCGAACACCTCGTTCACCGACGCCAACCCGGCAGCCAACATCGACCAGTGCGCGAACGACCCGGCGCCGTCTCCCAATACCGACGGCTGCTCCACATCGGCCACGGACTGGGTCAACGGCAACGTCGTGGCGTCCAAGGCGCTCTACTTCGAGGGCGACTCACTGCCCTATCGGGTGAAGCTGACCGACCTGTCGCTCGCCTCGCACACACTCACCATCCAGTGGGACACGACGAAGGGCGGCAAGCACGCGCTTGACTACCTGACGACGTTCAACCGGACCGTCGCCGACGCCAACCCGTGCGTTGGGGTCTCTGGATGCTTGCCGGGAACCTTCAGCACCTTCCCGATCCCTGCAGACACGCAGGTGACCGGTGCTGGCGTCACGCCGGTCCCGGGTGTCTTCACGATGTACGGCGGCACGATCACCGCTGTGAGCGCATACAGCTACCCCGGAGGCAACGGCTTCGCGGGCGACAAGACGGCGCAGATCACGATCACCTTCGACGCGTCAGTCACGAACCCCGTCCTCGCCTGGGCCGGTCACATCTCCACCCGGGCCGACTGGGGCCTATCGAACTCCGCAGTGACGATCAACGGTTCGCCCTACCACACCAGCCTGGTCGACCTCGACACCAAGTCGATCGGCAGCCAGGACGTCCAGCTCTCGGCTGACGCGGTCATCTTCCCCGGCTCCATCACCGTCATCAAGCAGGCCACCCCGGAGGGCGACACCGCGTTCGGGTTCACCGCATCCCCTTCGCCTCTGAGCAACTTCTCCCTCACGGACGACGGCACCACCGCCAACACGAAGGTCTTCTCCAACATCACGGACTTCAAGACCTACACCGTCAGCGAGGATGCTCCCACTGGCGCGTGGACGTTCGGTGCTGCGAACTGCACCGTCACCTCACCGAACGGCGGCACGCAGACCGTCGTCGGCCGGGTCGCCACGATCGCCCTGAAGGAGGGCGAGAACGTCACGTGCACCTACACCAACCTGAAGCAGGCCACGCTGACGATCATCAAGCACGTGGTCAACGACAACGGCGGCACCGCCGTTGCCTCCAATTGGTCGATGCACGTGAAGACCGGCAGCCCTGCCGCTGAGATCTCCGGCAGCCCGGCTGCCGGGAGCGAGACCGGTACGACCTACACCGTTGCCCCGGGCACGTACGCCCTGAGCGAGACGGGTGGACCCGCCAACTACGATGCCAGCAACTGGGTTTGCACTGGAACCGGCAACCAGAGCGGGAGCAACATCACTCTCGCCCTCGGCGATGCCGCGATCTGCACCATCACCAACAACGACGTCGCGCCCAAGCTGCACCTGCGCAAGGTCGTCATCAACAACAACGGCGGCGCCAAGACCGTCGCCGACTTCACCCTGACCGCGGACGGCGCCGGCACCAACGACATATCCGGCACCAGCCCGGTCGACTCCGGCGCCGGCCTGAAGGCCGACACCTGGGCCCTGTCCGAGACCGGGCCGTCCGGCTACTCGGCCAGCGCGTGGAGCTGTGTCGGTGGCACGCAGAGCGGCAGCAA
>NZ_JBEDUL010000121.1:0-11785 GCF_040414665.1 Intrasporangium sp.
GCTCAACACGTACGACGTGCTCGTCTCGGACGACGTGGTCTTCACCCAGGCCGCCCTGGAGGCCTTCGTGGCCGCCCGTACGCCGGCCGCCGCGACCGCTGAAGGGAGCGAGGCCTGATGGCTACGCGTCACCCGAGCATTGCCCCCAAGGCGGCCAAGGCCGCCAAGGCGGCCCGCATCGCCAAGGCGAGGCGGCACGCCACCGAGGGCAAGAACACCGTCGAGACCCCGCTGAGCAAGTCGTACACGGACCCCCGTGACGTCCTGCTGAAGCCGGTCGTCTCCGAGAAGAGCTACGCGCTCCTCGACGAGAACAAGTACACGTTCATCGTCGACCCGAACGCCAACAAGACCCAGATCAAGCAGGCCGTCCAGGCGGTCTTCGACGTCAAGGTCACCGGGGTCAACACGATCAACCGCCAGGGCAAGCGCAAGCGCACGAAGACCGGTTTCGGTCAGCGTGCCGGCAGCAAGCGCGCGATCGTGACCCTCGCCGAGGGCGACCGTATCGACATCTTCGGCGGTCCGACCGCCTAAGGGCGGTCCGGATCGTCCGATATCGGACGAGGACTGAGAAATGGGAATCCGCAAGTACAAGCCGACTACGCCGGGCCGTCGTGGCGCCAGCGTCGCCGACTTCGTCGAGGTCACGCGGTCCACGCCGGAGAAGTCGCTGGTCCGCCCCCTGCACAGCAAGGGCGGCCGTAACAACGCCGGTCGTGTGACCGTTCGCCACCAGGGTGGCGGACACAAGCGCGCCTACCGAGTGATCGACTTCCGTCGTCACGACAAGGACGGCGTGCCGGCGAAGGTCGCGCACATCGAGTACGACCCCAACCGCACCGCGCGCATCGCGCTGCTGCACTACGCCGACGGCGAGAAGCGCTACATCCTCGCCCCGCGCAACCTGCAGCAGGGTGACCGCGTCGAGAACGGTCCCGGGGCCGACATCAAGCCGGGCAACAACCTGGCCCTCCGCAACATCCCGGTCGGTACCACGATCCACGCGATCGAGCTCCGTCCCGGTGGCGGTGCCAAGTTCGCCCGCTCCGCCGGTGCCTCCGTGCAGCTGCTCGCGAAGGAGGGCTCGATGGCCCACCTCCGCATGCCGTCCGGTGAGATCCGCCTGGTCGACGTCCGCTGCCGCGCCACCATCGGTGAGGTCGGCAACGCCGAGCAGAGCAACATCAACTGGGGCAAGGCCGGCCGTAAGCGGTGGCTGGGCGTTCGCCCGACCGTCCGTGGTGTCGTGATGAACCCGGTTGACCACCCGCACGGTGGTGGTGAGGGCCGGACCTCCGGTGGCCGTCACCCCGTGTCCCCGTGGGGCAAGAAGGAAGGCCGTACTCGTTCGCCCAAGAAGGCGTCGAACAAGTACATCGTCCGCCGCCGCAAGACGAACAAGAAGCGCTAAGGACGGGTTGAGATGCCTCGTAGCCTGAAGAAGGGGCCCTTCGTCGACGACCACCTGATCAAGAAGGTGGACGTCCAGAACGAAGCGGGCACCAAGAACGTCATCAAGACCTGGTCCCGCCGCTCCATGATCGTCCCGGCCATGCTCGGCCACACGATCGCGGTGCACGACGGCCGCAAGCACGTCCCGGTGTTCGTCACCGAGTCGATGGTCGGCCACAAGCTCGGCGAGTTCGCCCCCACCCGCACGTTCAAGGGGCACGTGAAGGACGACAAGAAGGGTCGTCGTCGCTGATGGCCACTGCAACGCCCCAAACCAAGGAAAGTGTCATGGAAGCCAAGGCCTCGGCACGCCACGTCCGTGTCAGCCCGCAGAAGGCTCGCCGCGTCGTGGACCTGATCCGCGGCAAGGCTGCCACCGACGCCGTCACGACTCTCACGTTCGCGCCGCAGTCGGCCTCCGACCCGGTGAAGAAGGTGCTCGAGAGCGCCATCGCCAACGCGCGGTTCAAGGCGGACCGTGAGTCGGTGGCCTTCGACGAGCGCAACCTCGTCATCACCGCGGCGTTCGTCGACGAGGGCCCAACCATGAAGCGCTTCCGTCCGCGTGCCCAGGGCCGCGCCGGTCGCATCAACAAGCGCACGAGCCACATCACCGTGATCGTGTCCCAGCTCGAGAAGAAGGGAGCCCGCTGATGGGTCAGAAGGTCAACCCCCATGGCTTCCGTCTGGGCATCACCACCGACCACAAGAGCCGCTGGTTCGCGGACTCGACCAAGGCCGGGCAGCGCTATCGCGACTACGTGAAGGAAGACGTCGCGATCCGCCGCCTCATGGAGACCGGCATGGAGCGCGCCGGCATCGCCAAGGTCGAGATCGAGCGCACGCGTGACCGCGTCCGCGTCGACATCCACACCGCGCGTCCCGGCATCGTCATCGGCCGCCGCGGCGCCGAGGCCGACCGCATCCGCGGCGAGCTCGAGAAGCTCACCGGCAAGCAGGTCCAGCTCAACATCCTCGAGGTGAAGAACCCCGAGGTGGACGCCCAGCTGGTCGCGCAGGGTATCGCCGAGCAGCTCTCGGCCCGTGTCTCCTTCCGCCGCGCCATGCGCAAGGGCATGCAGTCCGCGCAGCGCGCCGGTGCAAAGGGCATCCGGGTCCAGGTCTCCGGCCGCCTGAACGGCGCCGAGATGAGCCGGACCGAGTTCTACCGCGAGGGCCGGGTCCCACTGCACACGCTCCGCGCCAACATCGACTACGGCTTCTACGAGGCCCGCACGACGTTCGGCCGGATCGGCGTCAAGGTGTGGATCTACAAGGGTGACCTGACGGCGAAGGAGCTCGCAGCCCAGCAGGCCGCCGCCCCGCGTCCGTCGCGTGGCCCGCGCCGGGACGGCGAGGGTCGTCCGAACCGCGCCCGTCGTGGTGACCGCACCGAGGCCGCCGCTCCCCGTGAGACGGCTGCCGCCGAGTCCACCGTGTCCACGGTGAGCACCGAGGCTGCTGCCCCGGCCGCCACCGAGAATGAGCAGGCCTGACCATGTTGATTCCCCGTCGAGTCAAGCACCGCAAGCAGCACCACCCGGGCCGCTCGGGCGCTGCCAAGGGCGGCACGCAGATCGCCTTCGGCGACTACGGCATCCAGGCTCTCGAGCCGGCCTACGTGACGAACCGACAGATCGAGTCCGCGCGTATCGCGATGACCCGCTACATCAAGCGTGGTGGAAAGGTGTGGATCAACATCTACCCGGACCGTCCGCTGACGAAGAAGCCGGCCGAGACCCGGATGGGTTCCGGTAAGGGTTCGCCGGAGTGGTGGGTCGCCAACGTCAAGCCGGGCCGGGTCATGTTCGAGCTCTCGGGCGTGACCGAGCCGGTTGCCCGTGAGGCGATGCGTCTCGCGATGCACAAGCTCCCGATGAAGTGCCGGTTCGTTGCGCGTGAAGGCGGTGACATCTGATGGCAGTGGGTACCAAGGACCTGGCTCCCGAGCAGCTGCGTGGCATGGACGACGACCGCCTCGCCGACGCGTTGCGCAAGTCCAAGGAGGAGCTGTTCAACCTCCGGTTCCAGTCGGCCACCGGGCAGCTGGACAACCATGGCCGGCTGCGCGCCGTGAAGAAGGACATCGCGCGGATCTACACCGAGATGCGTGAGCGCGAGCTGGGCATCGGCTCGGCCCCCGCAGCTCCCGCGGCGGGCGAGTCTGCCGACAAGGCGGACGCGAAGGCCGCGAAGGCGGAGAAGAAGGCCGCGAAGGCCGAGAAGAAGTCGGCCAAGAAGGCTGAGGCGGCTGACGAGGAGGCCCAGGCATGAGCGAGCAGACCCCCGAGCAGACCAACGAGAAGTCCAGCGCGCGCAACGACCGCAAGACCCGCCAGGGCTACGTGGTGAGCGACAAGATGGACAAGACCGTTGTCGTCGAGGTGGAGGACCGCGTCAAGCACACCCTCTACAGCAAGGTCATCCGGCGCACCAGCAAGGTCAAGGCGCACGACGAGAAGAACGAGGCCGGCGTCGGCGACCGCGTGCTCATCATGGAGACGCGTCCGCTCTCCGCGACGAAGCACTGGCGCATCGTCTCCATCCTCGAGAAGGCCAAGTAGCACACGGGGGGCTCTGCCCCCCGTGGACCCCCCGACAACCCGCGTGGCTGGATCTGTGCGGAATGTCAGGGAGTCAGCAGGGCGGCATACGGTCAAAGCGTTTTTCGTATGCCGCTGGGCCCGGCCCCAAACAGAACGTTTCCATTTGGTTCGGCAAGGCTCTCGAAAAGAAATCGCGCTGAGCGCGAATTCTTTTCGAGAGAACCAGCACGACGACAGGAGTTAGACAGTGATTCAGCAGGAGTCGCGACTGCGCGTCGCCGACAACACCGGTGCCAAGGAGCTTCTTTGCATCCGTGTTCTCGGTGGTTCGGGCCGTCGGTACGCCGGCATCGGCGACACCATCGTCGCCACCGTCAAGGACGCCATCCCGGGCGGCAACGTCAAGAAGGGTGACGTCGTCAAGGCGGTCATCGTCCGCACGGTCAAGGAGCGTCGCCGCGCCGACGGTTCCTACATCAAGTTCGACGAGAACGCTGCGGTGATCCTCAAGGCTGACGGTGACCCCCGCGGGACCCGTATCTTCGGCCCGGTCGGCCGTGAGCTGCGCGAGAAGAAGTTCATGAAGATCATCTCGCTCGCGCCGGAGGTGCTGTGAACATGGCTGCCAACAACAAGCAGAAGATGAAGATCAAGAAGGGCGACCTCGTCCAGGTCATCTCCGGCCGCAGCCAGAAGAACGGCGGCGACCGGGGCAAGCAGGGCAAGGTCATCGCGGTCTACCCGGAGACCCAGCGCGTGCTGGTCGAGGGCATCAACCGCGTCACCAAGCACATCAAGGCGGGAGCCACCGCTCGTGGCACCCGGACCGGTGGCCTGACCCACACCGAGGCCGCGATCCATGTGAGCAACGTGGCCATCGTCGACCCGGAGACGAAGAAGCCGACGCGCATCAAGACGCGTGTCGAGACCGTCGAGCGCGGTGGCCGCCAGAAGGCGTCCCGCGTCCGTGTCGCGGTCACGTCGGACAAGGACCTCTGAACATGACTGAGACCACCACCACCGCCACCGCGACGGTGCCGAGCAGGCCTCGCCTCAAGCAGCGCTACCACGACGAGATCAAGTCCGCGCTCCAGGAGCAGTTCGGCTACGGCAACGTCATGCAGGTGCCCGGCGTCCTCAAGGTCGTCGTCAACATGGGCGTCGGCGACGCGGCCAAGGACAGCAAGCTCATCGAGGGCGCCGTCCGCGATCTCACGGACATCACCGGCCAGAAGCCGGTCGTGACCAAGGCTCGCAAGTCGATCGCCCAGTTCAAGCTGCGTGAGGGCATGCCGATCGGCGCGCACGCAACGCTGCGGGGTGACCGGATGTGGGAGTTCCTCGACCGCCTCGTGTCGATCGCCCTCCCGCGCATCCGCGACTTCCGTGGGCTGTCACCGAAGCAGTTCGACGGTCGCGGCAACTACACGTTCGGTCTGACCGAGCAGTCGATGTTCCACGAGATCGACCAGGACAAGATCGACCGGGTCCGGGGCATGGACATCACCGTGGTCACCACGGCGACCAACGATGACGAGGGTCGCGCGCTGCTCAAGGCGCTCGGCTTCCCCTTCAAGGAGAACTGACATGGCCAAGACCGCGCTGATCAACAAGGCGAACCGGAAGCCGAAGTTCAAGGTCCGCGCGTACACCCGCTGCCAGAAGTGCGGTCGCCCGCACTCGGTGTACCGCAAGTTCGGCCTCTGCCGCATCTGCCTTCGCGAGATGGCTCACGCGGGCGAGCTGCCGGGCGTGACCAAGAGCTCCTGGTGACGTCGGATCCCCGATCCGAGCAGCCACACCTCAAACCCAAGAGAACCACCCAAAGAACCTCTGACACCGTAGGTCGGCTCGACCCGATGAGCCAGCGAGGCGCGAGCCGAGTCGAAACCCCGGTGAGGAAGGGCGGAGAGCCCACATGACCATGACTGACCCGATTGCGGACATGCTGACCCGCGTGCGGAACGCCAACTCGGCGCACCACGACACGGTCTCCATGCCGTACTCGAAGCTGAAGAAGAACATCGCCGAGATCCTCCAGGCCGAGGGCTACATCGCCTCCTGGAAGGTCGAGGAGGCCGAGGTCGGCCAGACCCTGACCATCGACCTCAAGTACGGCCCGAACCGCGAGCGCTCCATTGCCGGTGTGCGCCGCGTGAGCAAGCCTGGTCTGCGCGTCTACGCCAAGTCGACGAACCTGCCCAGGGTTCTCGGTGGCCTCGGCGTCGCGATCCTTTCGACGTCGAGCGGTCTGCTGACCGACCGGCAGGCACACGAGAAGGGCGTGGGTGGGGAAGTCCTCGCCTACGTCTGGTAAGGAGACACTGACATGTCGCGAATCGGACGACTCCCTGTCTCCATCCCGACCGGTGTCGACGTCACCGTCGACGGCCAGGACATCGTGGTCAAGGGTCCCAAGGGCGAGCTCTCGCTCACCGTGCCGGCCCCGATCACCGTCGAGCAGGCGGATGGAACCCTCGAGGTCAAGCGGCCCAACGACGAGCGCGAGTCGCGCTCGCTCCACGGCCTGACCCGCTCGCTCCTGAACAACATGGTCCTCGGTGTCACCGAGGGCTACGAGAAGAAGATGGAGATCTACGGCACGGGTTACCGTGTCGCGGCGAAGGGCTCGGACCTCGAGTTCTCCCTCGGGTACTCGCACCCCATCCTCGTCAAGGCGGAGAGCGGGATCAGCTTCGCCGTCGAGAACCCGACGCGCTTCTCGGTGCAGGGCATCGACAAGCAGCGCGTCGGTGAGGTCGCCGCGAACATCCGCAAGCTGCGCAAGCCCGACCCCTACAAGGGCAAGGGCGTTCGCTACGCGGGCGAGCAGATCCGTCGCAAGGTTGGAAAGGCCGGTAAGTAAGCCATGGCAATGACCATCAAGCGCGGCAAGTCAGCGGCTGCCGCCCGCATTCGTCGCCAGGTGCGCGGTCGCAAGAAGATCGCCGGCACCCCGGCCCGCCCGCGACTCGTCGTCTCCCGTTCGAGCCGGCACCTGTACGTCCAGGTCGTCGACGACACGGTCGGCAAGACCGTCGCGTCCGCCTCGACGATGGAGGCCGACCTGCGCTCCTTCGAGGGCGACAAGACCGCCAAGGCCAAGAAGGTCGGCGAGCTCGTCGCGGCCCGCGCCAAGAGCGCTGGCATCGAGGCCGTGGTCTTCGACCGCGGAGGCAACAAGTACCACGGTCGCGTCGCGGCCATCGCCGAGGGCGCCCGCGAAGGTGGGCTGTCCCTGTGAGTGACATCGCGACCATGCACCACGTGACCGCTATCGAGATGAGGAACATCTGATGCCCGGACAGCAGCGTCGAGGCACCGGCCCCGCCGGTGAGCGCGGCGAGCGCGGCGAGCGCGGCGAGCGTCAGGACCGCCGCGGCGGCCGTGACAGCCGCGAGAGCCGTGATGCCGAGAAGAACCAGTACGTCGAGCGCGTCGTGACGATCAACCGCGTCGCCAAGGTCGTCAAGGGTGGCCGTCGCTTCAGCTTCACCGCCCTCGTCGTCGTCGGTGACGGTGACGGCACCGTGGGCGTGGGCTACGGCAAGGCCAAGGAGGTCCCCGCGGCGATCGCCAAGGGTGTCGAGGAGGCCAAGAAGGGCTTCTTCAAGGTCCCGCGGATCCAGGGCACCATCCCGCACCCCGTCCAGGGCGAGGCCGCCGCTGGAGTCGTCATGCTCCGCCCCGCCGCTCCCGGTACCGGTGTCATCGCCGGTGGCCCGGTCCGTGCGGTCCTGGAGTGCGCCGGCATCCACGACGTCCTCTCCAAGTCGCTGGGTTCCGACAACGCCATCAACATCGTGCACGCGACGGCGCAGGCCCTCCGCGATCTCGAGCGTCCCGAGTCTGTTGCCGCCCGCCGCGGCAAGTCGCTCGAGGAGGTGGCCCCGGCCGCCATGCTCAAGGCCCGCGCTGCCGGTCTCGCCGACGCCAGGGCCGCCGCGGCCGAGAAGGCCGGTGCGTGATGGCACGCCTCAAGGTGACCCAGACCCGTTCCGAGATCGGCGGCAAGCAGAACCAGCGTGACACGCTGCGCAGCCTCGGTCTGAAGCGCATTGGCGACGTCGTCGTCAAGGAGGACCGTCCCGAGATCCGCGGGATGGTCAAGACGGTGACTCACCTGGTCACCGTCGAGGAGGTTGACTGACCATGGCCACCAAGAAGCACGGCGAGACCGCCCTCAAGGTGCACCATCTGCGTCCGGCTCCCGGGGCCAAGACCGCAAAGACCCGCGTGGGTCGCGGTGAGGGCTCCAAGGGCAAGACCGCCGGTCGCGGCACCAAGGGCAGCAAGGCTCGCAACCAGATCCCGGAGCGTTTCGAGGGCGGCTCGATGCCCCTGCACATGCGCCTCCCCAAGCTGCGCGGCTTCAAGAACCCGTTCCGCACCGAGTACCAGGTCGTGAACCTGGACCGCCTGGAGGCCCTCTTCCCCGAGGGTGGGCAGGTCTCCGTCGAGGACCTCGTGGCCCGGGGCGCCGTTCGCAACGGCCACCCGGTCAAGGTGCTCGGCACGGGGCAGATCTCGGTCAAGGTCGACGTCGAGGCACACAAGTTCTCGGCCGCGGCCAAGGAGAAGATCGAGGCCGCTGGCGGCTCGGTCAAGGCCCTCTCCGAGCGCTGAGCGGTCCGCGTGACCATCCCACACCTCGTGTGACCCAGCGCCCCGGGCGCCTGTTTCCCCGGTCGATGTGACATCGGCCAAGCGGGGACGGTGCCCGGGGCGCTGCGCCTTTGCGTTAATCTTCGACGGATTGCTGACTTCAGCCGGCCCCACCGGGTTGGCCCCCAGGAGGACCCTGTGCTCGCCGCCTTCGTTCGCGCGTTCCGTACCCCGGACCTGCGCAACAAGCTGCTCTTCACCCTCGGCATCATCGTGCTGTTCCGGCTGGGCTCGCACCTGCCGACGCCGGGTGTGAGCTACCCGCTGGTGCAGAACTGCCTCGAGACTCGCGATCCCACGGGTGACGCGACGTCCGGCTTCCTCAACCTCGCGAACCTCTTCAGCGGCGGTGCCCTGCTGCAGCTGTCCGTCTTCGCGCTCGGGATCATGCCGTACATCACGGCGAGCATCATCGTGCAGCTGCTCACGGTGGTCATCCCTCGCTTCGAGGAGCTGAAGAAGGAGGGTCAGGCCGGCACGACGAAGATGACGCAGTACACGCGTTACCTCACCATCGGCCTCGCGGTCCTCCAGTCGGCGACGCTCGTCACGTTCGCCAGGAACCCGCAGACCCTGTTCGGTCCGCAGTGCACCAACATCCTCACCGACGACTCGTTCGTGACGATCCTCATCATGGTCCTCACCATGACGGCCGGCACCGGCCTGATCATGTGGTTCGGCGAGCTCATCACCGACCGTGGCGTCGGCAACGGTATGTCCCTGCTCATCTTCATCTCCATCGCGGCCACCTTCCCCGGGGCCCTCTGGGCGATCAAGAACAACCAGGGCTGGGGGACCTTCCTCGGAATCGTCGTCCTCGGGATGTTCGTCATCGCCGCGGTGGTCTTCGTGGAGCAGTCGCAGCGCCGCATCCCGGTCCAGTACGCCAAGCGGATGGTCGGCCGTCGCATGTACGGCGGCACGTCGACCTACATCCCGCTCAAGGTCAACATGGCGAACGTCATCCCGGTCATCTTCGCGGCCTCGCTCATGGCTCTGCCCGGCATGATCGCCCAGTTCAACACGGACCCGACCAAGACGCCGCCGGAGTGGGTGCAGTGGGTCCAGGCCAACCTCACCAAGGGCGACCACCCGGTCTACATGATCATCTACACGGCCCTGATCATCTTCTTCACGTTCTTCTACGTGTCGATCACGTTCAACCCGACCGAGGTCGCCGACAACATGAAGAAGTACGGCGGCTTCATCCCGGGTATCCGGGCCGGGCGACCCACGGCCGAGTACCTCAACTACGTTCTGACCCGAATCACCGTGCCGGGTGCCATCTATCTTGCAGCCATCTCCTTGATCCCGCTCGTGGCTCTCGTGCTCGTCGGTGCGAACCAGAACTTCCCCTTCGGCGGAACCTCGATCCTCATCGTCGTCGGTGTGGGCCTCGAGACGGTCAAGCAGATCGAGGCGCAGCTGCAGCAGCGCCACTACGAAGGGTTCCTCCGTTAATGCGACTGATCATCCTCGGCCCGCCGGGCGCGGGTAAGGGCACCCAGGCGGCACGCATCGCCGAGCGGCTCGGCATCCCCGCCATCTCCACCGGCGACATCTTCCGCGCCAACATCAAGGAGCAGACCGAGCTCGGTCGCCGCGTCCAGGACATCCTCGCCTCCGGCGGCTATGTCCCCGACGAGGTGACCAACGAGATCGTCGAGGACCGCCTGTCGTGGGACGACGCCACGAACGGCTTCCTGCTCGACGGCTACCCGCGCACCTCTGGTCAGGTCGACGCACTCGATGCCATGCTCGCCCGCCACGACCACGCCCTTGACGCGGTGATCGAGCTCGAGGTCGACGAGGAGGCCGTTGTCGAGCGCCTGCTCAAGCGCGCCGAGACCGAGGGCCGCGCTGACGACACCGAGGACGTCATCCGCGAGCGCCAGGCGATCTACCGCAAGGAGACCGCCCCCCTGTCCGAGCACTACGAGCTCGTCGGCCTGCTGGTCAAGGTGGACGGCATGGGCGGGGTCGACGAGGTCACCGACCGCGTCATCGCCGCGCTGCCGCACCACTGAGCACCACGATGTTCGGACGCCGCCGGCTTCAGGGCCGCACCGACGAGCAGCTCCTCCTCATGCGTGAGGCGGGGCTGCTCGTCGGTCGTACCCTCGCGCTGCTGTCCGATCACATCCGCCCGGGCATCACCACGCTGGAGCTGGACCGCCTCGCCGAGGACTTCATCCGGAGCCACGGTGGCGTCCCCAACTTCCAGCTCGTCCCCGGGTACCACCACACGCTGTGCACGAGCGTCAACGAGGAGGTCGTTCAGGGCATACCTGGTGGGCGCGTCCTCGAGGCAGGCGACGTCGTGTCGATCGACTGCGGCGCGGAGGTCAAGGGCTGGAACGGCGATGCCGCCTTCACGGCGGTCGTCGGCGGCCCGGAGGCCGCCCGGCCCGAGGACCTCGACCTCATCGCGGCGACCGAGGAGAGCCTGTATGCCGGCATCGCCGCGATGCAGGTCGGTGGCCGCTTGTATGCCGTGGGGGACGCCGTGGAGGGCGCCATCGGCGACGCCGCCGCTCGCGACGGCCACACCTACGGTGTGGTCGACGAGTACGTCGGCCACGGCATCGGCCAGCAGATGCACATGGACCCGCAGATCCCGAACTACGCCGTGCGGGAGACCGGGCCCAAGCTGGTCGACGGGTTCACCGGCGCCATCGAGCCGATGGTGACCCTGGGGACCACCCAGACCCGGGTGCTCGACGACGACTGGACGGTCGTGACGACCGACGGGTCGCGCGCCGCGCACTGGGAGCACTCGGTTGCCGTCCGAGCGGACGGCCTGTGGATCCTCACCGCCATCGACGGCGGCCAGGCGGCGCTGGAAGCCCGCGGCGCGGCATACGCCCCGATCTCCTAGGCAGGCCCACCCGCCGAGACGCGCCCCGTCTCGTGCACGCGGTGACCCCCGCGCGGGTAACGTCCATTCGTGACCCTTCCTCGCAGCCACCCCTCTGCCCGCGGTGTCGATGCCCGCGGCCTGCTTGCCTTCCTCGACGTCGCCGAGCGCGACGACCTCGGGCTCCACAGCCTCATGGTGCTGCGGGGCGGTCATGTCGTCGCCGAGGGCTGGCGGAGCCCGTATGCCGCGGACCGGGTCC
>NZ_JBEDUL010000122.1:0-9859 GCF_040414665.1 Intrasporangium sp.
GAGAGGTCCACCGGACCGATGGCCGTGGCAACGCCGCGGAAGATCGCCACCTGCCCGCTGTCTGCCCCGACGAAGAACTGCTGTTGCGACCAGGACCACGCCGCGTAGCCGCCGCCGACAAGGACGACGAGCACGACGAGGCTCAGCAGTCCACGCCTCAGGCGCTTGGACCGGAGGGAGCGCTTGGGGTCGTCGGCGAGCTCCGGGGTATCGGTCCGGTTGTCCCTCTCGTCCCCGCGTCCGGTGGCCTCGCGGGACAGGGCCGCCGCCTTCTCCGCCGGCGTCGTCGGGATCGACTTGGTCTTCTCGCGCAGGCTGCGGGCCGCCGCGCCGACCACCTGGGGCACCGTGGTGGGCAGGTCGTCGCCATCCGGGTCGACGACATCGGCGACGATCACCGTCACGTTGTCGCGAGTGTGCGCCTTGAGCGCGACCTCGACGCACCGGTCCGCCGCTTCCTCCGGTGTTGCGGCCGCGACGAGGATCTCCTCGATGACGTCGGCGCCGACGAAGTCGGAGAGCCCGTCCGAGCAGAGCAGGAACCGGTCCCCGACCCGGGCTTCGCGCAGCGAGGTGTCGGGCTCGTCGTCGGGCTGGCCCGTCATCACCCTGGTCACCACGGATCGTTGCGGGTGGCTGCCCGCCTCCTCCTTCGAGATGCGGCCCTCGTCGATGAGCTGCTGCACGAAGGAGTGGTCCTTCGTGATCTGGCTGAACGCGCCGTCTCGGAGCATGAAGGCCCGCGAGTCCCCGATGTGAGCCATGGCGAGCTTGGTGCCGGTGCGCAGGATGACGATCGTCGTCGACCCCATCCCGGCGAGGTCGGAGTTCTCGCGCATGGCCTTGGTCAGCTTGGCGTTGGCCGACCGGAGTGCGTGCTCGAGCAGCCGGATCGCCTGGTCGGCGCCAACGTCCTCATCGTCGAGCGGGGCCAGCTCTCCGACGATCATGGAGCTCGCCACGTCGCCGGCGGCATGTCCACCCATGCCGTCGGCCAGGACGAGCAGGTTCGGACCGGCGTACCCGGAGTCCTCGTTGCGGGACTTGGGACCGAGCCCGAGGTCGGAGCGTGCCGCATACCGCAGTGCAATGGCCATGGCTCAGTCCCGGAACTCGAGGACGGTCTTGCCGATGCGCAGGGTCGTACCGACCTCGACCGGCTGTGATGAGGTGAGCTTCTCCCGCCCGATGAAGGTGCCGTTGGTCGAGCCGAGGTCCTCGACGAGCCATCCCTCGCGTCCCGACGGGTCCTGGTAGATGCGGCAGTGGCGTCCGGAGGCGTAGTCGTCGTCGAGGACCAGGGCACACTCCGGATTGCGTCCGATGAGGATGGCCTGCCCCCGAAGCGGAAGGGACGTGCCGGTCAAGGGGCCCTCCGTCACGACGAGCAGTTGGGGCACCCGCTTCGACCGCCCGCGCCCGAACCGTGCGCGCGCCGGTGCCGGCACGGGCGCGGGGGCCGGGGCAGGAGCCCGCTTGGCCTCCTTGGCAGCCCGGCGCTGCTGCCGCTCCTGCTCGCGCACGGCCTTGCGCTGGGATCGGCGGGACACCGACGTCCCATACAGGTCGGTCCGAAGCACGCCGACCACGCTGAAGATGAAGATCCACAGCAGCGCAAGCAGCCCCAGCCGCAGCAGGGTCAGGGTCAGTTCGCTCATGCGGCTCCAGTCATCGCGAGCAGCGCCTCATCGGCGGCCCGCCCGGAACGTGGCCGAGGTCCGGCCGAGCGTGAGACGGTCGCCGTCCTCGAGACGCTGGCTCGTGATGCGCTCGCCGTTGACGAAGGTCCCGTTCGTCGAGTTCAGATCGCGGATCGACGTGACGAGGTGCGGCCCGTCTGTCGTGACCCTGATCTCGCTGTGGCGGCGGGAGACGCCGGGGTCGTCGACGACGATGTCAGCGGACTCGTCCCTGCCCAGGGTCGTCAGGCTCCCGAGGAGCGGATACCGATCACCGTTGATGTCCAGCCACGGCCGGGCTGACGGATTGACGCGCCCTGGTCGGGCCGGCGGCTGCTCGTCGACCACGGTGCCGTCGGGTGTCTGGTGCCGGTAGGCGGCGTGCTGCGGTGGCACGTCCGAGCCGGCCCTCTTCGCCGTTGCGGGCCGGACGCGGAAGACGCCGGTCTCCAGGCCCTCACCCTCGATGAGGACGACCTCGAGCGGGCCGCCGGGCTGGTAGCCCTGGGAGTCGGCGTGCTCCTGCGCCGCCGCGACGAGGTCATCGGAGAGCTCGTCCTCGTAGTCGCCGAGCCGCTCGAAGTCGGTCCTGCTGAGCTCGATCGTGTACAGGTTGGGCACCATGGCTCGCCCGTGTCCGAGGAGCGCGGCCCGGTCATCCATGGCCCGGCGGATGGCCGAGGCGATCTCCACGGGCTGGACCTCGGACTTGAAGGCCCTGGCGAAGGCGCCGTGGACAGCCTTGGCGAGCCCGTGCTCCACCCGGTTGATGATTCCCACGCCGTCTCCTTGTCTTCCCGCCTGCGCTCCGGGCGTCTCATCGTAACCGGCAAGCACGGACGACGCCCCATCCGGAGACGGCTGCCAGCCTTCCATTACAGGTGGCGGGAGGTCGCGATCCGGTGTTCGTCTGGTAACGATTGGGTTTGCCGTGGCGTGGAAGCATGGGACTATCGACGCGCGTGCCTGCACGGGCACGTGCTTGTGCTAGGCCAGCGAGGAGTGCTCGATGAGCAACGAAGACGGCAAGGTCGAGGATCAGGGGATCCCCGGCTACTCCGCAAACAACACCATTCCGGGTGGGTTCGCCCTGCCACTCCCCACGGCAACCAACTCCATCGACCCCGAGCCGGGGGCCGACGAGAATGCTGACCCCTGGTCGTCGACCTGGGACGACACGTCCTGGCAGCTGCCCGACTCGGACACGAGTGAGAAGCTCTACTCCTCCGAGGAGCTCGCCAACTACGCCGCCGCCGGTGGCACCACGGCCGGCCCCGACTGGGGCGACTCCTACGACCACGGCGGAGAGCCGGCGAACCTCAGCGGCGGTGAGACCGCGGCCGGATGGGAGAGCTGGGAGCCGTCAGGCGCGTTGGGCTACGACCCCGACACCGGTCACTGGTCCGACCTGCAGCAGAACGCCGAGACCGACGCCCGGTCGACGGAGGAGTACTCCGGTTGGGTCCCTGCCGGGTCGGACCGGACCAACGGAGCCCACTATTCGAGTGACCACTCCGCCGCCGAGCGCGCCTACGCGGCGCGGCCGGCCATCGACCCCGACGTGGCCGCAGCGGCAGCCGAGCGTGGGCTGGATCCCAGCTCAGCGGCATACGGCGCCCCTGTTGCACATGCCGGCTCCGACCGGCCGAGGGCAGACGACCTCATCACGGTCCGCTCCAAGGGGGAGCGGCAGAAGATCAAGGCCCACTCCGGGCTGCGACGGGCGTTCGGCTTGGGACCGGGGCTGAAGGAGCTGCTCGAGCGGGACCGGATCGACCGGATCGCGAGGCCGCTGTCGGGTCGCAAGACGATCATGGTCATCAACACCAAGGGCGGTGGCGGCAAGACCCTCGTCACGCTCATGCTCGCGAGCTACCTCGGGCGGTACCGGTCGGGGTCGGTCCTGGCCTGGGACAACAACGAGACCGAGGGCACGCTCGGCATGCGCGCGCCGTCGCAGAGCCACCACCGCACCGTCATCGACCTCTTGGGTGCGCTGCCGCAGATCGCGGCCGACCCCAACGCCGGCACCTCCGAGCTCGAGCACTGGGTGCGCGAGCAGCGGGCGCTGTCCTTCGACGTGCTCGCGTCCGCGGACGACGACGAGGCGATGCGGGTCATCGGCGAGCAGGAGTTCGAGGACCTGCACACGCAGCTGTCGCGGTTCTACCGGATGATCGTCATCGACACGGGCAACAACCGCCTGTCCCCGAACTGGCTGGCCGCCGCGTCCCATGCTGACCTCCTCGTCTTCGCCACGTCGCTCAAGGACGACACGTCCGTCGTCGCGGCCAAGAACCTCGACGCGCTCGTGGCCATGGGCCGGGGCGACCTCGTCAAGAACGCCGTCTGCGTGATCTCCCACACCACCGCCAAGGGCAACGACGTCGGTGCCGGTGTCCACACGCGTGAGCACTTCGAGCAGTGGGTGCGTGCCGTCGTCGACATCCCGTTCGACCCGGCCCTCACGCCCGGCCTGCACCTCGATCCGCTCAAGATCAGCAAGAAGACGCACGACGCGTGCATGGAGATGGCGGCAGTCGTCGTCGACGGTCTCTGAACTCCGGTTCGAGGTAGAAGCTCGCTCTCGGGAGCGACCCGCCACCTCGAACCACCGTTCAGCCCTCGTGCGACGAGACGATTCCTCGTTCGTGGGCGTAGACGACGGCTTGCACTCGGTCGCGCAGGCCGAGCTTGGTCAGCAGGCGCGCCACATGGGTCTTGACGGTGGCCTCACTGACAAACAGCCGTGCGGCAAGTTCGGCGTTTGACAGGCCACGTGCGAGCAGCGTGAACACCTCACGCTCTCGGTCCGTGAGGGTCGCGAACTCGGGTGAGGGATCCGGGGCGGCTCGAGTCCGGGAGAACGCCTCGATGACCCGGCGAGTGACGGCCGGATCGAGCAGGGCCTCCCCGGAGGCAACGACCCGGATGGCGCGGACGAGCTCCTCGGGCGATGCGGACTTGAGCAGGAAGCCGCTGGCTCCCGCTCGGAGCGCGTCGTAGACGTAGGAGTCGACGTCGAATGTGGTCAGCACCACAACCCTCGTCGCGGGTCTGGTGTCGGCCGTGAGCTGACGCGTCGCCGCGATGCCATCGAGCTTCGGCATCCGGATGTCCATGAGGGTTACATCAGGGCGCAGCCGACGGGCAGCGCTGACGGCCTGGGCCCCGTCCGAGGCCTCGGCAACCACCTCAATGTCCGGTTCCGCAGCGAGGACGAGCCGGAACCCGGCCCGGACGAGCTGCTGATCGTCTGCGAGGAGAACGCGGACCATCACGCGGTCATCTCTGGCACCGGGATCATGGCCGCGACCCGGAAGCCGCGTCCGGGAAGGGGGCCGGCCTCCAACGTCCCGCCATACAGGGCAGTCCGTTCCCGCATCCCCAGGAGGCCGTGGCCCAGCTGGCGCTCGCTCGGTGAGGGGCGGACGCCGTCGTCCGTGACCAAGACCCCCACGGCGCCATCGCTGTAGCGGATCCGCACTTCGACGTGCGTGGCCCTCGCGTGCTTGAGCACATTGGTCAGCGCCTCCTGCGTGATCCGGTACACCGACAGGTCGATGCCTGCGGGCAGCGGGCGCGGTTCGCCCTCGACCTCCAGCTGGGCTGCCAGTCCGGTCGCGCGAGCCGATTCGAGCAGCTCGTCGACGCGCTCCAGCCCCGGCTGGACCTCGAGTGGTCGGTCGGCGGGGGTGCGGAGCGCGCCCAGCACGCGTTGCAGCTCGGCCAGTGCCTGTTGCCCGGTCTGCTCGACGATCTCAAGGGCATCGCGCTCCGCCTGCTGACCTGGTTGGAGCAGCCGCCGCACACCGCCCGCATGAAGGGTCATCACGCTGATGCTGTGCGCGATGACGTCGTGTAGCTCCCGTGCGATCTGAACTCGTTCCTGCGCCGCCGCGGCGTTTGCCTGGTGCTCAGCGAGCTGGGCGCGCAGCCGACCCACCGCGAAGCCTCGGCCGACCGACCATGCGAGTCCGATCAACAATGCTGCATAGAGCAGGTCGCTCGGCGACATGCCCTTCTCCAGCAGGATGACCGGCCAGATCAGGCCTATGGCGACGGCGAGGGCCAGGACCGGGCGCCTGGCGTAGTAGGCCGCCGACCCGACCGCGAGGAACGCCGCGAGCAACGGGGAGAACGCCGAGTTGGCGTCCACACCGATCAGTGCCTGAGCTGCCAACGAGCCGAAGCACACGATGACCACCGTCAACGGTGCACGCCTGCGGAATGCCACCGCCACTGTCCCCACAGCGATGAGAGCGGCAGCAGCGAGTCGCGGGCCGCCGATCACGGCACCAGACCACAACTCCGCCTGGCCGAGGACAGTCAGCAATGCCGCCAGTAGCGGATCGAGCCAGCGTCCGGACGTGCCGAAAGGGGTCACCCTCCAAAGGTAGTTCTGCGGTTCCCGTGTCGTGGTCGCCCGAACGAGCGACAGGAAGGGCCGACGCGTCACTCCAAAGGATGACTCAAGCAGCGCTGCCGGCCTGACGACCCGGCGGCGTCCCGGAGGGACCGTGGTGTCGAGTGATCGGCAACGGGCCGGTCGAACCACCAGGAGGACCTCATGTCAGTGCTCTCCGACCCTCGGCGGAGCAGTCGCATTGCAGCCGGCGTCGGCCTGATCGGCTTCAGCGCGCTGTTGCCCATCGAGGACCGAATCGACCCCACGAGCGGTGTCTCGTTCTATGACGCGGCAGTGACTCACCCGGGGCTGCTCACAGCATCAGCATTGACCCTGTTGGGGTCCGCCATCCTCACCGTCCCGGCCATCACCGGGATCATCCATCAAGCGAGCGACCGCGGCGCGGTTCTGGCGCGCCTCGGTGGCTTCTTCACCCTGCTCGGCGCCTTGGGCCACACCGCGCTCGCCGTCGTCTACCTCATGATGCGCTCGTTGGCGGGAGGTGATCCCGCTGAGATGGCGGCCTTCGAGGAGCGACTCAACGCTGACATCCCAACCGGGATTGTCGCGATGGTGCTGTTGCTCAGCTTTGGCATCGGCATCGCCCTCCTGGCCTGGGCGGCCACGCGCGCCGGCCTCATCGGCTGGTGGGCACCGACTCTCGTCACCGCCGTCGTGGTGGCCCACGCCGCGCTCCCGGAGGATCTCCCACCGATCGTTCCGTTCAGCGCGCTGACCGCCATCGCCGTCGTCTTCGGACTCCTTGGCCTGCGCGCCCTGGTCATGTCCGACTCGGAATGGAGCCCGTCTGCGTCGGACGACAGTGAGGCACGCGTCGGGGCGGCCACGCCCCTGGGGTCGGCCGAAGTCGCTCGCTAGTCTCCCGACCGGTTGTGCCCCAGCAGCTGCGCAGCCTCGGTTTGGCGATCCCGGCCGTCATGCAGCACACTGTCTCCTTGTCACGCGCGAGTGGCGGAACGGCAGACGCGCTGTCTTCAGGTGGCAGTGTCCTTATGGGCGTGGGGGTTCAAATCCCCCCTCGCGCACGCGTGGGCAGCTCTCGAGGCTGCCAACCGTGAAGTCCGAACTCCCGGCCAGAGATCTGGCCGGGAGTTCTGTGTTCGGGCTTCGCTTGAGCGGCTCTCGGGAGCGGTGCTCCTGATCGACCTGGTCGTCCGGCCGACAGTCTGATGTCGCCAGCCGCAAAAAGCGGGACAGGGTCCGTTTCATCGGGGATAGTGGAGGCGGACACCACTCCGGTGGCAGCAAACTGGTCGCGCGACCGGATCCTCCCCAACGTGATGGTCCACGACCGACTGTGATCACGCTGCGGGCGGTGCCAACCACGACCGGCGGCCACCCTCGGCTCCCTCCATGCCGAGCCAGTTCCCACCAGGTCGCCAGTTGGGTTGGGCGGGCTCACGATCCGCGGGAACGCACGATCGTGAGCCCGTTCCACATTCTCGCCTCGCGCTCGCGAACACGCCCGGGACTCCGGAGCTGACCAGTGTTGCTTCAGGGGGAGTTCCGCGGTGCCGGGCGTGTTGCGGGGTGGCGGGGCTGGCTGGGTGGCCACGTGACCCGGGTGCCTGGCTCGGCGGCATACGGCATCGTCCGTATGCCGCTGGGCTCGCTCGCGCTGCGACGCCGCGTTGCGCTCGCAACACGCCCGGGACTCCGGAACTGACCAGTGTTGCTTCAGGGGGAGTTTCGAGGTGCCGGGCGTGTTGCGGATGAGTGGGCTGGGCGGTGGGGCCGGGCGCAGACCCGCCGATCGTCCCGGGCCTACGCTGGAGGGGTGGCTTCACTGCCGCTCTTTCCCCTCGGCACCGTGCTCCTGCCGGGTGCGCGCCTTCCTCTGCAGGTGTTCGAGCCGCGGTATGTGGCGCTCCTGCGCGACCTCATCGAAGGACAGGAAGAGCGGCCTCCGGTCTTCGGCATCATCGCGATCCGTGAGGGCAACGAGGTGGGTGAGGGTGCGGTCCGGGCGCTGCACGAGGTCGGTTGCGCGGCGCTGCTCACGCACGTGGCAGTCCTGGGCGGCCAGAGGTTCTTCGTCATCGTGCAGGGGACGGACCGGTTCCGTGTCGGCCAGGTCGACCGCCTTGCGGGGACGCCCTACACGACCGCGCGCGTGCACTGGCTCGACGAGCCGGATGGCGACGCGGCGGCCATCGAGCTCTTGGCCGCCCGGCTCCGGGCGGAGCTCATGGCCTTCCGGGAGATCACGGGCGACAGCGAGCAGGAGATACCCGACCAGGCTCGTGCGCTGTCCTACGCCGTGCCATTCGTCGTCTCGCTGGATCTCGCGGATCGCCAGCACCTCCTCGAGTGCGCGGACACGGAGTCGAGGCTGAGGTTGGGCCTCGAGCTGACCCACCGCGAGCGCGAGCTGGCGACAGCTCTCGGCACGGCGTTGAAGGCACCTGGGTCACCGTTCGACCTCAGCTAGGCAACCGGTGCCATCGGGACAATTCGATGGTGCGGATCCATGCACACGGGCCAGCATGGTTGGGGTGGCGAGTAATCCGAGGTTGCCCCCTCAGGGTGGGCTCCCGCCGATCGCGGTGATGGGCGGCGTCATCCTGGAGATCGCCTGCGACGAGTCCGGGTTCTCGGGCAGCAACCTGCTCGACCGAGCCACTCCGGTGTTCACCCACGCAAGCGTGGACCTCGGCATCGAGGAGGCCACCCAGCTCATCGAGGCGCTGCGGCCCGAATTTCGGTGGCCGCTGGGCGAGTTCAAGTCCGGCCACCTTCTCCGCGGCAACCGGGCTGCTGAGCTGTCGGCGAGCTTCCTGTCGGCCCTCCATGGTCGAGCGCACGTCCACGTCATCGACAAGGAGTACTTCCTCGTCACCCGGATCGTCGACCTCTTCCTGGCCGAGCCCTCGTACGCCGCCGGCACTCGCCTGACCGAGCACCACCGTCCAGCTGCCCTCGCCCTCTATCGCGCGGGCCGGTCGGGCGGTCGCGACTGGGGCGACTTCCTTACCGCTTTCGTGGAGCTGGCCCGGACCAAGAGGCGGCTGCGTCCCGAGCGCAGCCTCATGGACGCCTTCTTCCGCGCCCGCGACTCGTTGGCACGATCACGGCGTGGTTCGGAAGCCGACGGAGTCCTCGAGGAGCTGAGCCGCACGCGGGTTCGGAAGGTCGTGTCCCGACTGGCCCACGACCCGTCGATCCCGCCACCACTGGAGCCGATGCTGCCGGCGCTGGCCGAGACCGTACTGTTCTGGTCCGGCGGCCGGCGGCGGGTGCTCGTCATCCACGACGAGCAGAGCGCCCTCACCCCCAGCCGGTTGATGCGACTGCAGCATGTTCTGGCCAACGGTTCCGGCTCACGCGCGGCAGATCTCCACGACGCCGCCGGTCCGGCCGCGCCCTTCTCACCGTTGGCGGGTCTGGTCACCGTCGACTCCCGGGACGATCCGAGGGTTCAGGTGGCTGACCTCCTCGCCGGGATCGCCCGGCGCACCGTGAACACCGCCGACGACCACCTGCTCGCACCGTTCGTCTCGGCGACCTCGCTACGAGCTCCCGGCCCCTGATACCGAGGGACCGGGGCGAGTCGCTCACCACCGACCGGTCCGGCCTCAGCGAAGGGCGGAGAGAACCTCCGCTGCCACGAGCCAGGTGGCCGCGGCGCAGACAACGGCAAAGGTCAGGTTCCAGACGATCCGCGGCACGTGAGTGAGCGACGCAAGGACTCCAGGGTCGCTCGATCGGTCGGGGGAAGCCGCCACGGCACCCAGATGCCGCCAGGCACCGA
>NZ_JBEDUL010000123.1:0-3512 GCF_040414665.1 Intrasporangium sp.
CCTGGCCCTGGCCGGCTCACGGCAGGACCCCCGCGCTCCGGCGCTGGCGCGCCTACGCGCACCCCCACCGCTCACCGGCCACTCCAGCCGGAACCCGGGAGCGCGCTCCAAACCGTCGCGAAGCACCTGACCTCCGAGCCGCCGACCCGACGCAGGAGCATCCGCCCGACTCCGGGGCCGCGTCAAGGGCGCCTGCAGCGTCGCTCCGCGATGGCCCTCGGCCACCCTTGACCCGACCACTCCATCGGGCTCTTGTGCTCCGCTATGGGTCCGGTGGCTCTCCCTGGTCGCGTGAGGGGAGCGGATGTGGCCCGCTGCCTGGTCCCTACAGGGCGTCCCAGCGCGCTCCGACGCAGGCTTCCTCGAAGGTCCACCGTTGGGTGGCCGCACCTTCCCGCAGCAAGTTCTTGATCGCGGCGAGGTCGGCATCCGCCGGAATGTCGAGGGCGGTTAGCCATTCGGGCGGTCCAATGCTCTCTATGCCCACATCGAGCTGTTCGAAGCCGGCTTCGATTCGTTCCAGGAGCGGCATTGGATCGCCGTTGATGATGGGGGATAGCCGCACGACGTGACGGCCGGACCAGCGGAGACTCCGAATCGCCCACAAGGTGCCGTCGGCACTGGGCGCAGCCTCCACGACGTCATCCAGGGCGACCCCAGTGACGAACCAGGGCACGTTGGCCAAGCGATACGTTCCGTCCCCGAGGTCGAAAGCCCAAAGGCCCTCGCTCTCGACCGGCTCCGGGCGTTCTGCGTCTGGAACGAGTTGGAATCGCAGCTTGACCACTGCCTCGTCTTCGACGCTCACCGCGTCAGGTTAGCCGCATCGAGACTCGCGGACGCCGGGCGGATTCTCCAAGGTCGCGCTCCGCACGGCAGGATGCGGATCCCGCGCGAGCGCGGCCAGAGCTTGGGCATCGTCAGTCCGGCGCGCGACTGCTTCTCGCACCCGGTGGTCCGGATCTGTCTGCAAGGCGAGACGGCTCGCGTCGTCCAGATCCTGCCGCTGACCGCCTGACCGCGATTTCATCGCCGCGAGCCATGAGGCAGGCAACGAATCGGGTGACGCTCACAAGAGCTGGACGCGGGCGACCGTTCAGGTCTCACGACCGAGAGACGGTGCTGGCCACGCAACGGTTCGGCACCGACGGACCCAGCTACGGCGGGGGTGCTGCCGGCCCGTGCGAGGTTGTTCGACACCGGGCACAACGGCACATCACCCTAGCTCAGGCGGGGCCAGGCTCAGCGGATCGTGACGGAGGCCGCGGCACCGGGCAACTCGACCCAGGTGTTCCCCGGGGCCAGGAGCAGCGGCTGACCCTTGTCGGTGCGCAGGACGAACGTGTCGGTGACAGCCCCCTTGCGCCAGGTGCCCGTGATTGAGTGGCCGCCGGCAAGTGCCACGAATCGCCCAGATCCGTCGACCAGCTGGAGGATCGGTACGGGGGCGCCCGAGCCGGTTCCGATCTTGCCCACCGACGCGCCGACATTCAGCACGAGCACGTTGGCGGCGCTGATCCGGACGCCGTCCAGCATCGTGTGCGGCCCCCAGGGCTCGGACCGCAGGTACCGCTTCCGCGCGGCGTCGTACGTCCACATCATGGTGAACCCGGCGCCGTACGGCACTACCGCAGACGTCCCGGCCCCAACGGCACTGGACGCTGAAGCGGAAGCCAGGTCAGCGGCATACGAGAAGTAAGGAGACGGGGGCTCCCGGAGCTCCGAGATGTCCAGGAGTATCCGGGGCTTCGCGAAGACGTGGTCCGGTCGGGGCCGACTGCGGTTCAGGACATACGCGCCCGAGCCGGGCACCCGCAGGGTACCCAGGTCCTCCAAGTGGCCGACCGAGTCGACATACCTGACCACCCATGGGGCGCCCATCGTGTTGCCGAAGACCGGCTCCAGAGGCGAGAGCAAGGGCGCGTCCGGCGGGCGCACCGAGCGCACGGGTCCCACCAGGCTGGGCAGTTGGGAGTGGAAGACTGCGAGAAGCCGGGTGTAGGCGACTCCAATGGGCTCGGTGAAGACGATGTCCGCCTTGTCGACGCCGATCTGGGGGTGCGCCTGCCGCACGTCTGAGATCTTGATCGCCACGGCCGGGTGGTCGATGTCCATCCCCTGGGTCACAGGCAGGCCGGTGAGAGGCGCCGTGATTCCCATCGTCGTTGTGGGCGAGGGGGACGTGGCCGTCCTGGGAGTCGGGCCCTGGTGTCGGTCGGCGAACAAGACGCCGACCGCGCCAGCCAGCAGCAGGATGAACACGACGATGCCGCCGACCACCATGCGGCGCTTCCGATTCAGCAACACGACGCACCTCCCCAACACCACCAGCCTGGCAAGGTCTCATGTGGCCAGACAGGGCCGAAGGACCCGCCTGTTTGACACCTCCCGGGATGTCCGGAGGCCCGATCCGTTGGAAGGCTCTGGCGCGACGTGAACCACGTCGAGGTCGTCGCCCTTGAGTGGGTCGACTTCTTCAACACGATCCGACCCCATGAGTACCTCGACGACCTGACCCCGGCCGTCGCCGAGGCGCTTCACTAACGATCACCGCAAGACATTCGCCCGCACCGGGTGAGACACCAAACCGACCCTCCGGACTCCCCGGGAGGCGTCACGATGACTCGTGTAAACAGGTGGTCAGGGGTTCGGGTGCCTCACCACCTCCGTAATCGCTTGGTAAACAGAGAAGTTGGGGTTGCCATCCGGGTACGGCATCAGTGACCGTCTCGACGAAAGGTCGTCAGACGCCCAGGACCGGGACCAGCGACTCGAGCCCTGCGAAGTCGTCCGGGTTCCGCGTGTCGAGCGTTGCGCTGTGCATGGGCGGTCGCTGCGATCAGGAGGTCCATCGTCCGCCGGGGAGGCCGGCGCCCAACGCCGAGGCGAGCCGACCGCAACTTGCTGCGACGGAGTCGTCGATCGGCAGGGCGTCGAAGTGACGATGCCAGGCACGGGCACCGCAGGTCCAATCAGCACACTCGTGTCGAGGATGGCCCGCTCGACCGATTGCTCAGTCACTCCTCGGCCCATGGGTTGCGGAGGGTGTCATCGACCAGGTCGCGGTCCGTGGCCCACTCCGTGTCCGCGGGCCCTCGGAAAGGCTCTTGGAGGTCGGGCCAGGAACGCCATTGAGACGGCCGCGCCGTCACGAGCAATGCACTCGGACGCCCCGCGACAGTGATGACGAAGTGCTCGCCCTTCTCCACACGACGCACGAGCTCGGAGGCGCTCCTGGCGAAGCTCACGGAGCCCAACCGGTCGTATCCATTCCTCGATAGGCCACCGCGGGTAAACACAAGAGCTGCCCGAGCGCCTGGTTGCAGATCCAGCGACGGTCCCAAGCCCGCCGCACGCATCAACGTTCTCGGCCGCGCTTCCAGCTCCGACACGGATGGGTAAGGAAAGGGTGTTGACGCCTGGGGCACACCCTGGCGGCCCTTGACCGGCCGTGAGCTCCGGGCGAACGGCGACCACCCACCTTGGTGCGCGCCGGTCCAAACCGATCGGGA
>NZ_JBEDUL010000124.1:0-2839 GCF_040414665.1 Intrasporangium sp.
CCGTCGCGCGCTCGAAGCCGTTCCAGGCCGCGGCGGCCACGCGGTCGGCCGGCGGGCCGGCAGCGCCGAGCCGCGGGTCGTCGCGACCCACCTGCTCGACGACGACCTCGGGCGCGGCGTCGACCTCGACGACGACCTTGCCGTCGGCGGCCGCCGGCTCGGACGCCGCCTGCTCGTGCAGACCGCGGACGCGGCGCAGCGGCGTGAACCGCCACTCCTCCTCGCGTCCGGTCGGCACCGGGTGGTCGTCGAGCACGAACGACTCGACCACCTGCGGTCGGACGTCGCCGGGACTGCGGTGCGAGACCCCCATCGTCAGCCCACGGCCCCTTCCATCTGCAGCTCGATCAGGCGGTTGAGCTCGAGGGCGTACTCCATCGGCAGCTCACGCGCGATCGGCTCGATGAAGCCGCGCACGATCATCGCCATGGCCTCGTCCTCGGCCATCCCGCGGGACATGAGGTAGAACAGCTGGTCCTCGGACACCTTCGAGACGGTTGCCTCGTGGCCCATGGACACGTCGTCCTCGCGGATGTCGACGTAGGGATAGGTGTCGGAGCGGCTGATCGTGTCGACCAGCAGGGCGTCACAGCGGACCGTCGATGCGGAGTGCGAGGCGCCCTCGAGCACCTGGACCAGACCGCGGTACGACGCGCGTCCGCCGCCACGGGCGACCGACTTGCTGATGATCGAGCTCTTCGTGTTGGGCGCCGCGTGCACCATCTTCGAGCCGGTGTCCTGGTGCTGGCCCTCGCCGGCGAAGGCGATGGACAGGGTCTCGCCCTTGGCGTGCTCACCCATGAGGAAGACGGCCGGGTACTTCATCGTCACCTTGGAGCCGATGTTGCCGTCGACCCACTCCATGGTCGCGCCCTCCTCGCAGGTGGCGCGCTTGGTGACGAGGTTGTAGACGTTGTTGGACCAGTTCTGGATCGTCGTGTAGCGCACTCGCGCGTTCTTCTTGACGATGATCTCGACGACGGCCGAGTGGAGCGAGTCCGACTTGTAGATCGGCGCGGTGCAGCCCTCGACGTAGTGCACGTAGGAGCCCTCGTCGGCGATGATCAGGGTCCGCTCGAACTGCCCCATGTTCTCGGTGTTGATCCGGAAGTAGGCCTGCAGCGGGATGTCGACGTGGACACCCGGCGGGACGTAGATGAACGACCCACCCGACCACACGGCGGTGTTGAGCGAGGCGAACTTGTTGTCACCGGCGGGGATCACCGTCGCGAAGTGCTCGCGGAAGATGTCCTCGTGCTCCTTGAGAGCCGTGTCGGTGTCGAGGAAGATGACGCCCTGCGCCTCGAGGTCCTCGCGGATCTGGTGGTAGACGACCTCCGACTCGTACTGCGCGGCGACACCGGCGACGAGACGCTGCTTCTCGGCCTCGGGGATGCCGAGCCGGTCATAGGTGTTCTTGATGTCCTCGGGGAGCTCGTCCCACGTCGTGGCCTGCTTCTCGGTGGACTTCACGAAGTACTTGATGTTCTGGAAGTCGATGCCCGTGAGGTCGGAACCCCAGGACGGCATGGGCTTCTTGCCGAAGAGGGACAGGCCCTTGAGGCGCAGCTTGGTCATCCACTCGGGCTCGTTCTTGCGCGCAGAGATGTCGCGCACGACCTCCTCGTTCAGACCGCGCCGGGCCGACGTGCCGGCAGCGTCCGAGTCGGCCCAGCCGTACTCGTAGCGCCCGATGTCCTTCAGGCCCGGGTTGAGCTCTTCGATGTGGGTGGTCATGAACGGGACCTCTCCTTGGTTGGTTCGTTCGACGTGGTCGTATGCCGCTGAGCCGGGTCTCCGGCGTCGGCTCCCCTCGCGGGGGGCACCCTCGCGTCAACAGCCGCCGTGCCCTCGGTCTTCCGCGAGAGGCCGGCTGCCGGGACGAAGGTGGTGCACACGTGGTGTCCACCCGCCAGCGTGGCGAGCCGCTGGACGTGGACACCGAGCAGGCGCGAGAAGGCATCCGTCTCGGCCTCGCAGAAGGTCGGGAACTGCTCTGCCGCGTGCTGCACCGGGCAGTGCCCTTGGCACAGCTGGACGCCCGCCAGCGCGCCTGCGCGGACGGGACGTGCCGAGGCGGCGAAGCCGTCGCGGCTCAGCAGGTCGACCAAGGTCTCGGCCCGGGCGGCCGGGTCGTCGCCCGCGGAAGCAAGCTCAGCGGCATACCTCTCCTCGAGCGCAGCCACCCGGGCGCGGGCGAAGTCGGCGACAGCCTGGGGGCCGGCGTGCTCGGCAAGGTAGTGCAGGACCTCGACGGCGAGCGAGTCGTAGTCCGCCTCGAGCGCCTGGTGGCCCGCCTCCGACACGACGTAGGCGCGGGCGGGGCGGCCCCGACCACGGCGGGTGCCCACCGGCTCGTGCTCGACGACGGCCCCCTGGTCGACGAGGACGTCGAGGTGGCGACGGACGGCCGCCGGCGTCAGGTCCAGGTGTCGACCCAGCTCGGCAGCGGTGATCGGGCCCTCGGCAGACACCATGTGCAGGACTCGGGATCGGGTGCGCGACTCGAGCGGCGAGCCATGGTCGGCATGGTCGCCGTCCCTCGCCTCGCGCGGCGCGCGCTCACCGATAAACACCACACCATTGTGACGTAATTGATTGGGAAGCTCCAGTCAGGGTCGCCTTACCCGGCCGTCCCCTCCCCATTGCCCTCACCATTGCCCTCGACGTCGCCACCGGCCTCGTCCTCCTCGGTGCCGGGCGAGGCGACGACGTTCTCGACCACGACGATCGCCTGGTCGCCATCGACGCCCGGGTCCGCCTCGATCGGCATGATGACCGACGGCAGGCGTGTCCGGGGCGGAGCGACGGCATCGGGACCCAGCCAGCGCCGACGGAG
>NZ_JBEDUL010000125.1:0-5841 GCF_040414665.1 Intrasporangium sp.
AAGACCCAGCGGGCTCCTAGCGCCAGCCGGCCTCGTCGACGCCGCCGGGAATGTCGGCGGAGGCGTCGTAGGGCGTGCGCGTGAAGCGGAACGATGCGAGATCGAGGTGGGAGACCGTGCCGTCAGCGCCGCGGATGATCCGCAGCGGTTCCCCGGTGTAGTACCCGTCGAGACCCACCCACTCGTCCGTACCGACCCGCTCGAACCGCGCGCCACGCCCCTCGCCCGGCTCGCCGAGGACGAGATGCTCGGCGACCACCTTGGCCACCGTCACAGCAGGGCCCCAGTGCCACATCCCGACGAGCTCCAGCGTGCCCGGGTCCCCGGCCGCCTGCCACGGCTCCGCGGCCTTGGGCTCCCGCTCCATGAACTCGGCGAGCAGCGGGGCGACCTGCGGGCCGAACGGTCCTGCCGTCGAGTTCGTGAAGGCCACGAGCCCGTCGCCTGACTCGAGGTCGACACGGAGCCCCGCGAGGAACCCGGGCATCGACCCGCCATGCCCGGCCAGGCGGCGGCCGTCGAGGTTCCACACCTGCCAGCCCAGCCCGTGCGCGGCCGTCCACGGCTGGCCCGGGTTGTCACCCACGACGTGCGGCTCCAGCATCTCGTCGAGGGTGTCGCGGGCGAGCACGTCGCCCGTATCGCCCGCGAGGAAGGCGGCCCACTTCGCGAGATCCTCCACCGTGGTCCACAGCTGCCCGGCCGGAGCCATCGCCCCGGCGTCGTGCTCAGGCTCTGGCAGCAGGACGTCAGCGAACGGATGGACCGCCCAGCCGGGTGCGGCCTTCCCCGATGGTCGGGCCGTCGTGCGGTTCAGGCCGAGCGGCTCGAGGACGTCGCGGCGCACGACCTCGAACCAGCCGACACCGTTCGCGCGCGCCAGCAGCTCGCCCAGGGCGGCGTACCCGACGTTCGTGTAGTGGAAGCGGCGCCCCGCACGGAACCGCTGCCCGACGGGCGACCCAGCCAGCTCGTCCCAGGACCCACCTGGCGTGCGCTCCCACCACGGCCCGTTGGTCTCCGCCTGGATGCCGGCGGCGTGCGACAGCAGCTGCGCGATGGTGGCCCGGCCGAGCTGTGATCCCGGGACGTGGTCCTCGAACCGGTCCTCGAGGTCGAGGCGTCCGGCGTCCCGCAGCCGCATCACCGCGACGGCGACGAACGGCTTGGTGATCGAGCCCATCCGATACTGCGTGTCGAGGTCAGCTGGCTCACCTCCCGCCCGGCCGTCGAGCGTGCCGACGGCGTGACCCCAGGCGAGGCGCCCGTCACGCACGATGCCGGCCGCGACCGACGGCAGCCTGGACTCCCGCTGGATGCCCGCGAGCCGTCGGTCGAGGTGGCGCGCGGTCGACGGGTCGATGGGCTGGGTCTCGGCGTCGTTCGTCACCCGGCCACCCTAGTGACGGCACGCGCGCGCGGCGCGGGCTTAGCGGCATACGACGGGGCGGTTGTGTTTTGGCTCGTCAGGAGGTGGAGGAGGTCCGCGCCGGGGGGAGGACGATGTCGAAGCGAGTCCTCGTCCACTCGGTGTCCCCGAGGTCGCGCCCGTCGGGAGTCGGCGTCCCCGCGGGCTGGGGCTGGAACTCCCTGACGAGGGAGTCCTTGACCCCGAAGACGCTGTCGTGGGTGAGGTAGTCGTCGCCGGACACGAAGATGTGCGTCACGAGGGTCCGGTGCCCCTCGGCCGAGACCATGAAGTGCAGGTGGGACGCGCGCATGGGCGAGCGGCCGACGGCCTGGAGCATCCGCCCGACCGGCCCGTCGTGCGGAATCGGGTAGGGCGTCGGGGTGACCGCCCAGAAGCGGTAGGCGCCGTTGTCGTCGGTGAACAGGTGCGCGCGAGCGGCCGTGCGGCCGTCGCCGTACTGGACGTCGTAGAAGCCGTTCTCGTCGGCCTCCCACACCTCGATGCGGGCTCCCGCGAGCGGCCGCCCGTCGGTGTCCGTCACGGTGCCCTCGACCCAGCAGGGCCGTCCCTTCGCACCGAAGGCCAAATCACCACCGAGCTCGATCCGGGGCGCGCCCTCGACGAAGAAGGGGCCGAACACCGTCGCCTCGGTCGCCTCGCCGACGGCCTCGTTGTTCACCGTGATGGTCTGCATCGAGAGGCCGAGAACATCGGAGAGCAGGATGAACTCCTGGCGCGTGTCGTCGGTGATGTGCCCGACCGCGGTGAGGAACTCGATGGCAGCCGCCCATTCCTCCTCGGTGAGTCGGGTCTCGCGCACGAAGGCGTGCGCGTGCCGGGCGAGTGCCTCCATCAGCTGGCGCAGCCGCGGCGACTGCGCGCCCGCGAAGGAGGCGACGACCTCGTCGACGAGCGCCTGCTCGCGGACCGCCTGCTCACTGGCCGGCTGCTCACTGGCCGGCTGCTCAGTGGCCGGCTGCTCGGACGAACCGGGTCCGCTGGAAAGGGTCTGGTGGGTCATCGCTCGCTCCTGATCGTTGGTTGACGTCCTGCCCAGGCCGCGCCGAGCAGCGCGGCCAGTGACGCCTCGGTGACCGGAACCGGGTTTGACTCCGGAATGGCCGCCAGGCAGCGGGCCGCAGCCTCGGGCAGATCGGCCTCGGCCAGCCCGTAGTCCCGCAGCGCGCGCGGGGCACCGAGCCGCAGGCGCAGCGCCTCCAGGGCGTCGACCGCCGCAGCGGCAACAGCGGCATCGTCCTGCCCGCCTGGCAGGGAGCCGCCCAGTGCCTCGGCGAGCCTGCCGGCGAGGCGGGGCACTGCGGGCGCGTTGTACGCCAGGACGTGGGGCAGCACGATCGCATGGGTCTGCGCGTGGGGCAGGTCATAGGCGCCACCGAGCACGTGACAGATCTTGTGATGCATCCCCGAACCGGCCGAGGCGAACGAGACGGCCGAGAGGTAGCAGCCGTAGAGGGCCTGGTCGCGAGCGTCCGCGTCGTCCGCGTCGTCCGCGTCGGCGACGAGCCGTGGCAGCCCGACCGCCAGCGCGCGGACGCCCTCCAGTCCAAGGGCCTGGTTGATCGGATCGGCCCCCGGCGCCCAGAGGCTGTCGACGGAGTGGGCCAGGGCATTGAGGCCGGACGCGACAGCAAGGCCCACCGGCAGCGACGACGACAGCTCGCTGTCGTAGACGACCGCAACAGGGAGCACCCGTTGGTCCGTCCCGGTGCGCTTGACGCGCCCCTCGGTGAGTCCCCAGACGGGGGTGGCCTCGGAGCCCGCATACGTCGTGGGGACCGCGATGATCGGCAGGCCGGTCGTCAGCGCCACGGCCTTGCCGAGCCCGGTCGTGGAACCACCGCCCACCGTGACGATGGCGTCGACGGACGCCTCGGCCGCCGCGGCGCGGGCCCGCTCGGCCAGCTCGACCGGCACGTGCTGGCGGACCTCGTGCCAGCGCACGGCCTCGGGTAGCCCGGACGTGATGTGGTCGGCCACCGCGGACGCGGAGCCGGCCGCGATGACCATCACCCGCCGTGCCGCGAGCCGGGCCACTTCGTCGGCGAGCCGTCGGCCCGCCCCGCCGCGCTCCAGGGCGACACGCTGCGGCAGGGTCTCGTGCACGAAGGCCATGCCCCTCATCGTGCACCAGCCCGCAACCCCTGACCGGGGGTGGCGTGGGGCAGGTCACGACGGCAGCATGGGCAGGGCGCCACGCACCGCCAGCATCCGTTATCTTGATATCAAGATTTCTAACGATCTCTCTCAGAACCCTCGGAATGGAGCTCAGGTGACGGACTCGACAATCATCTACACGTACACCGACGAGGCCCCCGCGCTCGCCACGGCGTCGCTGCTGCCGATCGTCCAGGCGTTCGCAGGGAAGGCAGGCGTCAAGGTCGAGACGCGCGACATATCCCTCGCGGGTCGGATCCTCGCGGCCTTCGACCTGGCGCCGGACGCGCTCGCCGAGCTCGGCGCCCTCGCCAAGCGACCCGAGGCCAACATCGTCAAGCTGCCCAACATCTCGGCCTCGATCCCCCAGCTCAAGGCCGCCATCAAGGAGCTGCAGGACGAGGGCCACGCCGTTCCGGACTACCCGGACAACCCGGCGACCGACGAGGAGAAGGCGACCCGGGCGGCGTACGACAAGGTCAAGGGCTCGGCCGTAAATCCCGTTCTGCGCGAGGGCAACTCGGACCGTCGTGCCCCGGCGTCCGTGAAGAGCTACGCCCGCAAGCACCCCCACTCGATGGGCGCGTGGTCGGCCGACAGCCAGACCAACGTCGCGACCATGGACGGGGGCGACTTCCGCCACAACGAGAAGTCCGTCGTCCTCGACCAGGACGACACCCTGCGCATCGAGCACGTGGCCGCGGACGGCACGACCACCGTCCTCAAGGAGTCGCTGCCCGTCCTGGCCGGCGAGGTCGTCGACGGCACCGTCATGAACGTCGCCGCGCTCCGCGACTTCCTCACCGCCCAGGTGGCCCGCGCCAAGGACGAGGGCGTGCTGTTCTCGGTCCACCTCAAGGCGACCATGATGAAGGTCTCGGACCCCATCATCTTCGGCCACGCCGTCCGTGCCTTCTTCCCAGACGTCTTCACGCCGTATGCCGCTGAGCTCGCTTCCGTCGGCGCGTCCCCGAACGACGGGCTGGGTGCCGTCCTCAACGCCATCCAGGCCCTGCCAGAGGACAAGCGCTCCGCGATCGAGGCCGCGATCAAGGCTGGGTTCGACGAGGGACCTGCCATCGCGATGGTCAACTCGGACAAGGGCATCACCAACCTGCACGTGCCGAGCGACGTCATCGTCGACGCGTCGATGCCGGCGATGATCCGCACCTCGGGCCACATGTGGAACGCCGCGGGCGACGAGCAGGACACCCTCGCGGTCCTCCCGGACAGCTCGTATGCCGGCATCTACCAGGTCGTCATCGACGACTGCCGCGCGAACGGCGCCTTCGACCCGGCCACGATGGGCTCGGTTGCCAATGTCGGCCTGATGGCCCAGGCGGCCGAGGAGTACGGCAGCCACGACAAGACGTTCGAGATCGCGGCCGACGGTGTGGTCCGCGTGGTCAACTCGGCGGGTGACGTCCTGCTGGAGCACGAGGTGTCGACCGGTGACATCTGGCGGGCCTGCCAGACCAAGGACGTCCCGATCCGCGACTGGGTCAAGCTCGCGGTGACCCGCGCCCGGGCGACCGGGGCCCCCGCGGTGTTCTGGCTCGACGAGGACCGCGCCCACGACGCGAACCTCATCGCCAAGGTCAAGGAGTACCTCGGCGAGCATGACACGGAGGGGCTCGACATCGAGATCCTCAAGCCGACCGAGGCGATCGCCTTCTCCCTCGAGCGGATCCGCAAGGGCGAGGACACGATCTCCGTCACGGGCAACGTGCTGCGTGACTACCTCACCGACCTGTTCCCGATCCTCGAGCTGGGCACGTCGGCCAAGATGCTCTCCGTCGTTCCGCTCATCGCGGGCGGTGGGCTGTTCGAGACGGGCGCCGGCGGCTCGGCCCCCAAGCACGTCCAGCAGCTCGTCGCCGAGAACTACCTGCGCTGGGACAGCCTCGGCGAGTTCCTCGCGCTGGCCGTCAGCCTCGAGCACTTCGGCGAGGCCACGGACAACCCCAGGGCCAGGGTCCTTGGCGACGCGCTCGACCGCGCCACCGGGAAGCTGCTGGACGAGAACAAGTCACCGGCTCGCAGGGTCGGCCAGATCGACAACCGTGGCAGCCACTTCTGGCTCGCGCTCTACTGGGCGCGAGAGCTTGCGGCCCAGACGGCGGACGCCGAGCTGGCCGAGGCCTTCACGGACGTCGCGGCACAGCTCGCCGAGAAGGCCGAGGCCATCGACGCCGAGCTCATCGCCGTCCAGGGCCAGCCGGCCGACATCGGCGGCTACTACAAGACCGACGCCG
>NZ_JBEDUL010000126.1:0-4998 GCF_040414665.1 Intrasporangium sp.
CGACGAGGTGGACCATGAGCCACCGCGAGTAGGCGAAGAACGGGTGGACCAGGCTGACCAGCAGTGCCACCATCAGCCAGATGACGACGGGCCGGTCGCGCATGAACCACGAACCGCGGGTGCTCATGAGGTTGTCCTTTTCAGCGGGGTGACGCCTGCGATGCTCGATCCCGCAGCGATCGCGAAGAAGAGAAGCAGGGCGACGATGTTGATGATCGAGCCGACCTGCCACAGCGTCCGCAACCCAGCCAGATCGCCGGCGAAGATGCGGATTGCGAGGCCGATGTGCATGAGCACCAAGGGGATCCACATGACCGGTCGATAGGGAAGCGGTCGCTTGAGCACCGCGGGAAGGATGATCGGTGCGTGGGCCATCACCATGGAAATGGCGAAGCCGAGCATGACCGCGTGGATGACGACGTCGTAGAGGGCGCCCTCGGTCTGGGCCCCGGCCACCACCCAAGTGACGGCGGCGAGCAGGAGCCAGGCATAGCCGCCGAGCAGAGCGCCCGCGCTGAAGCGGGGGAGTCCGGTGGTCCGGATGGTCCGACGGGCGACGTCGTGGCGGACGAGCCAGACGACGAGTGAGGCGATGACGAGCCCGGTGGCGCGTGCCCCTGCTTCGGCAGAGACGAGGGTCAGCACGAGCGCCACGGTCAGCGCGGCGGCATGGAGGACGAGCGTCCGGCCGCCGCTTGTCGGCATGGCGAGGCGGGCGAGCTCGACCCGCTCGGCGCAGATGGTGAGGACGAGGAAGCCGACGAGCCATGGCATGAGCCACGGCATGTCGACGCGGAGCCACAGGAGCGCGGCGATGGTGAGGTGGACCGCGCCGAGTAGTTCGACGACGACGACATCATCGTGGTTGCGCCGCCACAGCGCGGCATACACCGCCACGAAGGCGATGCTGCCGTCGACGAGGAGCAGCTGGCCGAGCTGCATGGGCGCGGGGCTGATGAGCGCGAGTGCCCCCGTCCCGAGGAGCCCCGGCGCGAGGTAGCCCAGCGGGTGGCGGAGCGCGACCGCGCGCTCCATGGCGATGAGGGTGCCAAGGAAGCCGCCGACCATGAGCATGCCGTGGAGGTCGCCCAGCCGCTCCGACTGCACCGGCGCGGCGACCCCGACGAGCAGCAGCGCGGCGTTGACCCCGGCCAGCATGGCCAGCCCGGCCGGGACGAGGAAGACCGCTCGCGAGAGCGCCACACCCGACCGGTTGTTTTTCACGGAGCCAACTGTAGATAATGGACCCGCTCGACTCCAAGCCGGCCACGGAGCCGCCCCGCCTCAGCGCACGAGGATCTCCACGATCTCCTCGGCGACGCGTCCGGGTACCTCGAGTGGGATGCCGTGCGCGATGCCCTGGAGGACGACCTCCTTGGTCTTCCCGCCGTTCGCCGCGTAGGCGGCAAGGACGGACCTCATCTGCGCCTCCATCGGTTGTGAGGGCAGGACGTCGGCCCCGGGCCAGCCGGGCACGGCGCCCAGCGCGCCGAGGGTGGCCAGGTCGAAGAGGGACTGGTCGCTGACGATCTTGTCCTCGGTGCCGCGCAGCCAGGTGATCGGCGGCTTGGGGGCCAGGTCGGCGATGGCCGAGGCGTTGAAGTGCGTCGGCGTCATCGTGTTGAGGATGCCGCGGTCGCCCGGTGCGAGCGTCGGCCAGTTCTCCGACGGCTTCGAGTCGCCGGGGTAGAAGTCCTCGCCCGTCCGTGTCGTCAGCAGCTCGTCGACGAGGAACTCCTCGTCGACGTTGCCGGCATTCGCGGCCGGTCCGAAGTAGGTCATCATGACGACTCGCGGGCTGGAGGCTGGGTCATCCGCGCTGCGGTCCTTCGCCGCCAGGCGCCTGACGAACTCCGGGTTGGCACCACCGCCCCCGCTGCCGGCGCCATCGGGGAAGCACAGCTCGCCATCCTCACCCTTGGTGCCGCCGAAACCGTACGGCGAGAGCGGCGCGATGAGCGTGAGGCTGCCCAGGTCGCCGGGGTGGTCCAGGAGGTACTGCTCGAGCACGCCGGCCCCCATCGACCAGCCGACGGCGTTGACCTTGCCGGTGCCGGCCAGTCCGAGCGTCGTGAGCAGGGCGCGGACGTCATCGACCATGTCCGCGAGCCCGCGGGTCGCGTCGATCGGCTCGGCGTCGGTCAAGCCGAAGCCACGCAGGTCGGGCGCGATGACTCGGACGTCGTCGGGCAGCTCGGCGGCGACGTACTTCCAGAAGCCGCCGGTCGAGAGGTTGCCGTGGATGAGGAGCACGGGCGTCCCGTTCTCCGGGCCGCTCGTCCAGACGTTGAGGGCCAGGCGTGGTGTCTCGACGATCGAGCAGGTGAAGTCGGCTGGGCTGGGCACGGGGCGATCCCTTCTGCGACGGGCCAGGGGTGTCGCCTGTCTACCAGCCGTCCCGCGCGAATGGCAGTGTGTGCTTGCCCCACAGGAGGGCGCCTCGGGTGTGGGGCACGACGGGTGGACTTGATTTGCACGGTGCCTGCCGTGTAAATAAATACTACGAACAGTAGTAGATCCACCCGCAGCCTGCCTGGAGCCACGATGAACGAGTTCGACTTTCCCGCCTGGCTGAGAGTCACCCACCTGCTCAACTTCTTCCTCATCGGACTGCTGCTCAGGTCCGGGTGGCAGATCATCGCGACCCATCCGCGGTTCTACTGGCGCAACGACTGCGGTCCGGGCACGGAGTGGATCAAGTTCACCAAGCGGGTCGTGCCTCCCGAGGAGGGTGCCTACACGGCCCACGACGACGAGCTCGAGCCGCCCAGCTGGCTCACCTTGCCGGGCGGTCGGAACCCGGGGCTCGGCCGCCACTGGCACGGGTTGGCCACCGTGCTGTGGATCCTCAACGGCCTCGTCTACGTCTCGCTGCTCTTCCTCACCGGTGAGTGGCGGCGGATCGTCCCGACGTCGTGGAGCATCTTCCCCGAAGCGTGGGAGTCGCTGAAGATCTACGTCGGCTTCGGCATTCCCTCGATCGAGCACTTCACCCCCTACGACGCCCTGCAGCAGCTCGGGTACTTCACCGTCGTGTTCATCGCGGCACCGCTCATGATCGCAACCGGACCGACGATGTCGCCGGCCTTCATCGGCCGGTTCCCGTGGTACCCCAAGCTCTTCGGCGGACGTCAGGCCGCGCGCTCCATCCACTTCCTCGGCATGGCGTTCCTCAGCCTCTTCATCGTCGTGCACGTCGCCCTGGTCTTCATCACGCACCGCGAGTACAACGTGACCCACATGGTCTTCGGGGAGTACGACCCCGCCCGCGTCGCCCAGGCCACGACGATCATCATCAGCACGATCGTCCTCGTGGTCGTCGCCTGGCTGGCCATCAGCTACCTGAGCATCCGCGACCGGCGCGGCAGCCAGAAGTTCCTCTACGGGGCTCTCGAGCCCTTCCGGCGCGTCACGCTCAACAGGCTCAAGCCGCGGATGCACCGCGCCAGCGTCTACACCGAGAAGGACATCTCGCCCTACCACTGGACCAACGGCCGCTACCCCGCCCCGGACGAGTCCCCGGAGTGGCACGAGCTCGCTGCCCACGACTTCCGCGACTACGAGCTCGAGATCGGCCCCGCCGACAACCCGGTGCGGGTCCCCTTCGACCGGCTCAAGGCACTGCCCCAGCAGGAGCAGATCGTCCTGCACGCGTGCATGCAGGGCTGGACGGGCGTCGCCAAGTGGAAGGGTCCTCGGGTCATGGACGTGATGAACCTCGTCGGGCCACCACCGGCGGACGCCAAGTTCCTCGTGGTCACGTCGTTCGGCCTCGCCCAGAGCATGAGCGACGGCCGGCCGCTCGAGCCGTTCTACTCGGTGATCCCGATCGAGGACTGCCGCGAGGAGGACTCGATCTTCGCCTGGATGATGAACGACAAACCACTGCCGTGGACCTTCGGGGCTCCGCTGCGCCTCCGGGTCGAGTCCTACGTGGGGTACAAGATGGTCAAGTACATCCGGTCGCTCGAGTGGGTCACCGACTACAGCACGATCGGTGACGGCATGGGTGGCACCCGCGAGGACTCGGGCTACCAGGTCATCAACGCCCGGATCTGACCTGGGCGGGTCGTGGCGGCCGTATGCCGCTGGGCTCGCCCCCGCGTCGAGGGTGCAGTTCGCGCCGGGGCTGGGCCTCCGACAGGCGCGCAGCGGGTCAGTTGTCGGCGGGTTATCCGGGCCGAATGCGCCGACAACCGCGCCCTGGGTGCGTTGGCGGCGGCGACGCACCACCTCGCCCGTCTCGAACGCAGGACTAGAGTCGAGGGCGTCTCGGAGGCGGTCAGGGAGGGTCGGAGGTTGGCATGCCGAGTGTGCAGCGTTCCATCGTCATCGCCCGACCCGTCGACGAGGTGTTCGACTACTTCGCCGATCCAAGGACGGGGACGGAGTGGCGGAGCTCGCTCGCCGAAGTGTCGGCCGAGGGCCCGGTCGCCGTGGGGACCGTGTTCCGGCAGCGAGTCTCCGGACCGGGAGGTCGCACCGTCCCGGCCGACATCCGGATGACGACGTACGAGCCCGGGCGGACGGTCGCCTTCGTCGGTGTGGCAGGTCCTCTTCGGCCTGACGTGGCCTACGACTTCGAGCCGGTCGAGGGCGGCACCAAGGTGACGTTCTCGATCTCCGCGCCACTGTCCGGGGCCAAGAAGCTGTTCCTCGGGCCCATCGTGCAGAAGAGCATGGAGACCGAGCTTGCCGGGCTCGACACCGCTAAGCGGATCCTCGAAGCCCGTCCGGCGGCCGACGTCTGATTGGCCCCGAGAACGGCACCCCCTGCACAGCCATCGCGTCTGGCTGCGGGAGACTGGGGCTCGTGACCCACCGGACGAGCCCGCTCCAGCCATCCCTCCGTTCAAAGGTGCCACCCTTCGAGGTGATGGACGTCCTCGACCGGGTGGCGGTCCTCAGGGCGGCTGGTCGCGATGTCATCTCGCTGTGCGCCGGCGAGCCGTCAGGCGGCGCCCCGAGTGCCGTGTCCCGGGCGGCCGCGGAGATCCA
>NZ_JBEDUL010000127.1:0-21715 GCF_040414665.1 Intrasporangium sp.
GCAGGTCAACACGAGCCTCGTCCGAGACGGCGGCCAGCGCAGGCACCCCCGGCGACACCCCGCCCCTCGCTGCCTGTCCGCTGCTCATGTGAAAACCCTAGACGCGACCACCGACAGCGCCTCTTGCCCACGTCCATGCGCTCGCCCGCGATCGCCAGATTGCCGGCGCAGCAGAGCAGTTCACGACCCAGCCACCACCTGACCAAACGGTCCCAGGTGAGCGAGCTCAGCGGCATACGGCCCGGGAATGGTCAGGTCCGAGCGGCCGTGCGCCGAGCGGTGTAGAGCGCAACCACGACGAGGAGTGCGCCCACGATGATGAGGCTGACGGCAGCCGCAGCGACGCTCGGAAACCAGTCGTAGACCACCATCGGGAGACTGATGAGGACGCCCACGGAGCCGATGCCGAGAATGAGGAGATCGCGGCGGTAGAGGGCCAGCCCGACCAGCGCAGCCGCGGCGAGCAACCCCCAGATCGGGCTGTACCCGCCGATGGCGACGAGCTGGCCGCCGACGAGGACGATGAGCGATCCGATGACGATCGTTGCGCGGGTGGGACGCACCACCCCGATCCAGCCAAGGCCGATCCAGATGACACCGAGGGCCAGCACCGCCGCCGCGACGGCGTCGAACCTCAGGTCGAGCGCTCCTGCGGTCAGCCCGGCAGTGAACGCGGTGCCTGCAGCCGCGACGGCGAGCTGGAGGACGCTCGGCCGCCAGAACCAGAGCACCAGGGCATAGCCGGTGGCCAGGGCGGCCATGAGGGGCGGGACGGCGGTGGCGTCAGCCTCGGGACCGCCGAGGTCGAGGACGTCGTAGAACAGCTTCCCCAACGCTCCCGTGAACGCAACGACGCTGAGCGCCCACAACACCGAACGGAGCCGGCCACCAGCGGCCCCGAGGCGGGAGGGCACAAGGGCACCGGCCACGAGCAACCCGAGGGCCGCCCCGAGGACGATCGCCAACTGGCCGCCGTCACCGAGCCCCGGCCAGAACTGGGAGCCAACGAGAGTGGCCCCCACGAGCACGATGATCCCACCGAGGTAGCCGAGCGCCTCCACGACGAGGGAGGGCTGCTCAGCTGGGCGCTTCTCACCAGCGGTCAGGGCCCGAAGGGCGTCCGCCTGTTGGCTCGTGATGATCCCTTCGGCGACACCTCGCGCGAGGATGCTCTCCAGCGTGGCCATGACGGCCTCCTGACCCACGTAACGGGCCGCGACCCTTGCGGGCGGCGTTGTCACTCAGCCTATTCCGGAGAGGCGCGCCCGCCTGAGATTCCGTACTCATCCACAGGTCTGCGCACAGGCCGGGCGCCTCAGCCGAGGCCGAGCTTCTTCGTCGTGGTCTCCCGCATCTCGACCTTGCGGATCTTGCCCGTCACGGTCATGGGGAACTCGTCGACGATCTCGACGTAGCGCGGGATCTTGTAGTGGGCGAGCTGCCCGGTGCAGAACTCGCGAACCGTCTCGGCCGTGAGCGGCTCGGCGCCCTCCTTCATCCGGATCCAGGCACAGAGCTCCTCGCCGTACTTCTGGTCTGGCACGCCGATGACCTGCGCGTCGAGCACGTCCGGGTGGGTGTAGAGGAACTCCTCGATCTCCCGGGGGTACACGTTCTCACCGCCGCGGATGACCATGTCCTTGATGCGGCCCGTGATTTCGACGTAACCGTCGTCGTGCATGACGGCAAGGTCGCCGGTGTGCATCCACCCGTCCTCGACCGCCTCGGCCGTCTTGTCGGGCTGCTCCCAGTAGCCCAGCATGACGGAGTAACCCTTGGTCATGAACTCGCCGGCCTGGCCGCGCTTGACGGTCTCTCCCGTGGACGGGTCGGTGATCTTGATCTCCAGGTGCGGGTGAACCCGGCCGACGGTCCCGGTCTTCTGCTCGAAGGTGTCGTCGGTGCGGTTCTGCGTCGACACCGGCGACGTCTCCGTCATGCCGTAGCAGATCGTCATCTCCTCGATGCCCGAGGCGATGAGCTTGCGCATCAGCTCGGCCGGGCACGGGGAGCCGGCCATGATCCCGGTGCGCACACTGGAGAGGTCGTAGTCCGCGAAGTTGGGCAGGTTCCACTCGGCGATGAACATCGTCGGCACGCCGTAGAGACTGGTGCACTTCTCGTCCTGGACGGCCTGCAGCGTCGCGGCCGGGTCGAAGCCGGGAGCGGGGATGACCATGCAGGCGCCGTGGCTCGTGCACGCCAGATTGCCCATGACCATGCCGAAGCAGTGGTAGAAGGGCACCGGGATGCACACCCGGTCCTGCTCGGTGTAGCGGCACAGTTCCCCGACGAAGAAGCCGTTGTTGAGGATGTTGCGGTGGCTCAGGGTGGCGCCCTTGGGGAAACCTGTGGTGCCCGACGTGTACTGGATGTTGATCGGGTCAGTCGGCTTCAACGATGCCTGTATGCCGCTGAGCTCGCTCTCGCTCGCCCGGCCGGCTTGCGCGATGGTCGAGTCCCAGTCGTCGGTGCCGATGTAGATCACGCGCTCGAGCCCCGGGACGTCATGTCGGACCTCGTCGACCATCTCGCGGTAGTTGCTCGACTTGAACGACTCCGCCGCGATGAGCGTCGTGATCCCGGCCTGGCCGAGGACGTAGTGCAGCTCGTGCGATCGGTAGGCGGGGTTGATGTTGACGAGGATCGCCCCGATCTTCGCCGTGGCGAACTGCACCAAGGTCCACTCCGAGCAGTTCGGGGCCCAGATGCCGACCCGGTCACCCGTCTTGACGCCGATGGCCAGGAGAGCGCGAGCGAGCGTGTCCACGTCAGCGAGCAGAGCGGCATACGTCCATCTCTTGCCCTGTGCCACGTCGACGAGGGCTTCGCGATCCGGGAAGCGCGCCACGGTGGCGTCGAAGTTGTCACCGATCGTCTCCTCGAGGAGCGGAGTATCGGTCTCGCCGCGGGTGTGCGACAGGGTGGGGTCGAGGACGTCGGCCATGCTTCCTCCGAGGTCGTGCGGCGGTGGACCTGTTTCAGATCGACTCCACCACACCCCCGGCTCATGCACAACGTCGGAGTTGAGCGACGATCCCTAGGCTGTGCCCGTGTGGTACTGGGTCTTCAAGTTCGTCATCATCGGCCCCCTCGCCCGGTGGTACCTGCGGCCGCGGTGGCAGGGGCGTGAGCACCTGCCCCGAAGCGGTCCGTTCCTGCTTGCCGGCAACCACATGACGATGATCGATCCGGCCGTGGTCAGTCTGGGAGTGCCGCGGCGGGTCATCTTCGTGGCCAAGTCCAAGTACTACGCGGGGACGAGCCCCAAGCGCCGGGTGCTGGCCTGGTTCCTGCGCGCCATCGGCCAGGTCCCCATCGACCCGGCGAGCGCGGCGGCGGCCAGTCCCGCGCTCGACACTGCGGGACGGATCCTCCGCGAAGGCGGCGTCGTGGCCCTCTTTCCCGAGGGGACCCGGTCGCCCGACGGACGGCTCTACCGCGGCCGGACGGGCGTCATGCGCCTCGCCCTGCCGCTCGCCGTCCCGGTCATCCCCGTCGCCGTGCAGGGCACCCGTGAGGTCAGGTTCCCGGGGCAGGCGAGCCCTCGCCGCGGTCGAGTCTCGATCGCGTACGACTCCCCCTTCGATCTGTCGCCCTGGGCCAACCGTCCCGACGACCCGGAGGCGTGGCGCGAGGCGACCGATGCGCTCATGACCCGGATCGCGGAGCTCTCTGGACAGGAGTACGCCGACCGCTACGTCACCGAGGACGAGCGGGAGGAGAGGGACCGGCGCACCGGCACCGAGCCCTGATCGGTCATCGGGCGTGGCAGGATCCGACACCGTGGACAGCAACGCGGCCATCGGAGCGGACCTGCCAGGAAAGCCCACAACAGGGGCCTCGCGCGTCAACTGGGCGCCTGCGCTTGTTGCGGGTATCGCACTCGGCGTTGCCAACTCGCTGAGCAACGCGCTCGGTTCCGCGTACGGTCCATTCACCGCCACGCCGGGGCAGGGCGTTCGCTGGCTCGAGTACCTCAGCTCCTGGCTGGGGACACCATGGGCTTGGGCGCTCTTCGCATTCGGAGTCGGCTGGTTCAGTCGACGGCTCCGTGCGGCGACGCTGACGGCCACAGCAGGCCTGCTGCTCGCGGTGCTGGCCTATTACCTGAGCGACGCGATCCTGGGACTGAACGAACAGCTGAGTCTCATCGAGATCCAATTCTGGTCCCTCATCTCCTTGTTCGTCGGTCCGGTCATGGCGGCGCTCGGCGCGCTCGCCCGTCGTCCCCGGGCGTGGAGCTTGCTGCCGGGGCTCGGGGCGCCGGCCGTCATGGTGTACTTCGGGCTCACACGCCCCAGTGGCAACCCGCTGATCCAGCCCTGGGCGCAATGGGCTGTGCTGGTGGCCGCCGCACTCCTCACACTTGCACTCCTGGCCCGGACCGTCCGACTGCAGCTGTCGCCTCGCCGACCCGGGTGAGGGAGCACCCTGCTTGCCGCCAGAGTGCGGATCCGGGACGATCGGGACGTGGGCGGGAAGGCAGTCCAACGCACCGGGCGCAGGGCGCTGGCGAGCCGACTGAGTAGCGTTCTTAGCCTCTGGGGCGCCGGCTTCAGATCGCCGGGGACGGTCTTCGCGGCCCTGCCCCGACGAGGGGAGCCCGCCATCGGGGCGGCTGCAGTACTGACGCGATTCGTCGTCACCGACCTCCTCGAGACGGTTCCCCAGGCAATGCTTGGACGTCGTCCCTTCACACCGACGACGTTGCCCATCACGCCCGATCGTCACTACCGGGTACAGGCCCTGTACCTACCGGCGTTCGGCATGGCCCAGTGGGTGCTCATGGGATGTGTCGCACAGGGCGTGCTGCGGTTGAGCGGGGAGCGAAGCGAGTTGGCGCGTGTGCTGGACGCGATCGGTGTGGGGATGCTCATCCCGATGCCCGCCCTCTGGGCAAGCGACACGCTGATGCTGGCCACCGACACCTACCGGCTACCTGGCCTGGCCGTCACCCACTCGCTGGTCCAGCTGTGGGAGGCCGGCTTGTTCACCGTTGGCCTCCACGCCGCCCTGGGCGTGCCATGGCGACCTGCCGTGATGGCCGGAGCCGCCGCAGGCGCCGTGTACGTGCCGGGTGGAGCGAGGTTCATCCGCTGAAGGTCCGGGGCCAACCGGACGTAGAGCGGGTCGTGCTTGGCAGCCGCGATGAGGTCCGCCGGGGTAGCCCAATCACTCGGCGGAAGTGTGGGACTCAGCCCAGCGGCATACGGAATGCGGCTGGCCGGCAGACTGCGGAACTCGCATCGGGTGGCAGTACGGATCAGCTCTTCCGGAGTCTCAGCCGTCGAGCACCTCACGCAGCCGCGCGGCGAATGCGTCAGGGTCGCCGGTCTGGCCATACTCCCCGCCGAGGAAGCCAGCGTGGCCGCTCGGGAACCGCGTCGGTTCAACACCGAGGGCTGCTGCGACGGCCGCCGCCGCGCGTTGCGTGAGGAGACCCTCCGACTCTGTGCCGTAGGCCACCACCACCCGCGTCGGGGCAGCCTTGATAGCGGCGTAGTCGGGCACGTACTCGGCGGTGTTGACGATGTGGCCGCGACCGAGCATCGGATCGTCCCTCGAGCCGTCGTCCGCGGCCGGCAACCCGAAGCGGGCCGGGTCAGGGGCCGACTGGTCGGTCCAGTCCGCGGGAACCTCGCCGCTGTGCATGACCAGGCCCAGGAACTTCGCCATCCCCGGACCCAGGCCATCGCGCTCATAGGTGTCCCGCACGTCGTGGACGGCCGCCGACGCAGCCTCACGGTCGGGCAGAACCGAGACGAGCGGAGGCTCGTGCGCGACGAGGGTGCGAACCACGTCAGGATGCGCCGCGACGAACGCCAGCATGTTCACCGCGCCACCGCTGCTCGCCAGGACATCGACAGGGCCGGAGCCCAGGGCGGCCCGCATCATCCGGTGGATGTCATCAGCGTGCGTCTCCGGGGTCGGATCCGCGTCGGTGGTGAGCTTGCTGCGCTCGCTCTGCCGCGGGTCGTAGGTGACCACTGTACGGTCGGTGAAGTAGCCGGCCAAGGTCGTGAACCCGGCGGCACCCATGGGTGAGCCGACCATCACCAGCGGGACCTTGTGCGCATCACTGCCAGGGCGGACGTCGTAGGTCAGCACGGCGCCAGGGACGTCGATCGTGTGGGTCGTGGCTTCGGTCATGTACACCTCCTGCAGCTGCTGTTCGTAGGGCCAGGGCTTCCACGCCCCGCGGGGGATGCCCACGGTTGCGGAAGAAAACGGAAGGGCAGGCGGATTCCTGTCCGAAAGAGGACTGTCCGGAGTGCGCTCTACAGTGCCAGACATGACCGAGATCGGGACGGATTGGCGGGTAGTCGATGGCGTTGCGACGGCGTGGTTCGACGCACCTTCGCTGGTCGAAGGGGCTGAGCTGGCCGGGCGCATCGTCGACCTGTCGGCCGAGACTGCAGTCGACCTGCGCGCAACGGGCGTGCAGGTGCGCCTAGGCTCGGACGAGCACGCTGAGGCGGTGTCGGCGGCCGCGCGTGAGCTCGGACTGGCCGCGAAACCCGCGGTGCTGCAGCGCCTGAGCGTCGTCGTCGAGTCCGCCAACCCGTCTGCGGTGAGTCAGTTCTGGCAGCGTGCGCTCGACTACGTGCCTGCAGAGGCCGGTGGTCTGGCGGACCCGTTGCGGCGCGACCCCACGATACGGATCCGGCAGTCGAGCGAGCTGCGGCCGTTGCGAAACCGCATCCACCTCGACGTGGTGCGGCCGGCTGCGGCGGTCGAGAAGGTGGGTCTTGGTGAGGCCTCGGGAGCGTACGGGGTGTGTCACACCGACCCCGACGGCAACGAGGTCGACCTGGTGCCGGGCGACGCGCTGGGCGAGAGGACCGGGACAGCCGACTGGCAGGCGGTGTTCAGCGCGATGGCGTGCTATCGCATCTCGTCCCCGGCGCAGCAGCGTGACCTCACCGCCGCAGCAGCGGCGCTGGCCGACCGCGCGGGCTTCCCGCTGCTGGTGGACCTGCGCCCCGGCCTCGTGATCATCGACAGCGGTAAGGACCAGTGGGAGAAGGACGCCCACCGCCTCGAGCTCGACTTCACCGAGCTCGCCGCAAAGCTCCAGTCCGCTGCCCGCGAGCTCGGGGCCACTGCGGATCCGGCGCTGCCGCGTTTCGCCCAGCTCTTCCTCGACGCCGCCGACGTTGCCGGGATCCGGGCGTTCTGGGTCGCCGCACTCGGATACACGCCCGACCGGCGCGCCGAGGCCAGCGACATCTACGACCCGCGGCGGCTGAACCCGGTGCTGCTCTTCCAAGAGCTCGACGCCTCGGAGACGGAGCGGCGGCGGCAGCGCAACCGCATCCACTTCGAGCTCACTGTGCCGTCGGATCTGGCGCAAACGCGCCTCGCCACGGCGCTGGCAGCCGGTGGCCGGCTCATTGACGAGTCGGAGGATCGCTGGCGGATAGCCGACCCCGAAGGCAACGAAATGGTCATCCTCAGTAGGGAATGAGGTCGAGAGGCGACTTCTGGTCTTCCTCGGCTTCGGTGCCTAGCTTCGCCACACTCGAGGAATGCTCGGGCGTTCGCTCCCCGGAGCGGCAAGTCCGGCTGTTGCCCGTCCTTGATGTTCGGCAAAAGGGTCGATCCCTGTGCAGTTGTCCGGACATGGCAGAAAGAAGCGGCCTGACCCGCGTTTCCGCTGGTCAGGCCGCCCTCTACTGTCTCAACACAGTGCGCACCCGTAGGGATTCGAACCCCAAACCTTCTGATCCGTAGTCAGATGCTCTATCCGTTGAGCTACGGGTGCAGCGTCCGACACGCGGTCGGACGAAGAGTTACCTTAGCGCCTCGGCGCCGCAACCACGAAATCGAGCGGGCGCCCGCCCGCGCGCGAGGCAACACGCCGGGCACCTCACAACTGCTCAGCGAAATTTCAGGGGTCAGTTGACAGCTCCCGGGCGTGTTGCGGGGTCAGGCGGCGGCGGGAGGAGCGGCTCCCAGCGGTCAAGGGGGAGGGGCCCAGCGGCATACGGGCCGAGACGAGGACGCTGCCGCAAACTCTGCAAGAAAGCGGCACATCGTTGCGAAAATCCTTGCAGCGCGGCGTCGTTGTGAGCGGTGTCACCGCTCGGTACCGGCAGCATGGTCAACCGCGTTCGTGGCGCTGGGTACCTTGGTTGCATCACGTCATTTGTTCACCATGCGGACACCTGCTCCCTGCATGCCGCGAGGGAGCCGTGACCGCATGGTGGACGACCACCGGCACGACGCGGTGCCCGACCACCGCGCGAAAGGGATGGGCAAGTTGACCACGACAGATACCACGCACACCTCGACCCACGCGGGCCTGCAGGCCTGGGTCGACGAGGTCGCCGAGCTGACTCAGCCGCGCGACATCCGCTGGATCACCGGCACTGCGGAGGAGTGGACCGAGCTGACCGACCAGCTCGTCGAGGCGGGCACGCTGGTCCGGCTCAACGAGGACAAGAAGCCGAACTCCTTCTGGTGCGCCTCCGACCCCAGCGATGTCGCCCGCGTCGAGGACCGCACCTTCATCTGCTCCCTTGAGGAGAAGGACGCCGGCCCGACGAACAACTGGATGGCGCCGGACGACATGAAGGCGCTCATGACCGACCTCTACCGAGGGTCGATGCGCGGTCGCACGATGTACGTCATCCCCTTCGTCATGGGCCACCTCGACGCGAAGATCCCGATGTTCGGCGTGGAGATCACCGACTCGGCCTACGTCGCAGTCTCGATGCTGATCATGGCCCGCTGCGGGGAGAAGGTGCTGCGCCGGATCGAGGAGACCGACGCCACCTTCGTGCCGGCCCTGCACTCCGTCGGGGCACCGCTCGCCGAGGGCGAGCAGGACATCCCGTGGCCGTGCAACGAGACGAAGTACATCACCCACTTCCCCGAGGAGCGGGTCATCTGGAGCTACGGCTCCGGATACGGGGGCAACGCCCTGCTCGGCAAGAAGTGCTACAGCCTTCGCATCGCCAGTGCCATGGCCCGCGACGAGGGCTGGATGGCCGAGCACATGCTCATCCTCAAGCTGACCAACCCGGAGGGGAAGGTCCACTACATCGCGGCGGCGTTCCCGAGCGCCTGCGGCAAGACGAACCTCGCCATGATCGAGCCGACGATCCCCGGGTGGAAGGCCGAGATGGTCGGTGACGACATCGCCTGGATGCGCTTCGGTGACGACGGCCGGCTCTACGCCGTCAACCCGGAGGCCGGGCTCTTCGGCGTCGCACCCGGCACGGGCGAGTCGACCAACCCGAACGCCATGGCCACGATCAACAAGGGCAACTCGGTCTTCACCAACGTCGCCCTCACCGACGACGGGGACGTCTGGTGGGAGGGGATGACGGACGAGAAGCCGGCCCACCTCACCTCCTGGCTCGGCGAGGACTGGACACCCGAGAGCGACAAGCCCGCGGCCCACCCCAACAGCCGCTTCTGCACCCCGATCGCCCAGTGCCCGATCGCCGCGCCCGAGTGGGAGGACCCGGACGGCGTGCCGATCTCGGCGATCCTCTTCGGCGGCCGGCGCAAGACGACGATCCCGCTGGTCTACGAGTCCCGGGACTGGACGCACGGCACCTTCGTCGGGGCGACGCTCTCCTCCGAGACGACAGCTGCCGCCACCGGTGCCGTCGGCGTCGTCCGGCGGGACCCCATGGCGATGCTGCCGTTCCTCGGTTACAACGTGAGCGACTACTTCGCCCACTGGCTCGAGATCGGCAAGCAGGCGGACGCGTCCAAGCTGCCGAGGATCTACGGAGTCAACTGGTTCCGACGTGACGAGGACGGATCCTTCCTCTGGCCGGGCTACGGCGAGAACAGCCGCGTCCTCAAGTGGATCGTCGAGCGGCTCGAGGGCCAGGTAGAGGCCGTGGAGACGCCCGTCGGCCTCGTCCCGGCCCCCGGCGCCCTCGACATCGACGGCCTCGAGGTCACCGAGGAGCACCTCGAGAAGGCCGGCGCGGTGCGTCCCGCCGAGTGGGTCGACGAGCTGCCCCTCATCGAGGACTGGTTCAAGTCTCTCGGCGACCAGCTCCCGCCGGAGCTGTGGGCCGAGTTCGACGGTCTCAAGGCGCGCTTCGGCGCGCAGTGAGCCGTAGTCCGTCCCGTCGGTGGGATCGGACGACGTGATGCGGAGCCCGGCACCTCATGGGGTGCCGGGCTTTCGCACCCGACGATGCCGTATGCCGCTGTGCCCGCTCGCGCGCGATGGTGCCCTCCCAGGGTGGCTGGGTAGGGGAGGAGCGAGATGGCGTACAAGCGAAACGAGTCGGAGGCCCAGCGTCTCGACCGGAACTTCAACGAGCAGCTCCAGGAACTGCGCATCGCCCAGGCCGGGGTGCAGATCCTCTTCGCCTTCCTGCTGACGATTCCCTTCCAGCAGCGCTTCTCGGCGATCACCGACCTGCAGCGCGGGATCTACCTCGTCGCCCTCATGGCGGCAGCGGTCAGCGTCATCGCCTTCACCGCGCCGGTGGCCCTGCACCGGACCCTGTTTCGCGAAGGGCTCAAGGACTTCATCGTCAGCTACACGAGCCGTCTCATGGCCGTGGGCCTGATCGGGTTGGTGCTGGCCATCGTCGGCGGCATCGTGCTCGTGCTCGACGTCCTGCTGTCGCACGTCGCCGCGTTCGTCACGGGAGCAGTGCTCCTGCTGGTTGCCGTCGTGCTGTGGATCCTCGTGCCTCTGTCGAAGAAGGGCACGGCGCGCCGGGCACGCCCACCTGAGTTCGCTGAGCCGGACTGAGGGGCGACTGGGAGGCACCGACTCGCAGGCCGTGGCCAGACAGGAATGACCAGGACTCCGAGGAGTCCTGGTCATGTCTGGCGGAGGCGGCGGGATTTGAACCCGCGAGAGGTTTTATCCTCAACCCGCTTAGCAGGCGGGCGCACTAGGCCACTATGCGACGCCTCCACGCCCGCGGATCCCGAGGGACACACAAGCGTGCACAGGCTACCGGGAGCGCGCTCCCCGGCCAAAACCGCCCTGGGACTCCTCCACGATGCCCGCCTGATCGGACTCTCCGACCTGATCCGAGGCACCCTTGGCCGCACCACAGACAACCTTGTGTCGACTCAGAGCGTCCACACAGTAGGACAAGGCAGAATGACGACCACCCCGCATGTCTTTTCCCGCCCGAGAGGACCTCATGAGCAACGAGCCGACACGGCCCACCACCGGGAGCGGGGGCCGTCGGTCGTTGCGTCGCGAGCACGCTGTGGGGTTCCGCCGCGCGCTCGGCCTGACCGCCCTCGGCACGCTGGTGCCAGGCGCCGGCCTCACCCGAACCCGGCGGAAGGTTTGGGGTTGGGTCCTGCTCGCGATCTCTCTCGCCCTTCTCGGCCTGGTCGTAGCAGGGTTGGCGACTCGAGGACTGCGACGGTTCGGGCTGGACGTCATCACCCATTCCGCCGCCCTGACGCTGGTGATCGCCGTCAGCCTGGTCGGCGGAGTGGTGTGGTGCGCTTCCATCATCGCCACCGCGGTGCTGGCTCGTCCGCGTAGCCTTGACCGCTCCCGGACCCGAGCGCTGGCGATCTTCACGACCATCATGGTCATCGTTGTTGGGAGTGCTGCGTTCAAGGCAAGCGAGTACGCCTTCATCACCAAGGAGACGGTTGTCGAAGTCTTCAGCGGCGGCGACCTGAAGCCGGGAGAAGGCGCCGTCGTTGTCGAGGGCGAGGACCCATGGGCAGACACGCCGCGGGTCAACATCCTCTTGCTCGGATCCGATGCCGGAGTGGGGCGGACGGGGACGCGCACCGACTCGATGGTTGTCGCGTCCGTTGACACGAAATCGGGCCGGACGGTCCTGATCTCGCTGCCGCGCAACTTCCAGCGCGTCCCGCTCCCGAGGTCGAGCAAACTGCGGGACATCTGGCCCAGCGGGACCTATGGAGTGCCCACCTGCCCGCGTCAACAGATCAACGCCTCCGACCAATGCATGCTGAACGCCATCTGGACCGAGGTCGACGACTACCGGGCCAGGAATCCTGATGCCTACTCCGGCGTGGCGGTGCCGGGTCGCTCGGAGCTCCGGGACGTCATCTCCGAGATCGTCGGCCTGAAGATCAACCACATGGTCGTCATCGACCTCAAGGGCTTCCAGCAGCTCATCGACGCCATGGGTGGAGTGGACGTCAACATCAAGCTGGCGGGACCCAACGGCGACCAGCCACTGCCCTACGGCAAGGACTACGGAAACGGACGGTACTCCGACTACTTCACCAGGTCTGGGGTCCACCACCTCACCGGCTACCAGGCCCTCTGGTACGCCCGCACCCGGGCCGCCGACGGCGACTTCCAGCGGCAATCCCGACAGAGGTGTGTGATCAAGGCGGTGCTCGGCCAGGTCAGACCCTCGGTGATGATCACCAAGTACCCTCAGCTGGCTCGCATCGCTCGCGACAACATCTACACCGATGTCCCGGCCGACACGCTGCCTGCCTTCGCGGAACTGGTGGAGCGGATCCAGAAGTCGTCGATCGACAGCCTCGCGTTCACGCCGGCCGACGGGTTCGACCCAGCACGCCCGGACTACGGCAGGCTCCGGAGGCTCGTCCAGGCCGCCATCGAATCTCCACCAGCCCCCTCTGCCACCCGGTCCACCCCCCTCCCGACGACGAGCGCACCGCGAACGGGCGCACCCACTGCGACGCCGAGCCGTACCCCGCCGGCCAACACAGCTCATGACGAGTGCGCCTGACCACGGCGCGGCGGCGAACTGGCGCTTCACAGATAAGTGTGCAGAATGGTCAGGCTGCCTCCACCAGCCAGGAGTGAAGGATCTGAATGTCCGTGCCCGACGACAGGCGCCTCAGTGCGCCGATGGGTCGTACGCAGGTGCGGCGCCAGCTCCGCTCCGGCTACCGCAGAAGCATGCGGCTGGTCGTCCTCGGCACGACCGTTCCGGGTGCTGGGCTCCTTCGTACGTCCGCCCGCAGGGCGGGAAGTGTCCTGCTGATCGCATTTCTGCTGGGCCTGGCCGCCATCGCTTACCTCGTGGTGGACTGGGGTCCCAAGGGTCTGGGCCTCTACGTGCTCAGCTATCCGGGTCTCCTCCAAGCACTCGTCGTCCTCTTGGCGATCGGAGGGCTGGTGTGGTGCGCCTCCATCGTGGCGACCGCCGTGGCGGGCCGGCCGCAGGGCCTCGACCTCTCACGGACACGGGTCCTGGCCATGGTCACGACGTTGATGGTCGCGTTGGTCGCCACCGGGACATACAAGGGCGCCGAGTTCCTGCTCATCACCCAGGACACTCTGGGCCAGGTCTTCAGCTCGAACCATCTCAAGCCAGGTGATGGCGCCAAGGTCCTCGACGAACCGAACGTCGATCCGTGGCGCGACACCCCTCGCGTCAACATCCTCCTGATGGGCTCGGACGCGGGGACCGGGCGCGTGGGGACCCGGCCTGACTCGATGATCGTCGCGAGCATGGACACGCGGACCGGCAACACCGTCCTCATCTCGGTGCCGCGCAACTTCGAGTGGCCTCCCCTGCCGGCTGACAGCCCGTTGCGCCAGCTCTGGCCGGAAGGGTCCTATGGGGGCACCCACGACCTCCCCAACTGCCCGCGCAAGGCCAAGGACTCGGCCGACCCGTGTGCGATCAATGCGATCTGGACCGAGGTCGACGAGTTCCGGGAGACGCATCCGGAGGCCTTCCCGGGGGACGACGTGCCCGGTCGTACACAGACGCGTGACGTTGTGGGCGAGGTCCTCGGCCTCAAGATCGACCACATGGTCGTCATCGACCTGAAGGGCTTCAAGGAGCTCGTCAACGCGATGGGTGGCGTGGAGGTCAATGTCCAGCTCAGCGGGTACGGCGGCAAACTGCCGATCGGTGGCAAGATCGTCAACGGCCAACTTGTCGGCGTCGTCGACTGGTTCGAACCGGGCAGGCGCCGGCTCTCCGGCTATCACGCCCTGTGGTACGCCCGAACCCGCGCGGCGGACACCGATGAGCATCGCCAGATGCGTCAGCGTTGCCTCATCCAGGCGGTTGTCGACCAGATCGATCCAGCGTTCATGCTCACCAAGTACGCGAGCATCGCGAAGATCCTGCAACAGAACGTCTACACCGACATCCCTGGGCAGCACCTGCCCGCCTTCGTCAAGCTCGTCGAACGGGTTCAGAAGGGGAAGATCACCAGTCTGGGCTTCTCCGCGAAGAACGGGTTCCCCTACAGCAGCAACCCCGACTACGAGCGGGTCCGCACTCTCGTGCAGAAGGCGATCAACCCGCCGAAGCCGACGAGCAAGCCGACGACCTCCACGAAGACGGCAAAGCCCACGCCCACGCCGACGACCAAGGCCACCCCGACGGAGCAGCCCGACGTCGACGAGTGCGCCTGAGCCCGCCACGACGCGAGGCGACCGACGGACGAACAAAGCCCCCCGGCACAGCCGGGGGGCTTCGTCACAAACGACTGAATGGGTGTCGCTCGTTGCGTTCGATCCTTGGGATCAGAGCGGACGCACTGCGTCGGCCTGCGGACCCTTCGGACCCTGCGTGACCTCGAACTCGACGCGCTGCGCCTCGTCCAGCGAACGGTAGCCGTTCGTCTGGATGGCCGAGTAGTGGACGAAGACGTCGGGGCCGCCGCCGTCCTGGGCGATGAAACCAAAGCCCTTCTCAGCGTTGAACCATTTGACGGTTCCCTGTGCCATACGGGTAACTCTTTCCTTCTTTAGCCAGTGGGATCACGCACCTCGCGTGGTCCCAGGCTGCCGCTTCTGCCACTCGTCGGGCGAACCCGTCGACGTCGATACTGAAAACCCGTCACCTTGTGGATGACGGGCACCTACTCGACTGCGAGGAACTGCAACTGCAACCGCGACGAACTTAGCACGCTACTCGCGGGTCGTCCTGTTGGAACCTCAGGCAATTTGGCGATTCATCAGGAGTTCGCCGGATCTCCGTGTCACGTGCCCCTCTTCGCGTGCACGGGCGGCCGGTCGCCCCGGATCGTGGCGACCATGTCAACCACTCTGCGCGTGGCCCGTACGTCGTGCGCGCGGAAGACCGTGGCGCCGAGCCAGGCGGCGACGGCCGTTGCGGCCAAGGAGCCCTCGAGCCGTTCCTCGGGCGGCAGGTCGAGGCTCTCGCCGACGAAGTCCTTGCGCGACAAGGCCTGGAGGACGGGATAGCCAAGGGCCGCGAGGTCAGCCGTGTGTCGAAGCACCTCGAGGGAGTGCTGGGTTGTCTTGCCGAAGTCCAGCGTCGGGTCGATGAGGATGCGCTCGGGCGGTATGCCGCTGAGCTCGGCCGCGCGGGCGCCGCGCACGAGGGTGGTCACGACGTCGCGCACCACGTCGAGCGGGTCGTCGCCGTAGGTGACGTCGACGGGGTCGGTGCGCGGCGGCAGGCCGCCGGCGTGCGAGACGACATAGCCCGCACCGAGGTCCGCGGCGACGTGGACGAGCGCGGGATCGGCCCCGGCCCAGGTGTCGTTGATGAGGTCCACCTCGGACCCGGCGGCGGCTCGGGCGACGCCCGAGCGCCACGTGTCGAGACTGAGGATGACGTCGGGGTGGGTGTCCCGGGCCCACTCGAGGAAGGGCACGACGCGGCGGATCTCCTCCGCCTCGTCGACCTGCTCCCCCTCCTGCCCGGCCCGTACGCCACCGACATCGACGAGGTCGGCGCCGAAGTCGAGCGCCTCATCGAGGGCCCGCTTCGCGGAGTCGAGCTGCGCGTGACGGTTGCCGGCGAAGAACGAGTCCGGCGTCCGGTTGACGATCGCCATGACCGCAGGACGCGTCGCGTCGAAGGTCCGCCCCCGCAGCACCAGCGGCGGCGGCGCGGGCAGGGCCAGCGGCGCGAGGCCGGCGACCGCGGCGGCGAGGGCCGCGTCCCAGTCGCGGGCTCGCGGGCCCACGGCGGGCTGCTCATCGGGGACGGTCACGACTCCTTACCTTACGGAGCGCCGTGTCACCTGGATGACAGGGCTGGGGTCACCCAGGTGACAGCCCGGGACCTGCCTGCGGGAGCACGCTGTGGGACATCAGCCGAACTCTCACCCACCAGGGAGTCACCATGAACGCCATCGCCCTCGAGACCCGGCACTCCTCGCACACCTGGGACGTCGAGTCCCTCACCCCGTGGCACGACGGGGCCTGCTGGGTCCCCGGCCGTCATCACGACGAGCTGGCTCCCGCCGAGGCAGCCCGGGCTCGCGACCCACGGACCGACGTCCGCGCCGCCTGACCGCTGGCCCGGTGCGAGACGGGATCAGGACGCGATGAACCGCCGAAGTGCGGCCGCATCGACGATCTCCAGTCGACCGCCGTCCGCCGTCCTGACCCAGCCCCTTCTGACCAGGGCCGCCAAGGCACGGTTGAGGGACTGCCGGGTCACCCCGAGCATCGTCGCCACGCCGGACTGACTCGTGACGAAGGTCGTCGTCAGGCGACCGCCGCCGGCATCGACGGCCTGCTCGAGGATGAGCTTGCCGAGCCGCCGGGGCAGGTCGAGCAGCACGAGGTCGGCGGTGGTGTCCGTCAGGTGGCGCACCGTCGCAGCCAACTGCTGGGCGACGTGCCACGCCGAGTCGGGGCTCGACCGGAGCACCTCCCGGACGACCCCACTCGGGACGGCGACCAGCACGGAGGGTTCGGCCGCGTCGACCGAGGCGGACCGGGGCTGCTCGTCCACCACCGACAACTCGCCGATGGTCACCCCAGGCTCGATGAAGCTCAGGGTCAACTCGTCGCCCTGGGGGGAGTCGCGGAAGACCCTGAGGCGACCGCTGCGGACCAGGAGGAACGTGTCACTCGGCTCACCCTCGATGAAGATGACCTGCCCCCGACCGACCCGCTGGACATAGGCCCGCTCGCCGAGGCGCCCGAGGGCCTCGGGGTCGAGGCCCGCGAAGAGCTCAACCCCTGCCAGGTCCCGCGCGATGTCCACCACGAGACCAGTCTCACCGATGCGCGACGGTCGGGACAGCAGGCACACGGCACAGCACAAGAACCACACGACGGGGAGGAAAGGGGGTCCACGCCCTGGCCAATTGGTGGGAAGTTGGCCAGGGCAGCTGGACTCGGCGCGGGGGCCCGGAAGAGGGCGCCGGACCCCGCGCCGGCCCGCTGACGAGGTTCACCTGCCTGGCGGAGGGCGTGGGATTCGAACCCACGATGGGCGAGAACCCATAGCGGTTTTCAAGACCGCCGCACTAGGCCACTATGCGAGCCCTCCAGGTGCGGCCGAGTGTAGCCAAGCCCTGGGCTGGACCCCGAATCGATCGGTCGCGAGGGGCACCCTCGACGAGGCCGGACACAAGGGGGCCCCGTTGCGCAGGGGGATACACAACGGGGCCGCGGGGAGGCAGAGCGCCTCATCCTCGGTGTACCCACCGGCTCGGCAGGCAAACACCTCAGGCACAAGGAAATTTCAGATGAACATCGCGGGATCGAGCCACTGGTTCGTCACGCCCTTCTTGGGGAACCGCAGCACCGCCGGCACGCCGACTGCCACGGCTCCAGAGGGGACGTCCTTGACGACGACGGCGTTGGCCCCGACCTGGGTGTCGTCACCGACCGTGACCGGGCCGAGGATCCGGGCGCCCGAGCCGATGGTGACGCGGTTGCCGACCGTCGGGTGGCGCTTGACCCGCGCCAGCGAGCGCCCACCGAGCGTGACGCCGTGGTACATCATCACGTCGTCACCGATCTCCGCGGTCTCGCCGATGACGACACCCATCCCATGGTCGATGAAGAAGCGTCGCCCGATCCGCGCGCCGGGATGGATCTCCACGCCGGTGACAGACCGCGTGATCGTCGCGAGGACCCGAGCCGGCAGCCTTCCGCCGGGGAGCTTCCACAGCTCGTGCAGGCCTCGGTGCGCCCAGATCGCGTGCAGCCCCGGTGACGTCAGCACGACCTCGAGACGTGACGTCGCCGCCGGGTCCCGCTCGATGGCACCGTCGACGTCCTCGAGAAAGCGCGCCGACACCTCACGGGCCTTTCGGACGAGACCGAGCCCAGCGGCATACGGCATGTTCTTCTCCGTATGCCGCTGAGCCGGCTCCACGTCGGACGCGCGGACGAGCTTCAGCGGGGTCTCGGGCGCTGGACGTGCGCGCTCACCCTCGTCGTTCACGGCAGTGCTCATGGGATCTCCTGGGAAGGACGTCAGTCGACGAGGCCCTCGAAGAGGACGGTGGACAGGTAGCGCTCGCCGAACGACGGGATGATGACGACGATCGTCTTGCCCTTGTTCTCGGGGCGGGCCGCTACTTGCGCTGCGGCAGCGATGGCGGCACCCGAGCTGATGCCGACGAGCAGGCCCTCCTCGGTGGCCGCGCGCCGGGCGTACTCGACCGAGGTGGCCACGTTGACGTCGATGACCTCGTCGTAGATGTCGGTGTCGAGGATCTCGGGCACGAAGTTGGCCCCGAGGCCCTGGATCTTGTGTGGACCGGGCTGACCGCCGTTGAGGATCGGCGACTCCTCAGGCTCGACGGCGATCATCGTGACGTCGGGCTTGCGGGACTTGAGCACCTGGCCGACGCCCGTGATCGTGCCGCCGGTGCCGATACCGGACACGACGATGTCAACCTTGCCGTCGGTGTCCTTCCAGATCTCCTCGGCGGTCGTCTTGCGGTGGATCTCCGGGTTCGCCTCGTTGGCGAACTGGCGGGCGAGGACGCCTCCGCGCTCGGCCGCGATCTCGTCGGCGCGCTGGACGGCACCCTTCATCCCGGTGGCCGGGTCGGTGAGGACGAGTTCGGCACCGAAGGCTCGCAGGAGGGCGCGGCGCTCCTTCGACATCGACTCCGGCATGGTCAGGACGACGTTGTAGCCGCGCGCGGCGCCGACCATGGCGAGCGCGATGCCGGTGTTGCCCGACGTTGCCTCGACGATCGTGCCGCCCGGCTTCAGCTCACCGCTCGCCTCCGCGGCATCGACGATCGACACCCCGATCCGGTCCTTCACGGAGCTGGCCGGGTTGTAGAACTCCAGCTTCGCGACGACGGTCGCCTCGGCACCGTCGGTGACCTTGTTGAGTCGGACGAGTGGCGTGTTGCCGATCAGCTTGGTCACGTCGTCGTAAATGGGCATTGGGTGGCTCCCTCTGGCGAAGCGGTGGTAGTCAGCGGTGGTAGGACGGGGATGGTGGTCCGATCGTCGGAGACAATCGAATCCAGCTTATGAATATTCCAACACAAGGTTATCCACTGCCAAGTCCCGGCCAGCGCAATCTCACCTGCTGGTGGACCGCTGGGACCGGTGTCACACTGAACTAAGCATCTGCTCAGTCCTCAGTAGACTCCCGGCCATGAGTGCGCTCCAGATCATCGCGATCGTCATCTGCCTCGCCACGACGGTGGTGGCCATCGCGTTGCTCGCCCGGACCGTCAACCATTACCTCGCGACGTTCCGCCTCGGCCAGCCCGAGGATCGGGGGGACAACAAGGGCGAGCGGACACGGACGCTGCTGCGTGAGTTCCTCGGGCACACTCGGATGGCTCGCCTGCCCGTGGTCGCGATCGCGCACTGGGTGACGATGGTCGGCTTCGGCTACCTGTTCCTCACCCTGGTGACGGCGTTCGGCCAGCTCTTCGAGCCGTCCTTCGCGCTGCCCCTCATCGGCCACTTCCCGCCGTTCGAGTGGGTCACGGAGGCGCTCGCGTGGACCGGACTGGTCGCCATCCTCGCGCTCATCACGATCCGCCAGAAGAACCACCCGCGCTCCGCTCCGGGTGACGGCGGCCGCCGCAGCAGGTTCTTCGGATCCACCTGGTGGCAGGCGTACTACGTCGAGCTGACGATCCTCGGCGTGATGATCTGCATCCTGCTCCTCCGGCCGCTCGAGTATGCCCTGGAGAAGGTGAGCGGGGGCGACGGCGCGACGGCGCTGCACTATCCGCTGACCGGCTGGCTCGGCGAGAGCTTCGCGGGGATGTCGGTGAGCGCGCTGGAGACCGCCATCGTCGTCGTCGCGGCGATCAAGATCCTCATCTCCTTCGCGTGGATGATCACCATCGCGTTGACCCCGACCATGGGGGTGGCCTGGCACCGCTTCCTCGCCTTCTTCAACATCTTCTTCAAGCGCCACGCCGACGGTCGCACCAGCCTCGGTGCGCTCCAGCCGATCAAGGTCGGCGGCGAGGTGCTCGACTTCGAGAAGGTCGAGGAGCTCGACGAGGACGCCGCACTCGGCGTCGGCAAGGTGGAGGACTTCACCTGGAAGGGGCTGCTCGACTTCACCACGTGCACCGAGTGCGGGCGCTGCCAGAGCCAGTGCCCGGCCTGGAACACCGACAAGCCGCTCTCGCCCAAGCTGCTCGTCATGGCGCTGCGCGACCATGCCCACGCCAAGGCGCCCTGGCTGCAGGCCTCCGAGGAGGTCCGGGCGACCGGCATCGAGCAGGCGGCAAACGGCTTCTCCGACAAGACGAAGGCCGCCGTTGCCGTGGACCAGCTCGTCGGGGAGACCGGCTACGACATCCGTGACCCGCTCGGCGCCTACCTGCCCTTCGGGACACCGGATGGCGGCGGAGCCGTCATCGACGAGGACGTCATCTGGTCCTGCACGACCTGTGGCGCGTGCGTCGAGCAGTGCCCGGTCGACATCGAGCACGTCGACGCCATCGTCGACATGCGTCGCTACAAGAACCTCATCGAGTCGGCCTTCCCGTCCGAGCTCGGTGGCCTGTTCAAGAACCTCGAGAAGAACGCCAACCCGTGGGGGCTCGCGCCGCGGCTGCGGATGGACTGGGCCAAGGACCTGCCCTTCGAGGTGCGTCAGGTGGGTGCCGACGTCGAGTCCCTGGACGAGGTCGACTACCTGTTCTGGGTCGGCTGCGCCGGCGCCTACGAGGACCGGGCAAAGAAGACGACGCGAGCCGTCGCGGAGCTGCTCGACCTCGCCGGCGTCTCGTTCGCCGTCCTCGGCGACGGCGAGTCGTGCACGGGAGACCCTGCCCGCCGGGCCGGCAACGAGTTCCTCTACCAGATGCTTGCCCAGCAGAACGTCGAGGTGCTGGGCGAGATCGGCGCGACGAAGATCGTCGTCACCTGCGCGCACTGCTTCAACACGATCAAGAACGAGTACCCGCAGCTGGGCGGCAGGTACGAAGTGCTGCACCACACCCAGCTGCTCAACCGGCTCGTCCGCGAGAAGCGCCTGACGCCCGTGGCGCGACCGGGCGAGGGCGACGGCCTGGGGCTGTCCCGGGCCGGGTCGACCGGCTCCAAGGTGACCTACCACGATCCCTGCTACCTCGGTCGGCACAACCAGGTCTATGCACCTCCGCGTGAGCTGCTGCAGGTGCTCCCGGGCGTCGAGTACGCCGAGATGGAGCGCAGCGGGGAGAAGTCCTTCTGCTGCGGGGCCGGTGGGGCGCGCATGTGGATGGAGGAGAAGCTCGGCACGCGGATCAACAACAACCGCACGGCCGAGGCCCTCGCCACCGGCGCCGACCGGATCGCGGTCGGCTGCCCCTTCTGCAAGGTGATGCTCACCGACGGCCTCAACGCCGCTGTCCAGGAGGGCAAGAAGGCGGAGGGCGAGGTCGAGGTCGTCGACGTCGCACAGATGCTCCTCGCCGCCGTCCGTCGCGGCGGGGAGGGCCAGGCGCGCGACGAGGCCGACGCCGTGCCCGACGTCCCGACGCCCCAGCCCGCCACCTGATCCCAGCCGACTCGTGCCCACCGATCGAGTGAACAAGAATCGGGGACAGCCGGCCTGAAAGCTGTTCTCTCGATCATGCGGGG
>NZ_JBEDUL010000128.1:0-35784 GCF_040414665.1 Intrasporangium sp.
ACCAGCCCCCGGCGTCTGGCCCGGTAGCGCCCCTGCGATGTCCAGCACGGCCAGGGCGGCCCGCTCACCCACGCAGCGCTGGCTCGCATTGGCGACGGTCCAGGCGTTCAGGCGCTCACGCTCGGTCGGCTCAAGGGGCCGCGCCAACGCAGCAGTCATGGCGTTCGCGACTGCGTCCGGGGTCCATGGGCAGGCCCAGCCGAGCTCGTGATCACGCACGATGTCATGGCCTGGTCCGGGCCCTGCGTAGATCACTGGCGTGCCACACGCCGTGACGGCGAACATCTTCGTTGGGTAGGCGTACTCGTAGCTTCCGTGTGGGCGCAAGGAGGCCAGCCCGGCCGCCGCAGTGCTCAGGGCATCCGCGACCACGGTCGCCGGCACACGTCCCGGGAAGAGGACGCGTCCCGGGACGAGCTGCTCGGCGAGCTCGGCGAGCCGCGGGACGTCCACACCTTGGCCGTACATGATCAGACGTGCCGACGGGTGCGCGTTGGCGATCTGCGCGAAGGCGCGAACGAAGACCTCGGCCCCGTGGAGCTCCGACATGGTGCCGGCGTAGACGAAGGTCGGAGTCCGCGTGTCGTGGGACAAGGGACGGAACACGTCGGTATCCACGCCGGTGCCGACGACATGGGTGGGCACGGCACCGGCGAGCGCGCGCAGGTCGTCCGCAACCCCGTGCGAGACCGTCAGCACGAGGCGGGCACCACGCACGGCAAACCGCTCCAGGGCCCGAAGCGCGGCAACGATGGGCCCGGCCACGCCGATGCTCGCGGCGGCAGTTGAGGACACGTCGCCGGCGTAGTAGACGTAGGGCACCCGGCGCAGGGCGCAGACGATGCGCACGATGGCACCAGTCGTCGGCGGAGGCTCGACGACGACGACGTCCGGGCGGGCCATGGTCACGAGGCGCCCCACCAGGGGCACGTCGAAGCTCGCGAAGGGCAGATAGCCGCGGACGGTGCCGCCGGCGTCGCGCAGTACCGGCCACCGGCGAACCCGGACGCCGGCCATCGCTGGAACGTCCGGGAGGCCGGCCGGGACGGTCGAGGTGAGCACGGTCACCCGGATGCCGCGTGCGCCGAGGTGGCGCACCAGCGCGCCGAGACGGTATGCCGCGGCCCCGGGTTCGGGTAGGAAGATGCGGCTTACCAGGGCGACGCGTGCTGAGGACATCGAGGCAGACCGTATCAGTGGGTGTGGCGCCGACGCGTCCGCAGCCGGCGAAGCCAGCTGGCCAGGGGGCCCGGAACCAGATCCAGGTCCCGGCGAGACATGGCCAGCCACGTGATGCCGAACAGCGCGGCAACGACCACGTCGCTGGCAATGGGGAGCTGGAGAACCCGCTGTCCGGCGAATGCCAGGGCGACGATGAGAGCGCCGACGCCCAACCGCAGGACAACTCGTCCCCAGGCGTGCCCGCCCACCCGCCACTCGACAACGATGGGGACGATGCCGTTGACGAGGGACCCGGCGAGGTAGCCCATCGCGACGCCCAGCATGCCGTACTGCGGCACGATGGCAAGCCAGACGAGGGCACCGACGACGAGACCTGCCACACTGGCGCCGCTGGTGATCACCATCGCCCGATGGGTTCGGGTGGTGAGAGCGTTGACGGAGGCGATGGCGAGACTCGTCACGAGGATGGCGGCAATGAGGATCGGGAAGACGGCAGAGCTGCCGCCGAAGCCGTCGCCCCACACCAGCCGCATCACCAGCCGGGTCATGAGAACCAGCGCACCGAGGACGAGGACCATGACCAGGACCAGGGCCCGAAAGGCCTGGTCGGTCTGACGGCGGAACAAGTCCTTGTCCCCCCGCCCCCACGCCTGAGCCAGAGCGGGAAACAGGACCAGGCCGAGCGAGCCCGCGAGCATCGACGCCGGCGTGGCCGTCACCATGGCGGCCGCGAACTCACCGGCCTCCGCAGAACCGCCGCTGGCCTTCGCCACGATCATGGCGATCTGCAGGAACCCGGTGCTTGCGATGGTGCCCGCCACGCCGAGCATGATCATCTGGTCGAGCTCACGACCGAGGGCTGGGGGGACTCGAACGGACGGGCTGCGCGGCCAGCCGGCGGCCGTGTACAGGAGGTAGGCGCCGGCGATCGGCAGTAACAGCGCGGTGCCACGCAGGCCGAGGGCCAGCGCCACGGCGAGACCCACGAGGCCGAGTCCGGCACCGGCGACGTCCCAGGCGGTCGCACGCCGGACCTGTCCAGCCCCGAAGAACACCCCACGAGAGAACGCATAGCCCGAGTAGGCCGCCGCGAAGGCCGCCACCCAGACCGCGTCCCCCAGCAGTCCATGGTCGAGCAAGAGCCAGGCGGGAACCGCGAGCAGGGCGACGGCGAAAGCCGCAATGGCCACGCGGCGACGCAGGTGGGTGGCGACCGCGTACAGCTCCGCCTGGTCTCCCGCTCCGCGGGCCCGCGCCAGGTACTTGGAGGCGGCGGAGCCGCCCGTGGTCGGCCACAGCAGGGCGAGCAGCGTGCCCGTCGAGATGGCGGCTTGGACCGTACCCAGAGCGGCCTGGCCGGCGAGCCGCCCCACCAGCCAGCTGGTCGCGAAGCGAAGCATCCCCTGCGACGCAAGACCAGTCGTGGAAAGGGCCCCTCGGGAGGCCATGGAACCGTCAGTCGGGGCCGATAGATCGACGCGCCACAGGGATCGAGCCGGCTCGCGCCCGTCACCGGAGGCGTCGGGCCCGGGCAGCTCGTCAGCCATTCGTGAGGTGGGCCTTTCGTGGTCGTCCGCGCGCAGCAAGTACACTTCCAGACGCTGCCGATAGGGGCAGCGTCGCCGTCGACGTGCTGGGATCCCGGTCCATCGCCCTCGTGTGGGCAATCTGCACGGCGTGTCGCACGGTCACGAGTCATCAGTTTAGCGGTTGGGCTCCGGGGCCCTCGCTGGGTCGCTCGGCCGTGCTGCCGGAGTTTGGAGTGTCGTGAAGATCACCGTCGTGGGTCTGGGCAAGATCGGTCTGCCGCTCGCCGTGCAGTACGCCAGGTCCGGGAACCAGGTCACCGGTGCCGACGTCAACCCCCGGGTCGTCGAGCTGGTCAACGCGGGAACGGAGCCGTTCCCGGGCGAGGCGGACCTCGCGCAGTACCTGGCCGAGGCGACACGTGCGGGAGCCCTCACAGCGACGACGGACACCACGTCCGCCGTGGCCGCATCGGATGCGGTCGTCGTGGTGGTTCCTCTCTTCGTCGACGACGAGGCTCGCCCGGACTTCACGGCCATGGACGCCGCGACCGACGCGATCGGCCGGGGGCTACGGCCGGGGACCTTGGTTCTCTACGAGACGACGCTGCCGGTCGGGACCACCCGGAGCCGCTGGAGGCCTCGGCTCGAGGAACGCTCGGGCCTCGTCGAGGGCCAGGACTTCCACCTTGCCTTCTCACCGGAACGGGTCCTGACCGGTCGGGTCTTCGCCGATCTTCGCAAGTATCCCAAGCTCATCGGCGGTCTCTCCGCCGAGGGCGCTGCCCGCGCAGCGCGGTTCTACGAGTCGGTGCTGCAGTTCGACGAGCGGCCCGACCTGGCACGTGGGAACGGGGTGTGGGACCTCGGCAGCGCGGAGGCGGCAGAGATGGCCAAGCTCGCGGAGACGACCTACCGCGATGTCAACATCGGCCTGGCCAACCAGTTCGCGGTCTTCGCGGCGGCCAACGGCATCGATGTCCACCAGGTCATCGAGGCCAGCAACTCGCAGCCCTACAGCCACATCCACCGGCCCGGTGTTGCCGTCGGCGGCCACTGCATCCCGGTGTATCCACGGCTCTACCTGTGGAACGATCCGGACGCCACGGTCGTCCGATCGGCTCGCCAGGCGAACGCCGAGATGCCGGAGTACGCCGTTGCCCTCGCGGAGTCTGCGGCCGGTGGCTCACTGGCAGGACGGCGCCTCGTCGTCCTTGGCGCCTCCTACCGAGGCGGCGTGAAGGAGACCGCGTTCTCGGGTGTGTTCGGCGTCGTGGACGCGGCCCGGAAGCGCGGTGCCGACGTGCTCGTCCACGACCCGATGTACTCCGACGACGAACTGCAGACGCTCGGTTGGGAGCCGTACCACCTCGGGGATCCCGTCGACGTCGTCGTCCTGCAGGCCGATCATGAGTCGTATCGGACCCTGTCGAGCCACGACCTGCTCGGGGTCAAGGTGGTCATCGACGGTCGCAAGGTGCTGGACCCCAAGCGGTTCCCCGAGGTCGCGTTCAGGGTCATCGGCGCACCTGCCGCTTCGACGAGGAATGCGCTGGTGGACGTCGGGGAGTCGGCCCGGTGAGCATTCGGATCGCTGACACCGCGGACGTCGACCAGCGCGCCGAGATTGGTGAGGGTTGCTCGATCTGGCACCTCGCACAGGTCCGTGAGAACGCCCGGCTCGGGCGCAACTGCATCGTCGGCCGAGGTGCTTACGTCGGCGCGGGGGTCCAGATGGGCGACCACTGCAAGCTCCAGAACTATGCGCTGATCTACGAGCCGGCCGTGCTCGAGGCCGGCGTGTTCGTTGGCCCGTCCGTCGTCTTCACGAATGACCACTTCCCTCGTGCCGTTGCTCCGGACGGGAGTCTCAAGCGCGCCGATGACTGGCACGCGGTGGGCGTCACCTGCCGTGAGGGCTCGTCGATCGGGGCGCGTGCCGTCTGTGTCGCTCCGGTGACCATCGGCCGATGGGCCCTCGTGGGCGCGGGCGCCGTGGTGACGCGCGACGTTCCGGACTTCGCTCTGGTGGCCGGAGTCCCCGCCACCCGCAAGGGATGGGTCGGTCGAGCCGGCGCGCCCCTCGAGAATGCTGGGGACGGACTGTGGGTCTGTCCGGTGACCGGCCAAACCTATCGCGAGAGTGACGAGACCCTCGAAGAGGTCATAGATGCCTGAGTTCATCCCACCCGCCAAGCCACTCATCGGCGCGGAGGAGCGCGCTGCGGTTGATCGAGTGCTCCGATCCGGCATGCTCGCCCAAGGACCCGAGGTGGCCGCGTTCGAGCATGAGTTCTCCGAGCACTTCGGCCTCGGCCGCGCGTGCATTGCCGTGAACTCCGGCACGTCCGGACTGCACCTTGGCCTGCTGTCGTGCAACGTCGGGCCCGGTGACGAAGTGATCGTGCCGTCCTTCACCTTCGCGGCCACGGCGAACTCGGTGGCGCTCACGGGGGCCACCCCGGTGTTCGCCGACATCGACCCAGACGACTTCTGCCTCTCCCCGGCATCGGTCGAGGCAGCCATCACGCAACGGACGGTCGGCATCATGCCGGTCCACCTCTACGGTCACCCGGCGAAGATGACCGCCCTCGGTGAGATCGCCGGCAGGCATGGCCTGCGGCTCTTCGAGGATGCCGCGCAAGCCCACGGAGCATCGCTCCAGGGTCGGCCGGTGGGGACCTTTGGGCACTTCGCGATGTTCTCGCTCTATCCGACGAAGAACATGACCTCCGGAGAGGGCGGCATGGTCTCCGTCGCCGACGACGAAACGGCGCGTCGACTTCGGCTCTACCGTAACCAGGGCATGGAGCGGCAGTACCACAACGAGGTCGTGGGGTTCAACGCGCGGATGACAGACATCCACGCAGCGATCGGGCGCGAGCAGCTGAAGAAGGTCAACGCGTGGACCAAGCGTCGCCAGGAGAACGCTGCGTACCTTTCGCAGCACCTCGAGGGCGTGACGACTCCACCCGTCGCCGACGGCGCCGTGCATGTCTACCACCAGTACACCGTGCGCGTTCCGTCAGACCGGGATGGACTCGCCGCCGCGCTCCGCGAGGAGTACAACATCGGGACAGGCATGTTCTACCCTGTCCCCAACCACCAGCTCCGGCCGTTCCAGAGGGACATCGAGCTGCCGGAGACCGCTCGTGCGGCCCGGGAGTGCCTCTCCCTCCCGGTGCATCCATCGCTCTCCGAGGGCGATCTCGAGCGAGTTGTCACGGCGGTCAACGTCCTCGCGCGAGCGGGGGCCTGACGATGGGGGCATTGCGGGCAGGGCTCATCGGTCTGGGGATGATGGGTCGTCACCATGCGCGGGTGCTTGCATCGCTGGACGGCGTCGAGCTCGTCGCAGTTGCGGATCCCGGCGGGGATCCGCACTCCGTGGCCAGTGGCCGGCCCGTGCTCGGCTCGGTCGAGGAGTTGATCGATGCTGGCATCGACTACTGCGTCGTCGCCGTCCCCACCGCCTCGCATGAGCCAGTCGGCTTGGCCCTTGCAGCCGCTGGCGTCCACGCACTCATCGAGAAGCCGCTCGCGCATGATGTCGCGGCGTCGACGGCACTGGTTGACGCGTTCGACAAGGCCGGGCTCGTCGGAGCGGTCGGACACATTGAGCGGTTCAACTCAGCCCTGCAGTCGCTGCGCAAGAGGCTGGAGCAGGGGGATCTCGGGGCGATCTACCAAGTTGCCACCCGCCGACAGGGGCCTTTCCCCGCCCGGATCGCCGATGTCGGCGTCGTCAAGGATCTGGCCACGCATGACATCGACCTCAGCGCCTGGGTCACTCAGCAATCCTTCGTCACCGTCAGCGCACAGACGGCCCATCGTTCCGGCCGTGAACACGAGGACCTTGTCGCAGCGACGTGCCGCCTGAGCGGCGGTGCCGTGACGAGCCATCTCGTCAACTGGTTGTCGCCCTTCAAGGAGCGACTGGTCGTCGTGACGGGTGAGAAGGGCGCCTACGTCGCCAACACACTCACGGCAGATCTGACGTTCTACGCCAACGGCGAGGTCAGCACGACGTGGGACGCGATCGCCAGATTCCGAGGGGTCTCTGAAGGCAACACCATCCGATATGCGATCGCCAAGCCGGAGCCCCTCAGAACCGAGCACGAGCACTTCCGCAACGCGGTTCTGGGTCTGCCCAGCGACATCGTCACCCTGTCGCAGGGACGAGAGACCGTTCGGGTTGCCGAGGCGATGATCGCCTCGGCAAAAGGATCGATGATCGTCTCGCTCTGAGGCCCCCTGCTCCAGTCAGCGGGCTGCCACGACGCGGCGGTAGGTATCGGCGAGGGTGGCCACGGCTTGGTCGACGCCGTGGTGCCGGCGTGTCCAGGTCCGACCGGGCTCAGGTGAGTGTGCCCCGGGGTCGCGAATGATCTGCGTCGCGGCGTCGACGGCGGACACCGGGTCGTGACCGTGAGTCGGCGGTGGTTCGCCAGCCGTGGCGAGCAGCCGCCCGGGTACCACAAGGGGTGCCCCGCAGCCCAGGGCCTCGAGCTCGCTCGACGACAGGATGCCTGCCGCCTGGCCCACCACGACGGTGGCCCGGGCCAGCATCTGCACGTACTCGTCATGGGTGACGCGTGGGACGAGACGCACCCCCACGGCCGCGGCGTCTGTGGCGCCCGGTCCCCAGTCGAGACCGATGACCTCCGCACTTCCGCCGAGGGCCTTCACGAGCAGGCGAGCGGTCACGAGCTGCGCTTGCATCCCTTTGACTGGTTCCCACCGTGACGCGAAGAGGACCTGCGGGCGGGTGGGGTCGGGCCGCCAGCCGGGCAGCTGGTCCACGTCGACTGGGACTGGCAGGAGCACGGCGTCGGGGCGGTGCGGGAGAACATGCTCGGCAAGGTCCGGCGTCGAGTAGAAGACGGCCTCGGCATCGACGAGGCCGGCGCGTATGGCCGGTCCACGACCGGGTTCGTAGAGGGCAGAGCGGACGTCACTCCCGTGGCAGTGCAGGACGAATCGCCTCACCACCGGCCGGGTGTGGCGCAGCGTGGTCGCCGAGTGGATGTGCACGACGTCGTGGCTCCGGGCCTCCACGGCGAGTCGGCCTGCCCACGCCAGGCCGGTCAGGGCCCGCCGCGCCTCGCCGACGGGACCGCTCCATGACGGGTCCCGGAACGCTCGAGGCATGAGTTCCCACGCGTAGCCCAGGTGCTTCGCCCGGTGGACAATGCGTGCGGCGGTGAATGCCGCATCATTGACGTGGAGCGCTGAGGGGACCGACGTCATCGCCGGTCGCGGGCCGTCAGGAGCGAGTCGACGATGCTCTCCATCACGGCGCGGTCCGTTGCGTCGCTGAATGTCCGGGCGTGCTGGTGCGCGGCTTCCTTGCCGGCTCGGACGCTCTGCGCGTCGAGGGTGCGCAGCGCCTCGGTGAAAGCTGCCTCGGAGAAGTCCGCCGCGACGACACCCATGCCGGTCTGGTTCACGAGTCGTGCCATCTCGGGTGACGGGCCGACCACCTGTGCGAGACGCGCTTGGACGAAGTCGAAGAACTTGTTGGGTAGCGCGAACTCGGCATTGATGTTGATCGGCGGCATCGAGAAGACGCCGACGTCGTAGGCGTTCAGGGTGTGTGGGAGTGCATCGGGAGCGACTGGATCGTGAAAACGGATCCGGTCGGACCCGCGAGCGAGCTGCTTGAGCTCGTCCAGGTACCGGCCACCGTCCGCAGCGGGAACGAGGTAGAGATCGAGTGTGCAGTGCGGGACCGTGAGGGTGGAGCGAATGATCATCTCCAGGTTGCGGCCGCGAATGGCGGCTCCGCTGTGAACCAGCCGAATCCTGTCGGCGGATACCGGTCCGGGGACAAGGTCGCGCAGTGGGCCGGCGTTGCGCACGACGCGGCAGACCACCCCATATGTCTGTTCGTACCGTTCGGCAAGCGGTTCGCACACCGTCGTGGTGACGGCGCTGTGCGGGAGGTAGCGCACACACAGATCGTGCATGAGCGGCCCGACGAGGAGGCGCCAGGACATGACGTGCGAGAACTCGGCCGCTGCCCATTCGTGCATGTCGGCCCAGACGGGCGCCCCCTCCGCGACGGAGTGCGCGAGGGGGAGCGCGCGGGCATCGTTCGCAACGACAAGGTCAAACCGGCGCGAGCCGAGACGTTCACGGGCCTGGCGGAGGCCGCCCGCGGCCAGCTCGACGGCTCGGTAACGGCGCAGTGCGAGGCCGAGGACACCCCGAGGGCTGCGGGGCAGAGACGGTTGCTCGTCATCGACGACCACGTGCTCGTCGACCATGTCGGGAGCCGGACCATACCCGACCGACGTCAGGTGGCCAGATCGGCCGAGGACGTCGAGCTGGCGCAGCACTCGGGCATCCCGGACGAGAGGCGACATCGAGATGCTGAGGATCCGGGGCGTCGGCACGGCCCGAGTCTAGACGGGCACTGGGCGAACCCCGTCACCGAGCACAGGAGACCCTCTTGTAGAGCGTGTACGGCGAGGCTGCCGCAACCTGCCGCCAGGCTGGCGATGAACCAACCGAGTCGATACCGGCGTACTGCTTGACTCGGGTTCGAGCCCAGGAGAACGGCTCTCCGCCGGTAATGGCCCAGTCCACTCGCTGCCGCTCTGCCGCCGCGCACACCGAGGGGTCAGTCCCGACCCGGTCCAGCGTGCTGGCCAGCAGGGTGCGATCTCCAGGGAAGTTGGCCTTCTCCGTGGGGATGAGCAGGTGACGTCCACTGACGACGTAGAGGTACGTCGCACCGTTCCACGGGTTGGCGGCCACGACCGCATCCTCGGGCAGGTGCTGCGAGAGGGCTCGCAGCGATCGCAACTCTGCGTTGCTCACCCAGGAATCGGCCGGCTTGGGATGGAAGTAGCGGTGCAGGATGTGCTGATGGGCGTTGACGTACAGTCCGGCAGTGCTGACGGCGAATGCAACGAGGAGGGCGGCCGTCACGCCGATCGACCATGAGCTTCGGCGGGTCAACGGGCGCGTGAGCACGTCGGCGATGGCAAGGAAGCCCGCCGATGCGGCGATCACCGCGGGCACGATCGCAACCGCCTGCAACCGGACGGCGTTGTTGTACCAGGGCCACGTCAGATAACGGACCCACGTCGTGTCGACAGCCACGTTGAGCCAGAAGAGCCCAAGCATGATGAAAAGCGCCGGCACCACCCAACGAGCGCCCCGGTGTCGCACCAGGAGAGCGATCACACCCACCCCGGTGATCACTGCGAGCTGGGTCAACTGCAAGGTGTGGCGAGGCGCGAAGTGGAGCAGCGACTCCCACGCGTAGTCGGCGGACGCTTCGGGTCCGTAGGCACCGGTGCGAACCATCGATGCAGGTCGCATTCGAGTGACGCCGACCAGGATGGCTGATAGCGCCGCAATGATCGCGGCCGGCAGCAGCAGAGCGGTTCGTGGCGACTCGCGACGCCGCCGGTACGCGAACCCGAAAGCCCAGCCAATGAGGATCAACGCCGCAAACAACCCGAACGACATGAGGGCGTTCGGGTGTGCCAGCAGAAGTGCTGGGAGCGCGATGAGGACCAGCCAAAGGGCTGTCGGGCGGGGAGCCACCGTGAAGCTTGGCCGCGCCCAGCTGCCACGCAGAGCACAGAAGGCGGCTAGCGCAGCCGGCAGCAGAGCCTGGCCGAAGAGATTCGGCCAGAGGACCCCGAAACCCATGAGGAAGTAGGGAAAGCCCGTGAAGGCGACCGACATGATGGCCGAGATCAGGGCCACGTGCGGACGCCCACCGAGCAGGGTCAGGCCCAGCCCGATGCAACCCAGGGGCCAGACGACCCCGGCGACGACGAGGACGAATGCCTCGGTGGCCACGACGACGGAGGCTCCGGTGAACAGCGAAATGGACGCGGTGAACCCATGGAAGGCCGCCGGGTAGAACCCGCTCCAGCCGCTCGAGGAGAACCCCCCAATGGTCAACGACGAGATGCTTCCGGACTCGAGTGTCCACTGGGCGGCGCCGAGGTGGAAGATGGTGTCGGGATGCTGCGGGATGGCCTCTGGAGTGCCCATCTCCGGGATGGCCGACACGCAGAAGACAACGAAGGCGGCCACGAGGCCCGCGATCGCTGTCCAGAGCAGCGGCCCTCGAAGCTCCGCGTGGAGTGCCGAACGCCACGCCAACTTGCCGGGCATGTCAGCGCGCATCACGCGCGCTGACACGTCGCGCCGGCGGTTGCCCACCCACTCTGACCCCACACGCATACCCGCAGTGAGCAACCATGCCATCACGCAGGCGCCCAACAGGGATGCATAGCCCCACCGCACCCCCACCCAGTCGGCGATGATCCCGCCGACGGCAAGGATGGTGGTGCTGATGAAGGGCGCCACGACGAGGGAGCCAAGGAGGGACAGGCGCAGAATGAATGCCGCCACCAGCCCGGGGAGGAACAGGAGCAGCGCAGCGACGACGAACGCCGGAATCGCCTCCGGCCAACTAGTGGTCCCGGGAATGAGGACCCCCATCAAGTCCTCCTCGTGCTCGACGTTGCCAGCGCGCCCCACGCACCGCTGCACACTGTAACTGAGTGAGGGCCCAGGCCGGCGCCGCGTACCATTGGGTGCCGCCCTCCCACGTACTCGACCGAGGAGTTCCATGCCCTTAGGCCCGCGCCTGCGCCGCCACGCCCGAAGAACGGCCAAAATGGGGCGGAAGTTGGCCAAGACGGCGCCGCTCGAGTGGCAGGCCTTCGCCCGCAGTCGTCCCATCGACCCTGACCTCGTCGTGTACGAATCGTTCGCCGGCAGGGGCATGCTGTGCAACCCGGAGGCGATCTTCAGGGCGCTGCTCTCAGATCCGACTCAGGGCCACCGCCGACACGTGTGGGTGCTCGATGACCCCAAGGCGCATCCGGCCGTCGTCCGCGAGTTCGCGAACGAGCCACGTGTCCGGTTCGTCCGTTATCGTTCGCCGAGATACCACCGAGTCCTGGCCACGGCCGGCGTCTTGGTCAACAACGCCACATTTCCAAGCACCTTCAACAAGCGCCCCGGTCAGGTCTACCTGAACACCTGGCACGGCACCCCGCTGAAGAAGATGGGGTACGACGAGGCCGGGGGAGCGGTCGGTTCGCGCAACGTCGTTCGCAACTTCATGATGGCTGACTACCTGCTCTCGACCTCGCCCTTCATGTCCGAGGTCATGTACGAGCAGGCGTACCGGCTCGCCAACGTGGGGCCTGGTCGACTGATCGAGGAAGGGTATCCGCGGACGGACCGCCAGGAGCTCGACCTGACAGGCCGTGCCAACGTGCTGTCCAGGATGCGCAAGGCGGGCGTGGACGTGCCAGATGGCTGCACCATCGTCCTCTATGCCCCGACGTGGAAGGGTGAGTCGTTCCACCGCCCGATCAACGACGCCCGAAGCTTGGCCGCTACCGTGTCCGAGCTGGAGTCCCTGCTACCCGAGGGGCACCGCGTCCTCCTGAGAGCGCACCAGCAGGTCAGCTCCTTTGTCGGGGCGGAGCCTCGTCTGGCTGGACGGCTCGTGCCCGACGACCTGCCGACCAACGAGGTCCTCGGTGTCACGGATCTGCTGGTCACTGACTACTCGAGCGTGTTCTTCGACTTCCTCTCGACTGGCCGGCCAGTCGTCTTCTACGCGCCTGATGCCCAGGACTACCAGCAATATCGAGGCTGGTATCTCGGCCTGGACGAGCTGCCGGGCCCAGTGGTCTCCCACGTGCATGATCTGGCGAAGATCCTGGTCGCTGCCGGTACCGGCGGCGCCGACGATCCCTCGTGCTCCCACCGGTACCTCTACGATCGCGCGCGTGAGCGTTTTGCCCCGTGGGACGACGGAAACGCGACCCAGCGGGTTCTGGACGTGCTTCTCAACCGTTCGGCCGAGGGCAGACGGGTGCGCGAGACGGCACGCGATGGCCGGCCGACGGTGCTGCTCTATCTCGGCGGAATGAAGTCCAACGGCATCACGAGCTCCGCCCTGAACCTGGTCCGCAACCTGGACCACGAGCGGGTGGACGTCTCCGTCATGTTCAACCACAGCGAGCATCCCGAGCGCCGCGCCAATATTGCCCTCATCGACGAACGGGCCCGCCAGCTCGTCCGAATCGGCGGGGTGAAGATCAGCAAGCGTGACTACCTGCGGCGGCGCAAGCTCTTCACGGGCAGAACCGACGAGCTGAGCCGGCGCGACGTCATCCGCATGGACGAGGTGCTGGTCGACGAATGGCGCCGAACTGTTGGCGACGCGTCCTTCGACCACGTCGTCGACTTCAGCGGGTACTCCCCGGTCTGGTCGTACCTGGTCTCGAGCGCGCCCGCGGGGTCGCGGTCGATCTGGCTGCACAACGACCTTGCCGCTGACCAACGCCGCGAGATCGCTGGTCACAGTCCACACCACCGCAACCTTGCCGGGGTGTTCGGCTCGTACCACCGCTTCGACCACCTGGTCTCCGTGTCGGAAGCGCTCTGCCGCATCAACGGGGAGAACCTCGCCCAGTACGCGCCGCCGGAGAAGTTCACTTCCGCCCGGAACACCATCGACCATGAGCGGATCCTGAGCCGGTCCGCGGAGCCGCCGGCCGAGGGAACGGTCCTCCCGACCGACGGTCCGACCTTTGTGACGGTGGGCCGGCTTTCGCCCGAGAAGAATCATCGGCGCCTGCTGGAGGCGTTCGCGATCTTGGCGGCTGATGAGCCCGGAGCCCGGCTCGTCATCATCGGTGACGGCCCCCTCCGGCCGGCGCTGGAACTGATCGCCCAGTCGGCGGGCGTCGCTGACCGGGTCGTCTTCACGGGTCTGCAGGAGAACCCGTGGGCCATCATGGCTCAGTGCACGTGTTTCGTGCTTTCCAGCGACTATGAGGGACAACCCATGGTGATTCTGGAGGCCCGCACGCTTGGGCTGCCGATCGTTACGACCCGCTTTGCATCGGTGTCCTCGGCGGTCGGGACGGCTGAGGGGCTCATCGTCGAGCAGAGCGTAGAGGCCTTGGCACAGGGCCTTGCCACGGCGGCCAAGGGTGAGGTGCCTCAGGAGGCGTTCGACCCTGTCGCCTACAACGAAGCGGTGATCGCAGAGTTCAGCCGAGCCGTCGGCCTCCCGATTCGCTAGGGCTCCCTGGGAGGCACCACTGCCTTTGCGCTCCGCCAGGGCTGGGCTATCCAAAGCGGTCATACCGGCAGACGTTCTGGAGTGAAGGTCTCGGGCGACGGCCTTGGTGCCCTGTGGTTGCCCGGACCGCCTCATACATGCCATCACCGCTCGGTCACGCGCAGCCGCGCGGCTGGTACGTTGCAAAGCATGGGCTGGCGTGACAAGGTCAACGGCGCGCTCTCCCGCCTCACTGGTTACGAGTTGCGCAGGGCCCCTCTGAACCCGGTCGCCGCACGAGCAGGTGGCAAGGGTGCTCGGGTTCGGTCGGCCGAGCCTGCGCTGGCGGGAGCGGCCCCGGCTTCCCCTGGCAAGACCATCACAACCCCCGCTGCTGCCAAGCAGCTCCAGCTACCGAGAGACTACGACGAGGCCGCGCAGGCCACCATTCGCGAGGTCAAGCCGTGGACGATGACCTCGCCGGAGAAGCTCAACGCGCTGATTCTCTCCGTTCGGCACGTCGTCAAGCACGACATCCCCGGTGCAGTCGTCGAGTGCGGCGTGTGGCGTGGCGGGAGCATGCAGGCCGCAGCCCGGACGCTGATGGAGGCAGGGGACACCAGCCGCGGCCTCTACCTCTTCGACACCTTTGAGGGTATGTCCGCCCCCACCGACAAGGACCGCCGCCGTCACGACGGCGCGTCGGCGGCCGACCTACTCCACAGCAGCCCGAAGGAGTCGGGCGTCTGGGCCGTCGCCACGCTCGACCACGTCCAGTCCGGCATGGCCCGGATCGGCTATCCCGAGGAGCGGGTGCATTACGTCCAGGGAATGGTCGAGGACACCATCCCTGAGCGCGCTCCAGAGCAGATCTCCATCTTGCGTCTGGACACCGACTGGTACGAGTCCACCAAGCATGAGCTCAACCATCTATATCCGCGATTGTCGAGCGGCGGGGTGCTCCTGCTCGACGACTACGGCTGGTGGGAGGGCGCGAAGACCGCCGTGGACGAGTGGCTGGAGAAGACCGGCGAGCGCCTGCTCCTGCTTCGCATGGCCGAGGGCCGCGTGGCCGTCAAGCCCTGACACCGTCCGTCCCTGAGCGCCACGTGTATCGCTGACGGGTCCCAGCGCCGAAGGCGCAGCACCTTTTCACCCGTCGCAGCCACGCTGGAACCGCGCAGTGCGCGCCTTAGCCGGTTGGGTGTGGGGCGGCGACACGAAGGTTGGGGTCCGAATTGGGACTGGATCGAGGTCCCGGAGGGTCAGCGGGCTCTGATCACTTCCTCTTTCAGTGACCTCGACATTCCCGGGCCATACGTCCGGCTGGACCGGGGAGGCACCCAGTCCGCCCACCCCTCACCGCCCGACAAGGCCAAACCTCACCGCTCCGTTCTCCCCGGACGCCAAGGAGTCGCGAATCCCTCTGGCCACCCCAGACCGCGGGCCACCCGTGCGCCTGACCTTGGCCTCAGGTGCGCAGGGGGCAGCCCAGTTAGAGTTGACGGGTCGTTCTTTGCGCCCAAGGAGCTATGTCTTGACGCACGTCACGTCGACGCCGGATGTCACTGTGGTCGTCATCGGCTACAACGACGCCAAGCGGCTGCCCACCGCGGTTCGCTCCGTGCTGAACCAGACCCTGCGCAGCGTCGACGTCGTCATCGCTGATGACGCGTCCACCGACACCACACCCGCTGTGGCGGCCGATCTCATGGCCGCCGACTCGCGAGTGCAGTACGTCAGACTCGCCGAGAACTCCGGGGGCTGTGGCAAGCCCCGCAACGTTGGGCGTGAGCATGCGCGCGGCCGGTACGTGATGTTCCTCGACAGCGACGACCGGCTCGAGCGCCACGCCTGCAAGAACCTCCTCGAAGCCCTCGAAGACAATGCCGCCGACTTCTCAATGGGGCTCGTGCGTCGGCAGTACATGGCCACGGGGCGGCAGACGCTCTGGTACCCGTGGCTGTTCGAGAAGCGACGGGTGGTCGGCGGCCTGGGGGACTGCCCTGAACTCATCCAGGATGTTTTGTCGGTCAACAAGCTCTACCGTCTCAGCTTCCTCGACGAATACGGGCTTGCCTTTCCCGAGGACGTGCACTACGAGGACCAGCTGTTCACATTTCAGGCCTACCACCGAGCCCGTCGCATCGCGATCATCCCGGAGAACGTCTACGTCTGGCGCATCTACCCGCCAGTAAAGGTCCGCTCGATCACGCAGCGCCGTCACCAGATCGACAACTTCCACCAACGACTGGAGGTCCATCGGCGACTGGATTCCTACATTGCCGAACACGGCACGCCCGAACTCCAACGAGTCAAGGACCTGAAGTTCCTCGAGAACGACATGCGCCTGTACCTCGCCGACATCATCGACGGTGACGGCACAGTGACCGCCGAGGTGCTCAGGGAGGCTGAGCCATACCTGCGGGCCATGCCCCGTGACCGCTTTGACGCACTCGGAATTTCCCTGCGCGCAGCCTGCGGAATGGCGCTGCGCCGTGATCTCGACGGCCTGCGGGAAATCATGCTGCTGGACCGGCGCAACATCTTCGCTGCGCGCATCTCTGACCACGAGGGCAGAACGTATCTCAGTAACACTGCGCATGAGCCGGGCCCCGACGCCGCGTTCGCGCTCGAGGCTCCGGAGAACGCCTTCCTCGTCGCGGACGGGTCGACCATGCTGAACGCGCCCTTTGGCACGTTTCGCCTCCTCCATGAGGTGGTCGGCACCACGCGTCGCGGACCTTCCGTTGTATTGCACGGGCGCACCTTCGACGCCCTCCACAAGGTCGCCGCCGCCCGGTCGGACTGGACGCTGACGATCGAGGGGAAGGTGCGCGGTGAACAGCACCCCCGGTGGGAGTCGCACGTGACAGTGGAGGAGCAGCGTCACGATGGGCTGCGCTGGAGTGTGACGCTCTCACCCGGTCCGCCGTTTGTGATGGTCGCCAGCTCGGTGGAGTGGGAGCTCATTGCATCGCTCAGAATTCACGATCAGGTATCGCGCACGCCCCTTCTCTGGCACCCCAGCGTTGAGCCGGTTCCGGCCCCCTTACCACTGGCTGCCACTGTCGGCCTGGCGCAGTCGGGATTCGTGGGGCCTGTCGAGGGTGGCGCCGCGCGGGTGAGCGTCGTTTCGGCACCCGGCATACGGAGAAGGGTCGTCAACCGGGTGCGCAAGCGGTTGCTACCAGTCGCCGAGCAGAAGGTGGTGCGCCCATGGCGCGATGTGCACACGAAGCTGCTGCACGGCGCCTACGCGGCGATGCGCCGACTCCCACTCGATCATCGGCTCGCGGTCTTCGAGGCCAACATGGGCACGGTGTACGGCGACAGCCCCAAGTATGTCCACGAAGAAATGCGCCGCACGCGTCCGGACATCAGAGCTGTCTGGGCGCTTCCGGCCGGTAGCCGGGCCCCGTATCCGGACGTCACCGTGGTGGAGCGAGGCAGTGCAGCGTATCTGCGGGCACTTGCCCGCGCTGCCTACTGGGTCGACAACCAAACCTTTCCACCCTACGTTCGCAAGCGACCGGGTCAGCGTTACCTGCAAACGTGGCATGGCATCCCGCTGAAGAAGATGGGTCACGACGAGCCCGGCAGGCCGCCACCTCCCCAGCAGCCGGACCGGGGGGTCGGCGCGTGGGACGAGTTGGTGGTGCCGAACGCCTACTTCGAGGAGACGTTCGTGGCGGCCTACCGCTACACCCAAGGACTGATTCGCTACGGCACGCCTCGCAATGACCCGCTCGTGAACGGCTCGCTGGTAAGGGATGCGGCACGAAGCGCTCTCGACCTACCGCCCGAAGCGCTCGTCATCTTGTACGCCCCGACCTTTCGACAGGACAACCGCAGCACGCAGGTGGCGGTTGAGACGCCCTTTGACGCGGGTGCTCTCCTCGGAGCCTTCGATGACAACACGTATCTGCTGTTGCGACCGCACTACCTCAACAGGATCCGCGTACCCTCCGCCGCACAGCACCGCACCCTGGATGTCTCTGACGTCGACGACGTCAACATGCTCTATGTGGCGGCCGACATCTTGATTACGGACTACTCGTCGGTGATGTTCGACTTCGCGCTGCTACGCAAGCCCATCGTGTTCTACACGTACGACTACGCCCAGTACCTCGCCGCGCGCGGCACCTACTTCGACCTCGCCGAGATGGCACCAGGACGGTTCGCCACGACGACAGAAGAACTCGCATCGGCGGTGGCCTCCGCCGAGGCCGATCGCGAAGTCTTCGCCGAGAAGTACGACGAGTTTGTCGAGCGCTATTGCGGCGTCGAGGACGGCAAGGCCTCAGCGCGTGCGCTGGCGCGGCTGCTGGGCCCGTCGGGGGAATCGCTGTGAAGCCGCCGGTCCTCATCTTGTGCAACCACATCGACGGCCTCGGCGGGGTCGAACGGGTCGCCCACGGCCTCGCGGCGGGCCTTGCTCAGCGCGGGTATGAGGTAGCGCTGCGCGGTATCCGTCCCACATCGGGGCCGTCGGCCGAGATGACCTTGTCGGGCTATTCGACCGGCTTCCTGTCGGACCGTCCCGAGCGGCCCGAGGGCTACAAGCCGCACCCGGCTTTCATCCGGCGCAGCATGCGACGGGAGGCCGTTGACAACCTCCGCAAGACCGTGGCCGACTACCGCGGCGGCATCGTCGTGTGCATGCAGGTCTACGCCATGGAGCACCTCACGGAGTTGGGGATGGACGACCTCATCGCCGGCGATATCCGCATCATCGGCCAATACCACTGGTCCTACGAGGGGGCGAACTCAACCACCGACTTCAACCGGCTCAGTCGCACCTATCGCCGCATCGACAAGTTCCTCCTGCTGACCGAGGCCGACGCCGAAGCGTTCCGTAGACGTAACTTCAACAACACGGGGTCGATGCCGAATCCACTGTGGATGAGAGCCACGGGGACGGTGCAGCCGCGGCAACAACGCGTCGTGGCCCTGTCCCGCTACGATGAGGTCAAGCAGCTGGATCACGCCTTGCGGGCGTGGGCCCAGGTGTCTGCTGAGTTCCCCGACTGGCGGTTCGAACTGTACGGCGACGGCCCCCAGCGCGACGAGTTGCAGGTTCTCATCGAACAACTCGGCATCGCGGACAGCGCCGCTCTCATGGGGCCTACAGACGACGTCGCGGGCGTCCTGCTCGGGTCCCGCCTCTCGGTGCTGTCCTCGCTTTTCGAGGGGCTCCCGATGGTGTTGGCGGAGTCCCTGGCCTGTGGGGTGCCTGCCGTAGCCTACAACTGTGCCCCGGGGGTGGCCGAGATCGTGACCCATGGCGTGGACGGCCGGTTGGTACACCCGAACCGCATCTCGGACTTTGCCGCCGCCTTGCGCGAAGTGATGGGCGATGAGGCGCTCATCGACCGAATGGGAGCGGCAGGAAGGCGGTCCATGGCGAGGTACTCGCTTGACCGCGTCATGGACCGCTGGGAGGACCTGATAGCCCGCACCCTCCGGTAGCTAAGGCAGACGAGCGACCGCCTCCTCTGCGGCCACGTCGACCTGCGACCTGCCCTCCTTGCCCCGTGCGCCGGTTGAACGGAGACGCAGCCGGCGCAGCCAGCGCTCCGCAGGATGCTCGATGAGGTAGTAGCAGATGGCCGAGATCGCGACCGCCACCGCGGCCATCCCGAACAGGTCGAGGAGGTTCGCGTTGCTCGGCTCCCTCGGACCGAAGGCCATGGTGGCGAGCCGGAGCGGGAAGTAGTGCACGAGGTAGAACGCGAACGACCAGGCACCGAGAAGCACCATCGGCTTGCCCGCCAGCCATGATGTCTTGCCCCTGAGGTCACGCATTGCCGCCACGCCCAGAAGCCACGCGAACAGTAGGGGGGCCACCACCTGGTCGAGATAGACCACGGTGTCGGCACCGGCCGCGGGCAGGTGGGGGCGCACGTTGAAGTAGACAAGCACCCACGCGCCGAGGGCGGCGGCGACCATGAGGCTGTTGCCACGCAGAACCGTGCCGCGGCGAACAAGTAGGGCAAGGACGATGCCGACGATGAACTCCCAGATGCGGAAGATGGGCGTACGCAACGACCACGATGACATCGCCGGGGTCATCGTGAGGTTCGAGTAGACCCGCCACGCGAGGGCGAGGACGACGAGCGCAGCGACCACCATCACGAGGTGTCGGCGACGCCTCCGGGCCAGTACGGCCAGGATCAGCGGAAAGCAAAGGTAGAAGAAGGCTTCGCAGGACAGGGTCCACGAGACCCCGTTGCCCGGGAACATCGGCGAGATGTGTGGGAACCAGGTCTGCACAAGGAAAATGCTCAAGAGAAAGGGACGTAGCTCGAACGTCTGCCCCGATATCGGCTCGTAGTAGACCCAGAGGGCCACGATGCTGGTCGCCAGGTGAAGCGGCACAATGCGCGCCACTCGTCGCCAGTAGAACCGCCCTGCCGATTGACCCGGACGCCACATCCAGGTCAGCACGAAACCAGACAGCACGAAGAAGAAGGCCACGCCATGGGTGCCGTAGGTGCTCTGCGGATAGAGCATGGGCGTCCGACCGTAGCCACCGGCCCCGGCTCCGACGAAGTGAGTGACGAACACCGCGAACGCGGCGAAGAAGCGCAGGCCAGTGAGCGAGTCCAGGCGGGACTTCTCGGGGATCGGCGGTGTACCGACGCATGACGGGGCGGCGCTGGAGCGTGTTCCACGTTCGCGCACATCGGTCATCCGGGGGAAGCTCCGATCGTGGTGACTGAGCGTTGCGCTTCGGCGCAGGATCGGTCAGCCATGATATCCGGGTTTCGTGAACGCCCTCCCGGATGGCATCGGGAACCGGCCCCTCCGTGGCAGGCTTCTTTGCATGACGAGCGAGCCTCGAGCCTCGCCGTACTGTCCCGCGGAGGCAGCCGCGGGAAGGGCGGTGCTGTCGGTGACGGGAGCCATCTTGGTGCTGACCGTGCTGACGGTGCTGGTGCGACCCCACAACCCCAACATTGAGTACGCGCGGTTGTGGGTTGTGACGGGCGTGGGCGTTTCTCTCGTCCTGGCCCTGGTCCTCACTGAAACGGCGCGCCGGCGAGTGCAGCCTGGGAGTCGCGGAGCACCTTCCTGGCGCCCGGGGGTGACCTGGCTCGTGGCGACCGGGACCAGTGTGCTCGGAGGGACGGCGGGGGTTCTGCTGGCAATGCCTCTGCGTTACGAGTACGGGTGGGACGCCGCCGTTGTCACGGACATCTCCGAAGAAGTCTCGTCTGACGGGGTTCTGTCCTCCTATGCGCATGACTACCTGTCGCGCTATCCGAACAATGTGCCGCTCGTTGCGATGATGAACCTGGCACGCCGAATCGGGGGGCCGTCTCACGAAGGCACGTACGACGTCTACCTCGTGGCCAACGGACTGTGCCTCGCTGTCGTTCTGTTGCTCTCCTTCGTGCTGGTGCGCACCTTTCGTGGAGCTGCGGTCGCGTATGTTGCTCAGGCAGTCGTCTTCGTACTGATCGGCTGCTCGCCGTGGATGGCGGTCCCCTACACCGACTTTCCTGCCATGGCCTTCGTGACAGGCGCAGTGGTCCTTGCCGTGGCCGCGACACGCTCCCGGCGCATTGGACGGCGGGTCGGCCTCGTTGTGGCGGCGTGCGCGTGCATCGCTGTCGCCTTCGCGATCAAGTCGACACCCGCCAGCACCGCGGCTGCTTTCTTGGTGTCCGGTGTCATTGTGGCTCTCGGCCAGTCGCGCCGGGCCCTGATCCGCCTGGCGATCGTGGGCGCCGTCGGTGGGGCCGCATTCGCCCTGACCGCGATGGCAACGCTGGCAGGGGCTGAGCGGGTGGCCCATGTACCTCGCACCGCTCTGGACTCCAGCCGGACCGCTCCGGTCTCCTGGTGGATCGCCAATGGCCTGTCCACCACCCGAAGCATCTCCGGCAGGCCGTACTACGGCGCCTACAACCCGCAAATGGTCAAGGAGTCCATGGGGTTGTCCGGCGACCGCCTGCGCGCTTGGTCCGAGCAACGCCTGACCCGGCAGCTCGAGGCCATGGGCGCAACCGGCGTAGTTGCCTTCGAGGTCCGCAAGCAGACCTTCAATTGGGGCGACGGCATGTTCTTCGCGTGGGGCGAGGGATATGACTTCCAGGCCAGCCGCCTCCAAGAGCACGATGGGTTCGCCAAGGTGGTCCAGTCCGTGCAACATCCCTCGGGCTCCGACTACGTTCTTCGGGCGTCGCTCACGACCGGTCTGTGGTTGGCGCTGCTGCTCTGGGCTGGTGTCGGCCTGCTCAGGGCCCGCCATACACGTGAGTTGTTGGTGATGGCACTGCCGGTACTGGGCATCGCCGCCTTCACGCTGTTGTTCCAAGGGCGGTCGAGGTATCTGTTCGCCTACGTTCCGGTCATTGTGGGGCTCGCCGCCGTCGTCCGCCCACTACCTACCGCCCTCTCACGGACCTCATTGCGGCTGGTCTCCGGGCGCACCCAGCCACACGAGCCTCCAGCGCCGGCCACAGGTCGCTCTGTTTAGGGCTCCTGCGGACGCACCACCCCCTTGCTCTCCGGCCACGCCCCTCCCTCGAAGGCCGTCAGGTAGCTGTCAGACAGGTGACCGACGTCCAGCGCCCGGACCCCGAGCTGGGCCAAGCGATGGGTCAGCACCGTGCCGGCCGGACCAAGGGCGATGAGGTAGAGATCCGCGCGCTCGCCCGGTGCCAGCCCGCCAACGGCGTCGACAAGTCGGGGCACGTCTGACCATGCGTCCACGGGCTGTGACGGAATCGTCGTGGCATCCTTGAGGTTGTCAAAGAGCTGCGGGATGAGCTCGAAGCGGGAGCCTTCGCCGGTGATGATCGAGACCCGCTGGTTCTCCCACACAGCGCGCCATAGATCCACGCCACGCTGTCCCATCACCTGGAAGTAGATGGGACGGGTCACGTGGCTGTTGCCGAACGACTCACCGGGGGGAATCAGCTCCTTGACCTGGCGCCAGACGTCGCCCCAGACACCTGACCAGTGCAGGTCTCGGTACACATGGGGGAAGCCCTTGAGCAGGTGGTCTTGGGGCGGGGCTGTCAGGGCATCGCGCAAGCCACGTTGCAGCTCCGGGCTGTTCGGCTGGAACTTCAGGGTGTACTCGGACCGGAGGAGCAGTCGCATCTCCCCATCTCCGAAGCGGGCGAAGCTCAGAGGCCGGTCGACGAGGGTCTGCACGGTCTCACCGAAGCCAAGCTGGCGCTCGGCGGCGAAGGACTGGACCTCGTCGAGCACCGGGGCCGTCTCGACGAGGCGTAGCGTGTCGAGGATCTTGCGCTGCTGTCGTAGTTCCCATCGCATGTCCGTGAGGAACTGGCGCAGCTCGGCGACCGGCAGAGTCTCTTCCGGCGAGGGTGCGGGTCGCGCACCGCGCAGCGCACGCTTGACGGGGCGCAGCAACCGCTTGGCATGCTCCACAGGGGTCCTATCTCTCGGTGGACCACACCGCATCGACAACCCGCTTGGCAGCACTGCCGTCGTCGTGGGGCGTGAACGTCCGTTGGAACTGGGTGTAGCGATCTCGATACTGCTCAGTGATGGTGCCAGTGCTGTCGAGGGCGTCCAGGACATCTTCCGTGGTCCCCAGTAGCGGCCCCGGGGCAATCCCCTCGAAGTCGAGGTAGAAGCCTCGCGTCGACGAACCGTACTCGGCCAGATCGGGTGTGAGGAACAGGATTGGTCGACCGGTCACCGCGAAGTCGAACATGACCGACGAGTAGTCGGTCACGAGCACATCGGCGATCTCGAGGAGGTCACCGATGTCGGGATACCTCGAGACGTCCCGGACGTTGGAGTAACGCTGGGCGTCCGAGAACCCGGGGGTGTTGCTGTGGCCCCTGAGCAGCAACGTGCCTGTCGAGCCGAGAGCCTTGCTGGCCCGCGCGACATTGAGATAGCTGACCGCTGCATAACGGTTCGAGCTCGTGCGCCGGTTGTCGCGCCACGTCGGTGCATAGAGGGCAATCCGGGAGCCAGCTGGGATCCCGAGCCTCCGGCGGATATCGGTCTGGCGGGCCCGAGTAGTCCGAGCCAGCTCGTCGTTGCGGGGATAACCGACACTGAGAATCCTGCCTTCGTACCCAAAGGCACTCGGGAAGACCCCCTCCGCAAAGGCGTTCTGGGCCAGGAGGAGGTCCCACGACTGGGCCTCGCGCTGCATCAGCGCACGATAGGAGAGACTCAGGCTCGCGGACGGGACGTCGTTGCCGATGCGTTTGAGCGGTGTGCCGTGCCAGGTCTGCAGGTAGTACTGTTCCGGCCTCTTGCGGAAGTACGCCGGGAAGTTGTTGTTGTTCACCAGCCATCTGCTCGTGTGAAGCACGTCGTAGTACTCGGGTGAGCCCACGATGACCGGTCGCGCCGTGTCGGGAACGACGGCAGATCCGTCAGCCACCGCCCAGTAGATCTCACCCGAGAAGCTGCGTCGGGCGAGCTCGTCGTGAAGGGCGAGTGGTGAGTCTCCGGCGGACTGTCCGCCGAAGCAGGAGAACAGGACGGCGTCGCGAAGCGGCCTGCTCGTCACCAAGGCAGGGACCGACTGCTCGAGTCGGTACCGGCCCAGCCGGGTGCGATGCTGCGCCTCGAACGGTGCCTCGACCGAGACCCAGAGCGCCCGTGCCCTTGCCGTCACGCTGAGGCGAACAGCCGCGTGTTCGCCGAGGTGCCATCCAGGGACGCCCGACGCTGAAGCCTCCACTGCACCGCTGACGACTGGGACCCAGAGGCTGCCCGCGATGCTGACCGGGTTCCTCAGCAGCCGGAATGAGTACCCGCCGCGAGGTTGCGTGACGCCAGGATGGCCGAAGAGGTCACCTACGAGGTCGAAGGTCGCGCGGAACTGGCCGGTAGCCCTGTTCCAGGTCGTCTCCCGAGGGTGCCAGAGACCGTTCGGCCCGGCGAACGCCACGGCGAGGCTGGCACTCCCGGGAGCATGGGCGCGACCCTCGACCGTGACGGTTGAGGTGCTCTCATCGGTTCTCGCCTTCGTGACGATGGCATCGAGTTTGCGGTCGAGGAGCTCCAGCATGCCCGTGCGAGTGATGACAGCTCGAAGACCGGCGGTAGCCAAGGCCTCGCCGTACTCGTTGATCGCTCGGGGGACGGACACGGAGCGGCGTCCGTTCTCGGTGTGTGCGGTAGCGCGCCATCGGAACTGGCGGATCGGTGGGGCGCCGGGGGGCAGCGGTGGGAGCGTCACACTCACTGTCGCCCTGGCTGCGGGATGTGGAACTTGGGCGCTCGTCCTGAGGCGTAACGCCGTCGAGGTCAAGGCGATCTCTGTGATCGCGCTCCCATCCGTGGATCGAACGGTCAGCGTCACTGTCCGGCCCTGGACCGCAAGGTCGTCTGCCACTACCGAGGCGGTCATCCGGCGCAGCCGCAGGCCGAGATCCTCGGAGAACAACGGCACGATGCGGTGGATGCCGCGCACTGGAGTCGGCTCGAGCCGGTTCGCTGTGCCGCGGGTGTCCCGCCGGGTGACGTGACGGCGCCAGACGGAGCCAGCGGCCTCGAGCGTCAGCTCGAGGTACACCTCGGCATCATCCTCGCGAGGCGCACCCCCGTCCGCGCTCAGTGCGGTGAGCAGTGCCGCCGTGTCGATCGACGCACGAAAGCCGGCACTGGCATGGCTGGCCGCCGCGTTCGATGCGATCTCGTCGAGAGCGGCCGACTCGAATCGTTCGACCGCGACTGGCACATCCGAGAGAGGGCTGCCATCTGAGCACCTGAGCAGTCTGGCGGCCAGGGAGGACTGCTCAATCGGCAGCTCGGCCCCGGGGAGGTACGCCATGCCGTCGATGTCAATCCGGTCGTCGCCGGCTCGGTAACCGGTGACGACGCACAGGAGGCGGTCCTCCTCCGGTGACAGGAGCAGGTCCGCGGCGCTTGGCCTGAACTTGATGTCCTCGAGGTAGAGCGGGCGGGCCGTGGGAGGCTTCGTGGTCACGTCAACCGCCATCCCCGCGCCGTGTTCACTCCGGTCGACGAGTGCGGTGCAGACGTCAGCGCGGGCATCGGCCGACGTCATTCGGGCGAGCAGCCGATCCTGGACGGCGACCATGGCCCATGCCGAGGGCCGCATGTCCTCGGTGACGTAGCGGACGCCGTCGCGAAGCAGGTCCCAGTAGTCGGTGCCGGTCCGGGGAACCTCGTCGTAGTAGGCGCGCAGGTCGAGCCCGACCGACTTCGCCTTCCAGTAGTCCAGGACCTTCGGGGTGGCCTTGGCCGTGAGGACATCAGAGACGTGACGCATGACGGTGAGGCGGTCGCTGAGGTCGTTGAGCTGCGACTTCTGCTGGGTGATGGAGGTGCCGTCTCCCCGGATGAACCATCGATAGGTCACCGCCGAGAGCACGTCAAAGGACCTGGCCGAGGCGTACGCCTTGGCGGTCGGCTCTTGGTCCTCGTATCGAATCCCCTCGGGAAAGCTTCCGACCGCCTCGTCGAAGAAGGGCCTGCGGAACAGCTTGTTCCAGCTGAAGACGTCGGCCAGGATCTCGGGGAAGTCGTCGAGCGTGAGGCCATGGCGATCGTGCCGGTGCACGTCCTGGGCCCAGCCCGGCACCCATTCCGTGGTCCCCTTCCGCCGGATGAGGTTGCCGACCGCGAAGTCGGACCCGGAGCGGCGCAGGGAGTCGGCCATCAGCTGGTAGGCATCGAGCGGCAGCGAGTCATCCGAGTCGACGAAGGCGATGAAGTCTCCGGTGGCGGCGCGAATGCCCGTGTTGCGGGCCGCGCCCAGACCTGCGTTGGCCTGCTCGATGACGCGGATCCGGCGGTCCCATCGCGCGAATGACTTGGCAATCCGGGCGCTGTGATCCGGAGAGCCGTCGATCACCACGATGATCTCGAGGTCCGGGTAGGTCTGGGCGATGATGCTCGTGAGACAGGACCGCAGGTAGGCCGCGACGTTGTAGCAAGGCACCACCACCGAGATGCGACCAATGCTGGGGCCGCTCGATGTGACGATCCGGCGCAGGCTGTAGCGCAGAGCGGGATGCAGACGTCGGCGCACCGCCGCCCAACGCTCGTGCGGGACCGCGCGTCTGACCGCGTGGTACGTAGACGTGGCCGCGGTGACAACCGCCTCAGGGGACGGGCGTCGTACCAGCCTCATGGGTACCTCTCGACTCGGGGGCAGGTCGGTCGCCCATTCTGTCATCCGGTTTCATGGGGCCGGTCCAGGTGACCGGTCCGCGGGTGGCTCGACGGGGGGGTCGCTGGGAGACCCTAGACTGCCCTTCGGCGCGCCGCACGTCCAAGGACGCGGCCGCGTGGCTCGGCAGGCGTGCGAGTCACCAAACGAAAGGAAGTCCACGTTGTGGTCTACGTGACAGGGCTGAGTGGGATTGCCGTCAACCCACAGGTGCTCCGCACGCTTGTCAAGCGCGATCTCCGCGTCCGCTATGCGCGCAGCTGGCTCGGCTACCTGTGGACGGTGCTCGACCCCTTGGCCATGGCCGCCATCTACTACGTGGTCTTCACGTTGATCTTCACGACCAAGCGCCCTGGTAACGAGCCCTACTTCCTGCACCTGATCACCGGCATGTTGCTGTGGCAGTGGTTCTCGCAGTGCGTCACGGAGACATCGCGGGCCCTGCTGCAGGAGTCCCGTCTGGTTCGTTCCACGAACTTCCCGCGCGAGCTGTGGGTCGTGCGTGTCGTCATCGCCAAAGGGCTCGAGTTCATCTTCTCGCTGCCCGTCCTCGTCGTGATCGTGGCCGGCTACCTGGTCAGCGGCAAGGTCAGCCTGAACTGGACCCTCGTGTTCATCCCCGCGGCGATCCTGCTGACGTTCCTGCTCGCAACAGGGATCGGCCTCATTCTCGGCCCCATCACGGTGCTCGTGACGGACACCGCCCGGGTCGTCAGAATCGCCCTGCGGATCGGGATGTACGCGACCCCGATCATCTACAGCGCGCAATCGGCCCCTCCGGCCATCAAGACTGCGCTCCTGTTCAACCCGCTGACCGGCATCCTCGAGCTCTTCCGAAGTGGCTTCTTCCCCAATGAGCTGGACCTGGCCTCGGTCCTCTCGTCGGTCATCATCACGGCCGCGTTGTTGGTCGTCGGAGGCCTCGTGTTCCGGCGTATGGAGCCAGCGGTTCTCAAGGAGATCTGAGTGAAGCCCGTCATTGAGGTCCGCGACCTCGGCATTGAGTTCTACCGCGGCAAGAAGCGCCGGATGTCCCTGCGTGAAATGGTCCTCCAGGGTCGGAACACCGCGCCGACGGAGACCTTCTGGGCGCTCAAGGACATCTCGTTCACGGTGCAGCCGGGGGAAGCCGTCGGTCTCATCGGCGGCAACGGCAGCGGCAAGAGCACGCTGCTCAAGATGATCGCTGGCGTCCTCATTCCGGACAAAGGCTGGGCGAAGGTCAGCGGTGAGGTCGCGCCCCTCATCGAGCTGACGGGAGGCTTCCTCGGAGAGCTCACGGCTCGGGAGAACGTCTACCTCGCCGCCGGGCTGCACGGTCTGACCGTGAAGCAGATCGACGAGCGATACGAGGAGATCGTCGAGTTCGCGGGTCCGCAGGTCAAGGCCAACATGGAGATGCCTTACCGGCACTTCTCCTCCGGTATGCAGGTTCGACTGGCCTTCTCGGTCATCACTACTCTCGACAAGCCGGTAGTACTCGTTGACGAGGTCCTTGCGGTGGGAGACAGGTCGTTTCGTGAGCAGTGCTATGTCCGGATGGAGCAGATGCTCTCCGGCGGCAAGACCCTCTTCCTGGTGTCGCACAGTGAGGCCGATCTCCAGCGGTTCGTCACACGGGGGCTCTATCTCCGGGAAGGGCGCCTGGTGGGTGACGGGGACATCGCCGATGTGCTGGGTGCCTACAACGACTACTCGGACAACAATCCGTGAGGCTCGACGAGCGCGCGCTGGTCGGTGACGAGGGAGCTCGTCGCGTCGGCATCCACTGGAGTGGGGGAGACGCACTGGTCGTAGGGGGCGACCCGTCGGCGGACCTTCGCGAAACCGCGGAGCAGGTCGGTCTCCGGATCCGCCCGAGACCAGCGGGCCCGACATTCTTCACGTCGCTGGCCGAGGCGGCGGAAGAGGACTCGACGCGTCCTCTGGTCCTCTTCGCAGCAGAGCTGACGATCAGCCCGGTGGCCCTGCTGGATCTGGTCGACTCCCCGAACGACCGCACTGCAGCCCTGACCCTGAGCCCAGAGGACGTGCCGACGGGCGTCGAGTCGTGGGCCACCGTGCGTTTCTCGAGCCACTCGAGGCGCGTGCTCTCCCTCGGCACAACGCACCACGTCGTCACGAACCCCACGGGATACGTCGCAGGAGTCGTCCGAATCAGGGCGGCCGACCGCCGGACGGCCGCCGACATCTGGCGAGCGGCCGCTCGGACCAGCTGCGACCCCTGCCATGGGCCTCAAGAGGGCGAACAGGACGACCGCTTCGAGCTCGCGCTGCTCAGCCTCGTGCGGAGCGGGCTGGCGGTCGGGGCAGCTCCACTTGGGCCCTATTCGCTGAGACGCAGGCGGGCGATCGTGCCGGGTGTCCCAGGGTCGGCGTGGCAGCAGCGCCTGCGCAATGCCTCCCGGGGCAACGACGGCGTCTTCTCCACGGCCGTCATTCGTCCGCTGTCCCGACGGGTCACGGCACAGGGCTTGCGCCTCGGTTGGACACCCAACGTTGTCACGGGCGTCAGCCTTCTGCTTGGGCTCGGCGCGTGTGCCCTCGCGGCGCTCGACAGCCGGGTGGCGTGGATCTTCGCCGCGGTCCTCCTGATGTCCTCGCTCGTCCTCGACTGTGTGGATGGCGAGATCGCACGGTTCACCCGTCGCTACAGTGCGATGGGGGCGTGGTTGGACGGGGTCGCCGATCGCGCCAAGGAGTTCCTGATGGTGGCCTCGGTCGCCTGGGTGGCCGCTCGCCGAGGCGAGCCGATGTGGTCGATCGCCATCGTCCTTCTCGTCCTCCTCGCCGCGCGCCACGTGGAGGATTACGCCTATGTGCGCCGCAGCCGCTGCGCCGAGGCCCGCGTGCTGCCGGACCGGCTGCCCCTCGACGTCCCTCGTGACCTCGGCCCCGCCGACGCTCCGACCGCGCCCCGCCCACCGACCAAGCGCTCGAACGCGATTCGGAAGGCCAAGCAGGTCCTGCACCTGCCCATTGCGGAGCGCTATCTCATCATGACCCTCGGACTGCTCTGGTTCAGTCCTGCGCTCTTCCTCTGGGCGCTCCTGGCCGCGGTCGGCCTCGCCTTCATCTGGACCGAGGTGGGCCGGCTCGGCCGGGTGCTCGCCCGTCGTGATGACTTCGACCCGGCCGACGCTGACCGCCAGCTGCCCGAGCTGACCGACCTCGGCCTGCTGGCGGGACCGACCGCCGGGCTGACCAGTCGGCTGACGCGGTGGCCCATTGCGTGGCAGTTGCCGTGGCTCATGCTGGCCGCCGAGGCGGTAGCGGTGCTCATCTCCCTCCGCGACGTGCCCAGCACGATCCACTGGGTCGGCTACGCCTGGCTCGTGGCCGTGGCGTGGCACCGCTACGACCTCGTCTACCGCCTTCGGGAGACGGGTCGTGGTTCGCCCCTCTGGCTCGGCTGGGTCACCCTGGGCGCACCGGTCCGCATCGCGCTCCTTCTCCTCGCGGCGGCGTTGGCGTGGCCGGTCCCCGCCATCCTGGGCTGGGGGGCGCTCGCACTCATGATGGTGTATGCCGCTGAGTCCGCCTTTGCGTGGAGCGCTGCCTTCCGCTCCTCCCGCCCTGACGAGAGGGTGACCCGATGACCCACGACCCCACGAACGACCGTCCGGCTCTCGCGGAACTGCGGGCGGTGGCCCAACCACCCGAGCACATCGCTCGCTACAACGCCGAGCACTGGGCCGGAGCCCTCTACATCCGGCACCTGTCGATCTACGTGACACGAGCCCTGCTGCCGACGCACATCTCACCCAACGGCGTGACGTGGCTCATGATCGTCGTCGGTTTCCTCGGGGCTGCGGCCCTGACGATCGGTGGTCTCGCGGGTCCTGTCATCGCGGTTCTGGCGATGCAGCTCCAGATTCTGCTCGACTGCTCGGACGGGGAGGTGGCGCGTTGGCGTCAACGCTTCTCCCCAGCGGGCATCTACCTGGACCGCGTCGGCCACTATGTGACAGAGGCGACGATCCCGTTTGCCCTCGGCCTGCGCGCGGACGACTGGTCCTGGTCCGACCCCACCGAGGTGGGCGGCTGGACGGTTCTCGGCCTCATCGTGGCTGTTCTGGTCCTGCTGAACAAGGCGTTCACTGACCTCGTCCACGTGGCTCGCGCCAAGACCGGACGACCGCCTCTCGAGGACGTCGCGGCTACGGCACGGTCACGCGTGAGTGGAATGGCGGCGATCCGGCGCGGCTTCACCTACGTACCGGTCTTCAGGGCCTTCATCGCGGTCGAGGCAACGCTGCTGGCGCTCGTTGCGGGCATCGTCGACAGCATGCGGGGGGACCTGGTCGGCACGCAGGTCCTCGTCGCGATCATGGTGCCCCTCGCTGTCATCACCGCTGGTGGTCACTTGCTCGGGGTGTTGAGCAGCGCGAGGCTCGACTGACGTGGCAGCCGAGCCCGTGGCACGGTCCAAGGTTGGTGAGCAACGCGGTGCTCCCGTCGTTCAGTGGGCCCAAGAGAGCGGCGAGCTCGGCGGCGTCCTGACCAGCCATCGTCAGCTGACGACCTTGCTGCGACGAGGCGGTCATGAGGTCCGGTATGTCGACACCGGTTCCACCTCCCGAGCGGCCCGAGCGCTCCTGAGACTCCCGCTTCGCCGAGCACTCCACCTCTTCCACATCACGCGCCTGTGGCGAGCCATCGTTCTGGCACCGATGTTCGCAGTCCTTCCGGGCCGCTCGGTGCTGGTTCTGCACTCCGGATCCACGGCAGGGCAGGTCGCGGCCATGCGTCGCGCCCTGCGCTGGACGCTCTGGCAGGCGCTGGGGGCATACGACGAGATCTGGGTCGTCAACGAGGAGATTCGGACGGTGCTGCCCAGGCGATTGTGGGACCGCACCACCGTCGTGACGCCCTTCGACAGTTCGGTCGATTCGTTCGACGCACGTTCTGACGGGGAGGCTGTGCCATGCGGCGCGCGCCAGCCACACGCCTTGGCGGTCGCGACAAACGCTGGCCAGGCGCACTACAACGCCGACCTGGCCATCGAGGTGGGCAGGCGGGTGGCAGCGGAGTGGCCGGATGTGACGCTCGCCATTCTCGCCTACGGCAACGACGGGCCCAGCCTCTCGCCCCTCCGCAGGCTCGCGACCGAGGAGCCATGGGTGAGCTTCTCGTTCGATCTCCCGCCAGCGGACGTCGCCGCTGTACTGCACCGGGTGGGGACCTTCCTGCGGCCAACCGCGTGGGACGGGGACTCGATCATCGTCCGGGAAGCCCTGGCGTCGGGCGCTCGAGTTGTCGCCAGCGATACGGCCCCGCGGCCGCGCGGGGTGGAGGTCGCGCCACTCGATGCCGATGCGCTCGCGCAGGCCGTGCTTCGGGGTGGTGCTGTGAGCGATGGCTCGGGAATCACCGGGACAACGATGAGCAGCGCCGCGACGGCCGCCCTCGAACGACTGCGCAAGCACTGAGGGGCACCGGCAGATAGGCTCCTACGAACTGTGCCGCCGGACCACCGAACCGCCAAGGCCCGGCTGTGATGTCTCAGCGTAGGAGAGTGTGAAGTGAGTGAGCGGACCGTCATTACCTTCGGCACGTTCGACGTGTTCCATGTGGGTCATGTCCGGATGTTGAAGCGGGCGGCCGAACATGGCGATCGGCTCGTCGTGGGTGTTTCGGCCGATGCGCTCAACGTGCGCAAAAAAGGACGAGCGCCGGTCTTCACCGAAGATGAGCGCATGGAGATCGTCTCCAGCCTCAAGGTCGTCGACGAGGTCTTCCTGGAAGAGAGCCTCGAGCAGAAGAGGGACTACATCGTTCAGCACGGCGCCCAGGTTCTCGTCATGGGAGACGACTGGGCCGGAAAGTTCGATTGGGTCAGCGACGTGTGTGACGTCGTCTATCTACCCCGGACGCCGTCCGTGTCGACCACGGGGCTCATCGAGCACATCTCCACCCTTGCCTGAGCGTCAGTCACCTGAGCGGGTCGCCACGCGAGATCGGCCCGCGGCGTATCTCGGCAGCGCTGGGATCACGGCGCAGGCCAAGGCCACGATCATTGGCACGAAGGTGAGCAGGTAGCGGGACCGGCCCTGGAAGACGAGCAGGAAGGCCCCGATTCCCAGGGTGGTGAGGGCGAGCAGCACCAGGTCGGCTCGGGGGCGTGCCCTCAGGAGGCCCACGCCGGCCACGAGGAGCACGGCAATCCAGATGCCCTGCGTGACGCTCGACCTCACGGCGTAGTGAGCCCCCGTGAAACCGTTGACCTGCATGAGCGCTCGGCCCACGGGCGTACTGATGACTGGCTGCTTGGTCCAGTCGCCCCCCTCAGACCAGGCCCAGAACATGGCGTCGCTCCAGTTCCAGACTGCCTTGGCTGCATAGAAGCGCACCATTCCCTGTGGGCCCCGCTGCTGCCATCTCTCGTCGATGTAGCCGACCGCGTAGTCAGCCATCTCCGCCTGCGACTTGTCCTTGATCGCGTCAACCATCCCCCGGTTGTAACCACCGAAGCGCGTCAAGCCTCCCACCGTGTTCAGGTTCATCCCGTTTGCCACCCACCAGATCATGGGCGGTGACGTGGCGGCGTCGATCCGAGTCTGGTCGACCCCGGACGCCGTCTGCCCTGCTCGGGTGGCACCAGCCGACACGGCGAGGAAGCCGCCGAGGGTCAGGCCTGCCAGGACGATGCCCGTGACGACGCGCCAGCCGCGTCCTCGGCTCGGCCTCGCTCGTGGGGCCGCCATCTCCTCCGCGCCTGGTTCCGACTCCTTGGACCCGAGGACTCCGACCGCGATGACGAGCAGTCCGGCCACCACCACCACGGGCGTTGTCTTGATCACGTAGGCCATCGCTGCACAGCTGACTGCGCCGACCCACGCCACCCATCGATGGCCGCGGCCGGGCAGTGAGGCCTGAAAGGCGAGCACCGGGACGGCGGTGAGGAACACCATTGCGTAGATGTCCGTGTAGGGGACGGCCATCAACGGCGAGAACCCCACGAGGACCAGGACGAGAAGCATCGCCAAGGCGGCGGGCGAGGCGCCGGCAACCCTTCGCACGACAATGTGCACCAGCCAGAGAGTGAGGGCCAGGCAGAGCCCATTCGCGATGATGAGCACCACGTCAGGCGGAAGTCCGAGGGCGGACCCGGCGGATACTCCCAGCCGATCGATCGCCACGAGCGGAAAATTGTTCGGGTAGAGCGACAGGTAGTCGTACTCCCTGGGCGCGAGGTCCGAGCCTTGGCTGACGCGAGTGGCGATCTGCATGACGACCGCTGCGTCCCATCCGTACTGGTAGCGGATGGACAAGGCCATCCACGTGCTCAGGACCGCCCCGCTCACCGCCAGGACAGGCGCCAGCAGTCGTGACTCGACGATCGGCCGCAGCCACGAGGGGGTATGGACAATCCAAGCGAGGGCCAGCGCCGCGACCAGTGTGACGATGACCACCCAACGCACGTACGGAGTCGGGACCTCGGTCGGGACGATCGCGACGGCCAGGCCACCGACGAGCATGATGGCTCCGGTGACCCGCAGTATCGCCGCCCCGAGCGCGTCACCCATGTCGGTCATGGTCGCACAGGACGCACACGAGACAGTGATCGTCCCCAGCCAGCGGACGCGGGCCCTGTGGCCTCAACTGGTCAGGTCGACCGTGAACGCCGGCTCCGTCTTCTCGCGGACCTCGTCCTCGGTGACGCCGGGCGCGAGCTCACGCAGCACGAGCCCGGCGTCGGTGACGTCGAACACGGCGAGATCGGTGATGATCCGCTCGACGACGCCGCGCCCCGTGTAGGGCAGCGAGCACTCCTTGACGATCTTGTACGAACCGTCCCGGGCGTTGTGCTCCATGAGCACGATGACCTTCTTGGCGCCGTGGACCAGGTCCATCGCGCCGCCCATCCCCTTGACCATATTCCCGGGGATCATCCAGTTGGCGATGTCGCCCTTGCCGCTGACCTGCATCGCGCCCAGGATCGCGGCGTCGATCTTGCCGCCGCGGATCATCCCGAACGACGTGGCCGAGTCGAAGAACGACGCCCCCTTGCGCAGGGTGACGGTCTCCTTGCCGGCGTTGATCAGATCGGGATCCTCGTCGCCCTCGTAGGGGTACGCGCCGACGCCGAGGATCCCGTTCTCGCTCTGCAGCACCAGCTCGACGTCGTCGGCGACGTAGTTGGGGACCAGGGTCGGCAGCCCGATGCCGAGGTTGACGTAGGAGCCGTCGGTCAGCTCCGAGGCCGCCCGCGCGGCCATCTCCTCACGGGTCCATCCGTGACCAGCCATCAGGCACCGGCCTCGGGTCGGGGACGCGTGGTCCGCTTCTCGATCTTCTTGTCAGCAGCCTGCTCCGGCGTCAGAGCCACGACCCGCTGCACGTACACCCCGGGCGTGTGCACGTCCTCGGGCTTGATCTCGCCCGGCTCCACGAGGTGCTCGACCTCGGCGATGGTGACCCGTCCGCACATCGCCGCCAGCGGGTTGAAGTTGCGGGCGGACTCCCGGTACACGAGGTTGCCGTGCCGGTCACCCTTCCAGGCGCGCACCAGCCCGAAGTCGGCGATGATCGCCTCCTCCAGGACGTACTCCCGCCCCCCGAAGTCGCGCGTCTCCTTCGGCGGCGAGGACACGATCACGTTCCCGTCGGCGTCGTACTTCCACGGCAGGCCGCCCTCAGCCACCTGGGTGCCGCCGCCGGTCGCGGTGAAGAAGGCCGGGATCCCCGATCCTCCCGCTCGCATCCGCTCGGCCAGCGTGCCCTGCGGCGTGAGCTCGACCTCCAGCTCTCCCGAGAGGTACTGCCGCGCGAACTCCTTGTTCTCCCCGACGTACGACGAGATCATCCGCCGCAGGCGCTTCTCCATGAGCAGCTTGCCCAGACCCCACTCGTCGACGCCG
>NZ_JBEDUL010000129.1:0-11377 GCF_040414665.1 Intrasporangium sp.
GGGGCGTGGAGTGCACACTCGACGAAAAGGGTGTGTGGTGGCCACCCGGGTCCGTCTCAAAGCTCTCCGAGAGCGGTGACATGATGGCCGAGTGGCTGATCAGACTCCTGCCGACCGCGGGTCCACGTCCGGCCTGACCCACGTGCGCTCCGACGGAACGGCGCACATGGTCGATGTGTCCGCCAAGCAGGTCTCCGCGCGCCAGGCGAGCGCCCGGGGTCGCGTCCTGCTCAGCGCTGCGGCCGTCGAGGCCCTCCGATCCGGCGTCGTCCCCAAGGGTGACGCCCTGGCCGTCGCCCGCCTCGCCGGAATCCAGGCCGTCAAGCGCACTCCTGAGCTCATCCCGCTCGCCCACCCGATCGCGGTCCACGGAGTCGAGGTCGATCTTGCCGTGGCCGACGACGGGGTCGACATCGCGGCCACGGTCAAGACGGCCGACCGGACGGGCATCGAGATGGAGGCGCTCACCGCCGTGAGCGTGGCCGCCCTCGCCCTGATCGACATGGTCAAGGCCGTGGACAAGCACGGGCGGATCACCGACGTCCGGGTGACCGCCAAGTCGGGAGGAAGATCAGGTGACTGGCATGAGTGAGAGCACGCGAACCGACGTGCGGACCGACACAGAGGCTGAGCTCGTCGGAGCGGACCGGCGCGCCGTCGTCATCACGTCGTCGAGCCGCGCCGCTGCCGGCGTCTATCCGGACCGGTCGGGACCAGTCATCGTCGAACGGCTCCAGTCCTGGGGTTTCGCCACCGGAGCGTCGATCGTCGTCGCCGACGGGGACGAGTTCGGCCTGACGCTTCGCGACGTGCTCGCCTCCGAGCCGGACCTCGTCATCACCACCGGTGGCACCGGCCTGACGCCGACCGACGTGACCCCTGAGCAGACGATGCCTCTCCTCGACCGGCTCGTGCCGGGCATCGCCGAGGGCATGCGCGCGGCCGGCGTGGCCAAGGGTGTCCCCACCGCGATGCTCTCGCGTGGCCTCGTCGGGATCTCGGGCCGGTGTCTCGTCGTCAACCTGCCCGGCTCCCGGGGCGGGGTCACCGACGGGCTCGACGTGCTCGAGCAGGTCCTCGAGCACGTGCTCCAGCAGCTGCCCGGAGGGGACCACTGAGACCTCCCTGGCGCCGCAAGCCACAGCTCGCACCGTGGCCCATCATCCTGCGCGACCGGACGGCGGACCCGGAGGTCGTGCTGCGACCGCTGCGCATCAAGGACGAGGAGGAATGGCACCAGCTGCGTCGCGAGAACGCCCACCACGTCCGCCCGTGGGAGCCGACGCTGCCGCCGGGTTCGACCTCGCAGCCGGTGAGCTACCGCCAGTTCGTCCATGACCTCGACGAGGAGGCCGCGGCCGATCGAGCGATGCCGTGGTGCATCGAGATCGGCGGGCACATCGTCGGCCAGGTCCACGTCTTCGGCGTCACCCGGGCGGCGCAACAGTCAGCGGCCGTCGGCTACTGGCTCGCGGAATCGCAGTCAGGGCAAGGGATTGCGACGCGGGCCCTGGCCCTGGCGATCGACTACGCGCTCGGTCCGGCCGGCCTGCACCGGGTCGAGGTCAACATCCGGGTCGACAACGAGCGCTCCCTCGCGCTGGTCCGCCGCCTGGGGCTCCGTGAGGAGGGCGTCCGCGAGCGATACCTCCACATCGCCGGGGCCTGGCGGGACCACCTGAGCTTCGCCGTGACGAAAGAGGAACTCGAGGCTGAGGGGCTCGCCCCACGTTTGTCTCAGTTGTAACACCAGCCACTTGCGCGACACGCACCGGATATGCATCGGGTGGCCGCAGTAGCCGCCTACCGTGGGGTTCGTGCCTGCCAGCAGCGTCATCTTCGTTGTCATCGTGGCGCTCTGGGCTGTCTTCCTGCTGAAGCTCTGGTCGCGCCGCAGGGCGAACGGTGCGGCGGCCCGTTCGGTCGACGGCTACACCGAGGCGATGCGCGTGCTGGAGAAGCGACGGGTCCTTCCCAGCTCGGAACTCCCTGAGCGGCGGTCACATTCGCATGCGGTGACACCGGCCGCGGCCGCGGCGTCGGGTCGTCGCTCGCCGTTGGTCGCCCGGCGTTCGTCCGACGACGACCCGGCAACGAGCGGCACCCGACACGAGGTGGAGTCGATGAGCACTGCCCGAGCAACGGTCCCCGCCCAGAGGGCTCAGGGTGCGCCGCGTCGCGTGAGCCGCGCCCAGCGACTCCTGCGCGCGGCCCTCCTGCTCGTCTCCCTCCTCTGGGTGCCCGTGTCCGTCGCTCTCGCCGTCACCGGCGTGCTGCTCTGGGCGTCGGTGCCGCTCTCCGTACTGACCCTCGTCGCCGTCCTGGTCTGGCTCCGCACCGAGGCGCGGGCTGACCGGGCGCGCAGGGCAGGGCCTCGCCGGGCCGGGCGCCCGACCGCGCCGGCGTCAGAGCCGCGACTCTCCAGCGACGACACGCAGGTCATCCGCGAGCCGCAGCGCTACGCCGTGAGCCCGGCGGACGCCGCCGACCCCGCCACCACCGGTGAGCCGGCCACGACGGGAGCCGGGGTGGCAGCGGGAGCGAGCTCAGCGGCATACGCCATGGTGTTTGACGTCGAGGCGACGGAAGCCGCGACGCAGCAGCCCGCCGAGCCACCCGCGCCCGGCACGTGGAGCCCGGTGCCGGTGCCCACGCCGACGTACGCGATGAAGGCGAAGGCGGAGCCGCGCTACACGGAGAACGGCATCCCGGCCGACGTCTTCGACACGCCGGAGTTCGCGGACGAGGTCGACGAGCTCGACGACCGAGCGCTGTTCGCGCGCCGCGCCGCCTCGCAGTAGCGCGGGTACCCCCCAGTCAGGCGTTGGCGGGGGCGGATCCCTCCTCGGCCGATTCCTCCAGCTCCTCGTCGAGCTCCTCCTCAGGTTCCCGCATGAGCAGGTGCTTGCCGACGGCGTTGAGCACCGCAGCGAACGGGACCGCCGCCAGCGCGCCCACGATGCCCGCGATCTGCGACCCGGCGGCGATGGCGAGGATGACGCCGAGCGGGTGGACGCTCACGGCATGGCCGAGAAGCAGCGGCTGGAGGACGTGCGACTCGAGCTGCTGCACCCCGATGACGACCGCGAGCATGATGAGCGCCACCCCGAAGCCTTGGGAGACGAGCGCGAGGATGACCGCCACGGCGCCGGAGAGCAGCGCACCGACGATGGGGATGAAGGAGAAGAGGAAGACGAGCACCCCGATGGCGAACGCGAACGGCACCTTGAGGATCGCCGCACCGACGGCGATACCCACGGCGTCGACGAACGCCACGATGATCGTCGCGCGGACGAAGGCGGACAGCTGGTCCCACGCGATCCGGCCGGACGACGCGACGCGGGAGCGGGCCACCCGGGGGAAGAGCCGCACCAGCCAGTTCCAGATCCGCGGCCCGTCGTAGAGGAAGAAGAACAGGGTGAAGAGCGTGATGAAGATCCCGGCGATGAAGTGCGTCGCCGTCAGCCCGACACTGGCGGCGGTGCGGCCGAGGTTGCCGGAGCTGCTCACGCCGTCCCGGAGGCTCTCGAAATAGCGGTCGAACTCCGTGTCCGTGATGTTGAACGTCGTCCGCACCCAGTCACGGATCTGCTCCAGACCCGTGGCCAGCTGCGCTGTCAGGTCCGAGAAGCCGCTGCTGAACTGTTGGCCGACCAGGGTGAACAGGGCGCTGATTCCGACGAGAACGCCGGCGACGGTGAGGCCGGCGGCGGCGCCAGTGGGCATGACCCGCGCGAACCGCCGGGTGATCGGCACGAGCATCGCCGCCAGCAGGAGGGCCACGAGCAGCGGGATGACGATCTGGGAGAACTCACGCAGGACGAGGGTCGCGATGTAGAGCGCGGCGCCGATGACGAGCAGGCGCAGTGCCCACTCGCTCGCCCCGCGTACCGCGGGCGGGACGGCCGATGGGCGGGCGGGCTCAGCGAGGGGTGGCTGGGTGGCGTTGTCGGTCACGAGGACACGGTATGCCGCTGAGCTCGCTTCCGCGCTCAGGCGCCGTTGGATTCGTGGCCGGGGTCGTCGTCGGTGGCGGGGGAGGCGGGGAGACGGTCGAGCAGGGCGACGGCATCGTGGGGGGCGTGGCCCTTGGCGTCGTTGTCGAAGTAGACGTACGTGTCGTGTCCGTCGGCGAGCCAGCTGTTGATCTGGTCGGCCCACCGGTCGAGGGACTCGTCGGTGTAGCCGCTGGCGTAGAGCTCGGTCTCCCCGTGCAGGCGGACGTAGCGGAAGTCGCTCGTCGCGTCGTGCAGCTGGGGCCAGCGCCCGGCGCTGTCGGCGACGACCGTGCAGATGTCGTGCTCTGTCAGGAAGGCGCGGGCCTCGGCGGTGTCGAAGCTCTCGTGGCGGGGCTCGAGGGCGTGCCGGAGCTTCTGGCGGGTGAGGGCCTTGGTCGCGGCTCGGTCGTCGGGGACCTTGTCGTCGTGGCGTTCAGCCAGCTCGGCGGCTGCGCTGGTGGTGCGGGGGAGGAGCTCGAAGAAGGCAGCGAGACGGTCGGCATCGAAGCGGGTGCGCTCGGGCAGCTGCCAGAGGATCGGCCCGAGTTTGTCGCCGAGACCGAGCACTCCCGAGGCGAAGAAGTTGGCGAGCGGGGTCTCCACGTCGCGCAGCTGCTTGAGGTGGGTGATGAACCGGCCGCCCTTGACGGCGAAGACGAAGTCGTCCGGGGTGGCGTCGCGCCAGGTCTCGTAGGAGGTCACGCGCTGGAGCGAGTAGAAGGAGCCGTTGATCTCGACGGAGGTCATGCGCTCGGCCGTGTAGCGCAGCTCGTCCTTCTGGCGCAGGCCCTTGGGGTAGAAGTCGCCCCGCCAGCGCGGGTAGCGCCAGCCCGAGACTCCGACACGGGCCTGGCTCATGGTGTCGAGGCTAGTGCGGTTGACGCGCGGGGGAGGGTCACTCCGGTCGCCCGGGAAGGACGGCGCGCAGCACCCGCAGCGTGTTGCCGCCCATGATGGCCGCGATCTCCGTCTCGCTGCGGCCGCGGTCGAGCAGCTCCTGGGTGATGACGGCGAGGTCGCTGGTGTCCCAGCCGACCGTCACCGCGCCGTCGTAGTCGCTGCCGAGAGCCGCGGTCTCGATCCCGCCGACCTCGATGACGTGCTCGATGGCATCGACGACCGCCTTGGGCGTCAGCTCGCAGACGGCTGCGTCCCAGTAGCCGACGCCGACCACCCCGCCGGTCCGTGCGATGCCGCGGATCTCATCGTCGGTGAGGTTGCGGTTGACGTTGCAGGTCGCCTGGACGCCACCGTGGCTCGCGACGAGCGGCCTGGTCGCTCGGGCCAGCATCTCCTCGATGGCGGTGTGGCTCGCGTGGGCGATGTCGACGATGATGCCGCGCTGCTCCATCGCGTCGAAGGTCTGGCGGCCGAGGTCGGTCAGGCCGCCCTTGTCGACGCCGTGCATCGAGCCGGCGAGCTCGTTGTCGAAGAAGTGGGTGAAGCCGGCCATCCGCATGCCGGCTGCTTCGAGTGTGTCGAGGTTCTCGAGGCGGCCGTCGAGGTTGTGCAGGCCCTCGACGGAGAAGAGCGCTCCGGTCACGTCGTTACCCGCCTGTCGGGCGGTGACGAGCCGGTCCACATCTGCCTTGGTCCGGATCAGGATCAGGGCCCCGCCGGAGTCCTTGGCCGCCTGCTCGAGCTTCTCGGCGTGGTAGAGCGAGCGCTGCAGCAGCGAGCCCCACGTTCGTGGGGGCTGCAGCTGGACCATCGTGAGGAGCGTGATGGTGTCGGTTTCGGCGGTGTTGGACTCGTAGTTCTGACCCCGTGGTGACTTGGTCACTGACGAGAAGACCTGGATTGCGACGTGGCCGTCGCGCAGGCGCGGCAGGTCCACGTGGCCGCGGTTAGCGCGTTCGAGGAGGTCGCGGTCCCACATCAGCGTGTCGGCGTGCAGGTCGACGACGTGCAGCCGCTGGTGCAGGGCCCTGGCGCGCTCACTGACGTCGGGCATCGGGGCCTCGTCGAGCCTGTTGAGCGAGCTCTCGACGAGCCCTGGCCCGACGGTGACGAGGGCTGCGCCTGCCCCGACGACCACCACGCCGACAGCGATGAGGCCGCGCCGCAGCCGGCGCCGCTGTTCCCGGGTCATGACGCGGATGCTAGCTGCCGGCGGAGGGCTGGCTGTGCGGCCGGGGCCCTCGGCGGGTCCGCAGTCGCCCGCGCCTAGCATCGAGCGCATGAGCACAACTGGAGCTGCGCCGGCCCTGGCGGTGACGGGCTCGACGGGCTGGCTGGGCGGTCTCGTCGCGCGTGGTCTGGCGGAACGTGGGGTCGCCCAGCGCCTGCTGGTCCGCGACGTCGGGCGGGCACCTCGGGTGGCGGGGGCGACGGCGGTGCAGAGCGCCTACGGCGACTCGGCCGCGAATGCGGAGGCGCTGGACGGGGTGTCGACGCTGTTCATGGTGTCGGCCGCGGAGCACGAGAAGCGGCTCGACGAGCATCGGGCCTTCGTCGACGCAGCGGCTGGGGCCGGTGTGGAGCACGTCGTCTACGTCTCGTTCTTCGGTGCTGCGCCCGGGGCGACGTTCACATTGGCGCGGGACCACTTCGCGACCGAGGAGCACATCAAGGCATCCGGAATGGCGTGGACCTTCCTGAGGGACAACCTCTACCTCGAGTTCTCCGAGGCGATGGTCGGGCCGGACGGGGTGATCCGGGGACCCGCGGGCGATGGCCGGGCGGCGGTCGTCTCGCACGAGGACATCGCTGGCGTGGCGGTGACGGTGCTGCAGGAACCGACGCGCCACGCTGGGCAGACCTATTCGCTGACCGGGCCGGAGGCGCTGACACTCGCAGAGATCGCCGGCCTCCTCGCCGAGATCCGGGGTCGGGAGGTGCGGTTCCACGACGAGACGATCGAGGAGGCCTACCAGTCCCGGGAGGTCTACGGAGCGCCGGACTGGCAAGTCGAGGCCTGGGTCTCGACGTACCTGGCCATCAGGGCGGGGGAGTTCGACGGCGTGACGGACGACGTCGAGCGACTCACCGGGCGGCGGCCCGTGAGCCTCCGCGACTATCTGGCCGGTTCGGAGCGCAGCTCGTCATGAGGGCAGTCGTCTACGACGCCATCGGGGCGGCTCCCGTCGTCCGGGACGTGCCGGATCCCGTCGCGCCGGAGGGTGGTGTGGTCGTCGAGGTGCGAGCCACCGGGCTCTGCCGCAGCGACTGGCACGCTTGGGTCGGGCACGACGAGATCAGCCTTCCCCACGTGCCCGGGCACGAGCTCGCCGGCGTGATCTGCTCGGTTGGCGAGGGCGTCGAGGGTTGGTCAGTGGGTGACCGCGTCACCGTGCCGTTCGTCGAGGGCTGCGGTGCCTGCGATTGGTGCCACTCTGGGAACGCCCAGGTGTGTCCGTTCCAGGAGCAGCCGGGCTTCACCCATTGGGGGTCGTTTGCGCAGTTCGTTGCCCTGCACTCTGCCGAGACGAATCTCGTGCGGGTGCCGGACGGGGTGTCGTTCGAGGCGGCCGCGGCCTTGGGCTGCCGGTTTGCCACCGCGTGGCGCGCGCTCACCGATCGGGCGCAGGTCCGGGCCGGCGAGTGGGTCACCGTTGTCGGTGCCGGTGGCGTCGGGCTCTCCTGCGTCATGATCGGCAAGGCAATGGGGGCCAAGGTGATCGCGGTCGACCGGAACCTCGGCGCGCTGGACGCCGCCACCGCTGTCGGTGCCGACGTCACGGTCGCCGCGGAGGGCTCCGACGTGCCGCCCCTGGTGCACGAGCTCACCCTTGGGGGGAGCCACGTCTCCGTGGACGCGGTCGGCACCGAGGACACCTGCGCCGACGCGATCCTGTCTCTGCGGCGTCGGGGACGTCACGTCCAGATCGGGCTGCTGCCCTCGGTCGCCGGCCATCCCCGAGTGCCGATGTCGCGCCTGATCGCTTGGGAGCTGGACCTGCTCGGCTCGCACGGCATGGCTGCGGTCGACTACCCGGCCATGATGGCCCGTATCGCGTCGGGTGACCTGCGGCCGGAGTCGCTGATCGAGCGGGTCGTCGGGCTGGAAGAGGCGGCGACGCTGCTGCCCACCATGGACCGGGCGGTCGTCAGCGGCATCACGATGATCGACCCCGCTCGGCCGGGTTCGCCCGCAGCCAGGCCCTGACCGAGCCGCTCTCTGGTGCGCGTTTCACCTTGAAAGGGTGAGTGCGGGATCGGCGTGCCCACATAGCGTTCGAGAAAGGGCATTCCGGCCATCCGGTGGCCGGTGGCATGAAGGGAAGGATCGATGTCGAGTCAAGTTTCACCGACCAAGATGGCGTGGGCGGAAGGCCTCACGGTGTTCGCAGCGTCCCTCCTCGTCCTGGTCGGCATCTTCCAGGCGCTGCAGGGCCTCGCCGCGCTCATCAACGACCAGCGCTTCGTTGTGACCGGCAACTACATCTACAAGTTCGACACCACCCAGTGGGGGTGGATCCACCTGATCCTGGGCCTCGCCGCAATCGGACTGGGCGTCGCCATGGTCATGGGCCAGACCTGGTCGTTCATCGTCGCCATGGTCGTCGCGGTCCTCTCGGCCGTGGCGCAGTTCATGTGGCTGCCCTACTACCCGGTCTGGGCCATCGTCATCATCGCGTTGGACGTGGCCATCATCTGGGCGCTCGTCACTCAGCTCGCCAGGTCCAGGACGGCCTGAACGCGCGCAGCAGACATCGTTCGTCGCATGCCCGCAGGCGACGACGGGCGATGTCTGGCAGCGGATTTCGCGGCCTGAGTGCGCGTCGATAGGGTCGACCCGAACTGGTGCGGGGCGATCGGAGTGGACGGGCATGGACGAGACCTTTGTCGACGTTCAGCGGGGAGACCAGCTGGGCGAGGCATATCGGCGCCGCATCACCGAGGTCTATGTGGGCAGTTTTGCCCAGGACTTCGTCGCGTTCTCGCGGGACACCAGCAGGTTGGCCGACGCCTTCGAGCACATGTTGCTGCTCAATCGGTTCTACATCGCGCTGGTGGATGGAGAGCCAGCCGGACTTGCCTCGCTCACCGAGGGTGACCAGACCGTGTTCGCGCCGCGCTGGAGGGAGATCCGCCGTCATCTCGGGCTGGTGCGCGGGCTGCTCGGCTATGTGGTGATCCGGACGTGGTTCATGAGCGCTTCGGAAGGCGCCCGGCCCGGCCTCGCCGAGATCGGGTTCGTCGCCACCGAGCCGGCCTATCAGGGTCGCGGCGTCGCGACCGCGTTGCTGCGTCACCTGTTGGCGCTTCCCACCTATCGCGAATACGTGCTCCGGGACATCAAGGACACCAACGAACCCGCCCTCGGCCTCTACGCCAAGCTCGGCTTCACGGTGTACAAGCGTCGGAAGGTGCGCTTTGCCCGTCGTGCGGGATTCACCGAACTCGTGTCGATGCAACTCGTCCAGGACCCGGTGTCGCAACCCGCCCCAGAGCGATGATCCAGCGGCTGCCGTCGACAACACGGTCAGCAAGGCCAGCGCCCATCACGCGTTGATCGGCGATGCGCATGTCGCTCATGCGAAGGCGAGGGAGCGGGACCTCGAGTCGCCGTGAGCGCGGATCCCGACCACAAGGCGCGTCACGCCGGCACCCGGACACCCGTCGGTCGACGTGGGACCCAGGGACGGTCATGCTGTCAAGGTGAGCCCGCACCGGCTGTGCGGCTGCGCTGACGAGATCCTGAGGTGACCACTGTGGAGAAGCATTCATTGACGGCCTTGGCCCGGACGCAACTCGAGGGAGCACGATCGTCGTCGACGGGACGCAGCGCCCGCACCGTCTACGGCGGGCACGAACACCAGCTGCGCCAGACCGTGATCGCGCTGCTCGAGGGACAGGTGCTCGATGAGCACGAGAGCCCGGGCGAGGCCACGCTCCACGTCCTGGGCGGCCGGGTCCGCCTCGTCACGGATGAGGTGTCGTGGGACGGCGCGCCCGGCGACCTCCTCGTCATCCCGCCCGCCAGGCACAGCGTCGAGGCGGTCAAGGACAGCACGATCCTGCTGACGGTCGTCAAGAGTGCCTGACCAGCCGCCTGGTCAAACGTAGGTCGTGGCGGACTCGTCCACGATCGGCGATACCCCTGCTCGGCCGCCGGCAATGATCGCCTCATCGAAACCCTGTCACGAAGGAGTCAGATCGTGTCCACCATCGCCATCATCGGAGGCACGGGCTACACCGGCGCGAACGTAGCCCGGGAGGCTGTGGCCCGAGGCCACCAGGTCGTGTCCTGGAGCCGCAACGCGCCGACTGATCCGGTCGAAGGAGTGCGCTACGAGACCGGCGACGCTGCCGACGCCGTGGCGATCATCCCCGGGGCGGATGCCGTCGTGCTGACGCTGTCACCGCGCGGGGAAACAGCTGGTCGACTGATCCAGCTCTACCCGTCGTATGCCGCGGCCGCGGCTGAAGCCGGTACCCGGCTCATCATGGTGGGAGGGTTCTCCTCGCTGCGTCCGGCGACGGGCGAGCCTCGGTTTGCCGAGGGCGAAATCCCTGAGCAGTTCCGTGAGGAGGCGCTGGAGGGAGAGGCCACCAGGCATTGGCTTGCCACGTCGGCTCCGGCGGAGCTGGACTGGGTGTTCGTCAGTCCCGCCGGCGGTTACGGCGCCTGGGCGCCGGGCGACAAGACGGGGACATACCGCGTCGGCGGTGAGATCGCACTCTTCGACGCGGAGGGAAAGTCGGAGATCTCCGGCCCCGACTTCGCCGACGCGATCGTCAACGAGGTTGACCGGGCTGAGCATCACCGAGAGCACATCTGCGTCGCCTACTGAGCCAGCTCCCACATCGCATGGTCCCTGATGCGGCCGCGTTCAGGCCGCCAAGCGGCTATGGCTCCGCCCAGCCGGCTTCCCTGTGTTCCCGGTAGACGTGGCTGAGAAGCTGACGGTCGGGGGCAGACATCGACCATGCCCCGTTCACATATCCCTCGAACTCGATGTACGAGGCTTCCCCGCCGTAGCCGGAGAATGTAATCCAGAGCTCGAGCACCGTGGCGGAGCCGCTGCTGATCGACTGCAGCAGGCCAGCGGCGAGCGGTGTGGCTACAGACGCATGGTCGAGTCGGGGCGGCAGATGTGGCCGGCCTCCCACGGGGGAGACACCCGCTCTGAGCAAGACCTGATTGAACTGGTGCGTCCCGACGACGTCAGCGCGAAGCCCTTCGGCGGCATGAGCCCGCTCGATGGCACGCTCGAGGTGCTCGTTGGCCCGCGCGAGTCGCTCGTTGGCGAGCGCGACACGGTCAGGCCCGCTGAGGCAGGCTCCGGTGAGCAGCTCCGCCCGGCGACGACGGCATTGCTCCGCGCGCTCTCTCGCCGCGGTGGCTGCTGTCCTGAAGGCGGCCGTGTGGCCGTCTCGCGTCCCCACCGGCTCAGTATGGCAAGCGGTGACGTGACTCCGTCGTATGTCCC
>NZ_JBEDUL010000130.1:0-32670 GCF_040414665.1 Intrasporangium sp.
ACGACCCATTCCTGGACGATGTCCTGGCGGATCAACTCTGGTTCTCACCGATCGCACAGACCCTGCCCACTCGGCGCTGCCGCACCTTCGATCTGGAAGTAGAGGGTCTCCATAACTTGGTCGCCGAAGACGTGGTCGTGCACAACTGCGCCCCGCCTTTCCGTACAGCCGAATTTGACATTCTTTTTGGAATTGGCATCAGCCGGGAGGGCGGCCTGATCGACCTCGGGGTGGAGCAGGGCATCGTGCGCAAGTCCGGTGCCTGGTACACCTACGAGGGCGATCAGCTCGGCCAGGGCAAGGAGAACGCGCGGAACTTCCTGCGCGACAACCCCGACCTCGCCGATGAGATCGAGAAGAAGGTCAAGGAGAAGCTCGGCGTCGGACCCAAGGTTGACACGCCCGCCGATGCCGCGGACGTGCCCGTCGAGTTCTGAGCCTGACCGCTCGTGTCGGACAAGACCCACGACGACAAGCTGGCCCGCGCCGCGGCCGCCCTCGCGAAGGCAGAGGGACTGGCCGCGGCGCCGGGGTCCGGTCGAGGGCGCCGTTCGTGGACGCCCCCGCCCGAGGACCTCGAGCAGGCCAGCTCGGAGGCCGATCCCGACTCGGTTGCCCGCGCCATCGTGCTGCGCCAGCTGTCGATGGCACCGCGCAGCCGGGCGCAGCTCGAGCGCAAGCTGAGCCAGCGCGGCTGTGATCCGGAGGTGGCGGCCCGGGTCCTCGACCGGATGACCGAGGTCGGGTTGGTCGACGACGAGGCCTACGCCGAGATGCTCGTCCGCTCGAAACGGGACACGAAGGGTCTCGCCCGCAACGGTCTGGCCCATGAGCTCCGCAAGCAGGGCATCGACCAGGACACTGCCGACGAGGCGCTCGGGCTGGTCGGCATCGAGGACGAGCGCGCCAAGGCGGAGGAACTCGTGGCCAAGAAGCTCCGGACCATGACCGGGCTGGCGCCCGACGTCCAGGCCCGGCGCCTCGCCGGCATGCTCGCGCGCAAGGGCTACTCCGGCGAGATCGCTTGGCCGGTCATCCGAGATGCCGTCAATGACGCCCCCGAGCACCAGCGCGACTGAGCGCTGCGTGCGGGAGCCGGCCCAGCCGCATACGGCATGGTCTTTTCAGGCATGAGAAAAGGGCGGGGACCATATGGTCCCCGCCCTTTTGGGAGGTCGGTGTCGCTCAGGCCTGGGACGGGACCACGGCGATCGCCGACACGTCGAACTCGAGCTTGACCTTCTCGCTCACGAGGACGCCACCGGTCTCGAGGGCCGCGTTGAACGTCAGGCCCCAGTCGGTGCGGTCGATGGTGGCCTCACCCTCGAAGCCGATGCGGAGGTTGCCGAACGGGTCCTTGGCGGAGCCGGTCTCCTCGAACGGGATGGTGATCGACTTGGTGACCGCGTTGATGGTCAGGTCACCGGTGATGGCCCACTCGGAGCCGTCGCGCTCGACGTTGGTCGAGACGAAGGTGATCTCCGGGTAGTTCTCGACGTCGAAGAAGTCCGGGGTCTTGAGGTGACCGTCGCGCTGCTCGTTGTGCGTGGTGACGCTGGCGGCCTTGATGACGACCTTGACGGAGGAGTTGGCCGGCGTCAGCGTGTCGACGTGGGCAGTGCCCTCGAACTCCTCGAAGTTCCCGCGGACCTTGGTCACCATGGCGTGGCGAGCGGAGAAGCCGATGCGGGTGTGGCTCGGGTCGAGCGTGTAGTCGCCGGCGATGTCGTTGATGGCGACCGACGTGGCCTCAGCGGTCGCAATGCTCTCAGCGGCCTCGGCCTTGGTGCGGGTGAACAGTCCCATGATCAGTCCTTACGGGGTTGTTGGTTGAACCTTCAATGACAACTATGCAGGACATTCGTTGAACTGTCAAATATTGCGCGAGCGACACTACGCGACGTCTCGCCGGCCCAGCTCCGTCAGTCCGACCGGTGAGCCCGGACGACGTACCCTTGTCCATGCCATGACGGCCATGACGATGCGGAAGACCATGCCCAGGACCTACGACGTGCGCACGCACGGCTGCCAGATGAACGTCCACGACAGCGAGCGCCTCGCCGGCCTGCTCGAGACGGCGGGCTACGTCGACCTTGCCAGCCTCCCTCACGAGACGCGACCCGAGGTCGCCGACGTCGTCGTCTTCAACACGTGCGCCGTGCGGGAGAACGCCGACAACAAGCTCTACGGCAACCTGGGCCAGCTCCGTCAGGCCAAGCTGAGCAACCCCGGGATGCAGATCGCCGTCGGTGGCTGCATGGCGCAGAAGGACCGCGGCACCATCGTCGAGCGCGCTCCGTGGGTCGACGTCGTCTTCGGCACGCACAACCTCGGCTCCCTGCCGGCGCTGCTGGACCGGGCGGCGCACAACAAGCGCGCCGAGGTGGAGATCCTCGAGAGCCTCGAGACCTTCCCGTCGACCCTGCCGACGCGGCGCGACTCGGCCTACAGCGGCTGGGTCTCCATCTCCGTCGGGTGCAACAACACGTGCACGTTCTGCATCGTGCCCAGCCTTCGGGGCAAGGAGCAGGACCGGCGCCCGGGCGAGATCCTCGCCGAGATCGAGGCTCTCGTCGCGCAGGGCGTCATCGAGATCACTCTGTTGGGACAGAACGTCAACACCTACGGTGTCGAGTTCGGCGACCGTCTCGCCTTCGGCAAGCTGCTGCGCGCTTGCGGCGAGATCGACGGGCTCGAGCGGGTTCGCTTCACCAGCCCGCACCCGGCTGCCTTCACGGACGACGTCATCCTCGCGATGGCCGAGACGCCGAACGTCATGCCCAGCCTGCACATGCCCCTCCAGTCCGGCTCCGACAAGGTCCTGAAGGACATGCGCCGCTCCTACCGCAGCGCCAAGTTCCTTCGCATCCTCGACACCGTGCGGGAGCACATCCCCCAGGCCGCCATCACGACCGACATCATCGTCGGGTTCCCAGGCGAGACCGAGGACGACTTCCAGGGCAGCCTCGATGTCGTCCGCGAGGCCCGCTTCTCGAGCGCCTTCACCTTCCAGTACTCCATCCGCCCCGGCACTCCCGCCGCGACGATGGCCGGTCAGGTGCCCAAGCCGGTCGTCCAGGAGCGGTTCGACCGGCTCATCGCCCTCCAGGAGGAGGTCAGCTGGTCCGAGAACCGGCGCCTCGAGGGCCAGCCGGTGGAGGTCCTCGTCGCACCTGCCGAGGGGCGCAAGGACGCCGCGACGCACCGCCTGTCCGGCCGGGCCCGCGACAACCGCCTCGTCCACTTCGCCGTGCCCGACGGGGCCGAGGTCCCGCGGCCCGGCGATCTCGTCACGGTCGGCGTGACCTATGGCGCGCCCCACCACCTCGTCGCCGACGCCGCCCTGACCGGTGGACCTTTCGCGGTCCGTCGGACCCATGGCGGGGACGCCTGGGCGGCGCTGCAGGCAGACCCCGAGAGCACGGGCAAACCGAAGGTGAGCCTCGGCATCCCGACAGTGGGCCGTCCGGCGGCAGTGCCCATGGCTCCCGCCTGCGCCGCACCCTAGGGGCCGTATGCCGCTGGGCCGGCTTCCCGGCCAAAGGCGGGTTGGGGGCCGGCACAGTCGCGTGCTTGGATGCAGGGCATGGCCGTTCGACCCATTGTCATCGCCGGCGAGCCGGTCCTGCACCGCGCTTCCGCACTCGTGACCGAGTTCGACGGCGACCTGCGCACCCTCGTCCAGGACATGTACGAGACGAATGATGCTGCCAACGGGGTCGGCCTGGCCGCTCCGCAGATCGGCGTCGGTCTCCGGGTCTTCATCTGGAAGATGGAGAACCAGGACGGGGTTCCCACCCAGGGGCACGTGATCAACCCGACGGTGACCACCTCCCGCATCCCGCGGGAACGCCCGGACCCTCGCGAGGAGACCGAGGGGTGCCTCTCGGTGCCGGGCGAGTCCTTCCCACTCAAACGGGCCGCGACGGCACACGTCGTCGGGTTCGACGTCGACCAGCGGCTGATCGAGTTCGACGCGACGGGCTGGTTCGCGCGATGCATGCAGCACGAGTACGACCACCTCAACGGCACCCTCTACCTCGACCGTCTGGACGACCGTCAGTCGAAGAAGGCGCGCAAGGCCGTGAAGCGCAACGGCTGGGGGAAGCCGGGGGGCTCGTGGCTGCCCGGGGTCGACCCTGACCCGTTCGGTCATGACGAGGACGTCGACCGGGTCGATGAGCACGACCGGGGCCACGAGCACGCCCACAGCGAGGGCATGTGACGGCTGCGGCCACCCTGCCGATCATCGCGGTGGTCGGAGCCACCGCGACCGGCAAGAGCGAGCTGGGACTGAACCTCGCTCAGCGCCTCGACGGCGAGATCATCAACGCCGATGCGATGCAGCTCTACCGGGGGATGGACATCGGGACCGCCAAGGTGGCGCCGGAGGAGCGGCGCGGCATCCCACATCACCAGCTCGACGTCCTCGAGGTCACCGAGGAGGCCAGTGTCGCGGCCTACCAAGCCGCCGCCCGTGGGGACATCCGGGCGATCAGGGAGCGCGATCGGGTGCCCATCCTCGTCGGTGGATCCGGTCTCTACGTCCGGGCGGTGCTCGACCGGCTCGAGATCCCGCCGACGGATCCCGTCGTCCGGGCCCGCCTCGAGGCGCAGGCGGTGGAGGTGGGTGCGGACACCATGTATCGCTATCTGCTGCAGAGGGACCCGGCGGCCGCGGCACAGATCCAACCCGCAAACGTCAGGCGCATCATCCGGGCTCTGGAGGTCACCGAGCTGACCGGTCGACCGTTCAGCGCCTCGATGCCGAAGCGCGAGCTCGTGGCGCCCACCGTCATCATCGGGCTGTCGGCGGACCGGTCGGTCCTGGACGAGCGGACCGATGCCCGGGTCGAGCACATGTGGCGCGCAGGACTGCGCGCGGAGGTCGAGGACCTGCTTCGCGTGGGGTTGAGGGACGGGTTCACGGCAAGCCGCGCCATCGGCTACGCCCAGGCCATCGGCGTCATCGACGGGCAGCTGAGCGAGCCGGAGGCCGTTGCGGAGACCGCGCAGGCCACCCGACGGTACGTCCGACGGCAGGAGAGCTGGTTCCGCTCCGACCCCAGGATCCGGTGGGTCGAGGCCACGCACGGAGTGGACCTGGACGAGGTGCTTGCCCTGATCGGCTAAGAGCCGCCAACCCCAGAAGTTGTCCACTCGATGAGACGGGGATGCGGTCTGGGAGCGAGACTTGATAACTTCTTCAAGTCAACAAGTCTTCATGGGAAGGGTCACCGGTGAGCGTGCCGCTCTACCAGGCAAAAGCCGAGTTCTTCAAGACGCTGGGCCATCCAGCGCGGATCCGCATCCTCGAGCTGCTCTCCGAGCGCGACCACGCCGTGCACGAGCTCCTCGAGCGGATCGAGATCGAGCCGAGCAACCTCTCGCAACAGCTCGCCGTGCTCCGCCGTGCCTCCCTCGTGACGTCCACGCGGGGAGGAGGTGAGGTCGTCTACTCCGTCAGCGTTCCGGAGGTGCGGGACCTGCTGCTCGCCGCCCGCGCGATCCTGTCCGGCATCATCATCGTGCGCGGTGAGCTCGAGTCCGAGCTCACGGCGACAACGCCTGAGAGCCTCACGGGAGCGTCGGCCTCATGAGCAGCGCAGTCGACGGGGCACGCACCGCCCGGTGGACGCAGCTCGCCTGGCGGCGGGCCCGCCAGCTGTCCCCCCGGCGATCGGACTGGACGTCAGCGCGACTTGGTCGCGACCTCCCAGCCGGGCTCATGGTGGGCCTCGTCGCCCTGCCGCTCGCGCTCGGCTTCGGCGTCAGCTCCGGAATGGGTGCGACGGCCGGACTCGTCACGGCGATCGTCGCCGGTGCGCTGGCCGCCATCTTCGGGGGCAGCCGCGTGCAGGTGAGCGGCCCGACGGGCGCCATGACCGTCGTGCTCGTGCCCATCATCGCGACCCATGGAGCGAGCGGAGTGCTCGTCGTCGGCATTCTCGCGGGCCTCATCCTCATCGGCCTCGCCTGGATCGGCGCGGGCCGCTTCATCCGCTACGTCCCCGTCCCCGTGGTCGAGGGCTTCACCCTCGGCATCGCGGCCATCATCGGCCTCCAGCAGGTGCCGGCCATTCTCGGCCAGCACGCCGAGGGCGAGAAGGTCCTCGGCGTGGCGTTCGACGCGCTCGGCCAATGGGTGCACAACCTCACCTGGGCGCCGGTCGTCATGTCGCTCGGCGTCGCCCTGGGCATCATGCTCCTGGCACGCCTGCGTCCCGGGGTGCCCTGGGCCCTCGTGGTCGTCGTCCTGGCCACCGTCGCCAACCAGGTGATGGGGCTTCACCTCGGAGACATCGGGACGATCCCCGCCGGACTGCCTGCGCCGGCGTTCCCCATGGTCGACCTCGGGGCCCTCGATGACCTGATCCTGCCTGCCGTGGCGGTCGCCGCGCTGGCGGCGCTCGAGAGCCTGCTCTCCGCGACCGTGGCCGACGGGATGAGCGTGGGCCAGCGGCACGACCCGGACCGGGAGCTGCTCGGTCAGGGCGTCGCCAACCTGGCGGCACCGCTCTTCGGCGGCATCCCCGCCACCGCCGCCATTGCACGGACCGCCGTCAACGTCCGCTCGGGGGCGGCCTCCCGGTTGGCCTCCGTCAGCCACGCGGTCGTCCTGCTCATCGTCGTCCTCGTGGCGGCCCGGTGGGTGGGCATGATCCCGGTCGCAGCGCTCGCGGGCGTGCTCGTCGCCACGGCGGTGCAGATGGTCCGCTTCTCCAGCCTCGGGGCCCTGATGCGCTCGACCCGCGGCGACGCCACGGTGCTCGTCGTGACGGCGCTGGCGACGGTGCTCACGGACCTCGTCGTCGCCGTGCTCGTCGGCCTGGTCGTCGCAGGCTTCTTCGCCCTGCGCCAGGCGTCCCGCGCCGCGCGCATCGACCAGGTGCCGTTGGACGAGAGCGACCACACGGACGAGGAGCGAGCCCTGCTTGACGAGCACATCGTCGCCTACCGGATGGACGGCCCGCTCTTCTTCGCCGCCGCCCACGACTTCCTGCTGGAACTGGCCAACGTCAGCGACGTCCGCGTCGTGGTGCTGCGGATGGCCAGGGTCACCGTCATCGACGCGACCGGTGCGACGGTGCTCGCGGACACCATCTCGCGGCTCGAGGGGCAGGGCATCACGGTCATGCTCTCGGGCATCGCGCCCCAGCACGAGAAGGTGCTGCGCGAGCTCGGGGTCTACGACGAGCTCGCCCACGAGCGGCACCTGTTCGCGACGACCCCCGACGCGATCGCCCATGCCCGCGTGCACGCGGCACGGATCGCCCACGAACCCGCCGCGACCACTCACGCCTGACCCACCCGACCCCATCGAGTGAACAGCTTTTGCACCCAAAGTCGTTCACTCGATTGTGAGACTGGGGAGTCAGCGCAAGGAACGCGGCCGGTGGGAGCGAGCTCAGCGGCATACAGCACAATGACGCTCATGACGCGGTTCACGAAGGGGCACGGCACCGAGAACGACTTCGTCCTCGTGCCCGACCCCGACGGCACGATCGAGCTGACGCCCGCGCAGGTGCAGCGGCTGGCGGACCGCAGGGCCGGGATCGGCGGGGACGGCGTGATCCGGGTCATGCCGACGCGGCACGCCACCGAAGACCTCGTCCGAGCCCAGGCCGGCGAGGCGGAGTGGTTCATGGACTACCGCAACGCGGACGGCTCGGTGGCGGAGATGTGCGGCAACGGCACCCGCGTCTTCGCCTCGTACCTCGTCCGGGAGGGGCTGGCGCGAGGCGAGCGGTTCGACATCGCGACCCGCGCCGGGGTCAAGCACGTCCGCATCGTGCCCGAGGGTTTCGCGGTGGACCTGGGTCCGTGGCGCTACGGCGACGAGCAGGGAGCGCGACGCGACGGCTTCGACATCATGGTGCGACCGCGGCACGGCAAGCCGGTGCCGGCGCTCACCCTCGATCTGGGCAACCCGCACGCGGTCGTCATGTTGCCGGAGGCCATCGAGCTGGAGAACCTCGACCTCACGGCGCCGCCGGAGGTCCAGCCGGAGCAGCCCCATGGCATCAATGTCGAGTTCGTCAGGGCGGTCGGTCCCTCGCACATCGCGATGCGCGTGCACGAGCGTGGGGTGGGGGAGACCAGGTCCTGTGGCACGGGCGCGGCCGCTGCAGCGCTCGCCACGCGGTTCTGGTCGGGTGAGGAGGACCTCAAGCCGTGGCGCGTCGACGTACCGGGCGGCACCCTCACCGTCACGCCGCTCCCGGGCAACCGGGTGGAGCTTGCCGGACCCGCCGAGCTGGTGGCGGACGGAGAGTTCGCCCTCTGACAGGCGAGCCGATGTGAGGGTGCTCGATGGGTTCGGGCGCGCTGCTGTGATCATTGCCCCATGACCTACGACGTCGCAGCAGTCCGATCGCACTTCCCTGCGTTGCGCGAGGGAGCCGCCCACTTCGATGGTCCCGGCGGCAGCCAGACTCCAGATCTGGTGGCGAAGGCGGTCCACGACACGATGGTGTCGGCCGTTGCCAACCGGGGCGCGGTGACCCCTGCCGAGCGGCGGGCGGAGCAGATCGTCACCGACTGCAGGGCCGCTCTGGGCGACCTGCTCAACAGCGACCCCCGGGGCATCGTCTTCGGGCGCAGCGCGACATCCCTGACCTATGACCTGTCGCGGGCGCTGGCCAAGACCTGGCGCCCGGGCGACGAGGTCGTCGTGACGCGGCTCGACCACGACTCCAACATCAGGCCCTGGGTGCAGGCGGCGGCAGCGGTCGGGGCGACGGTGCGCTGGGTCGACTTCGACCCAGCAACGGGTGAGCTGTCCGTCGAGGCCATCGCGGCCCAGCTGTCCGACCGGACCCGGCTCGTCGCGACGACCGGCGCCTCCAACCTCATCGGCACGCGGCCGCCCGTCGCCGCGATCGCCGAGGTCGTCCACGACGCCGGTGCCCTCTACTGGGTCGACGGCGTCCACGCGACGGCGCACGTTCTCGTCAACCGCCCTGCCCTCGGCGCCGACTTCTGGTCGTGCTCGCCCTACAAGTTCCTCGGACCGCACTGCGGGGTCGTCGCGGCCGACCCCGCGCTGCTCGAGACGCTCGAGATGGACAAGCTCCTGCCATCCTCCGACGACGTCCCCGAACGGTTCGAGCTGGGAACGCTGCCGTACGAGCTCATGGCCGGCACGACGGCGGCGGTCGAGTTCCTCGCGGGCCTCGCCACGGCCGACTGGGACGACGATCGGGCCGACCGGTCCGACCGGCGAGGGCGCCTCGTCGCGAGCCTGCACGCCCTTGAGAAGCACGAGGACCAGCTCGGCGAGCGGCTCGAGGCTGCCGTCCGGGCGATGCCGGGCGTCCGGGTGTACAGCAACGCCGCGGTCCGGACTCCGACGCTGCTCTTCACGGTCGAGGGAAAGGACCCACAAGAGGTGCGCAGCGCCTTGGCGGACAAGGGAGTCAACGCCCCGGCGAGCAACTTCTATGCCATCGAGTGCTCACGGTCCCTCGGTCTCGCCGACGGCGGCGGGGTGCGGACCGGGCTCGCCCCCTACACCGACGACGAGGACGTCGACCGGCTCATCGAGGCCCTCGAGGCGATCACGGGCTAGCGCCGGGATGGGCCGGCTCTGGCTCAATCGGAAGCGCGCGAGGGACGCATCAAGGATGTGGGCGGCCAATGACGTGCGACCGACTCGCATCCTGCTCCGCTTGGCGGAGCAGGATGCGAGTTCGACGTCTGGGTGCCGGCCAGGCTCGACGCCGAGTGCAGTTCCTTGCAGCGCGTGTGAGGCAGCGCCAACTGCACGCTCGACGGGCGAGCTGCGCGCCAGCGGTGCCTCGATTGCCCGGCCGGGCTCAGCTGCGCCGCACCTCGAGGATCCGGAAGGACTTCGATGACGACAGGCGCGTGCAGTCCAGTCCCCAGTCCCCGGCGTTGATCCACTTCTGCAGGGAGTCCGAGCCGAGGTGCTTCTGGACGACGAGATGGGCGACGCCGTCCTCGGCCAGTCGCGGCAGCCACCGGGCAAGCAGGGCGTGCAGAGCAGCCTTGCCGACGTGGATCGGGGGGTTGGACCAGATCGTCTCGAACCGGAGGTCGTCCGGCACCTCGTCCGGCTCGCAGAAGGTGACGTTGGTGACTCCTGCGACGTCGGCGTTGTGGGCGGCCAGCTGCAGGGCCCGGCGGTTCACGTCGACGCCCCAGACCTGTGCGCCGGGGGAGCGCAGCGCGAGCGTGATGGCGATCGGCCCCCAACCGGTGCCCAGGTCGAGCACGTGACCGCTCGGGCTGGGGTCAGGGGCGCCCGCGAGCAGGACCGCGGTGCCCGGGTCCAGCCGGCCGGGGGAGTAGACGCCGCGAGCCGTCGTCAGGGTGAGGTCTCGACCGTCGAACCGGACCCGGATCTGCTGCCTCTCATCGGGTGAGGCCGGCTCGGCGCTGAAGTAGTGGTCTGGACGCTCGCTCATCAGGGGCAACCGTACTTGGCCCGGCACGGGCACAAATGTGTCGCCGCCGTCGTTGTGGGAATGGGACCCTATGAGGAACATGAATCGAAGCCACAGCACCAAGCCATCCGCAGACCAGAACCTGCTCGCGACACACGCCGAGGCGCTCGCCGACGAGGCGCTGGAAGCCGACTCAGCGGCATACGGCGTCTATGACGGCGACCAGCTCGACCGGGAGGAACGCGCCGCACTACGGCGCGTTGCGGGGCTGTCGACCGAGCTCGAGGACATCACCGAGGTCGAGTACCGCCAGCTCCGCCTCGAGCGGGTCGTCCTCGCCGGTGTCTGGACCGAGGGCACCGCCGAGGACGCCGAGAACTCGCTCCGCGAGCTGGCTGCGCTGGCCGAGACCGCCGGGTCGACGGTCCTCGCAGGGGTCATCCAGCGTCGCCAGCGCCCGGACCCGGCGACCTACCTCGGCAAGGGCAAGGCGCTCGAGCTGCGTGACATCGTCATCGCGGAGGGTGCCGACACCGTCATCTGCGACGGAGAGCTCGCGCCGAGCCAGCGCCGAGCCCTCGAGGATGTCGTCAAGATCAAGGTCATCGACCGGACCGCGCTGATCCTCGACATCTTCGCCCAGCACGCCAAGAGCCGGGAAGGCAAGGCCCAGGTCGAGCTCGCCCAGCTCCAGTACCTCCTTCCGCGCCTGCGTGGCTGGGGTGAGTCGATGTCCCGACAGGCCGGTGGCCGGGTCGCCGGCGGTGAGGGCATCGGCTCGCGCGGCCCCGGTGAGACGAAGATCGAGTTGGACCGCCGTCGCATCAACACGAAGATCGCCAAGCTGCGCCGCGACATCAAGGGCATGAAGACGACGCGCGACACGAAGCGCCAGGGCCGGCGCGAGGGCGGCATCCCGAGCGTTGCCATCGCCGGCTACACCAACGCGGGGAAGAGCTCACTGCTCAACCGCCTCACCGGCGCGGGCGTGCTCGTGCAGAACCAGCTCTTCGCCACCCTCGACCCGACGGTCCGCCGCGCCGAGACCCAGGACGGGCGCGTGTACACCCTCGTCGACACCGTCGGTTTCGTCCGCAGCCTGCCGCACCAGCTCGTCGAGGCGTTCCGCTCGACGCTCGAGGAGGTTGGCGAGGCGGACCTGCTGCTTCACGTCGTCGACGGGTCGCACCCTGATCCCGAGGGCCAGATCTCCGCTGTCCGTGAGGTGTTGGCCGAGGTCGGTGGCGATGACATCAAGGAGATCATCGTCATCAACAAGGCGGATATCGCCGATCCAGCCGTCCTCACCCGGTTGCGTCGCCACGAGAAGCACTCGATCGCCGTGTCCGCGCGCACCGGCGAGGGCCTCGCCGAGCTGCGTGAGCTCATCGCTCGCGAGCTGCCGAAGCCGGACATCGAGGTCGAGGCGCTCGTGCCCTACAACCGCGGCGACCTGCTCTCCCGGATCCACGAGGAGGGCGAGATCCTCGAGAGCGAGCACGTCGAGGACGGCACGCGCGTGCGCGCTCGGGTGACGCCGTCCGTCGAGTCGGACCTGTCCGACTTCGTCGTGGCCTGAACCACCCACCACGGGGGCGTATGCCGCTGAGCCGGCTCAGCGGCATACCGCTTGGTGATGCGCCTCCCGACCTTCGGCGGCGGGGCGCAGCCGCCGTTGTCGGCCCTGTCGGAGAGGATGCACGAATGGCCTCGGACATGACCCAGCCCCGTGTCGTCGACGCAGCGACCACCTGGATCGACACCCCGCGCCTCGGGCTGAGGCGGCCGGTCGAGGAGGACGTGGCGGACTACGTCCGGCTGCACACCGACCCACGGACCTACGTGCACAAGCCAGCCGCCATGGCGACGGAGGAGGAGTGCCGGGAGCACTTCGCCGCGTCCCTCGACCGATGGCAGGCCGAAGGGCTCGACTACGCACCGGCCCTGGACCTGGCCACCGGGGAGGTCGTCGGGTGGGCCGGACTGCGGGTGGTGCGTGACCGCGGGGAGCCGCACCTCAACCTCTACTACCGGTTGCAGTTCACAGCCCTGGGACGCGGACTCGGGCGAGAGCTCGCTCGCGGGGTGGCGAACTGGGCGGCCGAGCACCGGCCGAACCTGCCCGTCCGGGCGGCCGTCGCCCCGGTCAACGACGCATCCCTCGCGACCGCCCTCGCTGCCGGGCTGGTCGAGATCGGCCGGGAGGTCCACCCACAATTCCCCGAGGACGAGCCAGACATCATCCTTCGGCTGCCGCAGGTCGGTGTGGTCGACCTCGACAGCGCCGAGGCGGACGAGTTCGTCGGCCTGTGGGGTCGCGTCAACGACGCCGGCGGCGCGGTGGGCTTCCTGCCCGGGGCGCCCGTCGCGCGGGTTCGCGCCGCCTTCGAGAAGCATGCTGAGCTCGTGCGAGCGGGCCGGTCGCTGCTCATCGGGCTGCGTGAACCCGACGGTACGCTGCGCGGCTTCGGCTTCTGGGAGTACACGGGGGAGCCTGGCTTCGCCCACGTCGCCTGGCTCAAGCGGCTCATGATCGACCCAACAGCCCAGCGTCGGAACTGGGGCGCTCTGCTCCTCGCCGGCATGGTCGGGATCGCGCGTCGAGAGCTGCCCGACGTCACGCTCCTGCTCCTCGACTATCGCAGCGGCCTCGGGCTCGGTGACTTCTACGAGCGGGCCGGGTGGGCCGAGGTGGGTCGGATCCCCGGCGCCATCTGGCTCGAGGGTGACGAGTACCGCGACGACGTCTTCATGGCGCGCCGACTCGACGGCGCGCCCCTCGTCACGGACGGGCGCACCTGACGGGCCGCACGGGGCCGAGGCCGGTCAGCTCAGGCCGGTGATGTTCCCGTCGGCGTCCACGTCGATCCGCTGGGCGTTGGGGGCGGCGGACAGCCCCGGCATGGTCCGCATCTCCCCACAGATGGCGTAGACGTAGCCGGCGCCGACAGCCGCCCGCACCTCGCGCACCGGCATCCGCCAGCCGCGCGGGGCGCCCTTGAGCGTTGGGTCCGAGGAGATCGACAGGTGCGTCTTCGCGATGACGACCGGCAGCCCGCCGAAGCCGAGGCGCTCGTAGTCCCTGAGGGCTCTCGCCGCTGCCGGACTGACGTCGATGCCGTCCGCCCCGTAGATCTGCATCGCGATGGCCTCGATCTTCTGCTCGAGGGGAAGGTCGAGCGGATAGAGGAACTCGAAGCTCGTGTGCTCGCGGGCCGCCTCCATGACGACCTCGGCCAGCTCGATGGCACCCGCCCCGCCTTCGGCCACGTGCCTGGACACGGCGCTGCGTACCCCGATGCCGTTGCAGTAGCGCCGGATCACGTCGTGCTCCGAGTCGTGGTCCTGCGGGAAGGCATTGATCGCGACGACCGGCTGCACTCCGAACCGGCGGACGATCTCGATGTGCTTGCGCAGGTTGGGCAGCCCGGCCTGGACGTCGGTCGGGTTCTCGTCGAGCAGGCCCGGAGGGAGCGGCTTGCCCGGCCGGATGACGTAGTTGCCGGAGTGGGACTTGAGCGCCCGCACCGTGACGACGATGACGGCGACGTCGGGCTTGAGCCCGCTCACGCGGCACTTGACGTTGAAGAACCGCTCGGCGCCCATGTCCGCGCCGAACCCGGCCTCGGTGATGGCGTAGTCGCTCCCTTGGATGGCGATGAGGTCGGCGGTGACCGATGAGGTGCCGGTCGCGATGTTGCCGAACGGGCCGCAGTGGATGATCGCGGGGCCGCCCTCGAGGGTCTGCAGGAGGTTCGGCTTGATCGCATCCTTGAGCATCGCGGCCATCGCGCCCGCCGCTCCGAGGTCCTCGGCGGTGATGCTCTTGCCTTCCGTGGTGTAGCCGATGACGATGCGGCCGAGACGCTGCCGCAGGTCGGAGAGTGACCTCGCCAGCGTGAGCAGCACCATGATCTCGCTGGCGGCCGTGATGTCGAAACCGGTCTCCCGTGGCACGCCGTCCTCACGCGCGCCCAGGCCGATGACGACGTTGCGCAACGACCGGTCGTTGACGTCGAGGACCCGGCGCCAGGTGATGTTGCGCGTGTCGATCCCGAGGACGTTTCCCTGGTGCAGGTGGTTGTCGACCATGGCGGCGAGCAGGTTGTGCGCTGCGGTAATGGCGTGGAAGTCGCCGGTGAGGTGCATGTTGAGCCGCTCCATCGGGACGACCTGGCTGTACCCGCCGCCCGCGGCGCCGCCCTTGATCCCGAACGTCGGGCCCATCGAGGGCTGACGGAGCGCGACGACCGCCCGTTTCCCGAGGCGCTGGAGGCCCTGCGCGAGGCCGACCGACGTGGTCGTCTTGCCCTCACCGAGCGGCGTCGGCGTCACTGCCGTGACGACGATGTACTTTCCAGCGGATGCCGTATGCCGCTGGGCCGGCTCGTCGAGGAACGCGAGGTCGATCTTGGCGACGTCGCGGCCGTAGGGCTCGAGGTGTTCTGGAGAGATGCCGAGCTGGGCGCCGATCTCGTCCATCGGCCGCAGGGTTGCCGCGGAGGCGATGTCGAGGTCTGAGGGAAACGGCGTGGTGGTCATGCTCTGATCCAACCGCACCTTGGCGGGTCGCGGCGCCTTCTCCACAGTGACGGAGAGCCGTGGGCGGAGTCCCGGTGGGTCGGAATACCCTGAGCCAATGGCCCCGCGACCGACGCTCGACCAGCTCCTGCATGCAGCCGTCGCCGCGGTCGGCGGACAGGAGCGCCCGGGGCAAGGCGAGATGGCGCGAGCCGTGGCTGCCGCCATCGACCGGGACGAGCACCTTCTGGTCCAGGCCGGCACCGGCACCGGCAAGTCGCTGGCCTATCTCGTGCCTGCGGTGGCTCACGCCTTCGACAGCGGTCGGCCCGCCGTCGTGGCGACGGCCACGCTGGCACTGCAGGCACAGATCATCGACCGCGACATGCCTCGGGTGGCGACCGCGCTGGAGCCCCTCCTCGGCAGGCGCCCCACCTATGCCCTGGTCAAGGGGCGCCGCAACTACGTGTGCCTCAACAAGATCGAGGGCGGGTTCCCGGACGAGGATGACGGGCTGCTCTCCGTCGCAGCGGTCGATGCGAGCGCCGGGCGGCTCGGCCAGGAGGTCGTCCGCCTGCGCGCGTGGGCGTCCGAGACGGAGTCCGGTGATCGGGACGAGCTCGTGCCCGGGGTGCCGGAGCGGGCGTGGCGTCAGGTCTCGGTCTCGGCGCAGGAGTGCCTGGGCAGCAAGTGCCCGTTCGTCGCCGACTGCTTCGTCGAGAGGGCGAGGTCGGCGGCCAAGGACGTCGACGTCATCGTCACGAACCACTCCTTCATGGCGATCGACGCGTTCGAGGGACGGCAGCTGCTCCCCGAGCATGACCTGCTCGTCATCGACGAGGCCCATGAGCTCGTGGACCGGGTCACGGCGACGATCACCGATGAGCTCACGGCATCGATGGTCAAGACGGCGGCGAAGAAGACCGGTCGCCTCTCGGAGAACACCCAGCCGCTCGACGAGGCGGGTGACCTGCTCGGGTCAGCTCTCGAGCGGATGGAGGAGGGCCGGCTGCTCGGCCTGCCTGACGCGGTGTCCCTCGCGCTGGCGCGCATCCGCGACTCGGCCCGCGTCGTCCAGTCCGATCTCAAGCCACAGTCGGGGCAGGATGCAGACGGTGCACAGCAGGTCGCGCGGGCCGCGGTCGAGGAGGTCCACGATAACGCCGAGCGGATCCTCGAGGATCGTGAGCTCGACGTCGTGTGGCTCGGCCAGGACCCACGGCGCGGGCCCGTCCTCCATGTCGCTCCCATGAGTGTGGCCATGCTCGTGCGCGACAAGATCTTCAGCGACCGCACCGTCGTCCTGACGTCGGCCACCCTCGAGCTCGGCGGGACCTTTGACGCCCTCGCCGGCACGATCGGGCTGCGAGGCGACGGGGCGCCGGCCTGGCGTGGGCTGGACGTGGGCAGCCCGTTCAACTACCCGAAGCAGGCGATCGCGTATGTCGCAGCCCACCTGCCACCGCCGGGGCGGGACGGCGCGAGCGACGAGAGTCTGGACGAGATCGAGCAGCTCGTCCGGGCCGCCGGGGGACGCAGCCTGGGTCTCTTCTCGTCCACCCGGGCGGCGCAGACAGCGGCCGAGGTCATGCGGGCGCGGTTCGGCGACGACATCCCGGTGTTGTGCCAAGGGGAGGACCAGATCTCCACGCTCGTTCGCCAGTTCGCCCGCGAACCGCGCACCTGCCTCTTCGGCACCCTGACCCTGTGGCAGGGGGTGGACGTGCCGGGCTCGTCGTGCCAGCTCGTCATCATCGACCGGATTCCGTTCCCACGACCCGACGACCCGCTCGCATCGGCACGCTCCCAGGCCATCGCTCGCATGGGCGGCAACGGTTTCATGGCCGTCTCCGCCACCCATGCCGCGTTGCGCCTCGCCCAGGGCGCGGGTCGCCTCGTGCGCCGCGGCGACGACCGCGGCGTGGTCGCCTTCCTCGACTCGCGGATGATGACGGCGCGGTACGCCGGATTCCTCCAGCGGTCCCTTCCGCCCTTCTGGCCGACGACGGACAAGGAGATGGTCCTCGCCGCTCTGGCCCGGCTCGACGAGACGGCCCCCGCGCCACTGCCCGTCGAGGAACCGGCGCTGCGCTCGCTGGTCGGGGCCCGCACCGACCAGGACGGGACCGAGCACCCTCGCCCCGTCGCGCCTCCACCCCCAGTCGCCGACTCGGCGCGGAGCGCGGTCACGGGCGGTCATGCCTGGACCGACGAGCAGGACGAGGAGCTCCGGGACGCAGCCGACTCGGGGATGCTCCTGCACGAGCTCGTCGAGCACTTCGAGCTGCCCGAGGCGGCCATCGCAGCCCGGGCCGACCAGCTCGGCCTGACCTTGGCCACGGGCCAGCTGTTCGACTGACGGTGCCTCCGGTCGTGGGCCCGCGGTCCCTCGTCCGCCCTCCCCGTCGAGTGTGCAGACCGCGTCATTCCGGCTCCAGTGCATCCGCGTCACGACGCCCAGATATGGAGAACTCAGAAGCCGAACAGTTTGCCGAGCGCTGAGAAGATGGCGTCGAACGTCTTTGCGATCGGGTTGCTGGGTCCGTCAGCGCTGGATTTCTGCCAGAAGAACGGATGCACGCCAGTGAACTCGTCGTCGACCAGTGGGGTTCTGCGCCACAGATACGGCCAGAACACTTCGGTCCGATTGACACCTACTGTCAAGCGAGAGTCGAAACCCATCACCAGGTTCTGTTCCATCCTGGTGGACGAGCCCTGGGGGTCTGTCGCCACGACATCGCCGTTGCCCTGAACGATTAGGCTGCCACTGCCAGCAAACATGATGTAGCGCACCTGCCACGTCGCAAAAGCTTGGATGCCCCACCGCCAGCGCGTCTCCAACTCTGGCGTGCCGATGACGCCCACAACGTGCTTCGGATGCATCACCAAACCCGGGTGGTCCTTGAAGTCGATGCGCATCAGGTACGAGTTGGGGTCAGCGGGCGTTGCCAGCGTCGCCGAGCTACCGCGCTCATCCCCGGTAATCCGACTCAGTCCGTAGAGGCCAGCGGCGAAACTGATGAACGGCGAGGTCCAGTCGTAAAGTAGTCGGCTGCGGACTCTCCCTTGCACGGGACGTACGTGCTCCGACCGGGCGGACAACACCTCCCCGGCCCCAAGCTGGATCGCCAGGGTCCGCTGGGCAGGGGTGGCGACAAGATCGGCAGCTGCGTTCTCAGACCCTGCCGCCAGTTGAATCGGCTTGTGCGCCCGACTCACCATCGGCATCAGCAGAAAATAGCTGACGATGCGCACGGCTAGGGGCAGAACGAGCACGAGCCCCGCGATGGCAGCCAGCCACGTCCACGACCGGGCCCACTGGTTGACCACCCATCCCACCCCGGATGCCTGTGCTTCCTCCAAGCTCTCCTCTTCGGCCTTCCGCTGGCCCAGTTCTGATTCCTTGTTGTCGATCTCTCGCTGGACGACTGCCTGGTCGCCGCCTTCACCGAGTTGATCGAGCTTCTCCTGACTGGTCAGGTCGGGGTCGCCAAGGACAGCGACGTCCTGCTCAGCCTGGGCCAGGCTGTCTTCGAGGGTGTTCAACGCTTCGTCCGCCTTCTTGACCGCCATTTCAGCGGTTTCGCACGCGCTGCCGGGTGTCAACAGATCGATGAGATCGCGAATGAAGCCGCACATTTCTTGCTGGTCGTAACGGAGACGCTCGATCTCCGCCTTCTTCTCGGTGACGTTGCGGCGCCCCTCCTCGATCTCAGCGTCGACCTTGCCCTCCAGCGACGCGATCGCTTCGCTCTGGCCTTGCGCGGCTGTCTTCCTCAGTTGCTTTACCTCCTCCTCGAGAGCTGCTCGTTCCTCAGCCACCTGTTGCAGTCGATCCCGGTCTGCCACGGCTTCCCGGACAGTTGGGATGAGGGCTTGACTGAGCAGATAGCCGAGAAATAGGGACAGCACCAGCGCCAAGAGCAGCCCCATCTTCCTCAGAACGAAGCCGAGAACAGCCGACATCAGACGCATGCGCGCGATCCTAGGCCCCCGCGGCGCCACCTTCAGTCGCTCACGTCACTGGGCAACAGATGTACAACCGCATCAACCTCAGCTGTGGCGCCGGCGCATTGACCGCGACGGGTTCCTCCGACAGAGAATCTCGGCGCGGTCGGTGTGGAACATCGATCACCGCAGGTCATCCCTGTGGGAGGGGGGCGGTCAAGAGCATTCGGAGGTTGTTCTTGGCCGGCCCGGACCGTTGTTGGGCATGACTTGACGTGCGTCGGGGTCAAGGCTCGAGCGGAGCTCGACCCCCTAGCGGCCGGAGAGCCTTGAGGCCGACCCCATCAACTCGACGATGTGGAGCCCGGGTTTCGGTCCAGGCTCGTGCCAAGGGGTGTCGGGTGGATGGGGCGCAGTTCAGGGGGAAAGGGGTCGGGGTCTGGTCCTCGTCATCGTTGATGCGTCGTGGGCGTGGACATGCCCCAGCGTGGATGTCAGTCATCCCTGCGCCGCCAAGGGGCGGCATGATGGGTGCGGGTCCAGATGCCGCTAGTCCGCATGGCCTGGACGGAGGACGGTTAAGACGGCGCGCCGAGTCGGTATCGCACCACCCTCCTGCGCAGGGTGGGAGACGCCTCGATCTCGTAGCCGGCGTCAAGGAAGACCTGGAGCAGGCCGACCGACGCCTCGTCCCAGATCACGGTCTTCCCCGGTGACGGCTCGGTGGGGTAGCCCTCGAGGATGCGTGCGCCGACCTGCCTGCCGTACTCAACGGTTGCAGCGGCGAGCTCGTACATCACCCCCTGTCGACGGAAGCCCTTACGCACGACGAAGCACGTCACCGACCAGATGCCCTCGAGGTCCGGGTCCATCCGCATCCACGACTTCTGCCGGGCCCAGATCCTCGGGTAGTTCTCCCGCGGCTCGACCGCGACCCAGCCGGCCGGCTCGCCGTCGACGTAACCAACGAGGCCGGACGTGGGCCCGCTCGTGCCGCAGCCGGCCTGCTCCAGGAGCGCGGCGTCGCGCTCCTCCTGTGTGGTGTCGCGCCAGATCCAACCAGGGACCTTGAGCGCCTGGCAGCGGCACTTGCGGGCGCCCCCGGCGTCGAACAGAGCCTCGAGGTCCTCACTCGTCGCGTCGTTGGCCGGTCGCCAGCTGAACTCGGGCACGCTGCCAGACTAGTAGCGAGCACAGCGACCGTTGCTGAGCTAAGCCAGAGCTAAACCCGCGGCGTCTGCATCTGGCTCGCCCTCAGCAATCTGCTCATTGATCTCCATCCGTGCATCCGGGAAGGCCCGCAGCAGTTCCCCCTGAAAGGCCTGGAGCCCGCTCGCCCGAGAGTCGCGACACGGGTCACCGCGGCAGCTCCCTTTCGCACGTTCTCCAGTCTGGCTCGCCCGGACGGAACAGCACGCTCGACCTTGGCCACGGATGATCGCGTGACTGCCGTCACACTGACTTACGCTTGGAGAGTCGGAAGCATTTCGACCGGGAATCGAGGCGGACCATGAGTCGCACGGTGTCGCTGGTGCTGGGCGGCGTTCTGGTCGTCCTCGGGCTCGTCTGGTTCGGTCAGGGGATGGGCTGGATCGGCGGGAGCGGCATGTCAGGGGTCAGGCTCTGGGCGGTGATCGGTCCCATCCTCGCCGTCGTCGGTGCCGTCCTGATCGTGCGCGGCCTGCGCCCTGTTCGGATCGGTCGGCACCGCGGCACACCAAGTGGTTGACCCGCCGATCGAGTCGTAGTGTCCGGACCGCATGGCAGGGTTGGCACCATGACCGATGCGGCCGTTGCACCACTCGTCCTCGTGAGCGGACCCGAGGACATGCTTGTCGAGCGGGCGGTCGCGAGCGTCATCACGCGGGCCAAGGCGTCCGGGGCCGACGTGATCCGGGTCGAGGCCGTGGGCTACGAGCCCGGCTCGCTCATCCTCCATGCGAGCCCGTCCCTCTTCGGGGGGACGAAGTGCATCGTCGTCAAAGGGCTGCACGAGTCGCCGGACGAGCTCCAGGTCGACCTGCTCTCCCTCCTGGGCGCGCCCTTGGAGGACGTCTCCCTCGTCGTGACTCACGGCGGGGGGATGAAGGGCAAGAAGGTCCTCGACACGCTGAAGAAGCAGCACGCGCAGCTCGTCGAGTGCCCCGCGGTCAAGTCCGACCGTGACAAGTCCGACTTCGTCATGAAGGAGTTCGCCCAGGCGCGACGCCGGATCACGAGTGACGGTGTCCGCGCCCTCGTCGAGGCCGTCGGCCGGGACCTCCGCGAGCTCGCGGCGGCCTGCAGCCAGCTCATCGCGGACACCGAGGGCACGGTCGACGACTCGATGGTCGACACCTACCACGGCGGCAAGGTCGAGGCCACAGGGTTCCGCGTCGCCGACGCGGCCGTCGCCGGCCAGGCCGGCGAGGCCCTCCGGCTGCTGCGGCACGCCATCGCCACCGGTCTCGACCCGGTGCCCATCGTGGCGGTGCTCGCCTCCCAGCTGCGCCAACTGATCAAGGTCGGCTCCGCTGGGCGCGGCAGCTCGGCGCAGCTCGCCAAGAACCTGAGCCTGGCGCCCTGGCAGGTCGACCGGGCCCGTCGTGCGGTGGCGCACTGGAGCCCCGAAGGGCTCGCGGTCGCAGTCCAGGCCGTGGCTGCGGCTGACTTCGAGGTCAAGGGTGGCGGACGCGATCCCGTCTACGCCGTGGAGCGGGCGATCCTGACCATCACCCGAGCCCGCGCGATGGCGTGACCCAGCTCAGCGGCATACGGCCTCATCTTGTCGGTCCGGTTTGGAGGCACCACCGCGCCGCTGGTAACTTTGGCACTCGCGTGCGCGCTCAGGTCGTGCGCGCATGCATGCAGCAACCCAGAGCAGCTCACGCAAGGGTGCCCCACGCCCGGTCCCGAGCAGCTTTGCCGCCCTCTAACGGCAACCATCCCGACCAAGAAAGTACGTCACGTGGCAAACATCAAGTCGCAGCTCAAGCGCATCAAGACCAACCAGAAGCGCACCGAGCGCAACAAGGCGGTCAAGAGCGAGCTTCGCACGTGGGTCCGCAAGTTCCGCGAGGCAGCTGCCTCCGGTGACAAGGACGCCGCCTCAGACGCCCTGAAGACCGCCTCGAAGAAGCTCGACAAGGCCGTGTCGAAGGGTGTCATCCACAAGAACCAGGCCGCCAACAAGAAGTCGGCCATGGCCAAGAAGGCTGCGTCCCTCTGACGCGACCACCGACGCTTCACCGAGCCCCTCGCCCGATCGGGTGAGGGGCTCGGCCCATCTCAGCGGTGGTGTCGGCGCACCGCCGCGATGACCTCCTCGTACTGATCCTGCGGCAGCACGGCACCCTCCCGGCGCACATACGTGGGATCGAGTCGGAGCAGACGGTTGACGCGCACCTCGCTCGGGCGGCCGCGGTGGTCCCACGCCCCGGTCCCGATGTCGACCCACTCGCGACCGGCGCGGCGCTCCTGATGCTCATCCCTGTCGTGGTCCTGACTCGTCAGCTGCAGCCCGATGAGCAGCTTCCCCTCGTGCCCGATGACGAGGACAGGACGGTCCTTGCCCCGTGCGTGGTCCTCCTCGTAGGGGACCCACGACCACACGACCTCGCCAGGATCCGGCGCGCCGTCGGGCCTCGGCGCGTACGTCATGTCGGGCAGCGACGTCGCGTCTCCGGCATACGTGCCGTATGCCGCTGGGCTGGCTTCCGACGGATGCGCCCGAGCTGGTGCCGGGCGCCGTTTCGTCGTCGCTCGGGCGAGGCTGCGCAAGGCACCAGTGATGCGTCCCAGGGTTGACGACATGGACTCACCGTAGTGAGTGAGGCCCGGCGCCCTGCGCCAGAGCGTCGTTCCGCCTTCAGGAACGTGGGTCGGAGCACTCGTCAGGGTGCACTAAGGTAAGCATGTCCTAACTTGACCCGTGGGTAGGAGCAGTACGTGCACCTTCGCCGATTCCTCAGTGCGTCCGTCGCGGCGCTCGCCGTCCTGGGTGCCGCAGCCTGCGGCGGCAGCGACGGCCCGACCGACACGACCGAGGGTGCCGACCTGGTCATCTACAGCGGCCGCAGCGAGTCCCTCGTCGCGGGCGTGCTGGAGGACCTCGAGCAGCAGACCGGTGTCAAGGTGGGGGTTCGCTACGCGGGCTCGAGCGAGCTCGCGGCGCAGCTGCTCGAGGAGGGCGAGGCGACCAAGGCCGACCTGTTCTTCAGCCAGGACGCGGGCGCGCTTGGGGCGCTGGCCAAGGCGGGTCGGCTGGAGCCGCTCGACCCGGCGGTGTCCGAGCAGGTCCTCGATGGCTTCGCGGACCCGAACGGGCTGTGGGTCGGCACGTCGGCTCGGGCCCGGGTCATCGCCTTCAACCCGCAGCAGGCTCCGGAGGCCGAGCAGATGACCTCTGTCGATGCCGTCCTGGACCCGAAGTACAAGGGCAAGATCGGCTACGCGCCCTCGAACGCGTCCTTCCACGCCTTCGTCACCGCGCTGCGCGTCACCAAGGGCGAGGACGGGGCCAAGGAGTGGCTGACTAAGTTCAAGGCCAACGAGCCGCGCAAGTACGACAACAACGTCCTGGTCCTCGACGGCGTGGACAAGGGCGAGGTCGCGCTGGGGCTGATCAACCACTACTACTGGTACGAGCGAGTCGCCGAGAAGGGCGCCGACGCGGTCACCGCCAAGATCCACTTCCTCGGTGCCGATGACCCCGGCGCGCTCATCAACGTCGCCGGCGTCGGGATCCTCAAGGGTTCCGACCAGAAGGCGGCCGCTGAGAAGGCGGTGAACTACCTGCTGTCCGACAAGGCGCAGCAGTACTTCGCCGACGAGACGGCGGAGTACCCGGTCATCGAGGGCATCTCGTCCAAGCACAACCTGCCGCCACTGGCTGAGCTCAAGAGGGCGAGCATCGACCTCAACCAGCTCGACTCGTTGGAGACCACGTTGGCGATGCTGGGCGAGGTGGGACTGACCTGAGCGAGCTGACGACGACCGAGCGGCCGGTGGCAGATCTCACCACCGGTGCGGTCGACTCTGTCCCCGCTCGCGACAGGCAGGGGCGCCCGCCGTGGTGGCTGGTCGTCCCGGCCGTCGCCGGGGCTGCCCTCGCGATCCTGCCGCTCGGCTACCTGCTGGTCCGGACCTCCGAGGCGGGCCCGGACCGGATACTCGAGATCCTCGGCCGTCCCGGCACGCTCGCGCTCATCGGCCGCAGCCTGGGCCTGGCCGCCATCGTCACAGGGCTCTGCCTCGTCATCGGTATTGGCCTGGCCGCCCTCGTCACCCGCACGGCGATGCCGGGTCGCCGGGCCTTCGCCGTGCTGGCGCCGCTGCCGCTGGCGATCCCGAGCTACGTGGCAGCCTTTGCCTGGGTCGCCGCGGTGCCGTGGGCCCGCGGCTTCCTCGGGGCGGCCATCGTCCTGACCGCCTGCACCTATCCCTATGTGTACCTGCCGGTGATGGCCGCCATGCGATCGGTTGACCCGGCGCAGGAGGAGGTCTCGCGCAGCCTGGGTCGGTCCGCCTGGGGCACCTTCTGGGCGGTGACGGCCCGGCAGGTGTGGCCCGCGGCGGCATCGGGTGGCCTGCTCGTGGCCCTCTACAGCCTCAGTGACTTCGGCGCGGTGTCGATCCTGCAGTACGACGTCTTCACCCGAGTGATCCACACCTCCTACACCGCCACCTTCGACCGCACCCCGGCCGCGGTCCTGTCGACGCTGCTCGTCGTCATCACCGTCGTCATCGCCGTGGGGGAGCGATGGACCCGACGGCCCGTCGAGCACACCCGGATCGGTGGCGGGGTCTCGCGGCGTCCGGAGCTGCACCGCCTCGGCCCGCTCGGTCCGGTTGCATCCGTGGCCGTCAGCGCCGTTCTCGGCGTCGCCCTCGCCTTCCCGGTCGCGTCGCTGCTCTACTGGTTCGCCACCGGCCTCTCCGCCGGCATCGACACCGAGCGCCTGCTGACGAGCACCGGGACGACGCTGTTCCTCGCCGTCCTCGGGGCCGTCGCGACCATGGCCCTGGCCATCCCCATCGGGGTCCTCGTCGCCCGGCACCGCAATCGGTCGAGCGCCGTCATCGAGACCGCGACCTGGGCCGGGCACGCCCTGCCGGGCATCGTCGTCGCGCTCGCCCTCGTCTTCTTTGGCGTCCGGGTCGCCCAACCGATCTACCAGCAGACGCCGCTGCTGCTCATCGCCTACGCCGTCCTGTTCCTACCGGCAGGCATCGGGGCGGTGCGCGGCGCCGTCGCGATGAGCCCGCCACGGATCGAGGAGGTCGCGCGGTCCCTCGGTAGCGCACCGCTGACGGTCCTGCGCCGGGTGACGATCCCCCTGGCCGCCCCCGGGATCGCCGCGGGGACCGCGCTGGTCATGCTGACGATCATGAAGGAGCTGCCGGCGACGCTGCTCCTGCGCCCCACCGGGGCCAACACCTTGGCCACGAGCCTGTGGACGGAGACCGGGGTCGCCGCCTACGCCGCAGCAGCGCCCTATGCGCTCGCCCTGGTCCTGCTCGCCGTGCTGCCCACCCTGTGGCTGATGCGTGCGCAGGGACGATTCACCGCAACGGAGGACCTGTGAGTGAGGTAAAGCTCTCTGGCGTGTCGAAGGCCTTCGGCTCGACGACCGCACTGACCGACGTGGACCTCACCGTGTCCTCGGGCGAGCTGACCGCGGTCCTGGGCCCGTCGGGCTGCGGCAAGACCACGCTCCTGCGGATCGTTGCCGGCTTCATCCGTCCCGACCAGGGCCGCGTCGAGATCGACGGTCGGGCGGTCGTCGACGAGCTCACCGTCGTCCCGCCCGAACGACGCGGCGTGGCCGTCGTGCCGCAAGAGGGCGCGCTCTTCCCGCACCTCGACGTCGCACGGAACATCGGCTACGGGCTGCGGCGCTCGGGTGAGAGCCGGCGGCGGGTCGACGAGATGCTCGAGCTCGTCGGGCTCGGCGGACTGGGCACCCGCCGCCCGGACCAGCTGTCCGGGGGGCAGCAGCAGCGGGTCGCGCTGGCCCGGGCGCTGGCTCCGCGCCCGCGGGTCGTCGTGCTCGACGAGCCGTTCTCCGCCCTCGACGCCGGACTGCGCGCGCAGGTCCGCGACGAGGTGAGCCAGGTGCTGCGGACCATCGACGCCACCGCGATCATCGTCACGCACGACCAGGAGGAGGCCCTGTCCATGGCCGACTCCGTCGCGGTCATGGAGGCTGGCCGGCTCGTCATGCACGGCAGCCCCACGGAGGTGTACTACCGCCCTGTCGACCTCGATGTCGCCCGCTTCGTCGGGGACCTCGTCGAGCTGCCCGGCACCAAGGCCGGCCACACGGTCGACACCGTCCTCGGCCGCCTGCCGATCCACGGCAGCGTGCTGCCCGCCGACGGCCCGGTCGTCGCCGTCGTCCGTCCGGAGCAGATCCGGGTCGACGCCCGGGTGGAGCGTGGGGCCACCCCCGCCCACGTCGACGACGTCAGCTTCTTCGGCCACGACGCCCTGGCCCGGCTCACCGTCCGGTCCGGGGACCTCCCGATCCGGGTCCTCGCACGGACCGTGGCACCGCTCCAGCGCGGCGACGACGTGGCCATCCGCGTCATCGGCCCGGCCCTCGTCTACTCGACCTGACGCATCGATCGAGTGCGTCGTGCGCGGGGATCACTCGAGCCATTCCGTGACGAACTCGTCGTTGGCGTGGATGTGCACGGCCTCGTAGCCCTCGGGGCCGGTCCGGAACCGGTGCGGCGTCTGCGCCGGGACGACGAGGACCTGACCGCCGTGCGCGGTGATGTGGCGCGCTTCCTCGCCGGCACCGACAGTGAACGTCGCCGAGCCGCGTCGGATGATGAACGTCTCGGCGTACGGGTGCCGGTGCAGCCGCGGCCCGACGCCCTCCTTCGTCGTGGACTCGAGGATGATCGAGATGCCGGCGCCGCCGGGCAGCCGCTCGTAGTTCTCGGTCCACTCCTCGCCGTCCTCGCGGCCGTCCGTGCGGGTGATGAGGGTTTCCATGAGCTGCCTCCCGGATCGGTTCCTCGTCCACGGGCCAACGTGTCATGCCGACGGCGACCGGCTCCAGCACTTTTCGTCTCACCCCACCCAACCCAGCCCAGCGGCATACGTGAAAATCCGCTGCGGAAAGCATGGGAGGATTGGCTGATCCCACCCCCAGACCCGACTCTGCGAGGTTCTTCCCACCGTGTCGCCCATGGCCCGCTCCGCGTTGGCGCCCCACGCAACGCCGCCGGACCTGATCCGCAACTTCTGCATCATCGCTCACATCGACCACGGCAAGTCGACCCTCGCCGACCGGATGCTCCAGCTGACGGGCGTCGTCGAGGCGCGCCAGATGCGGGCGCAGTACCTCGACCGGATGGACATCGAGCGCGAGCGCGGGATCACCATCAAGAGTCAGGCCGTGCGGATGCCGTGGGAGGCCGAGGGACGGACGTACGCGCTGAACATGATCGACACCCCGGGCCACGTCGACTTCACCTACGAGGTGTCGCGCAGCCTCGCCGCGTGCGAGGGCGCGGTGTTGCTCGTCGACGCAGCACAGGGGATCGAGGCGCAGACACTCGCCAACCTCTATCTGGCGATGGAGAACGACCTCACGATCATTCCGGTCCTCAACAAGATCGACCTGCCGGCTGCGCAGCCGGAGAAGTACGCCGAGGAGCTCGCCAAGCTCATCGGTGGAGACCCTGCCGACTGCCTCCGCGTGTCCGGCAAGACCGGCGAGGGGGTCGAGCCGCTGCTCGACCAGATCGTCGCCCAGATCCCACACCCCGTCGGGGACGCGGACGCACCCGCCCGGGCGATGATCTTCGACTCCGTCTACGACACGTACCGCGGCGTCGTCACGTACGTCCGGGTCGTCGACGGCAACCTCAACCCCCGCGAGCGCATCGTCATGATGTCGACCAAGGCCACGCACGAGCTGCTCGAGATCGGTGTCATCAGCCCCGAGCCGATCCCCTCGAAGGGCCTGGGCGTCGGCGAGGTCGGCTACCTCATCACGGGCGTCAAGGATGTGCGCCAGTCCCGCGTCGGTGACACCGTGACCAATGCGAGCAAGCCGGCGAAGGAGTCGCTCGGCGGGTACCGCGACCCGAAGCCGATGGTCTTCTCCGGGCTCTACCCGCTCGACGGGTCCGACTACCCCGACCTGCGCGACGCGCTCGACAAGCTCAAGCTCAACGACGCGGCGCTCGTCTACGAGCCCGAGACCTCGGCCGCGCTCGGCTTCGGCTTCCGGTGCGGCTTCCTTGGCCTGCTCCACCTCGAGATCGTCCGCGAGCGGCTCGAGCGGGAGTTCAACCTCGACCTCATCTCGACCCAGCCCAACGTCGTCTACGACGTGACGATGGACGACGGCTCCGAGGTCCACGTCACCAACCCGAGCGAGTTCCCGGAGGGCAAGATCGCCTCGGTGAGCGAGCCGATCGTCCGCGCGACGATCCTCGCCCCGAGCGAGTTCGTCGGGGCGATCATGGAGCTCTGCCAGCAAAAGCGGGGGCAGCTGCGCGGCATGGACTACCTGTCCGAGGACCGCGTCGAGATGCGCTACACGCTGCCGCTCGCGGAGATCGTCTTCGACTTCTTCGACCAGCTGAAGTCGCGCACGCGTGGTTACGCCTCGCTCGACTACGAGCCCGACGGCGAGCAGGACGCTGACCTCGTCAAGGTCCAGATCCTGCTGCAGGGCGAGCCCGTCGACGCCTTCTCCGCGATCGTCCACAAGGACAAGGCGTACGCGTATGGCGTCATGATGGCGACCAAGCTCAAGGAGCTCATCCCTCGTCAGCAGTTCGAGGTGCCGATCCAGGCGGCGATCGGCTCGCGGATCATCGCCCGGGAGAACATCCGCGCGATCCGCAAGGACGTGCTCGCCAAGTGCTACGGCGGCGACATCAGCCGCAAGCGCAAGCTGCTCGAGAAGCAGAAGGAGGGCAAGAAGCGGATGAAGATGGTCGGCCGCGTCGAGGTCCCGCAGGAGGCCTTCATCGCCGCGCTGTCGAGCGACGCCGGGGCCGAGAAGGCCAAGAAATAGCCGCGGTCAGCGTCCGCATCAGCCTCGCCGTTACGGTGGAGGGATGCCCCATGCTGCGCACCACGAGCACGTCGTCAGCCCGGCGCTCGCGCCCTGGGTGGAGCGCGCCACGGGCTACCGGATGTCCGGCTTCCCGCCGGGAATCCATGTCGGTATGCCGTCGTGCTCGCTCACGCTCGTCATCCCCATCGAGGCCCCGCTGACGATCTCAACCCGGCGAGGTGACCCGAGCGCCCACGGCTCCGTGCTCGCCGGGCTGTCGGTCGCGCCGACCCACGTGCACCACGACGGCAACCAGCACGGGATCCAGCTCGCACTCCGTCCGGGCGCGGCACGGGCGCTCTTCGACTGCCGGGCGGCGGAGATGGCGGACGGGACGTTCGAGCTCGGCGACGTCCTCGGCGCCGATGCCGACCGACTGCGAGAGCGGCTGCACGAGTCGGACTCGTGGGAGCGACGCTTCGAGCTGGTCGAGCGTCTCCTTCTCGGTCGGCTCGGGGCCGGGCGCGCCGGTGGAGCCGGTGACCGCCGTCCGCGCGTCGAGGTGGCCCACGCATGGCGGCTCATCCGCCGGGCGCGCGGCTCCGTCGCGATCAGCGACGTGGCAGCGCGGCTCGGCTGGTCGATGCGTCACCTCCAGCAGCAGTTCTCGGCCGAGTTCGGCCTGACCCCGAAGGCGGTTGCGAGGGTGAGCCGCTTCGAGAGGTCGGTGCCCCTCGTCGCCTCCGGGGGCGCCCCGCTCGCCGACGTGGCGGTCGCGTGCGGGTACGCGGACCAGGGCCACCTGACCCGTGACTGGCGCGCCCTCGCCGGGACGTCACCAGCGCGGTGGCGGCGCGAGGACGCCCTCGCAAAGGCCACCCGCGAGATGGAGCCGGCCCAGCGGCATACGGACTGATCTGCCCCGGTCCGAGTTCGCTTTCGTCCAAGACCGAGGTCGCGCGGCGTGCCACCGTTACGGCATGACTACGCAGACACACGACACAACGACTCGGACGGACCACAACATCTGGGCGGGCATCGCCTACGACGACGCGATTTCGGCGAGGACCTGGCTGCAGGCGCTCGGGTTCGAGGGCGGTGTCCTCGTGGCGGAGGACGACGGCACGGTGAGGCACAGCGAGATGGTCTGGCCGGAGGGCGGCCGCGTCATGGTCCATTCGCGCGGCAAGGAGGACGACGCGTTCACGACGCCTCGCGGAGCGGCCAGCGTCTACGTCGTCGTCGACGACCCCGACGCGGTGTGGGCGCGGGCTCAGGAGCTCGAGGTGCGGGTCGTGCGGCCGTTGGAGGACACCGACTACGGATCGCGGGGCTTCTCCATCGCCGACCCCGAGGGCAACCGCTGGAGCTTCGGGACATACGCCGGCGAGTAGCGGCTGCGGACAGGGCGCCCGGCGACGGGGTGGGTCAGTCGAGCAGCTTGTGGCGCATCCGGTCGGTGTCGGACTGGGTCCAGCCCTGACTCCCGAGCCAGCCGTGGATGCCGCCATGGCGTGCCTCGAGCGCACCGAGGAGCAGCCGCATCGTCTCGGTCGTCGGTGACTGCTGTGCCACCGTCTTGTTCTTCATGTTCTCGGCGTACGCAGGCTTGAGACGCAGCCGCTCCAGGATCAACGGGACCTTCTGCGCCGAGGCTGCGAAGTCGGCGATGACGACATCATCGGGCACCCCGACGATCTTCAGGGCGAGGCCGACGATGGTGCCGGTCCGGTCCTTGCCGGCGGCGCAGTGGACGATGGTCGCGCCGTCGCTGCCCGCGATGGCGTGCAGCGCTGCGACCACGGAGTCCGGTCGCGTCGAGAGATACGACAGGTAGTGCTCGGACCAGAACTCGTCGTGGCTGCGCCCGCGCTTCTCGCGCTCCCCGCGCAGCGCCGCAGCCTCGGCCTCGTCCCGCTCCCACGGCAGGGCGCGCTCTGCTGCCGGGACGCCGGACTCACGGCTGTCTTCCCGGTAGAGCGTGAAGTGGTGGTGGCGCACGGCAGTGGCCCGGAGCGGTCCGTCTCCCTCCTTGGCCACCTCGACGTGGGTGCGTAGGTCGACGACGTCCGTGACGCCGTATTCCTCGAGCAGGGTCGTGACCGAGCGCTCAGCGAGGTCCTGCAGGTTGTCCGACCGAAGCAGCCGACGGTGGCGGACGACGTCTCCGTCCTCGGTCGGCAAACCGCCGAGGTCGCGCATGTTGACGACGCCGCTCAGGTCGATCCAGCTCGGTTGGTACACCCTCACGACGATAGGCGATTCCCGTTAATGACTTGCATCGCCCTCGTGTCCGGAAGATATCTTGACATCAAGATACTTACGGAGGCGCAATGACGACAGCTGCAGCAGCGATCGGCCGGGAGAAGCTGACCCACCGGGGGATCCCCGTCGACCGCGATCTGCGGATCCTCGCTCTGGGCTCGTTCGCGAACCGGTTCGGAGCCGGGGCGGTGCTGACGACCAGCGCCCTCTACTTCACGCGACAGGTCGGCTTCAGCCCCACCGAGGTGGCCCTCGCCATGTCCGTCGGGGCGTTCGTCGGAATCGTCGTGCAGGTTCCCGCCGGCCACCTCGGCGACACCCGCGGTCCACGAGCGATGCTCACGCTGTTCATGACCGGCGCAGCCATCTTCTCGGCACCGCCGGTGTTCGCCCCGTCACCGTTGGTGCTTGCCGTGCTGCTCGGCGTGCTCGCGTTCTTCGAGCGCGGGGCTGGTGCGGTCAACCAAGGCGTCATCGCCCAGCTGGCGACCGGCGGCCGTGGCGTGCTCTTCAAGGCCTACCTGCGGGCCGTGACCAACTCCGCCCTCGGCCTCGGCTCCGTCTTCGGCGGCCTCGCCCTGATCGTCGACGAGCCGTGGGCCTACGTGGCGGTCTTCGGGCTCAATGCCGTCTTCACCGCGTTCGCCGCGTGGAACAGCACCCGGCTGCCGTACCTGCCACCGCACCGGCGCTCCGCGGGCGAGCCTCGCCTCGCGGTCCTGCGTGACTGGCCGTACGTCGTCATCACCGCGCTGACGGGCCTCTACGCGCTGCACTTCTTCGTCATGGAGCTCGGCCTGGCGCTCTACATCTCGGAGCACACCGAGGCTCCGACGGTCATGGTGGCGGTGCTGCTCATCGTCAACACCGCGATGGTCGCGCTGTTCCAGGTGCGCTTCTCGCGGCGGTCCGACTCGGTGACAGCCGGCGCCAAGGCGCTCGTGCGCGGATCGCTCTGGATCGCAGCGGGGTTCGCGATCGTTGCGGTCGCCGACCGGGGCAGCTACTGGATCGCCATCGCCGTGCTCGTCGCCGGCTCGTTGGTCCACGTCGTCGGCGAGATGATCGGCTCGGGCGGGCAGTGGGGCCTCCAGCTCGGGCTTGCCCCACACGAGCGGCAGGGCCAGTACCAAGGCTTCGCCGGCCTGGGCTTCTCGGTCATGGCGGTCATCGGCCCGCCTCTCGTGACGTTCTTCTGCGTCGAGCAGGGCGAGCGCGGGTGGCTCATGCTCGCCGGCATCATGGTCGGCATCGCGCTCGTCAGCGTTCCTGCGGCCCGATGGGCGCTCGAGTCGCGGGCGCGCTACGGCGTCACGACGCACTCGGGGTGACCGGGCGCCTGCTCGCGTGTCCAGTGGGTGCCCTTCCGGCTGAGACAATGGCCGTATGCCGCCCAGCTCGCTTCCCGACGGAGACCCCGCCCCCGCGTCGGGTGAGCTCCCGAGCTCGGCCCTGGCGGGCCTCGCCGGCGCAGACCTGGGCATCTACGTCCACGTGCCGTTCTGCCGGGTCCGGTGCGG
>NZ_JBEDUL010000131.1:0-5621 GCF_040414665.1 Intrasporangium sp.
GCCCTCGATCCCGAGCCAGTGCTGGATGAGGAAGGTCGTGTGGAAGCCGAGGAAGAGCATCCAGAAGTGGATCTTGCCGAGCTTCTCGTCGAGCATCCGGCCGGTCAGCTTCGGCCACCAGAAGTAGAACCCGGCGAACATGGCGAACACGACGGTGCCGAAGACCGTGTAATGGAAGTGCGCCACGACGAAGTAGCTGTCCGACAGATGGAAGTCGAGGGCGGGGCTGGCCAGGATGACACCGGTCAGTCCACCGAAGAGGAAGGTCACGAGGAAGCCCATCGCCCAGAGCATGGGCGTGTCCATCGAGACCTTGCCGCCCCACATCGTGCCGATCCAGTTGAAGAACTTCACGCCTGTGGGCACGGCGATGAGCATGGTCATCACGGCGAAGAACGGCAGCAGCACTTGGCCTGTGACGTACATGTGGTGCGCCCACACGCTCGTGGACAGCGCGGCGATGGCGATCGTCGCGAACACCAGGGTCTTGTAGCCGAAGATCGGCTTGCGCGAGAAGACCGGGATGACCTCGCTGATGATGCCGAAGAAAGGCAGCGCGATGACGTACACCTCGGGATGGCCGAAGAACCAGAAGAGGTGCTGCCACAGCATCGGCCCGCCGTTCTCCGGGTCGAAGATGTGCATCCCGAACCGGCGGTCACCACCGAGCGCGAAGAGCGCCGCAGCGAGGACGGGGAAGACGACGAGGATGAGGATCGAGGTGATCAGCACGGTCCAGGTGAAGACCGGCATCCGGAACATCGTCATGCCCGGGGCGCGCATGCACACGATCGTCGTGATGAAGTTGACCGCGCCGAGGATGGTGCCGAAGCCGGCAAAGGCAAGGCCGAAGACCCACAGGTCGCCGCCGAGCCCGGGGCTGTAGCTCTGGTCCGACAGGGGCGCGTAGGCGAACCAGCCGAAGGAGGCCGCGCCCTGCGGGGTCAGGAACCCCGCCGCGGCGATGAGCCCGCCGAAGAGGTAGAGCCAGTAGGCGAACATGTTGAGGCGCGGGAACGCGACGTCGGGCGCCCCGATCTGCAGCGGCATGAGCGCGTTCGCGAAGGCGGCGAAGAGCGGCGTCGCGAAGAGCAGCAGCATGATCGTGCCGTGCATCGTGAACAGCTGGTTGAACTGGTCCTTGGTGTCCACGATCTGCAGCCCGGGCGAGACCAGCTCGGCCCGGATGATCAGGGCCATGATGCCGCCGAGCATGAACCACAGGAACGAGGTGATGAAGTAAAGGTTGCCGATGACCTTGTGGTCGGTCGTCGTCACCCACTTGATGAAGGTGCGTCCCTTGATCTCGGAGCGCGGCGTGACCGGGGCGGTCGTGGTGCCCGCCGCGGTGCGGTCTGCGGTTGTGGTCATCAGTTGCTCCCACCACGAGCAGGTTCGGGGATGAGTTTTTCGTCGCCCTTGACGAGCTTCTCACGGCTGGCGTCGACGGGGATCTGGCCGGTCTGGCCGATCTGGGCCAGGTGGGCGATGTGCTGGTCGTACTCCTGCTGCGTCACGATCTTGACCATGAAGAGCATCTCGGAGTGGTAGGCGCCGCACAGCTCGGCGCACTTGCCCTGGAACTCGCCGGTCTGCGACGGCACGATCTGCATGCGGTTGGTCTTGCCCGGGATCATGTCGAGCTTCGTCATGAAGGCGGGTACCCAGAAGCTGTGGATGACATCACGCGAGTTGAGCACGAACTCGACCCGCTTGTTCACCGGGAGGTAGAGCACGGGCATGGTGTCCCGCGCGCCTTCCTGTCCCGTCAGGTTCGTGTGGACCCCGGAGTCGTAGACGTCGGAGTCGACGTAGTTGAAGTCCCAGCTCCACTGCTTGGCGACCACGCTGATGGTGACGTCGGGCGTCTTGCTCACGTCGGTGAGCGCTGCCTCGTCACGGGCCGTGTAGTAGAAGAACACGGCGACCATGAACACGGGGATGATCGTGTAGAGCAGCTCGACGGGCACGTTGTAGCGCAGCTGGACGGGCAGCGCCTCGTCCCCCTTGCGGCGGCGGAACCGGATGGCGGCGTAGAGCATGAGGCCCCACGTGATGACCCCGACGCCGAGCACCGCGATCCAGCTGCCGACCCAGAGGTCGGTGACTCGCTTACCGCTGTCCGAGATCGCCTCGGGCATGAACCCGTGGGAAAGCTGACCCTGACAGCCGGCGAGCGCCAGCGCGCTCACCGCCACCAGACCCGTGACGCGCAGTCCCCTGCGTCGGCCGGACCGCACCGGCGGCGCGGCGGTCATCACCGGGGTGTCTTCGTGCTCAGGCACCAGGTGCACCTTTCATTCCGTCTCCACACCCAACAAAGCCAAAAAGGGCAACGCCCAATGGGCGCATGCGTGCTCCTTGCGGAACCCTACCGCCATGCCACCCGTCATGTCCGGCAGGGTCCGGATAACGTTGCGGTGTGGCGAAAGAGTCCCTCATCGGCACGTCTCGACGCCTCCTCGACGCAGCGTCCGGCCCGCTCCACCCGGTGGCCCGGGAGACCCTCGTGGCGGCGCTGGAGGCCGGCTGGGCGGACCCGGCCCGCCTCTACGCCGAAGGCCGCCGCGCCGGCGCGCTCCTCGCGCGCGCCCGTGAGGTCATTGCAGCCGGGCTCGGCGTCCGCCCGCCCGAGGTGACCTTCCTGCCCAGCGGCCCGACCGCGCTGGCCAGGGCCGTCGACGGGGTGCTGTATGCCGCTGAGCGCCGCGGCGCTCGCACCGTGGCCTCCGCTGTCGAGCACTCCGCCATCCTCGTGCCCGGACGCGGCCGGGCGGCGCGGGCAGCCGACGCGACCCGGTTCGCCGAGGTACCGGTGACGGCGACCGGAGCCGTCGACCTCGATGCCTGGGCCGCGGCGGTGAACGTCCCGGGCACGGTGGCCGCAGCCCTCCAGCACGCGAACGGCGAGGTCGGCACTCGGCAGCCGCTCGCGGAGGCGAGGGCGGTGACCGAGCCCAGCGGCATACCCCTCATCGTGGACGCCACCGCCTCGCTGGGTCGCGACGACGTGCCGACGGACTGGGACGTGCTCGTCGGGGACGCCCGGTCGTGGGGCGGCCCGCCCCTCGGGGTCCTCGTCGTCCGTGAGGCCACCCGCTGGCGGTGGCCCGACGCACGGGCCGACGTCGAGGCGGGCCGCGCCGACGTGGCACCGTGGGTCCCGCTTGCCCTCGCGGCGGCTGAAGCGTGGCAGCAGACGGCCGCAGTGCGCGAGGACGACGGGCGTGAGGCTCGTGCGCTCGTCGACCGGGTTCGCGACGCTGCGTCAGCGGTACCGGACACCGAGGTCGTCGGCGATCCCGTGGACCGCCTGCCGCACATCGTGACCTTCTCGAGCCTCTTCGCCGATGGGGAGGCCCTCGTGGGTGCACTCGATCGCCAGGGTCTGGCCGTCGCGAGCGGCTCGGCGTGCACCTCCAGCACCCTCGAGCCGAGCCACGTCCTCGCGGCCATGGGAACGCTGACCCACGGGAACGTCCGGATGACGCTGCCCCTCAAGGCCGTTAGCCCGGGGCGCGCCGATGACGTCGAGGCGCTCTGCGCGAGTCTCGTGCCGACGATCGAGGCGGTCCGTGCAGAGCTCGGGGTGGCGGGGCTGTGAGTGGCGACGGGTCGGATCCCGGATCGGGCGAGCACGTCGTGGACGCCCGCGGCAAACGGTGCCCGATCCCCGTGATCGACCTCGCGCGCCACGTCGCCGCGCACCCGACAGCGCGGCGGGTGCTCGTCCTGGCGACCGATCCGGCCGCCGCCCACGACATCCCGGCGTGGTGCCGGATGCGGGGACACCGGTTCGTCGAGGAGCGCTCGTCCGGGGACCACACCGTCTACATCGTCGAGCTCATCGACCCGGACGACCGGGCACCCTAGCCGTTCCGGCCCTCAGGCCCACAGCGCGGGCAGCGGTGCCTCCAACGCCGCGGCGAGCAGGCGTCGGTACTCGTTCCTCGGCACTTCCGTGACGCCGAGGGTGGCCAGGTGGTCGGTGCGCCACTGGACGTCGACCAACCGGCGCACGTCGCAGTCCTCCGCGAGCAGGCGGTGCAACCCGACGAGCGAGACCTTGGAGGCGTCCCGCACGAGGTGGAACATCGACTCGCCCGCGAAGAGCCCGCCGATGGCCACCCCGTAGAGGCCACCGACGAGCCGGCCCTCCTGCCACGTCTCGATGGAGTGCGCCCAGCCGGCCTCGTGCATCCGCAGGTAGGCCTCGACGATCTGCGGGGTGATCCAGCGCCCGGTGCGTCGCGGGTCGGCGCAGGCGAGCACGACCTGCTCGAAGGCCGTGTCCACGCGCACCTCGAATCGGGAGAGCGACTTGCGCAGCGACTTGCTCACCTTGAGGTCGCCGAGGCGCAGGATCCCGCGAGGGTCCGGTGACCACCAGCCCAGCGGATCACCTCCGTGGTCGCCGATCCCCATGGGAAAGGCGCCGATGGTGTAGGCCTCGTAGAGCGTCGCGACGCCGAGGTCGGCGCCGATCCCGATGAGGTCTTCCCCGGGAGGCACCCGGTCCAGGTCGAAGTCCCACGGGGTGGGCGGCGGAGGGGTCGGCACAGCCGCGGGTCAGGGTCGCTCGCAGTCGATGTGTGGGCCGATCTCCGCGGCCGAGTCGTCGCCGTACGCCTCCGCGAGGCGGTCGAGGAAGCCGGCCTTCCTCAGGGAGTACTCCTGCGTCCCGACCGTCTCGATGACGTACGTCGCGAGCATCGCGCCGAGCTCGGCGCACCGCTGGACCGGCAGCTTCGATGCCAGACCGGTGAGGAACCCTGCCCGGAAGGCGTCCCCGACGCCCGTCGGGTCGGCCTTGCAGACCTCGCGGGCAGCACCGATGTGGATCGGCTCCTCGCCCCGGACCCGGACCGTGACGCCGTCCTTGCCCTGGGTCTTGACCTGGACGCGAACCCGGGCCGCGAGCTCCTCGTCGCTCCAGCCGGTCTTCTGGCAGGCGATCCCCGCCTCGTACTCGTTGGTCAGGAGGTACTCGGCCCCGTCGATGAGACGCCGGATGCCGTCGCCGTCGAGGAAGGCCAGCTGCTGGGAGGGGTCCGCCGCGAAGGGGATGCCGCGCGTGCGGCACTCGTCCGTGTGACGCTGCATCGCGACGGGGTCGTTGGCGCCGATGACGACGAGGTCGAGCCCTCCGACGCGGTCCGCGACGGGCCCGAGCTCGATGTCCCGCGCCTCCGTCATGGCGCCGGCGTAGAACGTGGCGATCTGGGCCATGTCGCGGTCGGTCGTGCAGATGAACCGTGCGGTGTGCTGGGACTGCGAGTAGTGGACCGAGGCGCAGTCGACGCCATGCCGCTCGAGCCACGAGCGGTAGTCGGTGAAGTCCTCCCCCACCGCTCCGACGAGGATGGGGCGCTGGCCGAGGGACGCCATCCCGAAGGCGATGTTCGCCGCCACCCCGCCACGACGGACCTGGAGGTCCTGGGTCAGGAAGGAGAGGGAGATCTTGTCCAGCTGCTCGACCACCAGGGAGTCCGCAAAGAGCCCCTCGAAGGTCATCAGGTGGTCGGTGGCGATGGAACCGGTGATGGCGATCTGCACATCGCAAACCTAGCGTGCGGGGGCGGGGCTGGACCGTCGCACCTCTGCCCCCGCGCGGCGACCGC
>NZ_JBEDUL010000132.1:0-9385 GCF_040414665.1 Intrasporangium sp.
AAGTGCACACTCGAGGAGAAGGCCGGCTCAGAGCTGGGCGGTGGGCCAGCCCGTGTAGCACTCCGCGAGGTGTGCCGACCCATGGGTTGACGTGACGATCGAGCTCAGCTCTCCCAGCTGGCGCTTCGCGTCGAAGGGCGTCTCGCCCGGCAGCGTGTGCAGCAGCGTGGTCAGGCGGTAGGAGAACTGCTGGGCCTTCCAGACCCGCTCGAGGGCGCGCGTTCCGTAGGTCTCGAGGAGCTCGGTCCTGCCGAGGTTGACTGCCGCGTCGAGCACCTCGGCGAGGACCTTGACGTCCTGCAGGGCCAGGTTGAGGCCCTTGGCTCCGGTCGGAGGCACCGTGTGGGCCGCGTCGCCCGCGAGGAACAGCCGGCCGTAGCGCATCGGCTCCGCCACGAAGCTACGGAAGGGCAGCACCACCTTCTCGGTGATCGGTCCCTCCTTGAGCGAGAAGCCGCCTCCTGACACACGCGTCTGGAGCTCGTTCCAGATCATCTCGTCGGACCACGTCCCCGGATCGGTTGCCGGGTCGCACTGGAAGTACATCCGCTGCAGCTGCTCCGTGCGTTGGCTGATGAGCGCGAACCCCCGCTCGTGCCGCGCGTAGATGAGCTCGGGAGCACTCATCGGCGCCTCGGTCATGATGCCGAACCACGCGAACGGGTACTCCTTGAAGTACTGCGTGCTCAGCGACTCGGGGATCTCGTGGCGGCAGATGCTGTGCGAACCGTCCGCCCCGACGAGATAGTCGCACCGCACCTCCCGTGCGATTCCCTCGCTGTCGACGAAGGAGATGACCGGTTGGTCGCGCACCTCGAGCACCTTCGTGTCACGAACTCCGAACCGGACATCCCCGCCATCCCGCTCCCGCGCGTTGGCGAGGTCGATGAAGACGTCGGTCTGGGGATAGAGCCACACCGAAGCACCCACGAGATGCTTGAAGTCGATCCGGTGGCCCTCGCCCGCGAAGCGCAGCTCGATCCCCTCGTGCTCGGAGCCCTGGGTCAGGACGCGGCCGTCGACACCGGTGTCGGTGAGGAGCCGGACGCTGTCCTGCTCGAGGATGCCCGCCCGGTGGGTGTGCTCGATCTCGTCTCGGGTGCGGGTGTCGACGGCGATCGAGTCGATGCCGCTCCGCGACAGCAGGTGCGAGAGCATGAGGCCGGCGGGACCGGCCCCGACGATACCGACGACCGTTGACTCCTGGACGGGCTGCGAAGTCACAGATCCTGCCTTCCCTCGTGCGGCGCGCCGTCGCGCAGCGACTACGTCCCATCCTTGCGCGCCAGGCCCGGGCGGGCGTGGTCAGGCCGGCTTGGGGCTCGGCCAGGGCCAGGCGGAGCAGCCCTTGAGGCCGTAGGTCTGCTGCATCATCACCGGCGCGACCTCGCCGTTGCCGGCGCAGAAGGCGTGTCCGTGGCCGAGGCTGTGTCCGACCTCGTGGTTGACGAGGTAGTTCCGGTAGCCGGCGAGGTCGGCGCCATAGGCCTCCGCGCCGAGCTGCCACCGGCGCAGGTTGATGACGGCCCGGCCCCCGTTGTGACAGCTGACCTGTCCACGGGTCCGCAGCGGCGCGCAGAGACGGTCGGTCGTTTCGGGACTGGCCAGCGTGATGCGCACATCAGCCTGTGCGCCCTTGGCCAGCGCGGCGGAGGAGGCGGCGACGAACCGGACCTTGTCGACGCCCTGCCACCCTCTGGCGTCGGAGAGCGTCGTCGCGACCGCCGTGGCGAACTCCTCGGCATCAACGGGCAGGCCGCCCTCGGTCTCGATGCTGATGCGCACGTCGCGCCCTTTCGGCGCGCTCCGGAGGACGCCGACCGGTATGGCAACCGGGGTGAGCTTCCCGTCCCCCCGCTCGACCACCTCCAGCTCCTTGGCCGTGTTGGCCGGCGCGGGCCTCGAGAGGAGCCCGACCTGTGCCGACACGCGTCCCATGCCCGCGAGTGATCCCTCGGAGCCGGGTTCGGGCGCCGCGATCGAGACGGTCCAGACATTCGCGACGATGCAGCAGCCCACCGCCGCGCCCGCCAAGAGCCGCTGGCGGCGCAGCCGTCGCAGGGCCCCGGCAGAGGCTGCCTTCTGCATGCCCTTCACGCTAGGACACCGGAGAGTCGATGATGTGGAAGCACGGCCGGTGGGGCCGTCGAGGCGACGATTTGGACCTTCATGCTCTGGGCCGTACCCTTGACGACGACCAATGACCGCCGGTTGGAGGACGTGGGCACCACGCCCCTCCCGAAGGTTCCACACGATGTGGGCAGCCAGCGCAGGACACCAAGCCCAGCGGCATACGACCCGTATGTTTGTGTGAGCCCCGTGCGCCTGCGCCGGGGCTCTTGTCGTGTGGGCCCCTCGAGCCTTCTCCCGGCGGCACGACGCAAGGGAAGGGAGGCCCCGATGGCAAACCCCGAGAAGTCGGCAGCCATCGCCGAGATCACGGACAAGTTCCGTCAGTCCGGCGCGGCCGTTCTCACCGAGTACCGCGGCCTGACGGTGAAGCAGCTCGGCGAGCTGCGCAGCTCGATCCGAGGACACGCCACCTACGCCGTGGTCAAGAACACGCTCACGGAGATCGCCGCGAAGGAGGCCGGGATCACGGCCTTCGAGGGGCAGCTCCAGGGCCCGTCGGCCATCGCCTTCGTCACCGGTGACCCGGTCGAGGCGGCCAAGGGCCTGCGTGACTTCGCCAAGGCACACCCCCTCCTCGTGATCAAGGCTGGCGTCCTCGACGGCAAGCCGCTGACCGCCGAGGAGATCACGAAGCTCGCCGACCTCGAGTCGCGTGAGGTTCTCCTGGCCAAGCTGGCGGGCGCCATGAAGGGCTCGCTCAACAAGGCCGTCTACCTCTTTGCCGCACCTCTCGCGCAGACGGCCCGCGTGGTCGACGCCCTGCGCGCCAAGGTCGAGGCACAGGGTCCGGTCGCGTCCGCCGCTCCCGCGGCAGACGAGGCTCCCGCCACGGAGGCCGCTCCGGCAGCCGAGGCAACCACCGACGTCGCCGAGGGTGGCGACGAGAGCTGACCCGCCACGGCGTGTCCCAGCTCGATTCAACAAACCGCCACTCACGGCAATAACAGGAAGGAAGCCATCATGGCGAAGCTCAGCACCGACGAGCTCCTTGACGCTTTCAAGGAGATGACCCTCATCGAGCTCTCCGAGTTCGTGAAGATGTTCGAGGAGACCTTCGAGGTCACCGCCGCTGCACCGGTTGCGGTTGCCGCGGCCCCGGCCGCCGGTGGTGCCGGTGGCGAGGCCGCTGCCGAGGAGGAGAAGGACGAGTTCGACGTCATCCTCACCGCTGCAGGCGACAAGAAGATCCAGGTCATCAAGGAGGTCCGCGCGCTCACGAGCCTCGGCCTCAAGGAGGCCAAGGACCTCGTCGACGGCGCCCCGAAGCCCGTCCTCGAGAAGGTCGACAAGGCTGCGGCCGAGAAGGCCAAGGAGCAGCTCGAGGGCGCCGGCGCGACCGTCGAGCTCAAGTGAGCTGACGCTCTCTCTCGCGACGGCGGGTCCGACCACTCCTCGGAGTGGGCGGGCCCGCCTTTCGTCTGCCCGGGGTCAACCACCCGGGCGTCCGGAGCTGGCCGTGCTCAGGCTGGGTGGAACCGGGCCTGCGACCCGGTTGGTTGACCCGTCAGATGGCGGCGCCGGGGTTGAGGATGCCTTGCGGATCGAGGGCGCTCTTGATGCGCTGGTTCAGCGCCATGACGTCGGGCCCGAGCTGGTCCGCGAGGGCTCCGCGCTTGAGCCGTCCGACACCGTGCTCCCCTGTGATCGTGCCGCCGAGCCGGATCGCCAGGTGCATCACCTCGCTGAAGGCGATGGTGGCGCGCTCCTTCGCCGCCTCGTCGCCGCGTGGGTAGACGATGAGCGGGTGGGTGTTCCCGTCGCCGGCGTGGGCGACGACGGGGATCTGCACGTCGTTGGCCTCGGCGATCGCCGCGATGCCGGCGAGCAGCTCCGGCAGGAGTGGGATCGGCACCCCGACGTCCTCGAGCATGAGCGCGCCGAGCTTCTCGATCGCGGGGAAGGCCGCCCGCCTCGCCTCCGCGAACAGCTCTCCCTCGGCGGGGTCGTCCGTCACGAAGCACTCGAGGGCACCTTCATCCTCACAGGCGGCGCGCATCACCTCGATCTCCTCGGCCCGCGCGGCACCCGGGGCGTCGGACTGCGCCAGCAGGAGCGCGCCGACGGTGCGGTCCAGGCCCATCGCCTGGTAGTCCTCGACCGCGTTGATCGAGGCGTTGTCCATCAGCTCGAGCATGGAGGGGCGAAGGTGCCTGCCGATCTCGACGACGGCGCGGGCAGCGGTCGCCACGGTGGGGAAGGTGGCGACGAGCGTGGCCGCCGGCGGACGGGCCGGCACCAGGCGCAGGACGGCCCGGGTGACGATGCCGAGCGTGCCCTCGCTGCCGACGAAGAGCTTGAGGAGCGGCAGCCCGGCCACGTCCTTGATCCGCTGGCCGCCGAGTCGCAGCAGGGTCCCGTCGGCGAGGGCGACGTCGAGGCCGAGCACGTAGTCGGTCGTCACGCCGTACTTGACGCAGCACAGCCCGCCCGCGTTGGTCGCGACGTTCCCGCCGATGGAGCAGATCTCGAAGGAGGACGGGTCGGGTGGGTACCAGAGGCCGTGCTCCGCCGCTGCCGCCTTCACCTCTGCGTTGAACGCACCGGGCTCGACGATGGCGGTCCGCGTGGCCGGGTCGATCTCGATCGCGCGCATCCGCTCGAGCGACAGGACGATGCACCCGTCCACGGCGCACGAGCCGCCGGACAGACCGCTCCCGGCACCACGCGGGACGATCGGCACCGCGTGTGCCGACGCCCAGCGCAACGTCGCCACGACGTCCTCCGCGCGCTGGGCGCGGACCAAGCCCAGCGGCATACCGGCTGTGTCTGACTGTGTCCAGTCGCGTCGATAGTTCTCGACGGTCGCCGGGTCGGTCGTCAGGGCGCCCTCGGAGAGGGATGCGGCGAGGGAGGCGAGATCCGGTGCGGACGTCACGTGGCCACGGTAACCGCATTGGCCGTATGCCGCTGGGCCGGCCTGCGCTCGCGGGCGTGGCCGCTCGAGCGCCGGTCGTCACGCCCGTCGTTGGCGCGGGTAGGTTTTGGGCATGGATTCACCTCCAGTCGCCGAGCCGGCATCGCCGCGGGTCGGCAAGTACGGGCCGCTCGTGCACCTCGCCCGCTTCGACCTCGCCGCCGAGGAGCTCACCTGGCAACTGCCGGTCAATGGCGAGCTGTACCGGTTGGTGCCGGGTCCGGACCGGCCCGACTACTCGCTCATGCTGTTGCGGCGACCGCTCCATTTCTACCCGATCGAGGGCTTCGACCTGGAGCGGGTCGATCCGGAGCAGCGCATCAGCGACCGCAAGGGCCGGCCGATGGTTCGCGTCCATGCCCTCGTCGTGTGTGCGCGTTTCGTGGGGCAACAACTGCGGCCGGGAATGGCCGACCTGCCGGTCCACCTCGCCTACGTCATCGACAACTCCCTCGCGCGCGACGAGCGCATCGACTTCGCGAAGATCGAGTTCGCGGGAGCGGGCTACCTGTCCGACGGCCACATGGAGCGGCGGCCCCCGAACGCGCCCGCGCCGCGTACAGAATCGGCGCGCTCGCCGGAGGCGCCGACTGCGTCGAACGAGGGGCAGGATGATGCGGTGCCCGGCGCTGACGTGGCACGTGAGGCGGCCGACGTCCTGCGGCGGGGGATCGAGGAGCGGCGGGGGTCGCCCGTGGACCTGCTGTCAGCGACGTTCAGCCTCAATGAGGGGCACCGGGTCACCGGTCTCACGGGCAACGCCGACGGGCAGCCGCCCGAGCCCACCGCGGAGACGTTCGCACGGCTCGACGAGGTCTTCGCCCGTCTCGGCGAGCAGCCGGCGACTGTGGAGGTCCGGACTGTGCGGATCCGTCTCGGCCGGGGAACCGACGAGGTCGAGCTTCGCCCGGGTTGAGGTCAGATCGCAGAGGGGCGCGCCAGGGCGACGGCGAGGACGAGCAGCTGGACGGCGATGACGGCGTCGACGACGCGCCAGGCCGCTGGCTTGGTGAAGAACCTGCCCAGGCGCGCGGCCCCGAAGCCGATGAGCGGGAACCAGACGGCGCTGGCCAGCACGGCGCCGGCCCCGAAGGTCCATCGACCGGGGTCCCCGTGGGCGACGGCGAGCGAGCCGATGAGGACCATGGTGTCGAGGTAGACGTGCGGGTTGAGCCACGTCAGCCCGACGGCGCCGAGCACGGCTCGGCGGGGTGACTGCTCGGCCGGACCGTCGGCGGCGAGGGCGGACGGCCGGGCCGCGCGCCGCAGTGCGAGGACGGCGTATCCCACGAGGAAGGCGACACCGAGCCACCGGACCGCCTCGAGCGCCCACGGCGCACGCTCCGTGACCGCACCGATTCCTGCGACGCCCGCCACGATGAGGACCACGTCCGAGATGAGGCACACGAGCACGACCGGCAGCACCCATCGCCGGGCGAGCCCGGTCCGCAGGACGAACGCGTTCTGGGCGCCGATGGCGACGATGAGGCTCGCGCCGGTGCCGAAGCCGGCGAGCGCGGGGGAGAGGACGGTCACACGGCGACGCTAAGTGCTTCTGGTCGCCTAAGGCCAGCGAATGTTTCTGAAGCATCATTAGCATTGCTTCATGGACGTGGACCAGTTCCGGGCGTTCGTCGCGGTGGTCGACCACGGGACCTTCGACGCAGCCGCTCGTGCCCTCCACGTGACACCGTCGGCGATCAGCCAGCGCATCAAGTCCCTCGAGACGGCGGCCGGTGCGGTCCTGATGCAGCGGACGAGGCCGGTGCGTCCCACGGAGAGGGGGCTGGCCCTCCTGCGGCAGGCCAGACAGCTGCTGCATGTCGCCGACGAGACGGTCCAGCAGCTGCGTGCTCCCGAGGCTTCGGAGGCCGGTCGGATCCGCATCCCCATCGTCGTCAACGCCGACTCCATCGCGACGTGGTTCGCCGACGCGGTGACGACGATCGGCACGGCCGGCGAGGTCGAGCTGGAGGTCCGTCGGGACGACGAGCACGTCAGCGCGGACCTGCTGCGCTCCGGCGAGGTCATGGCCGCGGTGACGGCCGAGCCGCGACCCGTCCAGGGCTGCTCAGTCAGGCGTCTCGGCGGGATGACCTACCGGGCCAAGGCGGCGCGGTCGTTCGTGCGCCGCTGGTTCGTGGACGGTGTCGACCCCGTCCGGCTGGCCGCGGCTCCCGTGGTCCAGTTCGACCGGAAGGACCGGATGCAGATCGGCCTCGCCGAGCGTCTCGGGATCACGGGGCCGCTGCCACAGACGTTCGTCCCGGACTCCACGCAGTTCGTGGCAGCGGTGCGGGCCGGCGTGGGATGGGGCATGGTCCCTGACCTGCAGGATCCGCGAGACGAGCTCGTGGTGCTCGACCCCGCGTGGACGGCCGAGGTGACCCTCCACTGGCAGGCCTGGCGGGTCGCCTCCGAAGCGCTCGACGCGGTCACGACCGCCGTCGTCTCCGCGGCCGCGGGGATCCGGTGAACGGCGCCGACGGGAGCAGTGCCCGTGGCCACGCCGTCGCGCTCGTGGGCCATACTGCCGTGCGTGAAGCTCATCCAGGCCACCGCTGTCCCTGAGTCCCTCGCCCGAGTCGACGCGCCGGCGAACCCGCCCCTGCGCGTCGGGCTCGTCCAGCACGCCTGGGTCGACGACCCGGACGCCCTCGTGGAGACGCTCCGCGACGGGATCCGGACGGCGGCCGAGGCAGGGGCCAAGGTCGTCTTCCTCCCCGAGCTGACGCTGTCGCGCTACCCCGCCGACACGGTGCCGGAGGGGACCCCGAGCGACATCGCCGAAGACCTCGCAACCGGCCGGACGGTCACCTTCGCCCGTGACGCGGCCCGCGACCACGGCGTCCACGTGCACGCCTCGCTGTACGAGCGCGCCGACCGGGGGGACGGTCTCGGCTTCAACACGGCGGTCATCGTCGCCCCCTCCGGCGAGATCGTCGCGCGGACCCGCAAGACCCACATTCCCGTGACGGCCGGCTACTACGAGGACAAGTACTTCCGGCCGGGCCCGGCAGAGGACGCCTATCCGGTGGTCGAGCTTCGCGACCCGGACGTCCGGGTCGGCCTGCCCACCTGCTGGGACGAGTGGTTCCCCGAGGTTGCCCGGCTGTACTCCCTCGGCGGGGCGCAGGTGCTGTGCTACCCGACGGCGATCGGCTCGGAGCCTGATCATCCGGACTTCGACACCCAGCCCCTGTGGCAGCAGGTCATCGTCGGCAACGGCATCGCCAACGGCCTGTTCATGGTCGTCCCGAACCGCTATGGGACCGAGGGCCTCATCACCTTCTACGGGTCGTCGTTCGTCTCCGATCCCTACGGGCGGGTCCTCGTCCAGGCCCCGCGCGACGAGGCTGCCGTGCTGGTGGCCGACCTCGACCTCGCCCAGCGGGACGACTGGTTGGACCTCTTCCCGTTCCTCTCGACGCGGCGGCCTGACTCCTACGGTGCCCTCGTCGAGCCGGTCCGCGCCGAGCACCAGCGCACCGTCTGAGGACGAGCCGTGACCGTCTGGAGAATGCCGTCGGAAACCGCTCGCCACGAGTGCACGTGGATGGCCTGGCCGAGCCAGGGCTACACGCTCGGTGACACCGAGGAGGAGGTGGAGAAGGCCCGCCGCACGTGGGCCGCGGTGGCGAACGCCGTGGTCGAGTTCGAGCCGGTGCGGATGGTGGTCGTGCCGGCTGACGCGGCCGTCGCCAGGCGGTACCTGCACCCCGAGGTCGAGCTGGTGCCAACCGCGCTCGACGACGCGTGGATGAGAGACATCGGACCGACCTTCGTCCTCGGCGACGACGGACGGCTCGGTGCCGTCGACTGGGTCTTCAACGGGTGGGGCGCCCAGTCGTGGGCGTCGTGGGAGCACGACTCGAAGATCGGCGCGTTCGTCGCGATGCAGACGCCCGCCGAGCTGATCCCCTCGTCGCTCGTCAACGAAGGCGGCGGCATCCACGTCGACGGCCTCGGCACCGTGCTCCTCACCGAGACGGTGCAGCTGGACCCGGGGCGCAACCCCTCGCTGACCAGGGCGGACGTGGAGGCGGAACTCGCCCGCACCATCGGGGCCACGCACGCAATCTGGCTGCCGCGCGGGCTGACCCGCGACTACGACGAGTTCGGCACCCGGGGACACGTCGACATCGTGGCGACCATCCCGTCCCCGGGGGTGATCCTCCTGCACGACCAGGAGGATCCCGCGCATCCCGACCATGCCCTCACCAGGGAGCTGCGCGAGCTGCTGTCGGACGCCCGCGATGCGCGAGGCGAGCGGTTCGAGATCATCGGGGTGCCGGCCCCCAAGACCCTTGCCGACGACGAGGGCCCGGTCGACTGGTC
>NZ_JBEDUL010000133.1:0-8240 GCF_040414665.1 Intrasporangium sp.
ATGCGCGAGGTGGCCCAGGGCGCCTACGCGAATCTGGTGCTCCCGGCGTTGCTGCGCGAGAAACGGGTCCACGGCCGGGACGCCGCCTTCGCCACCGAGCTCGTCTACGGGGCGACCCGGATGTCCGGCCTCTACGACGCCGTCGCCGCCCATGCGGCCGACCGCCCGGTCGACCGGATCGACCCGCGTGTCCTCGACACGATCCGACTCGGAGCCCACCAGCTGCTCGGCATGCGCGTGCCGACCCACGCAGCGGTGGACGAGACGGTCGCCCTCGCGCGGCAGGTCAACGGCGCCGGTGCCTCGGGCTTCGTCAACGCGGTCATGCGCCGCATCAGCGAGCGCACCCTGCCGGAGTGGCTCGACGTCGTCACGGCGGGCGCAACCGACCCGGTGGAGGCCCTGGCGATCCGCACGTCCCACCCACTGTGGGTGACCAAGGCGCTGCGGGCTGCCCTCATCGGGCATGGCCGGGCCACAGCCGCGACCGTCGGGGCCGAGCTCGATCGCCTGCTCGAGTCCGACAACGCAGCGCCGAAGGTCTCCATCGCGGCCCGGCCGGGTCTGGCGACCGTCGCCGAGCTGGTCGACGGCGGAGCCGTCGCGTCGACGACGAGCCCCGTCGGCGCAGTCCTGACCGAAGGCGACCCGGGCTCCCTTCCCGCGATCCGAGAGGGGCGCGCGGCCGTGCAGGACGAGGGGTCCCAGCTGGTCGCGCTGGGCATCGCGTCCGCGGAGGTCGGCCAGGACGCCATCACCTCCGAGCGATGGCTGGACCTCTGTGCCGGCCCGGGCGGCAAGGCAGGGCTCCTGGCCGCAATCGCGGTGCAACAGCGAATCCCCTTCATCGCCAACGAGGTCAACGAGACGCGAGCCCAGCTGGTCCGCCAGACACTGACGGCGGCGACGGCGGCGGCCGAGGCCGCTGGGAGCACGATCGAGGTTCGTCACGGCGACGGGCGCGAGATCGGGGAAGCGAGCCCAGCGGCATACACCCGCGTTCTCATCGATGCCCCGTGCACCGGTCTGGGCGCCCTCCGCCGACGACCTGAGGCGCGATGGCGACGCCGTCCCAAGGACGTTGCCGTCCTCGCCGGGCTGCAACGTGAGCTGCTGGCCTCCGGCATCGACGCGACGATGCCGGGCGGCGTCATCGCCTATGCCACGTGCAGCCCGCACCTGAACGAGACCCGTTTCGTCGTGCAGGATGTCCTCAAGAAGCGTGACGACGTGGAGCTGGTCGACGCTCGGCCGCTCTTCGTCGATGCCGAGGGAGCCGTCCTACCCGAGCTCGGCGAGGGCCCCTACGTCCAGCTGTGGCCCCACGTGCATGGGACCGATGCGATGTTCTTCGCCCTGTTGCGCAGGCGCTGAGCTCCGCCGGGACCAGGGGCACTCACCGTCCGCGGAAGACCGGGCGTCGACCTTCCCGCCGTGCGGCGTCCGCCTCGGCGGCATCCGCGCTCGTGAAGCAGGCGAGGAACTGGGCCCGGAGGCCGGCGTCGTCGTCGGCCAGGTGCGGGGAGTTGAGCACGCGTTTGGCGTAGGTCAGGGAGAGCGGGGCCAAGGCCGAGAGGTCCCGGGCCAGAGCGATGGCGTCGGCGAGCTCGCCCTCGCGCTGGACGAGGCCGCACGCGAGCGCGGCGGGCAGGTCGAGGGTCTCGGCAGCGAGCAGGATCCCGCGCGCATGACCCCCACCGACGAGCTCGGCGAGCCGCCGGATCGTCCACGGGTCGACGGCGAGGCCGTTGCGCGCCGTGGGCACGGCAAACCGCGCCGCAGCGCTGGCCACACGCAGGTCGCACGCGGCGGCGAGCTGGGTCCCGCCCCCGATCGCCGGCCCGTTCACCGCTGCGATCACCGGGATGTCCGACCCGGTGATGGCCGCCAGCATGCCGTAGTGGGCCTCGAGGAACTCCTCGCCGTAGACGCCGTCCAGGTCGGCACCGGCGCAGAACGTCGACCCGGCACCGGTGAGGACGATCGCCCGGGCACGCGTCGCCGCCTCCCGGACGGCGGACTCGAGCGCTCGGCAGAGACCGAGGCTGAGCGCGTTGCGCTTCGCCGGGCGGTTGAGGGTGATGACGAGGACATCCCCGTCGAACGCCTCGATGACGGGATCGCTGTTCGGATCGCTGGTCATGGGTCGATCCTGCCGTGTGGCGCGCTAGGCGGAGGGGCCGCCCGGCCGCAGTCGCTCGTCGAAGAACGCGAGGACCCGGTCGACCGCGACCTGCTGCCGGTGGGCAGTCAGGGTGGCGTGGCCCTTCCCTTCGAGCTCGACCCGGATGAAGTCGCCACCGAACTCCGTCGCGAGCGTCTCGAACCGCGTCCCCGTGGCGGGGTCGTCGCGGTAGCGCACCCCGAGGACCGGACAGCCCTCGGCGACCCTGCGACGGACGGCCGCGAGATCGGCCGGGCTCAGGCCGAGGTCGGCCTTGCCGACGGCTCCGAGGGCCGCGGGGAGCGACGGCTGGGCCACAACGGGGGCGGCAACCGACTCGTCGACCATCATCGCGAGCGCGAACCCGCCGGTGAGGCACATCCCGAGCGCTCCCACGCCGGGTCCGCCGAGCTCGGCATGCAGGCTGCGCGCGAGCGACCGCAGCCAGTGCGTCACGGGCGACGTGACGCCGGCCCGCAGCTTGACGAACTCCCTGTTGATGCAGACCTGGCCGATCGACCGCACGATCTCGCCGGGCGTCGCCGACGCGCCCGGCCGGCCGAAGAGGCTCGGCATGACCACGGTGTAGCCCCGGGCGACGACGTCGTCCGCGAACCTGATGACCTCGGGCGTGATTCCCGGGATCTCGTGCACGAGCACGACCCCCGGCCCGCTGCCCTTGCGGTACGTGTCGTGGGTCTCTCCGCGTGCCGTGTGGCTGCCTCGGGCCCATCCCGCCAGGTCGCTCATGGGGGCATCGTCCCGCATGAGGCGGCCCTTAGGCTGGGGCTCGTGCAGATCTCCCCGAGCATCCTGTCGGCCGACTTCGCCAACCTCGAGCGCGAGCTGGAGCGGGTCGCCAACGCCGACTGGGCACACGTCGACGTCATGGACGGGCACTTCGTGCCGAACCTGACCATCGGCCTGCCTGTCGTCGAGGCGCTCGTCAAGGTCAGCCCCATCCCGCTCGACGCTCACCTGATGATCGAGGACCCGGACCGGTGGGCGCCGATGTACGCCGAGGCGGGGTGCCAGTCGGTGACCTTCCACATCGAGGCTGCACATGAACCGCGGGCCCTCTCGCGAGCGCTCCGGGCAGCCGGTGCGAGGGCGGGCATGGCGGTCAAGCCGAGGACGGACTTCGCGCCGTATGCAGAGCTGCTGCCCGAGCTCGACATGGTGCTCGTCATGACCGTGGAGCCCGGGTTCGGAGGGCAGTCCTTCATGGCCGACCAGATGCCCAAGGTCCGCCAGGTCCGCGAGGCCGTCAGGCGTCACGGCGGGGAGATCTGGATCCAGGTCGACGGCGGCGTCAGCGCCGACACGATCGAGCAGTGCGCGGAGGCGGGTGCCGACGTCTTCGTCGCGGGCTCGGCGGTCTACGGGGCCGAGGACGCCGCTGCCGCCGTCGACGAGCTGCGCGCCCTGGTCACGTCGCACGCCCACTGAGCCCAGCGGCATACGGCATCGTCTGTCGTGGTGGCCGTCACGTGGACGCGGGGTGGGAGTTCCCCGGACCACGGTGCATACTGATGATTACGTGCTCCGGGGTCGGTGTAATTCCGAGCCGGCGGTGACAGTCCGCGACCCGACCACTCACTGTGCTTGACGAGTGGCCGGTTGACCTGGTGGAACTCCAGGACCGACGGTGAAAGTCCGGATGGGAGGCAGCACGAAACAGACTGACGTCTGTGGTGGTTCGCGCACCCGGATCGGGACGCGGAGCGCGGCAGCGGCAGCTGTGGAGGTTCCCCGGAGTTCGTCCGACCAGCACCACGAACTCCAAGGACGAACACCACATGCAGACACTCGCCCTCGCAGACGAGACGAAGAACGTCTTCCAGCAGGCCATCGACGCCGCCATCCCGATCGGGCCCTACCAGCTGCACTGGATCGAGCTCATCGCCGTGCTCATCGGCGTCGCCTCGGCCTGGTTCGGCATGAAGCGGCGCGTCTGGGCCTGGCCAGTCGGGATCATCGCCAACGTCATGCTCTTCTTCGTCTACCTCGGCGCGCTCTTCGGCGCCGACGAGCGGATCCCCCTCTTCGGCCAGGCCGGCAGGCAGGTCTTCTTCATCCTCACCAGCATCTACGGCTGGTGGCGGTGGACGCAGGTGCGCCGGCTGAACCACACCGCGGACGTGTCCGGCGCCGCGATCACGCCGCGCTGGGCGACGGGGCGGGAGCGCACCGCCGTCGTCGGCTTCTGGCTCGTCGGCACCGTGGTCGTGCACCAGGTCTTCGCCTCGCTGTGGAGCCTGGCGCCGAACCCGTTCTGGACGCCGCAATGGTGGTTCTTCTGGTGCGATGCGTGGATCTTCGTCGGCTCCATCGTGGCCACGTACGCGATGGCCCGCGGCTGGAACGAGTTCTGGCTCGCGTGGATCGCCGTCGACCTCGTCGGAGTGCCGTTCGGCTTTGCGACCGGCTACGTGCCGACGGCCGTCCTGTACGTCTTCTACGGGATGTTCGTCATCTACGGCTTCACGCAGTGGGTCAAGGCGTCCAGGACCGATCACCGCGACGTCGAGCCGGTGCTCGTCGCGGCCCGCGGTACCTGACCGATGGCTGCCCCGGACATCAGGGACGCCGCCCTCATGCGGCGCGCCCTGGATCTGGCCGCGAGGGGATCGTGGCCTGACCCCAACCCCCGGGTCGGGTGCGTCGTCGTCGACCCCGGCGGCGAGCTCGTCGGAGAGGGTTGGCACCGCGGTGCCGGCACTGCTCACGGCGAGGCCGCGGCGCTGGCCGTCGCGGGCGACCGGGCGCGCGGTGGGACGGCCTACGTCTCCCTCGAGCCGTGTGCGCACACGGGACGGACCGGTCCCTGCGCCGACGCGCTCGTCGCGGCCGGGATCTCCCGGGTCGTGCACGGGCAGGACGACCCCAACGGCGATGCGGCCGGCGGCGCTGACCTCCTGCGCGCGGCCGGCGTGGAGGTGGTGGGCGGCGTCCTCGCCGACGAGGCCGCTGCACTCAACGAGCGCTGGGCGCGGACCATCGCGAGAGGCAGACCGCTCGTCACGTGGAAGTTCGCCGCCACCCTCGACGGGCGCAGCGCCGCGACCGACGGAACGAGCCAGTGGATCACGAGCGAGGAGGCGCGGGCCGACGTGCACGCCCTGCGGGCGTCCCGCGACGCCATCGTCGTGGGCACGGGGACCATCCTGCTCGACGATCCCCGCCTCACCGTGCGCACGGGAGCTGGCCGTATGCCGCTGGGCTCGCTCGCGGACCGACAGCCGACTCGCGTCGTCGTCGGGTTGCGGGACGTGCCCGCCAGGGCCCGGGTCCACGAGGGACCGGGCGAGGTGCTGCACATCCGCAGCCGCGACCCGCACGAGGCGCTTGCGACCATGTGGGACGCGGGAATTCGTGACGTCTGGCTCGAAGGTGGCCCGACTCTGGCGAGCGCGTTCGTGAAGGCGGGGCTCGTCGACGAGGTCTATGCGTACCTGGCCCCTGCCCTCCTCGGCGCCGGCCGTCCGGCCGTCGGGGACCTCGGCATCACGTCGATGGATGGGATCAGGCGGCTCGACGTCGAGGACGTGCTGCGCGTCGGCCCGGACCTCCGGGTCCACGCGACCGTCGCAGGTCCGGTCGGACCCCCGCGCGGCACGGGCCCGGTCCACAGGTCGAACCGGCGGGTGCTGGTGTCGCTCGACGAGAGGGTGTAGCAGCCAGTGTTCACGGGAATCGTCGAGGAGCTGGGCACCGTCGGGTCCATCGCGCATGGGGCGGAGTCCGCCGTGCTGCGGATCGAGGGCCCACTCGTCGCGAGCGACACCGTCCACGGTGCGTCGATCTCGGTCAATGGCGTGTGCCTCACCGTCATCTCGCACGATGCGGCTGGTTTCAGCGTCGACGTCATGGCCGAGACGCTGAGCCGGTCCAGCCTCGGCTCGCTGCGGGCGGGCGACCGCGTCAACCTCGAACGGGCGATGGCGGTGTCGAGCCGGTTCGGTGGGCACATCGTCCAGGGCCACGTCGACGGAACGTCGACCGTGACCGACCGGGTCCGCGGCGACCGGTGGGAGGTGGTGACGTTCACCCTGCCGGACGCGCTGGCCCGGTACGTCGTCGAGAAGGGCTCGATCACGGTGGACGGCGTGTCGCTCACGGTGTCGGCTCTCGGGCCGGCGACGTTCTCCGTCTCGCTCATCCCCACCACCCTGGAGCTGACCACGTTGGGCCGCAAGGGGGTCGGCGACCACGTCAACCTCGAGGTCGACGTCCTCGCCAAGTACGTTGAGCGCCTACTCGGGTACGCCGCCGCGACAACGGAGGAGTCATGACCGCCCTGTCGACGATCGAGGAGGCTCTCGAGGCGATGAGGGCCGGGCGCCCGGCGCTCGTGCTCGACTCCGAGGACCGCGAGAACGAGGGCGACGTCGTCCTCGCCGCCCATACCGCCTCGGAGGAATGGATGGCCTGGACCATCCGGCACACGTCCGGATACCTCTGCGCCCCGATGCCGAACGACGTGGCGGACCGGCTCGAGCTGCCGCTCATGGTCTCGGACAACCGCGACCCCCTGCGGACCGCCTACACGATCTCCGTCGACGCGACCGAAGGGGTGACGACGGGCATCAGCGCGGCGGACCGGACCCGCACCGTCACCGTCCTCGCCGACCCCGCCTCGAAGCCCGCCGACCTCATCCGTCCCGGTCACGTGCTGCCCTTGCGGGCCCGGCCCGGCGGCGTGCTGACCCGGCCCGGGCACACGGAGGCCGCGGTCGACCTGGCGCGCCTCGCCGGTCTGCCACCTGTCGGAGTCATCGGCGAGCTGGTCCACGATGACGGCCGGCTGATGCGCTACGAGGCGGTCGTCGCCCTCGGCCGTGAGATGGGGCTACCCGTCGTCACGATCGAGCAGCTCATCGCGTGGCGCCAGCAGCACGACCGGGTGGAGCGGCTCGCGACGACGATGATCCCGACACGCCACGGCACGTTCACCGCCCACGGCTATCGCGACACGCTGACCGGCGAGGAGCACGTCGCCCTGGTCAGCGCGCGCGGCCTGCACGGCACCAGGCCGGGGGCCCCGGCCGTCGTCCGGCTGCACTCGGAGTGCCTCACCGGGGACGCCTTCGGGTCGCTCCGGTGCGACTGCGGACCCCAGCTGCAGGCCTCGCTCGCCCGGGTCGGCAGGGAGGGCGGGGTCGTGGTCTACCTCGGCGGTCACGAGGGTCGCGGTGTCGGACTCGTCGACAAGCTGCGTGCCTATGCCGAGCAGGATCGTGGCGCGGACACCGTCGACGCACAGAAGGCCCTGGGCCTGTCGGTCGACGCCCGTGAGTACGCCGCGGGCGCCGCGGTGCTCCATGACCTCGGGGCGACCCGCATCATCCTGCTGACGAACAACCCGGACAAGGTCGCAGCCCTGCGCCACTTCGAGATCGACGTCGTCGCCGTGGAGCGGCTGCACACCGAGGTCGCGCCGCAGAACGAGCGCTACCTCGCGACGAAGCGGGACCGGCTCGGCCACGACCTGCCGGCCGTGCTCCGGGCCAAGCCGGAATCCGCCTGAGAGGAGATCCGATGAAGGACGGAGCACCCGCCCTGACCGTCGACGGCCGCGGCCTCACGGTCGCCGTCATCGCAGCCAGCTGGCACGAGCAGGTCATGGCAGGCCTGCTCGCGGGGGCCCGCCGAGGACTGGCCGACGCGGGCGTCACCGACGTCACCGAGGTCCGCGTGCCAGGCACGTTCGAGCTCTCCGTCGCCTGCTCCGCCCTCGCCGCGCGCTACGACGCCCTCATCGCACTGGGCGTCGTCATCCGCGGCGGCACCCCCCACTTCGAGTACGTCTGTCAGGCAGCGACGGTCGGCATCACCGAGGTCTCCGTGCGGACCGCGACGCCGATCGGCTTCGGCGTCCTGACGTGCGACACGGAGCAGCAGGCGATCGAGCGTGCCGGTCTGCCCGGCTCGACGGAGGACAAGGGCCACGAGGCCGCGACGGCAGCCGTCGCCACCGTCGTCGCGCTCCGGGCCTCCCGCTGACCTCGCCCCGCCCTGCCCTGATCCCACCCTTCCTGACCCTGCCTCCGGTTCGAGGTTGTGACTCGCTCTC
>NZ_JBEDUL010000134.1:0-71593 GCF_040414665.1 Intrasporangium sp.
TTCCTCATCGGCGGCGACACGTGCACGCGGCGCTGCGACTTCTGTGACATCGCGACCGGTCGGCCGCAGGCCCTCGACCTCGACGAGCCGCGTCGCGTCGCGGAGTCCGTGCAGCGGATGGGCCTGCGCTACTCGACGGTGACGGGCGTGGCGCGCGACGACCAGCCGGACGGCGCAGCTGGGCTGTATGCGGAGACGATCCGACAGATCCACCGGCTCAACCCCAACACCGGGGTCGAGATCCTCCCACCGGACTTCGGTGCGAAGCCCGAGCTCGTCGGCCAGGTCTTCGACGCACGACCCGAGGTCTTCGCGCACAACCTCGAGACGGTGCCCCGGATCTTCAGGCGCATCCGTCCCGCGTTCACCTACGAGAAGTCGCTGCGGGTGCTCACCATGGCCCGGGAGGCGGGGCTCGTCACCAAGTCGAACCTCATCCTCGGGATGGGCGAGACGGACGCCGAGATCGAGTCGGCCATCGGGGACCTGCACGACGCCGGCTGCGACATCCTCACCATCACCCAGTACCTCCGGCCCTCGAAGCTGCACCACCCGATCGACCGCTGGGTCAAGCCAGAGGAGTTCGTCCACTGGTCCGACGTGGCCGAGGACCTGGGTTTCAAGGGCGTCATGGCCGGCCCGCTCGTCCGGTCGTCCTACCGTGCCGGGCGGCTCTGGGCCACCGCGATGCGCAAGTGGGGTCGGCCGATCCCCGAGCACCTGGCGCACCTCGCCGAGGCGGCGGAGTCGCCCGCCCGGCAGGAGGCGGCGTCATTGGTGGCCCGCGCTGCGGGCGCCGTATCCTGATCCGCATGGCACGCAACAAGGACGGCGACACCAAGGCGCCCAAGGAGAAGAAGCAGGGGCGAATCGCCCAGATCCGGGACGTCTACCGGATGACGAAGCGGGCGGACCCGCTCGTCGGGTGGTACATGCTGCTCGCCTTCCTGCTCACGTTCGGCGTCCTGCTCATCGCCGGCCTGTTGCTCGACATGGGCTGGATCTTCGCCATCTTCGGCGTGATGAGCGGCATCCTCGTCGCGACGATCGTCATGAGCCGACGAGCCGAGCGGGCTGCCTATCGCCAGATCGAGGGCCAGACCGGCGCTGCGGGCGCGGCCCTCACGTCGATCCGCCGCGGTTGGTACACCGACCGCGAGCCGGTGGCCGCGGACGTCAACCGTCCCGGTGACGTCACGTCCGCCGCCGTCGTCTACCGCGCCCTCGGCAGAGCCGGGGTCGTGCTCGTCGGCGAGGGACCCACGGGCCGGGTGCAGAAGCTCCTCGGCGCCGAGAAGAAGCGGGTCGAGCGCGTCGCACCGGGCGTCCCGGTCACGCTGATGCGCGTCGGCAACGGCGAGGACGAGGTGCCGATCAACAAGCTCGCCAGCAAGGTGCAGCGGCTCCGCCCCCAGATCACCAAGGACGAGATGTCCGTGGTGAACAAGCGCCTCAAGGCGCTCGGCGGGATGAAGGCCCCGCTCCCCAAGGGCATCGACCCGACGCGCGCCCGCATGGACCGCAAGGCGCTGCGCGGCAAGTAGCCCGCCCCGCCCAAGACGGGATTGTCAGCGGGTGCGGACGATGACCGTGTTGGGAACCTTGTCGTGCAGGCCGCGGCTGTCCCGGTCCCAGATGACCGCCGGAATCGCGAGACAGAGCAGGATGGTTCGGACGAGGGCCTGCACGAACGTGGCCCGTCCTCCGGTGACGTTCCGGACCTGCAGGCCCATGAAACGGTGCCCCATCGTGGTCCCGAGCGTTCCCACGAGCAGAAGGTTCATCAGGGCGAAGATCGCCAGCACGATGAAGTTCTGGCCGCCCGTGGCCGTGCGCTCGGAGAACGGCAGCGGCACCTGGAACAGGCCCCGGGCGATGACGAGCGCGATGACCCAGTCGATGACGATGCCGCACAGGCGTCTCCCGAACCGGGCGATCGATCCCGGACCGTGCTCCGGCAGGCCGAGCCGCTGGCCCGGCCATTCGTGCGCACCGGCGGTTCTCGATCGGGGGCCCTCGAGCCAGGAGCCAACATCCTCGCGGTCAACCACGTGCCCAGCCTAACGATCCGCTCAAAACCGAGCCCAGCGGCATACGGCATGGTCTCGTAACACGCGGGAAACATCCGGGTCATGGACGGGAAATCGGGCCCCGTTACCGTCCTCGACGACAGCACCACTTCAGGAGGTTGGATGTTCAGCTCAGCTGAGGAGGTCCTCGCGTTCATCAAGGACGAGGACGTCAAGTTCGTCGACATTCGGTTCTGCGATCTGCCCGGTGTCATGCAGCACTTCAACGTGCCGGCTGAGTCGGTCGACAAGGAGTTCTTCACCGTCGGACAGATGTTCGACGGTTCGTCGATCCGCGGGTTCCAGGCGATCCACGAGTCGGACATGAAGCTCGTGCCGGACCCTGCCACTGGGTACGTCGACCCCTTCCGCGCCGAGAAGACGCTTGTCATGAACTTCTCGATCGTCGACCCGTTCACCGACGAGCGCTACAGCCGCGACCCGCGCAACATCGCCTTGAAGGCGGAGGAGTACCTGAAGTCGACGGGGATCGCGGACACCGCCTACTTCGGCGCCGAGGCGGAGTTCTACGTCTTCGACGACGTCCGCTTCGAGACGAAGCAGAACGCCGGCTACTACTTCATCGACTCCGTCGAGGCCGCGTGGAACACCGGCCGCGTGGAGGAGGGCGGCAACCGCGGCTACAAGACCCGCTACAAGGGTGGCTATTTCCCCGTCTCCCCCGTCGACCACTTCGCCGACTTCCGCGACCAGGTCTGCATCCGGCTCAAGGACGTGGGCCTCAACGTCGAGCGAAGCCACCATGAGGTGGGCACAGCCGGCCAGATGGAGATCAACTACCGCTTCAACACGCTGCTCCACTCCGGCGACGACATGATGAAGTTCAAGTACGTCGTCAAGAACGAGGCGTGGGCGGCGGGCAAGTCCGCCACCTTCATGCCGAAGCCGCTCTTCGGCGACAACGGCTCCGGCATGCACACCCACCAGTCGCTCTGGAAGGACGGCGAGCCGCTCTTCTACGACGAGCGCGGCTACGGCGGCCTGTCGGACCTGGCCCGGTGGTACATCGGCGGCCTGCTCAAGCACGCGGCGTCGCTGCTCGCCTTCACCAACCCGACGATCAACTCCTACCACCGCCTGGTTCCCGGCTACGAAGCTCCGGTCAACCTCGTCTACTCGGCCCGCAACCGCTCGGCGTGCGTCCGCATCCCGATCACGGGGACGTCACCCAAGGCCAAGCGCATCGAGTTCCGGGTGCCGGACCCGTCGGCCAACCCGTACCTGTCCTTCGCCGCCCAGCTCATGGCGGGGCTCGACGGGATCAAGAACCGCATCGAGCCGCCGGAGCCGATCGACAAGGACCTCTACGAGCTGCCGCCGGAGGAGCACGCGGCGATCGAGCAGGTGCCCGGCTCGCTCCCCGAGGTGCTCAACGCGCTCGAGGCCGACTACGACTACCTCCTCGAGGGTGACGTGTTCACCAAGGACCTGGTCGAGGCGTGGATCGAGTACAAGCGCAAGAACGAGGTCGACCCGATCCGCTTCCGCCCGCACCCGCACGAGTTCGAGATGTACTACGACCTGTGACGAGGTAGCTCTGGATTGACGATCGACGTCCACGTGGCGAGTGGCGTCGTCCGCGGTCACGTGGACGGCGACGTCACCGTGTTTCGTGGCATCCCGTACGCCAACCTGGATGAGCGGTTCGGTGCGCCGAGCCCGGTTCATTCCTGGGACGGCGTGCGGGAGGCCGTGACGTTCGGACCATCACCCCCGCAGTCCGGAAGTTTCGGGATGGACTCGCTCCGTCGGCAGGGCGATGACTGGTTGACGGTCAACGTCTGGTCGCCAGATCTCGCGGGCGGTCTCCCGGTGATGGTCTGGATCCAGGGCGGCGCCTACGCGTTCGGCAGGTCGAGCCTGCCTGAGTACGACGGCAGCAACCTCGCACGAGGCGGGGTCGTGGTTGTGACCTTCAACTACCGAGTGGGACTCGAAGGATTCGGATACGTGGCGGGGACTCTCGCCAACCGCGGCCTGCTGGACCAGGTGGCCGCGCTTGAGTGGGTGCGAGAGAACATCGGAGCGTTCGGCGGAGATCGCGACCGGGTCACCGTGTTCGGCCAGTCCGCGGGCGCGGGATCAGTGGCGGCGCTCATGGTGATGCCGCGAGCCGCCGGGTTGTTCCGCCGTGCCATCGCGCAGAGCATGCCCGGCACCTACTTCACTCCGGCGCTGGCTGCTGACATCACCCGGGCGTGTGCAGAGCAGCTCGGCATCGAGCCCACTGAGCTTCCGGCGACGGATCCCTGGCGGCTGCCTGCCGCGGGGGATGCCGTCCTGGCGACGATGGACCGGTTCGCCGCCCGCTGGGGACTGGCTGCGCACGCGAAGGTCTTGTTCTCGCCGGTCGTGGACGGTGACGTTCTCCCGTGTACGCCATGGAGGGGTCTGGCGGGCCAGGTCGACCTGATGGTCGGACACACCCGCCACGAGCAGCGCCTGCTCAGTCTGGTGAGCGGATTGCTCGGCAAGGTCACCGAGGTCGACGCCACGGAGGCTGCGACGCTGTTCGCACCGGATCCCGAGCGGTATCGCGAGATCTTCCCGGACCCCGAGGACCGGTACGAAGCCGTGCGTTCGGACTGGCTCTTCCGGATGCCGTCCGTGCACCTTGCAGAGGCTCAACGCACCGCAGGCGGCCGGGCACACCTCTACGAACTGACGTGGCCCGCGCCGGGCCTGGAAGGAGCACTCGGCGCCTGCCATGGCCTGGACGTGCCGCTCGTGTTCGGGAACCTCGCGGTAGGCCAGCCCGCAGTGCTGATCGGTGACCCCACGCCTGCAGCAGTGGAGGTGTCCGAGCAGATGCAGCACGCCTGGAGGGCGTTCGCCACGAACGGCGACCCGGGTTGGCCGGCCCATGACAACGGCTTGACCCGACTGTTTGACATCGAACCGAGGGTCACGGCCTATCCAGAGCACCTGTCACGCCAGATCTGGAGCGATCCCCCAGACGCGCTTGACCTGATCGGTGAGTGAGCCGGGGCCCGCGACTGTACCGGTCGGTGCCCCGTCCGCGAACAACTCAGCCGAGTCGGGAAGGACGCAGGGGAACGCCAGCGAGCCCAGCGGCATACGGCATGAGTCGCGCTCAGGCGGCCTGCGACGAGCGGGACGTCGCGTAGGCGTGCTCGACGGTCGCGGTGACGTGCTGGTGCGGCCACCTGAGGCCGAGCAGGACGATCAGGCCGAGGCAGATCGCGGAGCAGATGGCGACACCGACGTACGGGTTGGTGTGCTGGCCGACCCACCCGGCCCCCAGATAGCTGGCACCCGCAGCCGCGACGGCGACCGAGCCGGCGAGACTGAAGATCCGCCCACGCATCGCGGGAGCGGTCGCCAGGGCGAACGTCGCCTGGAGAGGCACCATGAACGCCTGGAGGAGTCCGCTGACGAAGAACAGCGCGACGAGCACGACGAACGGGGGATGGAGCGCGGTGGCCAGGAGCGGCACCGGCATGGCGAGGGCGAGCGGCACGATGGACGCGTTCTGCCGGTGCACGTCGAAGCGGCCGATGACGAGGATGCCCACCACCGCGCCGACGATGGGCGTCGCCATGAGGACGCCTCCCCACCCGTTCTGCCCGGCGATCGGGATGGCGAGTGCCTCCGGCGCCGCGATGCCGAGGCTCGCCACGGCGCTCAGGGCCATGAGCCGGGCGAGCACGGTGTGTCCAGCGAGGTCGCCGATGGCACTCCCCAGGTCGTGGACGAAGCCTCTCACCCCCTTGCCGCGGCTGCCGTCCACGGGTCGGCTCTGGACGACGACCAGGATCACGATGGCCGCGACGACGAACGTGCCGAAGTCGATGAGCAGGCCGACACGAGGGCCAACGAGGGCGACCAGCCCACCACCGAGCGCGAGGCCGAGCGCCTGGTTGACCTGCTCCGCCATGGCGCTCAGGCCGACCGCCCGGGCATAGAGGGGTCGATCGTGCTCGAAGAGGTCGGTGACGAGGACGAGATTCGAGGCGCTGGCTGCCCCGCCGATCAGCTCGAGCAGGAAGAGGACGACGAAGACCCACAGCAGCGATCCCGACGTCATGACGAGCCAGACGAGGGCGAGCACGCACAGCGCCCGCGAGATGTGGCTGATGACGAGGACGGACTTGTAGGGGAAGCGGTCCACGACCGGCCCGAGCAGGCTGCGGCCGAGGAAGGTCGGCACGAAGCTGATCGCGAGCGTCGTGGCGGTCGCCAAGGGTGATCTGGTCCGGTCGAACACCACCGCGGCGATCGTCACCCGCGCCACATAGTCGCCCCACATCGAGAAGGCGTTGGCCAGGAAGATCGGTAGGTAGCCCGGGACCCGGAGCATCTCTGCGTAAGAGGGTGCTCGTCTCTGGGCTCCCCGGCTATGGCTCACGGCACGACGCTACCCCGTGGTGGTGAGTCGTAAAAGTTGAAACTGGCGGCTGTGCGCGACCGACGTGCAACGCGTCGCCAGTGCTCGAGCAGACCGCTGGCCTCGCCGGCGTGCCGACCGATGATCCGGCCCATTCCATCGGCGTTGCGGAGGTCGTCGGGAACGCTGTCGACGGGTCGCCCACGCCACAGGACACCTGCGTTGCGCAGCCGGGCAGCGAGCAGCCACGCCTCTCTCAGGGCCGCCGCGTCGGCGGCCGGGATCAGTCCTGCTGTCTCGAGAGCGGCCAAGGCCGACAGGGTCGCGGTGACCTGGAGGCTCGGTTCCACATGGGCATGCATCAGTTGCTTGAGCTGCACCGTCCACTCGACGTCCGTGAGACCACCACGGCCGAGCTTGATGTGGGTGCCCGGGTCGGCTCCGCGGGGCAGGCGCTCGGACTCCATACGCGCCTTGAGGAGGCGGATGTCGCGCACCTGGCTGTCCTCCAGTCCGCCCTCAGGCCAGCGGAACTGGTTGATCAGCTCGAGGAAGTCGCGGGCCAGGTCGTCGGGCCCCGCCACCGGCGTCGCACGCAGCAACGCCTGGAACTCCCAGGTCAGCGCCCACCGGTCGTAGTAGGTGCGGTAGGCCTCGAGGCTGCGGACGATCGGGCCGTTCTTGCCCTCTGGGCGCAGGTCCGCGTCGAGCGGGAGTGGTGGCTCGGAGGCGCCGGTCGTGAGGAGCCGCTTCAGCTCCTGGACGACGAGGGTCGCCCTGGCCTGCACGCCGGGCTCGTCGGCCGGCTCGTCAGCGGCGTCGTGGGCGCGGTGCACGAACATGACGTCGGCATCCGAGGCGTAGCCGAGCTCGCCCCCGCCGAAGCTGCCCATCCCCACGACGAGCAGGTCGGCACCGAGCGGCACGCCCTCTCGCCGCTCGACCTCGGCCGTCGCCGCCTCGAGGGACACGCCGATCGTCGCCGCGTTGAGGTCGGTCAGGGCGGCGCCGACCTGCCGCACGTCGAGCTCTCCGGCGAGGTCGGCCATGACGATGCGCAGCACCTCGGTGCGCCGGATGGCGCGCACGGCGAGGACGGCGTCGGCCCCGCTCTCACGGCGGCTGGCGGCCGCGCGCATCGTCGCGGTCAGCGCCTCCCGGGACCGCGGTTCAAGGCCACCAACCTCCCCCAGCATCGACACGCTGTCGGGCGAGCCGATGAGGAGGTCGGCGGCATAGCGGCTGCGAGCGAGACTGTGGGCCAAGCGATCCGCCGCGCGTCCCTCGTCGCGGAGCATCTTGAGATACCAGTGCGTCGTCCCGAGCGTGTCGGAGACGCGACGGAAGGAGAGCAAGCCGGCATCGGGATCGGCCTCGTCGGCGAACCAGCCGAGCATGACGGGCAGCAGCTGCCGCTGGATCGCCGCACGGCGACTCACGCCGGTAGTCAGGGCCTCGATGTGGCGCAGCGCCCCGGCCGGGTCCCGGAAGCCGAGGGCGCGCAGTCGCTCGCGCGCTGCCTCGGGCGACAGGCCGACCTCGTCGGGGCTGAGGCGGGCGACGGCGGCGAGCAGCGGCCGGTAGAAGAGCCGCTCATGGATCCGACGGACCTCGCGGGCGACGGCCTGGCGATCGGCGACAACCGCGTCCTCCGGATGCGTCCGGTGCCCCATCGCCCGTCCGAGCCGCCGGAGCTCGGCCGGGTTGTCGGGCATGAGGTGGGTCCGGCGCAGCCGGTGGAGCTGGATCCGGTGCTCGAGGCAGCGCAGGTGCCGGTAGGCGCGGTCGAGGGTGGCTGCGTCGTCGCGGGCGACGTAGCCACCCTTCGCCAGCGCCGACAGGGCCTCGAGCGTCGTGGCCGAGCGCAGCGAGGGATCGGTCCGCCCGTGCACGAGCTGGAGCAGCTGCACGCTGAACTCCACGTCGCGCAGGCCGCCCGGCCCGAGCTTGAGCTGGCGCGCCGCCTCGTTCGCGGGCACGTGCTCCTCGACCCGCCGTCGCATCGCCTGGACGTCCTCGACGAAGTTCTCCCGGCCCGCGGCCTCCCAGACGAGCGGCGAGACGGCCTCCTTGTAGCGCAGGCCAACCTCGCGGTCCCCCGCCGAGACCCACGCCTTGAGCAGCGCCTGGAACTCCCACGTCTTGGCCCACCGCTCGTAGTAGGCCCGGTGGCTGCGGATGGTGCGCACGAGCGGACCCTGCCTGCCCTCCGGACGCAGGGCGGCGTCGACCGGCCACAGCGTCCCCTCCTGGGTGTGTGCCGAGCACGCGCGCATCGTCGCGGAAGCGAGCGCCGTGCCCACCCGGAGGGCCGTCTCCTCGTCGACCCCCTCGGCGGGCTCGGCGACGAAGATGACGTCGACGTCGCTGACGTAGTTCAGCTCGCCACCGCCGGTCTTGCCCATCCCGATGATCGCCAGGCGGCACTGCTCGTGCCCGTCGCCGTACTCCTCGCGAGCGATGGCCAGGGCCGCTTCCAGGGCCGCCTCGGCGAGCTCGGCGAGCGCCTCCCCCACCCTTGGCATGTCGGCGACGGGATCCGTCGACGTGAGGTCGAGGGCCGCGATCCGGAGCAGGCCCCGCCGATAGGCGATGCGAAGCGCGTCGAGTGCCGTGCTGCTCCCGCGGTCCGTCGTCACGGCCGCCACCAGCTCGGCGCGCAGTTCGTCTGCCGTATGCCGCTGGGCTTGGGCCGCGTCCACCCAGTGGCCCGGGTGCCGCACGAGTTCGTCGACGAGGGCTGTCGAGGCCCCGAGCACACCGAGCACCCGATCTCGCCGAGGCCCCTCGGTCAGCAGTTCCTCGACGAACGAGCCAAGGCCTGCCGCCTCGCCCTGTCCCGTCAGGGACTCGAGGACGCGGACGAGTCCGAGCAGCGCCTGATCGGGGTCGGCGGTGTCTCCGATGGCCTGCAGCAGGCTGTCCGGGAACTCCTCGTGGGCGTCACCGGCGCGCAGCGGGGCCAGGGCCGGATCGGCGAGGTGGCCGACGGCCCGGTCGGGATGCGCAAAGCCGAGCCGGGCGAGGGTGCCGGTGGTCGAGGTGGTGCGTGACATCCCGTGCCAGCCGCCCGTCGGCTCAGAGGCGCGGCAGGTAGCGGTCGAGCTCGAAGCGCGACACGTCGTGCCGGTAGTCCTGCCACTCCTGCCGCTTGTTGCGCAGGAAGAAGTCGTAGACGTGCTCGCCGAGGACGTCGGCGACGAGCTCGCTCCGCTGCATCTCCTCGATGGCCGAGCCGAGCGACTCCGGCAGCGGCTTGATGCCCATCGCCCGGCGCTCCGCGTCGGTGAGCTGCCACACGTCGTCCTCGGACTCCGGAGGCAGGTCGTAGCCCTCCTCGATGCCCTTGAGCCCGGCCCCGAGGATGACGGCGTAGGCGAGGTACGGGTTGCATGCCGAGTCGAGCGAGCGCACCTCGATGCGGGTCGACTGGCCCTTGCTCGGCTTGTACATCGGCACCCGCACGAGGGCCGAGCGGTTGTTGTGGCCCCAGGTGAGGTGTGCCGGAGCCTCTCCCCCGCCCCACAGGCGCTTGTACGAGTTGACCCACTGGTTCGTGACCGCGGTGATCTCGGCGCCGTGGGTGATGAGGCCCGCGATGAACTGTCTGGCGATCTTGCTCAGCTGGTAGGGCGCGCCGGCCTCGTAGAACGCGTTGGAGTCGCCCTCGAAGAGCGACAGGTGGGTGTGCATGCCGGACCCGGGATGCTCGGCGAACGGCTTCGGCATGAAGGTCGCGTAGATGCCCTGGGACAGCGCGACCTCCTTGACGACGGTCCGGAAGGTCATGATGTTGTCCGCCGTGCTGAGCGCGTCCGCATAGCGCAGGTCGATCTCGTTCTGGCCGGGCGCGCCCTCATGGTGGCTGAACTCGACCGAGATGCCCATGTTCTCGAGCATCGTGATCGCCGCGCGGCGGAAGTCGTGGCCGGTGCCGTGGGGCACGTGGTCGAAGTAGCCGGCGTCGTCGACCGGGACGGGCCGCCCGTGGGCATCGGGCTCGGGCTTGAGCAGGAAGAACTCGATCTCGGGGTGGGTGTAGAAGGTGAACCCGAGGTTCGCGGCTTTGTCGAGGGCCCGCTGGAGAACGTGCCGCGGGTCGGCGAAGCTCGGCGACCCGTCGGGCATCTGGACCTCGCAGAACATCCGGGCGGTGCCGGGCGGGTCTCCCCGCCATGGCAGGATCTGGAAGGTCGAGGGGTCTGGCTTGGCCAGCATGTCCGCCTCGTAGACGCGGGCGAATCCCTCGATCGCGGAACCGTCGAACCCGATCCCCTCAGCGAACGCACCCTCGAGCTCCGCCGGCGCGACCGCCACGGACTTGAGGGTGCCGAGCACGTCGGTGAACCAGAGCCTGACGAAGCGGATGTCGCGCTCCTCGATGGTGCGCAGCACGAACTCTTCCTGGCGGTTCATGTGTCGATCCTGCCGCATGCCTGTTTCACCGATGTAACGGAACTCCCGGGTGCGACGCCCCGTATGCTCGCGCCATGACCGAGGCCTCCTCCGTCGAGCAGCCGAACCCGTACGGCTCCGGAGCGACGCCTGCCGCCGACGCGCCGCGGCGCGTGCGGATCCCGCACCTGCAGGCGATGAAGTCCGAGGGCCGCCGGTGGGCCATGCTCACCGCCTACGACATGTACTCGGCCCAGATCTTCGACGAGGCCGGAATACCAGCGCTGCTCGTCGGAGACTCCGCCGGCAACAACGTCTACGGCTACGAGACAACCGTGCCCGTCACGGTGGACGAGCTGATCCCGCTCGTGCGCGCGGTGAGCCGCAACAGCAGGCGGGCGCTCGTCATCGCCGACCTCCCGTTCGGTTCCTACGGCGGGTCGCTCGAGCAGGGCTTCGCCACGGCCGTCCGCTTCATGAAGGAGGGGCTGGCCCACGCCGTCAAGCTCGAGGGTGGCACCGCCATGGCCCCGCTCGTCGAGCTGCTCACGACGTCAGGCGTCCCCGTCATGGCGCACGTCGGCTTCACCCCGCAGAGCGAGCACCAGCTCGGCGGCTACCGCGTCCAGGGCCGGGGCGAGTCAGCGGATCGACTCGTCGACGAGGCGCGCGCCCTCGAGGCGGCCGGGGCGTTTGCCGTGGTGCTCGAGATGGTGCCCGCACCGGTGGCCGCCCGCGTGACCGAGGCCCTGGCCATCCCCACCGTCGGCATCGGCGCGGGTCCGCACACCGACGCACAGGTCCTCGTCTGGAGCGACTTCGCCGGCCTGCGGGCGGGGAAGGCGCCCCGGTTCGTCAAGAAGTACGCCGACCTCCGCGGCACGCTCCTCGATGCTGCCAGGGCCTACGCCGCGGACGTCGAGTCAGGTGCCTTCCCCGCCGCGGAGCACTCCTTCGACGCCTGACCCCAATCAGTCGTCCCAGCCGGGCGCGGCGTTGCGGTTCTCCCACTCCTCGTCCTCCTCGTCCCACTTCTCGTTGCGGGCGCGGGCGCTCTCGAGCGCGTGGCGAGCCTCTTCCTCGGTCTCGTAGGGGCCCATGATCCGCTCGCCGATGCTGCGGTTCGCGTCGGTCTCGACCTCACCGGTCCGGACGTTGTACCAGAAGCTCATCGCGCTCTCCCTTCGACGTGTTCGGTGGGCGGGCGTCCGACGCGGGCCACCCGCGCGAACGACCTAGACTCCACCGTATGCCGTTGGCCCGCTCCCGTGTCGCCGCACACCAGTTGACCCCGCGACGACCCGTACCCGCCGCGATCGCCCGTCCGCACTATGTCGACGTGCCTCATCCACGCGAGGACGGTGACCTCCGCATCAAGGATCCCGAGACGATCGAGAGGATGCGGATCGCGGGGCGCATCGCAGCCCAGGCCATGGCGACGGCCGCGGAGCGGATCGCCCCGGGCGTCACGACGGACGAGCTGGACGCCGTCGCGCACGAGTTCCTGCTCGACCACGGCGCCTACCCGTCCCCGCTGGGTTACAAGGCGTTCCCCAAGTCGGTGTGCACGAGCGTCAACGAGGTGATCTGCCACGGCATCCCGGACACGCGGCCGCTCGAGGACGGCGACATCGTCAACATCGACGTGACGGCCTACATCCACGGGGTGCATGGCGACACGGACGCGACCTATCTCGTCGGCGACGTCGACGAGGAGTCGCGCCTGCTCGTCGAGCGGACGCGCGAGGCCATGATGCGGGGCATCAAGGCCGCTCGGCCCGGCCGGGAGCTCAACGTCATCGGGCGCGTCATCGAGAGCTACGCCAGGCGTTTCGGCTATGGCGTCGTGCGCGACTTCACCGGGCACGGCATCGGCCTGGAGTTCCACTCGGGCCTCATCGTCCCCCACTACGACGCCGCGCCGCAGTACAACACCGTCATGGAGCCCGGCATGACGTTCACCATCGAGCCGATGCTCAACCTCGGCACCCACGAGTGGGAGATGTGGGACGACAAGTGGACCGTGGTGACCCGAGACGGCCGGCGCTCGGCACAGTTCGAGCACACCATCGTCATCACCGAGGATGGCAACGAGATCCTCACGCTGCCCTGAGCCTCACCGGGCGGCGGCCCCCACCCACCAACTCTGCGGAGGAAGCGACAGCATGGCGAAGAAGGGCTACCCGCTCGGCATCGACGTCGGCGGCAGCGGCATCAAGGGTGCTCCCGTCGACCTGAAGAAGGGCGAGTTCACGAAGAGCAGGCTCAAGATCGCCACGCCGCAGCCGGCGACGCCGGAGGCCGTTGCCCAGGTCGTCGACGAGATCGTCGACGAGTTCGAGAAGGAGACGGGGGGCTCTCCGATCGGGGTGACGGTGCCCGCCGTCGTCATTCGTGGCACCGTCCTGTCCGCAGCCAACATCGCCCCGTCCTGGATCAACACCGACGCCGAGGCCCTCATCAAGGAGCACACCGGCCGCTCGGTGACGGTCCTCAACGACGCCGATGCCGCCGGGATCGCGGAGCTGCACTACGGCGCCGCCAAGGGCGAGCACGGCCTGGTCATCCTCACGACCCTGGGGACGGGGATCGGCTCGGCCCTCATCCACGACGGCAGACTCATCCCGAACTCCGAGCTGGGCCACCTCGAGATCGACGGCTATGACGCCGAGGACCGGGCCGCCTCGTCGGTCAAGGACAACGAAGGCCTGTCCTGGGACGAGTGGATCGAGCGGCTCCAGCGCTACTACGAGACGATCGAGGCGCTCTTCTCGCCCGACCTCATCGTCGTGGGGGGTGGCGTCTCGAGGGACTCGGACAAGTTCCTGCCCAAGCTGCGGCTGCGCGCGCCCATCGTGCCAGCTGAGCTGCGCAACAAGGCCGGCATCATCGGGGCCGCTCACCGAGCCGTCGACCTCGCGAGCTGACGCGCGGTCCCAGCTCAGCGGCATACGGCATGTTCCGTATGCCGCTGGGCTCGCTCGCGCGTGAGCGCTCAGTCGACCGTGAGGCTGAGAAGCAGGTCGGGGGCGCGTCGCTCGTAGAGCGCCGCGCCGAGGCGCAGTCCCAGCCAGAAGGCGCCCACCCCGACAATGAGGCCGGTGAGCAGTGCCGGCCACGGCGCCCAGCTCGTGCCGCTCCAGGCGAGGAGGCTCAGGGCGAACACCGGCGCCCCGAGCAGCAAGGTGCCCACGCCGGCGACGGACTGCGACAGCATCGTCATCCCGGCCGCCCCGGGCGGGCTCTGGAAGGGGCTCTCGCCCGGCTTGGGAACCGGATAGGGCAGGGCGATGCTCATGATCGAGGAGATGGCGTACCCCGCTCCGAGCAGTGCGGCCGAGAGACCGACGATCGCGGGGAGAAGATCCCACCGACCGCCGAGCCAGGCGCCGACGATGGAGTAGGCGCTGACGAGGGGGACGGCAATGAGCAGGTTGGGCAGCAGCCGGCCGAGCCGGTCCGACCGGCCGCGGACTCCCGAGGCGACATGCATCCAGAAGGCCGTCGACTCGTAGGCAACGGAGTTGTGCTCACTCCAGCCGAGCAGGAACGCGGTGAGCGGACCCATGAGCAGCGGCACCCACGTGACGTCGCTCATGAAGAAGGGGATGAGCAGGGCGAGCGGTGCGAACGGCGTGAGGAACATCGACACCTGGTAGCGCGGGTCCCGGGCGTAGTACGTCAGGGTGCGCGCGGCCACCGCCCACGTCGCGTCGTCCGGGACACGGCCGAGGACGCCGAGGTCGCCGGTCGCCGCCCCCTGTGAGCGAGGTCGGACGACGCCTCGCGGCGACACGACCTGTCGGCGGACCGCCCTGTCCCACAAACGGATCGCGACGGCCAAGCCGCCCGCGGCCAAGGCGAGGCGCAGCACACCGATGGCAAGGTTGCCCGTGGCGACGTCTCCGGGGGCAGCCCAGGCCCAGCCCAGTGGCGTCCACCCGAGCACCGACGCGGCGGTCTCGGCGAAGCCGCCCCAGTCACCGGCCGCACTGCCCGCGAGTGATGCGGCGGGGACGACGACGGCCAGCAGGAACACCGCGAGGATGGCGGTGACGTCCCTGCCCCGCCGGCTGGAGACGGCGCCGGTCGCGAGCGAGGAGACCCAACGGCTGACCGCGACGGCGGTGAGCAGACCGATCGGCACGGCCACGAGGGCAGTGACCGTCGACAACACCGTCTGCGACGACGCGATGATGACCCCGACGCCGAGCACCATGGACGCGATGGCGGGCAGGCCGACGAAGGCGCTGAGGAGGAGGCCGACCGCCAGCTGTCGCGGTGGGATCGAGAAGGTCGCGAACCGACCCGGGTCGAGGGTCGGGTCCGAGCCGAAGGCGAAGATCGGCAGGAGGATCCACAGCACGATCCCGGCCGCGCCGCCGATCGTCACGACGAGTCGGCCCACGTCGGGCTCAGCACGGAGGACGGCAACGCCGACGGCCAGCGCGACGACGACGAAGGCGCCGTAGAGGACGCCGAGGATCATCCCGATGGCCTGGGCACGGCTGCGTCGCAGGGTGTTGCGCAGCAGGTCGAGCTTCAGTCGGACGAGGTGCGCAACCACGCCAGTCCTTCCACCTCGATGTTCCCGCCGACGAGGTCGACGAAGCGCTGCTCGAGGCTGCCGCCGGACCGCACCTCATCCACGGTGCCCTGCGCGAGGACGAGGCCGTCGGAGATGACGGCGACGTGGGAGCAGATGCGCTCGACGAGGTCCATGACATGGCTCGAGAGGATGACGGTGCCGCCCGCGCCGACGAAGTCGGCCAGGATGCCGCGGATCGTCGCCGCGGAGACCGGGTCCACCGCCTCGAACGGCTCGTCGAGGACGAGGACGCGCGGAGCGTGGACGAGGGCGGTCGCGAGAGTGATCTTCTTCGTCATGCCGGCCGAGTAGTCGACGACGAGCTTGCCCTGGGCCTCGGTCAGCCCGAGGGCCCGGAGCAGCTCGTCGGCGCGGGCCGCCGCCACGTCGCGGGACAGCCCGTGGAGCAGGCCGGCGTAGACGATGAGCTGCAGGCCCGTGAGCCGGTCGAACACCCGCAGCCCGTCGGGCAGGATGCCGAGCAGCTGCTTGGCAGCGACCGGGTCCGCCCACACGTCGTGCCCGAGGACGAAGACCTGCCCCGCGTCGGGCCGAAGCAGCCCGGTCGCCATGGACAGGGTGGTCGTCTTGCCCGCGCCGTTCGGACCGACGAGGCCGAAGAAGGACCCACGCGGGACGTCGAGGTCGATCCCCTTGACGGCGACGACGTCGCCGAAGCGTTTGCCGAGGCCACGGATGGCGATGGCCGGTCCGGTGACCGGCGCGCCGTGCGGCGCCGGCAGGTCCACGTGTTCTGTCATCTCTCCCCGAGTCGTTCGACGTGCGTCGTGGTCGGCGCTGGAGTCACCGGAACTCGCCGGACTCGCCGTCGGCCAGGTAGCGCAGGGTCAGGCCATCGACTCCCGAGAACGACTCGATGTGGGTGCAGTACATCTGCTTGCCCTTCTCGGAGAGGAGCGCGTCGTGGATCGGCACGAAGGCCTTGGGCGCGATGCGCGCCACGAAGCCGATCGAGTCGCGGCTGGCGCACCACGGCGCATTCAGCGGGTGGGCCAAGACGTCGACCTCACCCGGCTCGGCGTCGTAGGCATCGCCCGGGTGGAAGAGGGTCGGCTCACCGTCAGCGCGCAGGACCAGGCCGACGTTGGGGATCTGCGGCACCTGGTCGTTGTTGAAGGCGTGCAGCTCCCCCACCGGGGTGACCGTGACGTCGCCCAGCGAGAACTGCTCGTCCCGCCGCGTCGGCGCGGCCTGAAGGCCTTCGGCCCCCAGCTTCTCCGCCGTCAACGGGTCGGTGTGGACGGTCGCCCGGGGATTCGCACGGATCAGGCGTGCGGCGGGCTCGGGGTCGAAGTGGTCGGGATGGTTGTGCGTGACGAGGATCGCGTCGAGGTCGGTCAGGTCCTCGAAGCCGGAGGAGAAGGTGCCGGGGTCGACGAGGATGCGCCGGTCTGCCATCTCGACCAGCAGGCAGGCGTGTCCCAGGTGAGTCACTCGCATAGCTCAAACCTAGGTCATCGGGCCGAGGGCGGAGCGTGCGCCGTCCCGATCCCGAGCGACGTCCTGGCTAGGGTCGTCGAGTGAGTGCCGAGAAGAGCATGTACGAGCGGATGCTGGCCGGCGAGCCGTACATCGCGGACGACCCGGCTTTGGCCCGCGACTCCGAGCGGGCGCAACGGCTGGCGCATCTCATCAACACGTCCGACCCGACCGACCACGAGCGGCAGCGGGCCCTCGTGACGGAGCTGCTCGGCGGGTTCGGCGAGGGCAGCGAGATCCGCCCTCCCCTGCAGTGCGACTACGGCTACCAGACGTCGATCGGGGCCCGGACCTTCGTCAACTGGGGGCTGGTCCTGCTCGACGTGGCGACGGTGACCATCGGGGACGACGTGCAGATCGGCCCGAACGTGCAGCTGCTGACCGCGACCCACCCCCTCGAGCCCGGTTCGCGCAGGGACAAGTGGGAGGCCGCGGAGCCGATCGTCATCGGTGACAACGTCTGGCTCGGCGGCGGCGTCATCGTGTGCCCCGGTGTCAGCATCGGTGCGGACACGGTGGTCGGAGCCGGGTCGGTCGTGACCCGCGACCTGCCCTCCCGCGTGCTCGCGGTGGGGTCGCCGGCCCGGGTGGTCCGGGAGCTCTAGACCGGCCCTGGGTGGGGGTCGGTCGTCCGATCCGGGCGCAGCGCCACGAACGGCCTGGTGCGCACGAACTCCCGGATGGCGGCGCCCGAGCGGAGGTCGTCGAGCCCGAGCACCCGTCCGATGAGCCGCAGCCGCCACGGGTGCCGTCGGCGGAAGGCCTCGCCCACGGCGATCGCCTCGTCCTCGCTGAGGAACCGGTGCTGTGGAACGAACGCCTCCCTCCCGATCTGGACGCGCAGGGCCTTGCGGGCGACGAGGTTCCTGACCCAGTCGGTCCGCGGACCCCACACGGCACAGATCACCGCCTCACGGCTGCTCCTGTCATACGCCAACACCATGGCGACGGCCTCGTGGGGGTTCCCGGTCCTGCGCCCGACGTGGGTCAGCTGGAGGAACGTGTGTCCCAGGACCCAGCCGAAGCCGAAGCGGTACAGCGGCAGCGGCAGCCGGAAGACCAGCAGGGCGAGCCGGCCCGGCCTTCGCCGGAGACCGAGCCAAGGCCTCGTGTGGGAGTCCGGTGGTCGTGCTGGTGCTGCGCCGTTCATGTCGCTCACGCCTCGTCGCTCGCTGTTGCTCTGGGCCCCCACCCAACGCCGGTCTGCGACTCACAACCAGAGGCGTTCGTCCCCCCTCCGACTACTGAGCCCCGGCGCGATCGTCGACGTGGTTCGGACTGAGATCGCGGGACAACTGCGCCGGGGCTCGATTGTCGGCGGACGGCGTTGACCTTCCCGTGTGCCCCATCGGCGATTATCGGAGCGTGTCGCCTGGCCTCACGGTACCGAGCAGGCCGAGCTCGGCCCGTCGCGGCAACCCCTCCCAGTCCCCCACCGTGCTCACTGAGTAGCCGCCGACCAGGACGGCACGGGCCAGGCACTCGGCATCGTCCAGCCCATCGAGCCAGCCTGAGAGGAACCCGGCGCAGAACGCGTCCCCGGCGCCGACGGTGTCGATGGCGGTGACCTGCAGGGCGGGGCAGTCGATCCGCTCCGCTGCGGTCCAGAGAGAGGCTCCGGCTGCACCGCGCTTCACGGCAACACGGTCGACCCCCAGGTCGAGCAGGGCCCGGACCGCGGCCGCTTCATCACCGTCCGCGAGGAGATCCAGCTCATCCTCTGATGCGACGACGAGGTCAGCGTGCACCACGAGGTCACGCAACACGGTGCTCGCCGCGTCGCGGCTCCACAGGTTGGATCGGTAGTTGACGTCGAGGGAGATGTGCGAGCCTGCCTCGGCGGCGGACCGGATCGCCGCCTCACAGGCATCTCGGGCGGCCGGGGACAGAGCCGGCGTGATCCCCGTCCAGTGCAGCAGCCGCGGCGGCTCGGCCAGCGCCGGAAGGAGATCGGCGACCTCCAAGCGGGATCCGGCCGACCCTGCCCGGCGGTACTCCACCCGGGAGACGTCGGCCGTCCGGTGCTCGAGGAACATCAGGCCGGTCGGGGCGCCGCGGGGGGTCCCAGTCTCCCTGACGACATGCCGGACGTCGACATCCTCCGCACGCAGCTCGCGAAGGGCGAGGTCGCCGAAAAGATCGGCACCCAGCCGGCCCACCCAGGCTGCCCGGTGGCCGAGTCTGGCGAGCGCGATGGCCACGTTGGATTCCGCCCCGGCCAGACCTGGCACCATCGGCGATCCGAGCGCGGCCGGACCGGCAGAGCGGAAGGAGACCAGCGCCTCACCGAACGTCAGCACGTCGAGGCGCTCCCTCGCCATCAGGCCCCGCCCGGGTCGCTGAGCGCGACGAAGGCGTGGGCCCGCCCCCGAAGGGCCTTGAGGTCCCCACCGGAAGCGGCGTCACCGACGAGGGGGCCACCGACTCCGACCCCGACGGCCCCCGCGCGGAGGTACTCCTTGGCCGCGACCAGGTCGACGCCGCCGACGGCGAGCAGGGGAATGTCGGGGAACGGGTCACGGATCGCGCGCACGTACCGCGGACCGCCGACCGAGGCCGGAAAGAGCTTGACCACGGTGGCACCCCGCGCGCGGGCCGACAGGATTTCCGTCGGAGACAGTGCTCCGACCACGGAGGGCAGTGAGCGCGATGCCGCCGCTTCCACGGAGTCCGTGACCGCGGGCGTGACGATGAACTGGCCACCGGCTGCGACGACGTCCGCGACGTCAGGCCGCGTCACCACCGTCCCCGCACCGAGCCGGACGCCCGGTTGGGCCTGAGGGCGCAACCGCTCGATGACGCCGAGGGCATCGGGTGTGGTCAACGCGATCTCGACGAACCGGAACCCCGCCTCGAGCAGCACGGCGCCCGCGGCCTCGGCGGCTGCGGCGTCCGCGCCGCGCACGATAGCGATCACGCGAGCCTGCGTGAGGTCGGCGAGGAAGGCGTCATCGGTCATGCCGCTCACCACTCCGCGAACGAGCCGTCGGGGTGGCGCCAGACGGGTCCCCGCCAGGCGTGGCCCTTCCGATCGGCCGCCCGGACCGCGGCCTCGTCGACCTGGATGCCAAGCCCGGGACCGGTGAACCTCTCGATGTGGCCATCGACGAACTCGAGAGGCGCCGCGTCGAGAACGTAGTCGAGCACCTCGGCCCCCTGGTTGTAGTGGATGCCGATGCTCTGCTCCTGGATGAGGTGGTTCGGCGTCGCGAACCCGACCTGGAGGCAGGCCGCGAGCGCGATGGGACCGAGCGGACAATGGGGAGCGAGGAGCGCGTCGAAGGTCTCGGCGAGCGACGCGATCTTGCGCGTCTCGGTGATCCCGCCGGCGTGGGACAGATCCGGTTGGGCCACGGCGATGCCGGCCTGGAGGACCGGCAGGAACTCCTGGCGGCTGAAGAGCCGCTCGCCGGTCGACACCGGCGTGGACGTGGACCGGACGAAGTCGCCGATGAGATGCGAGTTCTCTGGGACGACGGGCTCCTCGAGGAAGAACGGCCGGTACGGCTCGAGGAGCGGAGCGACGCGTTTGGCGGTCGCCAGACTGAACCGGCCGTGGAAGTCGACGGCCACGTCCCGGTCCGCACCGAGGACCTCGCGGGCGGCTTCGACGCGGCGCACGACTCCGTCGATCTCGGCGACCGAGCCGAGGGGGCTCATCCGGCCGCTGGCGTTCATCTTCACTGCCGTCAGGCCTGCCTCGACCTGCTCGCGGATGTGGTCGGCCACCTCTGCCGGCTCGTCACCGCCGACCCAGCCGTACATCCTGATCCGGTCACGGACGGGTCCACCGAGCAGTTGGTGCACGGGCGCGCCGAAGTGCTTGCCGGCGATGTCCCAGAGCGCTTGGTCAATGCCGGAGACGGCGCTGGCGAGGATCGGTCCGCCTCGATAGAACGAGCCCTTCGTCATCACCTGCCAGTGGTCCTCAATGCGGAGCGCGTCCTGCCCGACAACGATCTCGGACAGCTGTTCGATGGCAGTGCGGACCGTCTCGGAGCGCCCTTCGCAGGTCCCCTCGCCCCAGCCGACTATCCCGCTCTCGGTCTCGATCCGTACGAAGAGCCAGCGCGGTGCGACGAGGAAGGTCTCGACCCTCGTGATGGTGGTCATCTGCAATCAGCCCTTGGTTGCGCCGGCTGTGAGGCCGGAGACGACGTACTTCTGCGCGAAGAGCGCGATGACCATGATCGGGACTGTGACAACAGTCGACGCGGCCATCAGCCCGCCCCAGTCGATGCTCGCGTAGCCGACGAAGTCGAAGATCGCCACGGGGAGGGTCTTGGTCTGGGCCCCGGAGAGCACGAGCGCGAACATGAAGTTGTTCCACGAGAAGATGAAGGAAAGGATGCCTGCGGTCGCTATGCCCGGTAGGGACAGGGGCAGCGTGATCCTCCGGAAGGCTCCGATCGGGGTCAGGCCGTCGACGAGGCCGGCCTCCTCCAACTCGTCCGGGAGTCCCTCGAAGTACCCCATCATGATGTAGACGATGAGTGGGAGTGCGACGAACATGTGGCTGAGGATGAGCACCGAGTAGCCGCCGACCATGCGCAGGTTCGAGAAGACGTAGTACCACGGCACCAGCAGGGAGACGCCGGGGATGACACGCGCCATGAGGACGACGAGCGCCGACCGCTTCATGGTGAACCGGGCCATCGAGTAGGCGGCCGGCACTCCGAGGACCAGGGACAGGGCCGTCGACGCGAGGGCGACCCAGAGGCTGTTGACGATGAACTGCACGTAGTTGGCCTGCTTGAGAACCGTCGTGTAGTTCGCCGTCGTCGGGCTGAACACGACCGCCTTGCCCGGGTCGTAGATGTCCACGTTCGTCTTGAACGAGGCTGCCACCATCCAGAGCAGCGGAGCGAGCAGGCCCACGAGGACGAGCACGAGTGCGACGAGACGGAAGACCCTGAAGGGGGTGGAGAGGCGCATCAGCTCACCTCCTTTCGCCGCGAGGTGAGCGCCCACATGGAGCCGACGATGATGAGGAAGAAGATGATGAGCACGGTGGAGGAGATGCCGTACTCGTTGTAGTCGAAGCTCAAGCCGTAGGCGTAGACGTTGAGGGTCTCGACCTCGTGGAACGAGCCGCCGCCCTTGCCCTTGGTGGCATAGAGGATGTCGAACGTCTTCAGTGCATCGATCCCGCGGAGCAAGATCGCGACGATGAGCGTGGGCTTGAGCAGCGGGAGGGTGATGAAGCGGAACCGTTGCCATGCGCTCGCGCCGTCGATGAGGCCCGCCTCCTGGGGCTCGTCGGACAATGACGTGAGGCCGGCGAGCAGGATGAGCACGACCATCGGAGTCCACTGCCAGATGTCGATGAACATCGTCGTCGGCAGGGCGGTCGACTCACCGGCGAGCCACGGCTGCGGCGGGATCCCGAACCACCCGAGGATCGTGTTGGCGAGGCCGATGTTCGGATCGAAGATGAGGCGCCACATCATGCCGACCGCCACCGGCGTGGCGACGAGCGGCATGAGGATGGCGACGCGAACCCACTTCTCGCCTCGGAACGGTCGCCACAGGAGCAGCGCGATCGCCATGCCCAGCACGACCTCGAAGAAGAGAACGACACCGGTGAACGTGATGGTGCGCCAGACGGCCGGCCAGAACCGGTCGGTGTCGGTCAGCACCTCGGCGAAGTTGGCGAAGCCGACGAACTCCTTCGCCGCTCTGACGGAGCCCTCAGCGTCCGTGAGGCTGAGATAGACGGTCCAGCCGAGCGGGAAGATGATGAGGACGGCGACGAAGATCATCGCGGGGCTCGCGAACAGCCACTTGCGGTGGGTGTTCGCCCAACGGACCCAGCCGGTGGTGCCCGAGGACAGCATCTGTGCGGTCATGATGACAGCTCCTGTGCAGTGGTTCCGTGCGAGTGGCCGGGCCAGTGGCGTCAACGGTCGACGCCGTCTGGGGCCCGGCCACCCGAGGAAGGTGCGGCCTACTTCTCCTCGTCCAGGAACTTCTGGAAGGCGGTGTTCGCCGCGTCTGCGGAGGCAGCTGAGTCCTGCCCGGTGATCGCGTCGACGATCGGCTGACCGACGATCTCACGCGCCTGGGCCACCTTCACGACGACCGGACGGTCGTAGGGGACGGCGTCCTTGCCACCCTCCTCCATGGCCGCGACGAGGTCCTTCGGGTAGCTGGAGACAGCCTCGGGGTTGGCCCATACTGACGTGCGCGGCCCGGGCACGCCGGCCTGCTGGTTGGCCAGGGTCTGGGACTGGCTGGTCGCCCACTCGATGAACTTCCACGCATTGTCCTGGTTGTCCGAGGCTTCGTTGACGCCGAGCGCCCACGAGGGGATGCTGTACGGCTTCGAGCCCGCGGGCCCCGCGGGGAAGGGAGCGAAGCCCACCGTGTCGGCCACCTTGGACTTGGCCGGGTCGGTGGCGTTCTTGTACAGCGAGCTCGCTTCGGTGTAGAAGGCGGACTGGCCTTGGGTGAAGATGGCCATCGCCTCGGGCCAGCTCATGTCAGTGCTGACGTTCGCGGGCCCGTAGTCCTTGATCAGGCCGCCGTAGTAGGCATACGCCTCTTTCGCCTCGGGCGTGTTGACCGACGCCTTCCCGGAGTCGTCGACCCAGCTGCCACCGAAGGCGTAGAGGAAGCTCGAGAACTGGGTGACCGCAGTGGACTTCCCGGTCCGCGCGACGAATCCGGCCATGCCCGGGTTCTCTTCCTTGATCTTCTTGGCGGCTGCCTGGAGCTCGTCGAGCGTCTTGGGCGGCGCTGCGATGCCGGCCTTCTCCAGCAGGTCCTTGCGGTAGTAGAGGACCTCCTGCTCCGTGATGATCGGGACGCCGACGACCTTGTCGTCATCCGTCGTCGCGGCCACCGGGCCTGCCTGGAAGTCGGACCAGTTCCAGTCCGTGTTGGCCTTGGTCTTCTCCGTGAGGTCGGCGAGGTAGCCGTTCTTGGCGAAGAGCCTGCCCTCCTGGAGTGGGCGGTACATCATGACGTCGATCTCGTTGGTGCCGGCGTTGAGCTTGACGTTGTACTGGTCGGACAGCTGGTCCTCGCCCAGCTGGGTGACCTCGACCTTGAGGCCGCTCTGCTTCTCGAACTCGGGAATGGCCTTCTTGATGTTGTCGGTCCACACGTGGTTCGCGAGCGTGACACGCACGGTCTGTGACGCCGCGCTGCCATCCCCGTCGCCGCCACCAGAACACGCGGCGAGGCCGAGGGCTGCCACCACGGCCAGAGATGTACCTATTACTGAGTGACGCAACACTGCGGTCTCCGATTTCTGTCGATCTGTGGCGAAAATAAGTCCGCCTAATGTGGGGACATTAGGGCATTAACTAGGGTTTGAACAGGGATGAGCCGCCCTTGAGTATGCTCTATCCATGAGCAGCGAGGCCGAGCGGCCCCCCAACAGCGCTGTCCGTCCCCTTGGGACCGGCCTCCATGCGCACGTGGTGGACGCCCTTGGCACCGCTATCGCTGGCGGCAGGCTCGAGGTCGGCACCCTGCTCTACATCGATGACCTCATGGCCACGTACTCGGTGTCTCGGCCGGTCATCCGTGAGTGCCTGCGGGTCCTGTCCTCGATGGGCCTGGTCGAGTCCCGGCGCCGGGTGGGCACGGTGATCCGGCCCACCACGGCGTGGAACGTCTTCGACCCGCAGGTGATTCGCTGGCGTCTTGCCTCGGACGCCCGTGGCGCCCAACTGCGGTCGCTGACCGAGCTGCGTGTCGCCATCGAGCCGGAGGCGGCCCGGCTCGCGGCGAAGCGAGCGAACCTCTCCGAGGGCAGCGCTCTCGTCGGCCTGGCGGCGAAGATGTGGACGGCCGGCAAGGAGGGCGACCTCGAGACGTTCCTCGCCCTGGACGTCGAGTTCCACCATCTGGTCCTGGCCGGCTCGGGCAACGAGATGTTCCTCAAGCTGAGCGAGCTGGTCGGCGAGGTCCTCAGCGGGCGACATGAGTACGGTCTGATGCCCGGCCACCCGGACGACGAGGCCTTGACCCTGCACGCGGACGTCGCCCAGGCCATCCACCGCCGCGATGAGGTTCTGGCGCGAGAGGCGATGCGCCAGATCACGCTGCAGGCACTCGAGGAGATGAGCGGCATCTGGGCCCAGACCACGGGCCACCCCATCACCGACGCGTAGACGCGAGACGCCCGCCCGCTGTCGGCGGGCTCACCTATGCTCTCGGACCGGAAGGGGGTTTGGTGCTGTCCCATGACGAGCTGAGCCTGCTGCGCGACCGACATCCGGCGTGGCGGCTGCTACGCGCTGTCAATGCGGCGCTCGTCATCGGCTTCCTCGGCCGGACCTTCGTCGAGGACAACGTCCGGGTGCTGACCCAGCGCGAGCTGGTCAGTCGCCTCGATGACGAGCTCTACGCACTACGGGAGCAGCTCGGCGAGGACGCCTACCCGAAGTCGGCCGCCGCGTACGTCACCGACTGGGCAAGTCCCGAGTCCGGCTGGTTGCGCCTGTACTACCTCGAGGGCAGCGACGAGCCCCACGTCGATGCGACACCGTCGCTGGAGAAGGCCGTGGCCTGGGTCGGGACGCTGCAGGAGCGGGCCTTCGTCGGCACCGAGTCGCGGCTGCACACGCTCGTCGGCCTGCTGCAGCAGATCGTCCAGGGCAGTGACACCGACCCGGAGCGCCGGCTCGAGCACCTTCGCGCTGAGCGGTCCCGCCTCGACGAGCAGATCGCCCGGGCGGAGGCAGGTGAGATCGACGTCCTCGACCCGACGGCACAGCGCGACCGCTACCAGCAGTTCGCTAGCACGGCACGGGAGCTGCTCGCGGACTTCCGTGAGGTCGAGGTCAAGTTCCGGGCGCTCGACCGGCAGATGCGCGAGACCATCGCCGGCTGGGACAGGTCCAAGGGCGAGCTGCTCGACCAGCTCCTCGGCGACCGCAACGCGATCTCCGAGTCCGACCAGGGCCGCAGCTTCCAGGCGTTCTACGACTTCCTCCTGTCCGCCGAGCGGCAGGAGGAGCTGGGACACCTGCTCGACGAGGTGCACCGGCTCGAGTCGATCGTCGCCGACGAGCGCGTGCGCCGCATCGACCGCGACTGGCTCACCGCCGCCGACCGCACCCAGGCGACCGTGCGCACCCTGTCCGACCAGCTCCGCCGCTTCCTCGACGACACGGTCTGGCTCGAGAACCGGCGCGTCATCGAGCTGCTCCGGGGGATCGAGAGCGCCTCCGTTGCCTTGCGCGATGCCCGGCCCGACCTCGTCATGGAGCTCGATGCCACCCGCCCCGAGGTCGCCCTGCCGTTCGAGCGCCCGCTCTACGTGCCGCCGGCGCCTCCACGGATCGACAGCACGGTGAGCGAGGCGGCCGACTCAGCCGAGACCGCTGCCCTGTTCACCGTCGACCATGTCGACCACCAGCGCATCGTCAGCCAGATCCGCGCGGCACTGCGGCATCGCGCCCAGGTCAGCCTCGGAGACCTCGTCGACGAGCACCCTCCCGAGCAGGGCCTGGCCGAGCTCATGGCCTACTTCGCCCTCACCGAGGACGGCATCGACCTCGTCATCGACGACGAGGCGCGCCAGCGCGTCGAGTGGCTGGCTGATGACGAGACCAGACGCGAGGCTGACGTCCCGACGCTCCTCTACGTCCGACACGACCAGTCGCCCGCGAAGGACCTGCCATGACCACTCTCGCCGCCCCCGCTGCGGGGCTCCCCGACGACGCGCTCGATCTGTCGCGAGTCATCATCCCGCTCCTGCGCGGCGTCGTCTACCAGGCCGACAACCCAGCCCTCTGGTCGCTCCTGCGCCGGCACCAGGCACGAGTCAAGGACCACATGGCCATCATGGGGCTCGCGCTCGTCATCGACGACGCCGAGGGCTACGCCCATCTGCGGCAGGTGGACTACGACGACGTCGACATTCCCCGGCTCGTCCCGCGCCACCGGCTGTCCTTCCGGGTCAGCCTGTTGCTCGCCCTGCTGCGCAAGCGCCTCGCCGAGTTCGACGCGAGCAGCAGCGACCCCCGGCTCATCCTCACTCGTGACCACATTGCCGAGCTGCTGCGGGTCCATGTGCCGCAGAGCACCAACGAGGTCCGGCTCACCAGCGAGGTCGACGCGCTCCTGACCAAGGTCGAGGCACTCGGGTTCCTCCGTAAGGTCACCGGGCAGGAGCGCACCTATGAGGTCCGCCGGATCCTCAAGGCCTACGTCGACGCGCAGTGGCTCAGCGAGTTCGACGAGCGACTTCGCGAGTACCTCGCCACGGTCGAACGAGGGGCGACCACCGTCGACGACGAGGAGCCTGCACATGGATGAGCTGCCACTCGACGACCAGCTCGGGCCGGCTGGCTACCGCCTCGACCACGTCGAGGTCCTCGGCTGGGGCACCTTCGACCGGGCCGTGTGGCGATTCGACCTCGACGGGCACACGTCCCTGCTCACCGGCGACATCGGGTCGGGCAAGTCCACCCTCGTCGACGCCATCACCACCTTGCTCCTGCCCGCCAACCGGATCTCCTACAACAAGGCGGCCGGTGCGGAGACGCGCGAGCGCAGCCTCCGCTCCTACGTCCTCGGCTACTGGAAGTCCGAGCGCAGTGAGACGACCGGCGTGTCACGGCCCGTCGGTCTCCGCGACCACACGTCGCACTCGGCCATTCTCGCAGTCTTCCGCAACGAGCGGCTCGGCTCGGCCGTCACTCTGGCCCAGGTCTTCTGGCTGCCCGACGACCACGCCGGGCAGCCCAACCGGTTCTACGTCGTCTCCGACCGCGAGCTCGGCATCGTCAGGGACCTCAGCGACTTCGGCACCGACGTGACCGCCCTGAAGAAGCGGCTCAGAGGGGCTGGCATCACACCGCACAACAGCTTCCCCGACTACGAGCGCGCCTTCCGCCGGGCCCTGGGCATCCCGTCGAGCCAAGCGATGGAGCTGTTCCACCAGACCGTCTCGATGAAGTCCGTCGGCAACCTCACCGACTTCGTCCGTGCCCACATGCTCGAGCCCTTCGACGCCGCGGCCGACGTCCGCAAGCTCATCGCCCACTTCGAGGACCTCACCGCCGCCCATGACGCCGTCATCAAGGCGCGCACCCAGCTCGGCATGCTCGACCCCATTGTCGCCGGCTGCGACGAGGTCGACCGGCTGCGGGCAGACCTCACCGAGGCGACCGCCGCCCAACAAGCGCTCCGGTATGCCGCCGCCACCGTCACGCTCGAGCTGCTCGCCGAGGACGTGGCAAGCACGGACGAGGGGCTCGCGGCCGAGCGTCACGCGCACGCGACTGCCCAGCACGACGTAGACACAATGCGCGCAGAGCAGCAAGGGCTGCGCGACGCCCGAGCAGGCCACGCCGGCGGAAGGGTCGGCGCCCTCGAGGAGGCCCGTCAGCGGCATACGGCCGACAAGGAGGTCCGCGCCAAGCGGCACCGCGCGTGGGGGGACGACCTGGCCGCGGCGGGACTGGTGCGGCTGGCCGACCCGGACCAGTTCGGGCGGGTGCGCGCCGAGGCTCTCGAGGCGCAGTCGGCGGTCGAGGACGGGCTGCACCGAGTGGCGGGCGAGCTGACGGAGAAGGCGGTCGCCAAGCATCGCCTCCGCGAAGAGTCCGACGAGATCCGCGCCGAGCTGATCAGCCTCTCCCAGCGTCGTTCGAGCATTCCGCGCGAGCTGCTCGCCCTGCGTGAACGGCTGTGCGGCGAGACGGGCGTCGCGGAGGATCGGTTGCCGTTCGTCGGCGAGCTGATCCAGGTTCACGCCGGGGAGGATCGATGGCGTGGGGCGGCCGAGCGCGTGCTGCGCGGCTTCGCGCTGTCCGTCATCGTCGGTGACGACGACTACGCCCGGGTCGCGGCTTGGGTCGACAGCCACCACCTGGGCACCCGCCTCGTCTACCACCGGGTCCGCGTCGACGAGCGCCACGTGCCCGCGACACCCGTGAGCGGCACACTGGCCGCAAAGCTCGAGCTGCGCCAAGGGCCGTATGCCGCTTGGCTCGGGGCGGAGCTCGCCGCGCGGGCCGCGCACGAGTGCGTCGAGACCATGGAGGACTTCCGGCGGGTGAGCCGCGCCGTCACGGTTCGTGGCCAGGTCAAGTCCGGCAGCCGTCACGAGAAGGACGACCGTCGTCAGGTCGGCGACCGGTCGACGTACGTCCTCGGTTGGGACAACAAGACGAAGCAGGACGCCCTCCTCGAGCGCGGAGCCCGCGTGCAGGAGGAGCTCAACCGGGTCGACGACGCCATCCGCGCCGCCGAGACAGGGCAGCGCGAGCTTCAGTCGCGGCGTGAGGCGCTGACCAGGGCATTGGTCGTCGACGACGTTCGTGAGGTCGACTGGTGGGCCAGCGCTCGGGCGCTCCAAGAGGTCGAGCGCGAGCTCGGACTGCTCATCGAGGCGTCTCGCGAGCTCGCCGCGATCGAGGCACGGATGGAGGACGTCGAGGCCGAGCTCACCAGAGCCGAGCAGCGCCGAACTGAGCACGATCGCGCCATCGGCGGACTCGAGGGACGGCTCCGGGACCTGGACGCACAACTGGCGCGGAACACCGCGACTCTCGAGTCGCTGTCCGACGCCGATGCCCCTGCCATGGAAAGCGCCGCGGCCGTCCTGCGTGGCCGTGGTGTCGGGCGGGTCGACGACATCGCCGGTGTCGTTGAGGAGCTACGAACCGAGCTCGTCGACCAGTCCGCGACGTTGGCGCGTCGGCTGAGCAGCGGCACGTCGCGGACGGAGCGCGCCATGGACGCCTTCCGGCGGGACTACCCCGCGGAGACGACCGACCTGGACGCCAGCATCGAGGCCGCCTCAGAGTTCCGGGAGTTCCGCGATCGCGTTGCCCGGGACGACCTGCCGCGCTTCGAGGCGGACTTCAAGCGGTACCTCAACCAGAACACGATCCGCGAGATCGCCGGCTTCCAGACTCGGCTGACCCAGCAGTCGAAGGAGATCACCGAGCGCATCAGGGTCATCAACGCGTCACTGCGCGACATCGACTACAACACCGACCGGTTCATCCGGCTCGACGCCGTGCCCACCCCGCTCACCGAGGTCCGGGAGTTCCGGGCGCAGCTCCGGGCCTGCACCGAGGGAGCCCTGTTGGGCGGCGTCGCAGACGACCTGTACTCGGAGGAGAAGTTCGAGCAGGTGCGCGAGCTGGTCGCCCGCTTCACGGGACGCGAGGGCTTCGCCGAGCACGACCGGCAGTGGACCGCTCGCGTGACCGACGTGCGCAACTGGTTCGTCTTCAACGCATCTGAGCGGTGGCGCGAGACCGACCAGGAGCACGAGACCTATGCCGACTCCGACGGCAAGTCCGGTGGCCAGAAGGAAAAGCTCGCCTACACGATCCTCGCCGCGTCGCTTGCCTACCAGTTCCGGCTCGATGCGCCAGGTGGCTCCGGCCGGACGTTCCGGTTCGCGGTCATCGACGAGGCCTTCGGCCGCGGTTCCGACGAGTCGACTCGCTTCGCCCTCCGGCTCTTCGCCCGGCTCGGCCTGCAGCTGCTCGTTGTGACGCCACTCCAGAAGGTGCACACCATCGAGCCCTTCGTTCGGCGCGTCGGGTTCGTCGACAACCCCGGCGGCCGCTCGTCGCGGCTGCACAACCTGACGATCGAGGAGTACCAGCAGGAGCGCGCCGGCGCGGCGCTGACTCGGGCCGGTGGGCGCCAGTCATGAGCGGCGCCCGCCGTCCTGTCCCGCCGACAGCGGCGAGCCGACGATGGTCGACGGTCGACGACGTCCGGGCGGCCCTCCAACGGCGGTGGGACCGCGGCGAGCTGCTTGCGACGGTCGTTGGGAACGGGTCCTGGGAGGCGATCCGTGTGCCTCTAGCGATACCGACTGCCCGCGAGCTCGCCAGCGACTTCGGTGCCGTCCAGGAGTGGGCGGTGCAGCTCCACCAAGCCGCCGGCCGTGGGCGCTCCCCCGTGTTCCGGCTCGAGGAGCGGCGTGTCGGGGGACGACTCGTCGGCGCGAACGCCGTGCCCGCGGCCGCGTGGTTCGACCGGCCCGAGCAGGTGTGGCGGCTGCTGGGCGTGGCGAACGAGGTGTCGGCCCTCGCTGGACTGCACGCCGCCTCGGAGTCTGCCCATCCGGCGATAGCAGCCTGGGTGGCCGCGCATCCCCTGCGGGCGCTCAGGCATCAGGCGGCGTGGCCAAAGGTCACGGCGACGGTCCTGTGGCTGGGCTCGAGCGTAGGGACAGCGGCCTACCTCCGCCAGATCGACGTCCCCGGGGTGGACACGAAGTTCATCGAGGGCAACCGGACTCTCCTCGCCGAGCTGCTCGACGTCGTCCTCCCGGGGGCTGCTGACGAATCACGCTCGCCCGGAAGGGACTTCGCGCGACGTTACGGCTTCAGCGACAAGCCTGCGATGACGCGGGTCCGGTCCCTCGACAGGACTCCCCTCTTTGGCGCGATCACCGATGCGGTGGTCCGGGTGGACGAGCTGGCGCGCATCGCGCTGCCGGTTCGACGCGTCATCATCGTCGAGAACGAAGTGACCTTCCTCGCCCTGCCCTTCGTGCCCGGGGCCGTGGCGTTCTTCGGGGCCGGATTCGACGTCTTGCGGCTCGGACGCATCCCCTGGCTGCTGGACCGCGACGTCGTCTACTGGGGCGACCTCGACACCGACGGCTTCGTCATCCTCGACCGGCTGCGTGGCCAGCTGCCGGACGTGCGCAGCGTGCTCATGGACCTCGACACCCTCCGAGCCCATGAGAGCCAGTGGACGACTGACCCGACCCCGTCACGTGCGGTCCTCGAGCGGCTGACGCCCGATGAGGCAGCGGCCTACCGAGTGCTGCGCGACAACGACCTCGGGACCTCGCTCCGGTTGGAGCAGGAGCGCGTGAACTTCGCCCGCATCGCCGCCGCCCTCGAGACTGCGTGGGCGACTCACGTCGGTTAGCGTGAACGCGTGCGAGGTGATCGGGTTGAGGTCGTCATCGATGCCGGAGGCGAGGTGCGAATCTACGAGATCGAGGCGACGCGCAACGGGCGCCGCGTCGAGATCACGACAAGCCGTGGGATTGTTGAAGTTGCCGAGGTCACCCGCGGTGGCACCCCCGTACGCACCGCACGGTTCATGTCGAGTCGCGTCCTGGCCCTCGTCGAGCACCCGGCCAGCGAGCCGCCCATCGGTCAGCAGGTCATCGAGCCGTGATCCTCAGGAACCCAGCAGCGCGCACCAGCTGTCGGTGAGCTCCTCGAGCATCTGCTCGCGGTTGAGCTTCCAGTCCGCCTCGCCCCAGTGCTGCGCCACGTAGTCGAGCTGCGACATGGCGAGGACGCCCCGGAAGCGGCGCTGGTGCGGCTGGAACCGGTTGGCTTGCGCGAGCCCCTCCTCGATGTCGCCGATCGCCTCGGCGAGCCAGCGTTCGACGAGGTCACGCAGCTCGGGGTCGACCGCGGCCGCATCCCGGCCGATCCGGATGATCGAGTGGATCGACGGCCAGCGATCGGCGGTCTGTGTGAGCCAGCTGAGCATGGCTTCCCTACGGCCGTCCCGGACGGCTGCCACGAGGTCCTCGGCGGTGGACCCGTGGTGAGCTGACCGGATCCGCTGGAGACGCTCGTTCAGCCGCTCGTCGATCAGTGCTCTCATCAGGTCGCTGCGCGAGGGGAAGTAGGCATAGAAGGTCGCCCTGGTGGTGCCGGCCGCCGTGGCGATGTCGTCCACGGTCGTGGCGGCATAGCCCCTGCTGCTGAACAGCTCGAGTCCAGCATCGAGCAGCAAGCGGCGGGTCATCTGCTTCTGTGCTTCGCGGAGGCTCACCACGGGGCCAACCCTACGGCGCCGTCGCCCTTCGCGCCGCGTCCCGCCATTCCGGCTATCTTGCATATCGTCCAAACTCTTGACAGGCAGTCAAGCCACCTGTCACCTTGCATGTCCAGGTGACCGGCCTCGCAGCTCTCCACGCTGTCCCGGGACCCGGAACCACCGTGCGGCCCCCGCAATCCACAGGAGTTCAACGATGAACCAGATCCCCCTGCCCCCGCGCGGCTACACCGCGACGGTCGTGGCCGGCTCGTTCGCCGTCTTGTTGGCGCAAGTCGCGTACTCGCTTCCCGGCGCCCTCAATGGCACGTTCCAGCAGGAGTTCCAGACCACCGGCTCGCAGCTGACGTGGATCACCGCCGCCTTCGCCATTCCGATGGTGGTCTTCGAGCTGACCACCGGCGTGATCGGTGACCTGTTCGGTCGCAAGCGACTTCTGCAGGCAGGTGCGGGTCTGACGGTGGTGGGCTCCCTGATCTGCGCAGTGGCCCCCGCGGTCCAGGTCATGTGGCTGGGCCAGGTCGTGGCCGGGCTCGGCGCTGCGATCCTCTATCCCATCTCGCTCGCCATGATCGCCGCGCTCGCCCCGAACAACGACGCCCGCGCCAAGGCGATCGCCATGTGGGCCGGCTTCCTGTCCATCGGTGCGGCAATCTCGCCCCTGATGGGCGGTGCCTTTGCCGCGAGCGGCAACTGGCGCGGCGCCTACGTCGTCGTGATCGTGGCCGCCATCGCTTCGATCCTCATCACCGCCACGGCGACCGACTCCTCGGCCCCCGAGGGCCGCAAGCTCGACCTCCCCGGTCAGGCGACCCTTGCGCTCGGACTCATCGCCGTGCTCTATGCCGCCACCCAGGGCTCCGAATCGGGCTTCGGCTCGCCCACCGTGCTCGCCGCCGTCGTGGCGGGAGTGCTGCTGCTCGCCGCCTTCGTCATCATCGAGCTGCGCACCGAGTCCCCACTGCTGCACCTGCACCTGTTCGCCAACCGCGCCTACGCGGTGGTTGCGATCGCCACCGTCATCGGCATGTTCGCCTTCCTCGCGACCTGCTTCTCGATGAGCATCTGGCTGGGGGCCATCCAGCACCAGAACGCCCTCGTGATCGGGGTGCTGTTCCTGTTCATCCAGGGCCCCGCCTTCGTGCTCGTGCCGGTGGTGTCGCACCTGATCCGCAATGTGCCGGCGCAGTGGATCCTCACCGGCGGCTTCGCGCTGATGGCCATGGGCGGGTTCTGGCCCTCGACCTTCGACGTCCACGACATGAGCTGGACCCGCTTCATCGCTCCCATGCTCATCCTGGGCTGCGGCTTCGCACTCACCGTCGGCTCCATCACCGCGGTCGCGATCAACACGGTCCCCGTGCGGCTCTCGGGCATGGCCAGCGCCACGACGAACCTGCTGCGCGACTTCGGGTTCGCGCTCGGCCCGGTCCTCATCGGCGCGGTTGCCTTCAGCAAGGCAAACGAGTGGATGCTCGAGAAGGTCGGCCCGGCCATCGGCGCCTCAGGCCTCGAGTCGCCCTACTCCGACATTGCGGGTGGCATCGCACACGAGGGCGGCGCGATGGCGATCAACTCGATGCCCGTCGTCCCCGGGGCAGGTCCCGACCTGCCCCCAGTGCCCATGCCGGAACAGCTCCACCAGCTCGCCTTCGAGTCCCTGGGCAGCGCCTACAACACGGCCTTCCTGCTCGCCGGGCTCTGCGCCCTCATCGCCGCGGTCCTGACCCTGGTGGGGCTCATGGGCCACCACGAGTCGTCGGCCGCCGTGGAGAGTGGCGAGTCCGAGGACCTCGTCGCTGTCTGACCGCCCGGTTCGCGTCGCGACTCGCGCGATTTCAGCGGGCACTGCGCAGCGGTTTGTCCTAGTCTCCGGTCAACTGCCCCAAAAAGGCGGCCGCGTCCGTTCCAAACCGGGCGCGCACTGACGTTACAGGTCCTGCAACGGAGCAGGACGGAGGAGTTGAGATGCGGCACACCAGATCCCGAATTCTGTTGGGCGCAGCAGTCGCTGCGGCCACCGCGCTAGTCCCTTCCGTAGCCGCCAACGCGGTCCCGGACGCGGACGCGGAAGACACCGTCGTCCAACGGGTCGATGACCGCCCAGACGACCAGAGCGACGCCCGACGCGCCCTGATGGAGCAGGCCGTCGCCAAGGTCATCAACGGCGAAGCCACCCCTGTGACCAAGGGCAAGGGCAAGGCCGTCCAGGTCTCCCCGGGCCAGTGGGCCCAGTACGGCCTGCAGTCCACCGACAACATCCTGACCTTCCTCATCGAGTTCGGCGACCAGATCGACCCGCGCTTCCCGACAGCCCCGGCCGGACCGGTGCACAACGCGATTCCGGAGCCGGACCGCTCGGTGGACGACACGACGTACTGGGTCGAGGACTTCAGTCGCGACCACTTCCAGGACATGTTCTACGGCGGCGGCGAGTCCATGACGAGCCTCTACCGCGAGATGTCGAGCGGGCGCTACACCGTCAATGGCGACACGTCCGACTGGGTCACCGTGCCGTTCAACGAGGCGAGCTACGGCCAGACGGAGAGCCAGGCCGACATGACCCGCTTCATCCAGGACGGCGCCAACGCCTGGTATGCCCAGCAGAAGGCGAGCGGCAAGTCCGACGCTGAGATCACCCAGTACCTCCAGTCGTTCGACCAGTGGGACCGCTACGACTACAACCGGAACGGCATCTTCAACGAGCCCGACGGCTACATCGACCACTTCCAGGCAGTCCACGCCGGGGAGGGCGAGGAAGCCGGCGCTCCGGAGTGGACCATCTGGTCGCACCGCTGGTCGGTGGGCCAGCGCGCGGCCGGCGGGCCCACCTGGAACCGCAACGGCGGCGTCCAGGTCGGCAACACCGACTTCTGGATCCGGGACTACACGACCGAGCCGGAGAACGGCGGGCTCGGCGTGTTCGCGCACGAGTTCGCCCACGACCTCGGGCTGCCGGACCTCTACGACACGAGCGGCGGCGAGAACGGCACCGGGTTCTGGACCCTCATGAGCTCCGGTTCCTGGATGGGCCACGGTGAGGACACGATCGGCACGACGCCCAACCACATGGGCGCGTGGGAGAAGCTGCAGCTCGGCTGGCTCGACTATGCGACGGTGGCCCACGACCAAGCGGCGACCCTCATGCTCGGCCCGTCGATGCACGCCAACAAGAAGGGCCAGGCGCTCATCGTCACCCTTCCCAAGGACGCCAACGGCCGCGACCGCTACTACATCGCGGAGAACCGGCAGTACGCCGGGTACGACTCGACCCTCAGGGTCGGCCCGTACAACTTCGGCTGGCTCGAGACGAGGCCCAACTGGGTGGAGCACTTCCCCTACCAGGACGGGCTGCTCATCAGCTACTGGAACACTGCGGTGTCGAACAACAACACCAGGACACACCCGGGGACCGGCCGCATCCTGCCGATCGACGCCCGGCCCGGTGCGCTGAGGTGGAGTGACGACACCGTGGCCCGCAACCGGATCCAGTCGTTCGACGCGACCTTCGGCGTCGAGCGGACCGATCCGATCTCTCTGCACCGGGAGACTGGGGCCGACATGACGACGCTGGACGTTCCGGCGCAGGCGCCCGTCACCACCTTCAACGACAGCGACCCCAACCGCTACTACGACGCCGCCAACCCCATGGGTAGCGTCAAGGTCGCCGGGGCCGGCGTCACCATCAAGGTGGTGCAGAGCAACAGCACCGGCAAGATGACCGTCGAGGTCAACGGCGGCTGATCACAACCCACCTCGTCGGCCCGGGCGTCCCACGGGGCGCCCGGGCCGACCTGCGACGAGGAGCAGCATGCAGGGCTCGATCACTCACCTCATCGCTGGCGTCCCGGTCTCAGAGCTCCACGCCGCCATTGACTGGTACACCCGCTTCTTCGGGCGACCGCCGGATCTGCGAGCGGGGGACGAGATCCTCTGGGACATCGACGAGCACGCCACGCTCTTCATCGAGCCGGATCCCGCCCATGCGGGTGCAGGCCGGGTCACCTTCGGCGTCTCCGGACTGGATGCGATCCTCGAGCGCCTCGCCGCGGGGGGCATCGACCACGAACCAGTCGAGACCTACTCCAACGGGGTCCGCCATGTCATGGTCCCGGACCCGGATGGGAACGCATTGGCCTTCGCTGAGTCGCCGACGTCGTGACCGTCGCCGGGGCATCAGACGAAGATGCAGAACGGGTGCCCTTCCGGATCGGCGAAGACGTAGAGAGGCTCGTTCTGGTCCGAGGACCGGTCATAGAGGATCGTCGCGCCGAGTGAGAGTGCGCGATCGCGCTGTCGTGCCAGTGCTGCGGCGTCCGGCACCGTCAGGTCGAGGTGGAGCATCTGCCGCTGCCGGGATGCATCGTCTGCGTCACTCCGGCCGTCCTCGGGCCGCCATTCGGGGCGGACATAGTCGTCGGTCGCCTGGAAGGCGATGCCACGACCGCTCGCCGCGTCGCCTGGACTGGGACGGAGCACGAGCCAGTCCTCGCCACGCGGATCCGGCTCCCCCGGCGCAGGCGGTTCGTCACCTGGACGATAGGCGTAGCCGAGCAGCTGGCGGTAGAACTCTGCGAGCACCCGGGGCTGAGGGCAGTCGAGGACGACCTGCCGAACGACGGGAAACTCATCCTCGCCTTCGGCTTCTGCGCGACCCAAGCTGGTCATCCATCGACCCTATGACCATCGGCCTGGAAGGGTCTTGACGAGCCGCCAGAGCGATTGGTCCACGGAGGCACGTGACTGAGCTCAGCGGCATACGGCATCGTGGTCATCGCAACGGTGCAGCGCTGGGAGGCATGCGATGAGCGAGGCGGGCTGGAAGGCGTTCGTCACCGCGGACGGCGTCGCTGACTGGGTCGTGCTCCATGGCGGCCCGACGGCAGCGTTCCGCACGGCATCGATCCGCGAGGCAGCGCAGCTCGCGGCAGCCATCGCCGAGGTGCCGGGCCTCGACGAGGCCCAGTCCGTCCTGACCGTCACCGACCGGCACGTCTCCGTGCGGCTCACCCGCGACCTCTGGGGACTCGAGCCGGGGCACGTCGACCTGGCTCGGGCGGTCTCGGCCGTCGCCCGCGGGCAAGGTGCCCGTGCTGACCGCGCCGCGGTGCAGGAGGTCCAGTTCGCGATCGCCGCCCAGCCCCAAGCGATCGACGTGCCGTTCTGGCGGGCAGTCCTCGGCTACCGGCCCCTTGCCGACGACGCCGGGACGGACCCGCTTGGGCACAGCTCGACGGTCTGGCTCCAGGAGCTCGACCCGGCCAAGTCCCTGCGGCACGCGATGCACGTGGACGTGTCCGTCGCGCGCGAGCGGGTGGCCGCGCGGGTCGAGGCCGCACTCGCTGCTGGAGGCACCGTCGTCGACCAGTCCGCTCAGCACTGGACCCTGTCCGACCGTGCCGGCAACCGCGTGTGCGTCACCGCCTGGCCGGACGGCTATCCCGACCCGACCAACCCGGCGGCCTGAAAGCCGGCCACCGCGCGGGCCAGGCCCGTGATGCGCCCCCAGTCCCCCGCCGCCATCGCCGACGGCGGCGCCACCCATGACCCACCGACACAGGGAACATTGGGCAGGGCAAGGTACTGCGCAGCGTTGTCCGCGGACACGCCCCCTGTGGGACAGAAGCGGAGCTCGGGCAACGGCCCCGCGATGGACGCGAGGTACGGCGCACCCCCGCTTGCGGCGGCAGGAAAGAACTTCATGAACAGGAGCCCTCGCTCGGCGAGCGCCATCATCTCGGTCACCGTGCTCGCTCCCGGCAGGAGCGGCACCCCTGAGGCCAGTGCCGCGTCGAGCAGCCCGGGGGGCGAGCCGGGCAGGACGATGAACGACGCACCGACCTCGATGACCTCGTCGACGTGCTCGGGCGTGGTGACGCTTCCTGCCCCGACGAGGACGTCGGGTACCTCCGCTGCCACCCGCTCGATCGCCTCGAGCGCTGCCGGGGTCCGGAGGGTCACCTCCATGACGCGGACCCCGCCGGCGGCCAGGGCACGGGCCAGCGGCACGGCGTCTGCTGCGTCGTCGACGACGACGACCGGCACGACGGGACCGACCTCGTAGAGCGGGTGGCCGTCACCAGTCATGGATCGTCCCGTCCCTGAGACGGCTGAAGGGCAGGTAGGCGGTCTGATAGGGGAACCCAGCCGCAGCCTTCTCGTCGAGCTCGACCCCGAGCCCTGGCTCGTCGCCGGGGTGGAGATAGCCATCCCGGAACGTGAACGTCTGTCGGAAGACCTCGTTGGTGCGCTCGTTGTGCGGCATGTACTCCTGGATGCCGAAGTTGTGGATGGCCAGGTCGAGGTGGAGCGCCGCCGCCATCCCGACCGGGGAGATGTCGGTTGCCCCGTGCATTCCCGACTTGACCTGGTACTGGGCGGCGAAGTCGACCAGCTTGCGCATCGGGGTGATCCCGCCAGCGTGGGTCACCGACGAGCGGACGTAGTCGATGAGCTGCTCGCGGATCAGGGTCTGGTAGTCCCAGACGGTGTTGAACACCTCCCCGATTGCCAGGGGTGTGATGGTGTGCTGACGCACCAGCCGCAGGGCCTCCTGGTTCTCCGCGGGGGTGCAGTCCTCCAGCCAGAAGAGGTCGTACGGTTCCAGCGCCTTGCCCAGTCGGGCGGCCTCTATGGGCGTCATCCGGTGGTGGCCGTCGTGCAGGAGCGGTAGCTCCGGGCCGAACTCATTGCGGACCGCCTCGAACACGCCCGGGATGTGTCGAAGGTAAGCCCTTGTGTCCCAGTCCTCTTCGGCCGGGAGCGAGCCGCGCTGGGCCGGTTCGTAGTGGCCGTCACCTTCCCGGCTGGCGGGCGCTGCAGGGACGCCGTAGACGGCGTTGAGGCTGGGCACTGACGTCTGGACCCGGATGGCCCGGAACCCCACGTCAAGGTGGTGGCGGATCGAGTCGAACAGCTGGTGTTGGTCCTGCCCGGAAGCGTGCCCGTAGGCCAGGATCCCCTTCCGCGACGCGCCGCCGAGCAGCTGGTAGAGCGGCATCCCGGCAGCCTTGGCCTTGAGGTCCCACAGAGCCGTGTCGACGGCCGAGATGGCGGACATGGTGACCGGGCCGCGCCGCCAATAGGCGGATCGGTAGAGGAACTGCCACGTGTCCTCGATGTTTCGCGCGTCGCGCCCGAGGAGCAGCGGGACGACGTGGTCTCCGAGGTAGGACGCAACGGACAGCTCTCGCCCGTTGAGAGTCGCATCGCCGAGGCCGGTCAGCCCGTCCTCGGTGGTCACCTTCAGGGTGACGAAGTTGCGGCCCGGGCTCGTGACGAGCACATCTGCGGCGACGATCTTCACAGCACCGCACCGAGCTGCCACGGGACGAACTCCTCGCCGCCCAGACCGAGTTCCTCGCTGAACGTCCGTCGCCCGGACGCCGTGTCGAGCAGGAGGTCGTACACGCGCGCGCCCATCTCCTCGAGCGAGACACCCTCCTCGACGACACCCGAGCAGTCGAGGTCGATGTCGCCTGCCATCCGCATGGCCAGACTGGAGTTGGTGGCGAGCTTGACGGTCGGCACCGGACGACTGCCGAACACCGAGCCTCGGCCGGTGGTGAAACAGATGAGGTTCGCGCCGCCGGCAACCATGCCCGTGACCGACACCGGGTCGTAGCCGGGGGTGTCCATGAAGACGAATCCGGGGCGCGGGATCGGCTCGGCGTACCCGCAGACTGCGGCCAGCGGGCTGTGGCCGCCCTTGGCGACAGCGCCGAGCGACTTCTCGAGAATGGTGGTGATGCCGCCCTCCTTGTTACCGGGTGACGGGTTGCCGTCCAGCGTGGTGCCCTGTGACGTGGTGTACTGCTCCCACCAGTCGATGCGGTCGAGCAGCGCCTGGCCGATCTCGGGCCGGACTGCTCGCTCTGCCAGCATCTGCTCGGCGCCGTACACCTCAGGGGTCTCGCCCAGCACGCTGGTCCCGCCCGCCGCGACGAGCAGATCGCTCGCCACCCCGAGGGCAGGGTTGGCCGTGAGGCCGGAGAACGCGTCCGATCCGCCGCACTGCAGGCCGAGGACGAGGTGCTCGACGCCGACCTCTTCGCGGCCGGTGCCGCACAGGTCGTGAGCCATCCCGCGGACCAACGTCTCGCCCCGGGCGATCGCGGCGGCCGTCCCGCCCGCGTCCTGGATCGTGAACGACTCGACCGGGACCTCGCCCTCGAGGCCCAGGTCGGCCATGAGCGCGCTGACGGCGTTCACCTCGCAGCCCAGGCCGAGGACCACCAGGGCGCCGATGTTTGGGTGACGGGCGTAGCCGCGCAGCGTGCGTTGGAGGACGTCCCAGCCCTCGCCCCGGCTGGCCAGGCCGCATCCGGTCCCATGGGTGAGGGCCACGACCCCGTCGACGCCCTGGTCATGGAGCGCCGCCACCTCGTCCTCGGTGCGGCGCACGACCTGGCGGGCGACCGTCGCGGAGCAGTTGACCGTCGTCAGGACGCCGATGTAGTTGCGGGTGGCGATGGCCCCGGACGGGCGACGGATCCCGGCGAAGGTGCGGCGCAGCTGCTCTGGGACGGTGGGAAGGCCGTGGGGCGAGACGCCGCCAGAGGCGAGCGCCGAAGGTCCCTCAGGCATCGACAGGTTGTGGACGTGGACGTGGTCACCGGCTCGGATGTCAGCAGTTGCCACCCCGATCACGTGGCCGTACTTGCGAACGAAGGTGCCCACAGGGATGTCGTGAAGAGCCACCTTGTGGCCTCCGGGGATGCCGGCGGGGACCGTCAGGGTGTCGCCATCGGGGGCGCCAACGGTCGCACCTGGCTCGAAGCCGTCGCGGGCGATGGCGACGTCGTCGCCTTCGGTCAGCCGTAGCAGGTGGTCACTCATTGGGGTCTCAGCTCCTCAACCGGCCGCGCGGCGGCCAGTGCTGATCGTGTTTCGGTGAAGGTGGGCACTCGGCCGGTGCCGCCCTGCCCACCGACGGACAACGCGGCGGCCGCAGTGGCAAGAGCGACGGCGTCGAGCAGCGGGTCGCCCAAGGCGAGCCGCGCGGCGAGGGTGCCGGCAAGGCAGTCGCCGGCTCCGGTCTGGTCCACGACGACGGGGGCCGGAACGCCGGGCACTGCAGTGACGGACCCGTCGGCCGCCACAACTGCACCATCCGGCCCACACGTGAGAACCACGGCGCCCGGGCCAAGGGCGGCGAATGCGGAGAGGGCCTCATCGAGGCTGGCGTCGGCCGCCAGCCCGAGCAGGTGACGGGCCTCGTCGGGCCACGACGGCGTGACGACGTCGGCGAGTGGTGCGAGCCGCTGCAGCATGCCGGCGGCCGCGGAGGGGGTCGTCAGCCTCGGACGGAAGTTCGGGTCATAGACGAACCTGCGGGCAACCTCGGCCGCCCGGACGACCGCGGCCGACATCGTGTCGGACACAGCGCAGGCGACCCCGCTGGAAAGGACGACGCCGGCGGATTCCAGACAGCGCTCGTCAAGGTCCGTCATGGCAAGCCGGGACGCGGCGCTGCCCTCGCGCACATAGGTGAACTGCCGGGCGCCGAACGGGTCGGCGTGGCTGAGGTACACGCCGTGCTGCCCGGACGCGCGGATGATCGACGACGTGTCGACGCCGAGCTCAGCCACCCGCTGCACCAGCTGGTCGCCGAGCTCGTCGTCGGGCACGCGCGTGACGAGCGCGGCATGGGCACCTGCCGCAGCAGCGGCGGCCGCCGCGTTCAAGGCGTCACCAGAGAATCCGAGGCGCAGGGTGGCGCCATCGATGAGCGGTTCCCGCGACGACAGCTCGACGAGGACCTCACCGAGGACGACGACATCCGGTGCGCTCATGGCCCACCCCACAGCCGTCCGCCCCGGCCGGTGACGCTCACGGTTGGGGCTCCTCCTTGACCTGTGCCACGAGCTGCGTCGGGTTGACGAAGCGGAGGGCGATGACGAGCAGCACCATCATCACTCCCGTGTAGATCACGGCCATCGAGTCGACCGACTGCTGCGCCCGGATGCCGGCAGCATTCATCGAGTTGAAGAGTGCGACGACGAGGGTGTTGGAATCCGGTCCCGCGGTGAGGAAGGTGAGCTCGAACATCCCCACGGTGCGGACCAGGACGAGAATTGACGCAGCGAGGATGCCCGGGACGAGCAGCGGCGCGAGAATCCGCGTGAACACCGAGAGGGTGCGTGCGCCGGACATGCGGGCCGCCTTCTCGATGGTCGGGTCGATCTGCTCGATGAACGGGGTCATCGTGAGGATGACGAAGGGCACACAGGGCACGAGGTTGGCGAGGATGACGCCGGTGATGTTGCCGGCGAGGTTGAACTTGTAGAGCACGGTCGCCAGCGGGATGCCGTAGGTGATCGGGGGCATCATGATCGGCAGCAGGAACGCGAGGTAGACCAGGCGCTTGCCAGGGAAGTTGCGCCGCGCCAGGACATAGCTGGCCGGCACCCCGATGAGCACCGACAGGAGGACCACCGCCGCGGCCACCTCGAGGGTGACGATGACGACCTGGAAGAGGTCGAACTCGGTCCACGCCTGGGTGTACCACTGGGTCGTCCAGCCCTCCGGGAGCCACGTCCCGAACCAGCGGGTGCCGAACGAGTTGACGACAACCGAGCCGACGATGCCCAACAGGAACACCATGAACAGGGCCACGGCGCCCCAGACCAGCCAGGCCCCGGGGCTCGCGACGATGCGACGGCGGCCATCGGTGGCTGGTGGGGTCTCCGGCGCCCTGGTGGTCTGCCGGGTGGTAACGGTGGTCATGCGCCCTTACCTCCTGTGGACCCGACGTAGAAGCGACTGCGCCACAGCAGAACCAGCGCGATGACGGCCAGCTCGACGGCACCCATGATCATGGCGATCGCCGACGCGAACGGGTAGTCGTACTGCTCATACGCTGCTTGGTAGGCGGCGATCGAGATCACCCGGGTCTCGCCGGTCGGGTTGCCGACGATGATCGCGGAGGGGAACACGCTGAAGGCCAGGACAAAGGCGAGGCAGAAGGTGGTCGCGAGCCCGGGAGCGAGCAGCGGCAGGGTGATCCGACGGAACCTGGCTCTCCAGTCGGCTCCGAGGGTGGCGGCCGCGCGTTCGAGACTGGGATCGATGCCGGACAGGTAGGACAGGATCAGCAGGAACGCGAACGGGAATCCGGTGATGACCAGCGAGAAGAACACGCCCCAGTAGTTGTTGATCAGGCGCAGCGGCTCATCGACGAGCCCAGCGCTCGTCAGTGTCCGGTTGAGCCAACCCGCCGGTCCCAGGAAGTTGAGCAGCCCTTGGGCCGTGAGCACGGTACCGAGGGTGATGGGGATGACGAGCAGCGTCGTGACAAGCCTCTTGCCCCGGAAGCGGCCGCGCATGCGGTATGCGATGGGCACCGAGGCCAGCACATTGAAGAGGGCTGCGGGGATCGCCAGGCGAAGGGTCTTCCAGATGGTGTCTCGCTGGAAGGCGTCGGTGAAGAACCGTTGGTAGTCCGCGAACGGACTGCCGCCCTTGGCCGGCTGGAAGGACAGGCCGAGCCCGTAGAGGAAGGGATAGATGAACAGGCCGATGACGAAGACGATCGCTGGCACGAGCAGCAGCAGCTGACTGTCGATGCCGCGCTCCGCGAGTCGGTGACGCGCACTGAGTCGGTGGTGCTGGTCCTGCTGACCGGTGGCGGATGACGCACTCACGACGGACTCCGACTGTCGACCAGTGCGGACGCGTCGGCATCGGAGGCGACCAGCGTCGTCGCCTCCGGTAGTGGCTCGTCGCCCTGCGCGAACACGAGCAGGCGAGCTGGGTCGACCGTGAAGGTGCGAGAGTCCCCCGGCGCGAGGCGGTGTCCGGTGCGGATGTGCAGGCGGAACCCCTCGCGAGTGCGGGCCTCGACTGCCAGTTCCCTCCCTTGGTACTCGACCACTTCGACGTCGGCGTGCAGCTCGTTCACACCGGCACCGTCCGAGGCCACGACGACGTCCTCGGGGCGGACGCCGACGACGACGGTGTCTCCGACGGCGATGTCGGCGACCGGAGTCGCGGTGAGGCGCCGACCTGCCCCCTCGACAACGGCCCTCCGGCCCGAGGCCTCCACGACCCGCATGGACAGCAGGTTCCGGAAGCCCATGAAGTCCGCGACGTGCCAGTTGGCGGGCGTCGTGTGCAGCTCCTCGGGCGCTCCGATCTGCTGGACCTTGCCGTTGCGCAACACGACGAGGCGGTCGGCCATGGACAGGGCCTCCTCCTGGTCGTGGGTCACGTACACCGTGGTAAGCCCCAGGCTCTGGTGCAGACGTCGGATCTCGGTGCGCATCTCGAGGCGGAGCTTGGCGTCGAGGTTGGACAGGGGCTCGTCCATCAGGACGAGCGAGGGCTCGAGGACGACCGCTCGGGCGATTGCGACGCGCTGCTGCTGTCCGCCGGAGAGCTGACCCGGGAGCTTGCCGGCATGCTCGTCGAGCTGGACCAGCCGAACCGCCTCCTCCGTGCGGCGAGCGACCTCCGCCTTGGGGAGGCGGCGCATCTCCAGCCCGAACGAGATGTTCTTGCGAACGCTCATGTGCGGGAACAGGGCGTAGTTCTGGAACACCATGCCGAACCCGCGGCGCTCGGGTGGCAGCGTGTCGACCCGAGTCTGGTCCTGCCAGATGCTGCCCGCGGTGAGCGGAAGCAGCCCGGCCAGACAGTTGAGCGCCGTCGACTTGCCACAGCCGGACGGCCCGAGCAGGGCGATGAACTCGCCCGCCCGGATCGTCAGGTTGAGGTCCTGGAGGGCGTCCTGGCCGCCGAACTTGCGGCCGACGCCCTCCAGTCGGAGCTCAGCGAACTCCTGTGGCTTGCTCGTCACTGTTGCTGCACCTTCGACCCACCGACCTCTCGGTCCCACTTGTCGAAGGCCGCGACCATCGCCTTGTTGTCGAGCGGAACCTCCTTGGGGTTGTTCTCGATGAGGGCGTCGTACTCCGGACGGCCGAACTTGGCGATCGTGTCCTGGCTCTTCTGCGGGGCCATCGACAGCGTCACGTCCTTCACGGCGGGGCCGGGGTAGAAGTAGCCGTCGTCGTAGGCCTTTGCCTGCTGCTCCTTGGTGAGCATGAACTGGATGAGCTGCAGCACGGCGGCCTGCTGGTCGGTCGAAGCACCCTTGGGGATGACGGCGTAGTGGGCGTCAGTCACCCAGTGGAAGCCCTCAAGCGTGCTGACCTTCGCCGACTCGGGCACCGTGCCGAGCGCTCGCGGGTTGATGTCCCAGCCGGTCGTCGATGCGATGACGTTGACCGTGCCGTTGGCGAGGTCCTTCATGGTCTGCGTGGTACCCGTTGGGTAGTTGTTGATGTACTGCCCGAGGTCCTTGAGGTAGGCCCAGGTCTTGTCCCAGCCGTTGATCGGGTCCTTGGGGTCCTTGTCCCCGAGGATGTAGGGCAGTCCCATGAGGAAGGTCCGCCCCGGTCCCGAGTTGGCGGGGCGTGCGTACTCGACCTTGCCGGGATTGGCCTTGGCGTAGGCGAGCAGCTCCTCGGCGCTCTTCGGCGGGTTGGTCACCTTGTCGGGCATGTACTCCAGCAGGGGCCCGGAGGGGTAGTACGTCACCGTGACGCCAAAGTTGCCGGCGAGTTCCTGCATCTTGGCGGCCGGCTCGAGATAGGTGGACATGTTGGAGAGCCGGTCTGCGTGGGTGGGCAGGATCTGCTGCCACAGTCCCTGCTCCGCGCCGGCCGACAGGCCGTCGGTGCCGGTCAGGACCAGCCCGATGTCAACCCGCCCGGCACCCTGCTGCGCCTTGATCTTCCCGACGAGGTCAGGGGCGGGTGCCTTGGAGTAGGTCACCTTGGAGATCACGTCGGAGTGCTGCTTGACGAAGTCGTCGATCATTCCCTGGGTCAGCTGGAGGTTGCCCGCCACGTCGAGCACGTTGAGCACAACCGGCTGGGACGGCTTGTCCGGGACCTCGCCGGTGGGGTTTCCACCCCCTTGCGTCGGCGCGCTCGGGGCTCCGCAGGCTGCCAGGCCGACAGTGAGCAGGCCCGCGACCAGCGCAGTGGTGGGGAAAGTGACGCGCTTGGGGAGGCGCATGTGGAGTGTCCCTTCTTCTAGCGGTGCGCGCTCGGGCGCCCTGCGGACGGGTGTTGCTTCTCTTGGGGGGCAGGCCCGGTGGTCTGCCGAATGAGCAGTTCGGTGGGCAGCTCGTGAATGAACGTGGCCGGTGCGGCCGGGTCGGCCAGGAGCTGGATGAGCAGGTCGACCGATCGGCGGCCGGCCCGCTCCTTCGGGAGGCTCAGCGTGGTGAGCGCAGGATGAACCATGTGCGACATCTGGATGTTGTCGATGCCGACCACGCTCAGGCCGCCCGGGACGTCAATGCCGCGTTGACGCATGGTGTTGAGCAGCCCGAGGGCGATGAGGTCGTTGTAGGCGATGACAGCCGTGACCCCGGCGATGAGCACGCCCTCGGCGGCCTCGGCTCCGCCCTCGAAGGTCGGCGCGAAGTTGCCCAGCTCGACCACCTCGACATTCGACGCGCCGGAGGCTGCCATGAGGCCCCGCAGGCGCTCCCTCGAGGACCAGCTCGAGCGGGGACCGGCGATGAAGCCGATCTGCCGGTGACCCAGCCGGGCAAGGTGTTCGACGACCTGCCGCATCCCATCCGCATTGTCGACGGCGACGGACGGGATGGAGCCGGACTTGCGGTTGACCAGGACGACGGGAGTCAACCCGGCCGCCTCCCGCAGCTCGGACGATCGCATGCGCGGGGAGCACAGAATGATCCCGTCGACCTGCTTGGCCAGGGAGCGGACGAGGCCGAGCTCGGCGCCGGGGTCCTCGTCGGTGTCCGCGACGAAGACCTGGTAGTCGCTCTCGTGGGCCTGACTCTGGATCCCCTTGACGACGGAGGGGAAGAACGGGTTGGCGAGGTCGGGCAGGATCAGCCCGATGTTGCCCGTGCGGCCGGTGATGAGGCCACGGGCTGCCCGGTTCGGCCGGTAGCCGAGATGGTCGGCGATGCGCAGGACCCGCTCCCTGGTGGCCGCGTCGACGATGTCGGGCGTCGACAGCGCCCGTGAGACGGTGGACGGGGACACGCCTGCGGCCTTCGCCACGTCGCGGATGGTGACCGCCATGCCGCGCCTCCCTCGTCATCGAGTCGGTGTTCGTCCTGCAGTCTGAAACCGATTGCAGGACCATGTCAATGGCGTTGGCGAAATTTCTCAGATGGGACAAGAGCAGACGGTGACCTGTGTAAGTCATTGAGCCCCAGTCTGATCAGCACACCATTGCAGGCCGAGTGGTCTTGCGTGGACCGCAACTCGCGTGCAACCCTTTTCATCACCTGCTCCCCCTTGACGCTGTGGAGTGGAGCTCGACGTCGTCAAAGGAGCCGTCTCATGCCGTCCCCGCTCGTCCTGCACCCTGATCGAGCGTTGCCCTCCGACGAGCGACAGCGCCCGATCGCACGGGCGATCTACGAGCAGACGAAGGACCTCCCGTTGGTCTGCATGCACGGCCATGTCGAGGCATCCGTCTTCGCGGACAACTCGCCCTTCCCTGACCCGGCCAGCCTGCTCATCACCCCTGACCACTACGTCACGCGGATGCTCGTCTCGCAGGGCGTCCGCCTGGAGGACCTCGGGGTGGCGAGGAACGACGGGGCCCCGGTGCAGCGGGACCCGAGAGCCATCTGGCGCCTGCTCTGTGAGAACTGGCACCTGTTCCGGGGAACCCCGTCCCGGTACTGGCTCGAGCACGAGCTGGTCGAGGTCTTCGGAGCCACCGAGCAGCCCTCAGCCGAGACCGCGGACAGCCTCTACGACGCTGTCGCCGCGCGCATTGCCGAGCCGGACTTCCGCCCGCAGCAGCTCCTGGACCGGTTCCGCATCGAGGTCCTGTCGACCACCGACCCGGCCACCGCCACGCTGGAGCACCATCAGCGCCTGGCCGAGCAGGGCCTCGGCGATCGCATCATCCCGACCTTCCGCCCTGACGCGGTCGTCCACCTCGACCGGCCGATGTGGCGGCAGAACGTGACGACCCTTGGGGAGCGCGCCGACGAGGACACCTCGACCTATCCCGGTTACCTGGCCGCCCTTCGGCTCCGTCGCCAGGCCTTCATCGAGGCGGGTGGACTCGCGACCGACCACGGCCACCTCACCCCGGACACCACCCCCTTGCCCGAGCCCGAGGCAAGCCAGATCTTCGCTCGCGCCTGGTCAGGCCACGTGTCACCCGAGGATGCCGCCGCGTTCGCCGCGCACATGGTGCACGTCATGGCGGGCATGTCCCGAGACGACGGACTGGTCATGCAGCTGCACCCCGGCGTGCTGCGCAACCACCACGGGCGCACCCACAGCACGTTCGGGGCGGACAAGGGCTTCGACATACCGGTGGCCACTGAGTTCACGCGAGGCCTCCAGCCGCTGTTGGAGGACTACGGTCATGCCCCCGGCTTCCGGATCATCCTCTTCACCGTTGACGAGACGGTGTACAGCCGAGAGCTGGCTCCGATCGCCGGCGCCTACCCGTCGGTCCGCCTGGGCGCCCCGTGGTGGTTCCTCGACAGCCCGGACGGCATGCGCCGCTTCCGCGAACTGGCCACTGAGACAGCGGGTTTCTACAACACCTCCGGCTTCGTCGACGACACTCGCGCCTTCGCCTCCATCCCGGCCAGACATGACCTCGCTCGCCGGATCGATGCCGGCCACCTCGCCCGGCTCGTGGCAGAACACCGTCTCAACGACGACGAGGCGGTCCAGACCGCAGTCGATCTGGCGTACACCCTTCCCAAGCAGTCATATGCCCGGAGCACTACCCTGTCGCCCGCGATGAACGTGTAGTCCCTGCAGCAGGTGGAGCCGACACGCGTGTCAGGCGGCCCGGACGTCGACGGAGGGCACCCGCAGGACCTCGCCGACGGTGGAGAACTGCCCTCGGTCGAAGAGCAGGGGCTCTCCCTCCCCGGCGGAGTCGGCCTGGGCTACCGGAGAACGAGAGGGCTTGAGCCGCAAGGCTATTCAGGCTGGAGGGGCTGGGTCCTCACCGTTGGCCACGGCCTCGACCCAGTCGACGGCGGCGTCGGACAGGTGGAGGCCGTCCGGCCCCTGCTCCCCCACCCACGAGGCATCGCTCGTCGGTTCGCCTCCGACGCCCGTGATCTCCTGGAGAACCTCGGCGGGGAGTGGCTCGCCGTTGTGCTCGGTCAGCCAACGTTGTGTCTCCGGACTGAGCCGGGGCCACCACTGCTCGATCGACATATGCCAAACCTCCCAGGAGTCGTCGGAGCGAAGCCGCCCTAGAGGCCAGGCGGTTTGCCCGGCTGGAAGAGCCACATGTCGAAGAACTGGCGCAGGTCCTGCCCGCTCACCTGCTCTGCGAGGGCGATGAAGTCCGCTGTGGTGACGGTGCCGTACCGATTCTCGGCATACCAGGTGCGCAGCAGGTCGGTGAACCGTGCATCGCCGATCCGTTCGCGCAGCGCCTGCAGCGTCATGCCACCTCGCTGGTAGATCGTGCCGTCGAAGAGGTGCTGGGCATCCCCGGGGTTGCCCGGCGGTGGGTTCCAGAACGAGGTCTGCTGTGCAGGCGTGTTGGCCAGCTGCTTGAACCGCTGGGCCGCGGACTTGCCACCCTGCCGCTCGGTCCAGATCCACTCCGACCACGTCGCGAACCCTTCGTGGAGCCAGATGTCCGGCCACGTGCCGACTGTGACGGCGTCGCCGAACCACATGTGCGACAGCTCGTGGAGCAGGGTGACCTCGTCGGGCGCGTCGTCGAACACCGGCTTGGTCTGGGTCTCCAGCGAGTAGCCGAGCTCGGGAGCATCGTCGACAATCGCACCGACGGTCTCGAAGGGGTAGGACCCGTAGAGGTTCTCGAGGAAGGTCACCATCTCGGGCAGCTTGCGCAGGACCGCGGATGCCGAGGACGCCTGCCTGGGGTCGACGGCGACGTAGGTCGGTATCCCGCTCGGGGTCGTGCCAGTCGTGACGTCGAACCGGCCCAGGGTGATGGTCGCCAGGTAGGGCGCCATCGGGCGGCTCTCACGCCAGGTGAAGGTGGTCCGCCCGTTCGCCGTCCGCTGGCTCTGCAGCGAGCCGTTGCCCACCGCGGTGAGCCCGGACGGGACGGTCATGCGGACCGTGAACGTCGCCTTGTCCCGTGGTGTGTCGTTGGCCGGGTACCAGGCGGGTGAGCCCTGCGGCTCTCCGACGACCGCAGCGCCGTCGGACGTGTAGACCCAGCCCTCACTCGAGCCGTCCGGATCGGTGACCGTCTGAGGCTGGCCGGCGTATGGCACGACCACGGTGAAGGCATCACCGCTGCGCAGGGCGTGCGACGGCGTGATCATGAGCTCCTGGCCGTCCCGCGCGACCGACGCCACGTCCCCGTTGACCCTCACCGTGCCGACGTCGAACCCGCGCAGGTCGAGGTCGAACCGGCTGAGGTCCTGGGTCGCGCGGATCTGGAGCGTGGCCCTGCCGGAGAGCTGGCGGCTCGGCGGGTCGTAGGCGAGGTCGAGGCTGTAGTTCGTGACGTCGATGCCGCCATTGCCCGCGAGCGGGAAGAAGGGGTCTCCGACGCCGGGCGAGCCGATCGTGCCCGCGGCCAGTGCAGGAGCCGCCATCGCCACCAGGGACAGCGCGGCGATGGTGGCGGCCTTGCTTCCTCTCCCCATGCCCACTCCCCTCGCAGTAGGGACGACGCTAGTCCTCGCCAGGAATCCCGAGCAAGAGTGCACCTTCGACGATGACCAGCTGCCCACACCGCAGGCAGAAACGGGCGTATGCCGCTGAGCTGGCTGCCGCTTGCTGGTGCAGTTCGCGAGCGGCTGGCAAGGGGTGAGCGCGAGCCGGCTCAGCGGCATACGACTCGATCTGGTGACGCCGTCCGGGGATGCCGCAGACCGGATGCGGCTCAGAGCCAGCCGCGCTCACGGGCCAGCCGGGCTGCGGCGGTACGGTTGGGTGCAGCCAGCTTGCGCATGGCCTCGGAGAGGTAGTTGCGCACGGTTCCCTCGGAGAGGTGCAGACTGGCCGAGATCTCGGCGTTGCCCATCCCGTCCCCTGCCAGGCGGAGCACCTGACGCTCCCGCTCGGTGAGCGGGTCGGGCTCGCCCCATGCGTCCGCGGCGAGGGCAGGGTCGACTGCCCGTCCCCCGCCGTGGACGGTGCGGATGGCGGCGGCCAGCGTCGACGAGGGAGCGTCCTTGAGCAGGTAGCCGCCGACCCCGGCGTCCAGGGCGCGACGCAGGTAGCCGGAGCGGGCGAACGTGGTGAGGATGACGACCCGGGTCGGTAGGCCGCGGCGCCGAATCTCGGCGGCCAGGTCCAGGCCCGTGCGACCTGGCATCTCGATGTCGGTGACCAGGACGTCCGGGCGAAGTGAGCCCACGAGCCGCAGCGCGTCGTCGCCGTCGACGGCGGTGCCGACGACGTCGAGGTCCGGCTCGAGACCGAGCAGCGTGCCCAGCGCCCCGAGGACCATGCGCTGGTCCTCGGCGAGCAGGACCGAGATGCTCATTGCTCGGCTGTGGCGGTCGGCACCGCCGGGTCGAGAGCCGTGCGGGGCAGCCGCACGAGAACGCGGGTGCCGGGTCTGGCGCTGCCAGCAGGTCCCGTCTGCAGGTCGACCTGCCCGCCCAGGGCAGTGATCCGTTCCCGCATGCCCGACAGGCCGGACCCGTCGCGTCCACTCGCTCCGCGCCCGTCATCGGTGACTTCGAGCTCGACCTCGTCGGCCGTGGCGCAGGCCCGGATGGTGGTCCGGCGGGCATCGGCGTGCCGGACCACGTTGGTCACCGCCTCGCGCATGGCGAGGGCGAGGGCAGCCTCGTGCTCAGCCGGAAGGACCGGCAGATCAAGGGCGGCGTCGGCGTCGACTCCTGCAGCTGCCAACGCGCGCCGCGAGTTGACCAGCTCGGCGCCCAGTCCCTTCGCCCGGTACCCGGCAACGGCGGTGCGTACCTCGCCCAGCGCGGTGCGGGCCGTCTGCTCCACCTCGCGCATCTCCTGACCGGACCGGTCGGGGTCGGCCGGCAAGATCCGAGAGGCGAGCTCGGCCTTCAACACGATCACCGACAGGGTCTGGCCGAGCAGGTCGTGCAGGTCACGTGCAATGCGTTCCCGCTCCGCGATCGTGGCCAGCCGCTCGATCTCCTCGTTCGCCCGCCGCAGTTGCGCCTGGGTGCGGGCGCGTTCGGCGGCGATGATCCCGGATGCCCCGGCCACGAGGACCAGCACGACGATGGGGGCCACAGCGAGGAGTCGCCACGGCATGGGAGTCGAGGAGACCAGGAAGGTCAGTCCGGCGAGCCCGGCCAGCACGGCGACCGTCATGACGGCCCGTCTGATCGGCGACAGACGTCCGGCGAAGGCCGCGGCGTAGACGATGAACACGCCCGCTGCGGCATTGACGAGGGTTCCCACGACTCCGAGCCCAGCCATCGCGGCCAGCAGGACAGTCAGGCGTCGCTGGTCCCGCTCGGCCAGCCCGGCCCGGTAGAGGGGCAGGAAGGCCGCGACCATCACGGCGGTCGCCACCCAGTCCACGGCAGTGGTGTCCGGGTCGAACATCGGCTGGAACACCAGCGCGATGAGGTACACGAGCCACACGTAGGGGGCGTAGCGGGTGATGCGCTCGTTCACCTCGGCCCTCGTCTCATCCGTAGGTGCGTCCCTCGTCGCGCCGGAAACCCCAGGCCGCCACGAGCAGGAACACCACGGTGAACGCCAGCACCGCCCCGGCATGCGCTGCAGGTGAGCCGCCCTCGGAGGCTCCGATCGTACCCAAGGCCAGCTGGACGAAGTGGTACGGCGGCAAGAACGGCGCGACCGACTGCACCAGCTCGGGAAGCTGGGCGATCGGGATCCACAGCCCGGACGCGAACGCCATCGGCAGCCAGGCGAGGTTGAGCACCGCCGGCGCCGAGTTCGGGCCGACCAGGTAGCCGAATGCCAGTCCCATCGCCGAGAACGGCAACGCACCGGCAACGAGCGCCAGCCCCAGGACCACCCACTGGGCCAGTCCGAGGCGGACGCCTCCGAGGAGGGCGCCGAGGGCGAACATGGCCAGCACGATGATGGTGGCGATGGCGAGACTCATCAGCACCTTGGCGACGAAGTACGCCAACGGCGGCATGGGCGCGACCCGCTTGAGCCTCATCCAGCCCTGCCCCCGCTCGACGGCCACCGAGACGCCGAACCCGAACAGCGCCGCTCCGATCACGCCGAACGCTCCGTAGGTGACGAGCATGTAGGTGGTGACCCCTACTCCACCGGCCTGCTCCCCCGCGAAGGCGATCCCGAAGATGACGTAGAACATCAGCGGAAGAGCGATCGTGCTGGCCGCGAAGATCGGTATCCGGACCAGCTTGAGGAACTCCTGCCGGGCCTCGGTGCCATACACCTTGACCGCCCGGCGACGCGAGTAACGCTGTGGCACCGATGAATTCCGCTGGGTCGGTGCGGTCGTTGTGGTCGTGGCGCTCATGCTGCCACCTCCATCCGGTTGGTCAAGGTGAGGAACGCGTCCTCCAGGGTGGGTTCGGTGACCGTCAGTCCGGTGACCGACTGGTCCCGTGCCAGCAGCTGCCGCACCACCGGCTCCGCCTCGCTCACGAGCAGCTCCAGCCGGGAACCGTCGTGCACCGCGTGGTGAACCGCAGCCCACCGGGACGCCTCCGCGGCCGTCACCGTGGACTCCGCGCTGATTCGCCGACCGGGCACGAGGGACTTCACCTGCGACGGGCTGCCCTCGGCGATCACCCGGCCCTGGTTCAGCACGACGATCCGATCGGCCAGGGCGTCGGCCTCCTCAAGGTAGTGCGTGGTCAGGACCACCCCGCGGCCCGAGCCGGCCAGCTCACGCAGGGTCGCCCACAGCGTGCGCCGCGCCTCCGCGTCCAGCCCAGTGGTCGGCTCGTCCACGAACACCAGCCCGGGATCGCCGCACAGCGCGATGGCGAAGAGAACTCGACGTTGCTGGCCGCCGGACAGGGTCCCGAAGAGTCGATTCTCGAGGCCCTGCAGGCCGGCCGCCGTCACTACTGATGCGACGGGGAGCGGCGCCGGGTAGTAGCCGCGGAACGCAGTCAACAGTTCCCGCACACGCAGCGTGTCAGGGACCCCAGACGACTGCAGCATCACGCCGATCCGCTGGCGCGCCGCCAGATCCCGCGGGTCCCTCCCGAACAGGCGCGCCATGCCGCTGGTCGGCCTGCTCAGTCCCGTCAGCATGCTGAGGGCGGTCGTCTTACCGGCGCCGTTCGGGCCCAAGACGGCCAGCAGTTCCCCTGCCCGCACCGTCAGGTCGACATCGACAAGAGCACGGACAGCCGCTGCGCCCGTCCCGAACGTCTTGGACGCTCCGCGAAGCTCGGCCAGGACGACGTCCGGCGAGGCCGTGTCAGTGAGTTGGTCTGTCATGGCACCAACGCTCCCCGACACACCACGCGCCCCGTAGTGCCGTCGATCACCAGATCCAGATGACAAACGTCAGACTCACGGGAGCAACGAGTTGGCTCACCGCGTGAAGCAGGCGCTGGGCCCGGAACGACGAGAGCCCCGGCGTGGCCGGGGCTCCATCGCGTTCAGGTTCTCCGCTGTCATCGTCGACGGGTGGGAGGGATCACCACTTGTACATCGTCCCGTGTTCGATGTTGTAGTACATGCCGATGTGGGTGTAGAAGTTCATCGCGCCGAAGAGCAGGAACACTGCACCGCCCACGACCCAGGCCCAGACGGCCCACCGCAGGAGTTGGTGCCGGTCCGTCAGCAGCGCGATCGCGAAGAGCAGCGCGCCGAGTGCGACGATTCCCCAGAGTCCGCCGAGGAAGAGCGCCTCGAGGATGGGCAGGTGGCCGAAGCGACCGCTGATCGGCTCCTCCGGTGGGGCAGCGCCCAGCTGGAAGCGGACAAAGGTGATTGCGAGGACCGCCATCCCGAGGCCCAGCGCGCCGACGAAGATGCCGACCGGCTTGAGCGCCCTGAGGGCGGTTGCGTTGGCCTCATCCACCTCCCCTGCGAAGAGCGTCCGGTGGCGCCACAGGTACACGGCCGCGAACACCAGAAGCGCGCCGAAGCCAGCGGCCGGTTGGCCGAAGGCGACGTTGGCGTACTCAAAGCCCTCGCCTCCGAAGGGCCAGGTCACCGTGGTGTGCAGGCCCAACGCCAACAGCAGCACGCCGGTGACTCCGAAGAACGCCGCCCAGCCCTCGCTCTCCACGCGTTTGCCACCCGTCAGTTGCGCGAGGAACCACGCAAAGCCCAATAATCCTGCGCCCGCTGTGACTGCAACCAGCTCGTTGTAGACGACCATGCCGTCCGCTCTCCTTCACCCGATGCGGAAACGCGTCCGAATCAGTAGTTGAATGATCAAGTACTTCATCTGTAACGCATCGGCGCCCGGTTCATTCCCGACTCCGGCAAGGCCTCCGTGGCGGCGGAGCAAGACGTCACGCGCTCTCGGCGGGCTGTGTCGCTGCGGTGGCGAGTGCGAGAGTCGTCGAGCGTGGAGTGGATGAGTCGGCCGGTACGCCGGGTTCTGTTCCGCGTCCTCGTTGCCGGTGACGCGGCGACGGCCATCCATCTCGGCCGGCCATTGCTGACCGGCTCCAGCGCCCTACCCGCGCACTCGACCGGGCCGGTCTCGAACGTGCGCTGTCTGGGCTTGCTCCGGGTGGGGTTTACCGAGCCACGCCAGTCACCTGGCGTGCTGGTGGTCTCTTACACCACCGTTTCACCCTTACCTGCACGAAGCAGGCGGTTTGCTTTCTGTGGCACTGTCCCGCGGGTCACCCCGGGTGGCTGTTGGCCACCACCCTGCCCTGTGGAGCCCGGACGTTCCTCGGCAGGATTCCTCCTGACGCGACCGCCTGGCCGACTCATCCGCCCCCAATCATAGATGCCGTATGCCGCTGGGCTCGCACCGCGCCCACCCGACCTCGGCGACCGGCTGAGTCGGCGTGACGCTGATCACAGCGGGGCAGGGGAGTCAACCAGGGACGGGCCTCGTTGGTCTTCTTCGAGACCGTCGATACGCAACCGAACCAGGACATGACCGAGCAACTGCAGACCGAGACCGTCCCATCCGCCCCCAGAGCGAAGTTGCTCGACCTCTCCCTCACCCAGCTCATCGCCGGGTCCTTTGCTGCCGCCACCGCGGCCTTTCTCGGCTCGCGTGTCGGTTGGGTCGGCACGGTGACCGGGGCCGGCATTGGGTCCGTCGTGAGCGCGATCGCAGCGAGCCTCTACACGGCCTCGATGACCCACGCCCGCGAGGCCGTACTCCGGCAGAAGCTGCACACTCGACGAGATCAGCCGAGTGTGCAGAACGTGCTGGCATCCGATTCGTCGAATGTGCACTTCGCGCCTGCCTCCCCCTCGTCGAGTGTGCAGAACGCGCCCGTCCGAACGCCTCGTCGCCTTCTCGCAACCGCCGGCATCCTCTTCGCCCTGGCCGGCGCCTTCCTCACCGGACTCCAGCTGGCGACCGGCGCAGACGTGACCGGGACCTCCCTCGGTAGACCACCGTCGGACAGCCGGGTCGAGCCGGAGGAAGGCGTCGGTCTCAAGGACCCGCAGACCACGCCCTCGACCGAGTCCGCGGCGACGCCGGAGCCGACCAGCCCGACGAATCGCGAGGCGCCCGCAGCGGAGCCGGCAGCTGGATCCGGGATCACCGCACCGTCGGGCGATCCGAGCCCCGCCGTCCCCACACCGACGGAGACGGCCTCCCCGGACCCAGCCACCCCGGGAAGTGCGACGCCGACCCAGCCGACCAACCCCGTGACCCCGACGACGCCAGCCGGCTGAGCGGCATACGGCATCTCGGTGCCGACTGGGGGCGCTCAGCCGACGACGCTGAGGGCGACCTTTCCAGTCTCGATCTCCGCGGCGTCGATGCGAACCTGCACGGTCGCCCCCTCGGCGGCGTGGCCGGTTGCCTTGGCCACCACGGCGAGGTCGATGAGCTGGACCACCACGCCCTTGTCGCTCTGGTCGACGACCACGCCCTCGACGGTCGAGCCGACGAGCGAGCGCAGCTCGGCCGCTTCCACCGCATCGGTGCAGGCGCGCTCGACTCCCCCGGCCTTGCGGTCCGAGGTCGTCATGATCTCGGGAATCGTCGGGAGCGCCCCGAGTGCCCAGGCCGGGACCTCGGTACCTGCGGAGAGGGCCTCGCACACGACGAGCCCGAACCGGTCGACGAGGCGGCGCAGCGGGGCCGTGACGTGGGCATAGGGGTTGGCGACGGCGGCGTGGTTCGGCTGCTTGGGAACCTCGCCGTTGAAGTACGTGTATCCCGCGCCCCGGAAGAGCGTCGTCGCCTCGTGGATGAGCGCGAGGTGCGTGGGCTTGGTCCGGTCGAGCGTGCGCAGGAACTCGCCATAGGCCAGCTTCTCCGGCCACGGGACCCCGACGGCCGCTGCCTGGCGGCGGAACCGCTTGACGTCTCGCGGGTCCGGGTCGGGCATGGTGCGCAGGATGCCGGCCTTTCCGCGGAGCATGAGGTCGGCGGCACCCATCCCGGTCAGCAGCGAGATCTGGGCGTTCCAGTCCTCGGAGGCCACCAGCGGGCGGAAGCTCACCGTGAAGCCGCCCTTGCCGTCCTCGGCAACCTCCTGCTCCGGCATCGGCAGGGAGGCACCACCACGCTTGGCCTCCAAGGCGATCCGCTTCTGCCCCACCTCCTTGAGGAGCAGCAGGACGTCTTCCGCGGACCCCTCGTCGACCAACCGCTGGACCTCGACATAGTCGTAACGCCGGACGCTCCGGACCATGGCCCGCGCCACGCTGACCTCGACGCCCTCGCCATCGGCTGCCAGCACCAGGTCCCAGACGAAGGCCGGCCGCACCTCGTCCGGCAGCAGGCTCGCCGCACCCTCGCTGAGCTCCGTGGGGTGCAGCTGGACCCGCTGGTCCGGGCAGTAAACCGTCTGACCGCGGCGGCGAGCCTCGGCATCGATCGCCCCGCCGGGCTGCACGAACGCCGGCACGTCGGCGATGGCGTAACGGACCCGGTAGCCGTCGCCCTGTCGCTCGATGTGCATGGCCTGGTCGAGGTCCATCGACGTCGCCGGGTCGATGGTGATGAAGGGGACGTCCGTCGCGTCCGCCGTCGGTAGCTCCGCGCTGGCGGCCGCCCGCGTGGCCTCGGCGACGACGTCCGGAGGGAACTCCGCTGGCACCTCGAACTCCTCGCGGATCGCCTCGAAGCGCTCGACGAGAGAGACTCCGGCGCCGCCCGGCGGCTCTGCTCGGCGATAGACGATGTGTCGCTTGGCCATGGGGGCAACCCTACGCAGAAGGCGTCGCGCAGCGGCCTAGGCTGTGCCGCGTGCTCATCCTCCTGCCGCCGTCAGAGGGCAAGACCCAGCGACGCCGCGGTCGGCCGCTCGACCTCGAGACGCTGTCCTTCCCGGGGCTGACGGGGCTGCGGGCGGCTGTCATCGAACGGGCCATGGAGATCAGCGCACGTCCCGACGCGCACCGGCTGCTCCGGGTCAGCCCGAACCTCGTGGAGGAGGTCGCCCGCAACACCCGACTCCACGTGGCGGCGACGGCGCCGGCCGGTGAGGTCTACAGCGGCGTGCTCTACGACGCGCTCGACCTCCCGTCCCTTGATCCGGCGTCGAAGCGGAGGGCGAGCCGCCGGATCGTCATCCTCTCGGCCCTCTTCGGCGCGGTCCGTCCCACGGACCGCATCCCCGCCTATCGGCTCCACCCCTGTGTGCAGCTGCCGGGGATCGGCGAGCTGACCCAGGCGTGGCGACCCGTGCTGGCGCCCGTCCTCGAGCAGGAGGCGAGGGCCAGGCGCCTCGTGGTCGACTGCCGTTCCAGCACCTACGCCTCGATGTGGAACCCCAGAGGCGAGCTGTCCGAGCGCCGGGTCCAGATCACGGTGCCGGGCGCATCGCACATGGCCAAGCACACCCGCGGCCTCGTCGCTCGGCGCCTGGTCCAATCGGCGGCGAGGCCCCGGCACCCGGAGGACCTCGTCGAGCTGCTCTCCGACGCGTTCGACGTGCGGATCAGCGAGCCGGAGCGCCCGGGCCGCCCGTGGCAGCTCGCAGCGACCCCTCTCCCTGGTTCGAGGTAGAACCTCGCTCCATGGAGCGAACCAAAACCTCGAACCGGAGAGGGCCGGTCAGGCGAGGGCCCGCTTCAGGTCGGCGACGAGGTCGCGGACGTCCTCCAGCCCGACCGAGATGCGGAGCACGCCGTCGGTGATCCCGACCGCAGCGCGCGCCTCCGGGGACAACCTCCGGTGCGTTGTCGTCGCCGGATGCGTGACGAGCGACTTCGCGTCGCCGAGGTTGTTCGAGATGTCGATGATCTCCAAGGCGTTCATCACGGCGAACGCCTCGGGCTTGCCGCCGTCGAGCTCGAACGTCACCACGGTCCCGCCACCCAGCATCTGGCGCCGGGCCAGCTCGTGCTGGGGGTGCGACTCGAGGAACGGGTGCACCACCCGACGCACCCGCGCATGCGCCTCGAGGAACCGGGCCACCTCGAGACAGCTGGCCGCCATGCGCTCGACCCGCAGCGACATCGTCTCGAGACCCTTGACGAGGACCCAGGCGTTGAAGGGAGACATCGCGGGCCCGGTGTGCCGCATGAGGTTCTGCACCGGGCCGTCGATGAACTCGCGCGGCCCGAGCACCGCACCGCCGAGCACGCGTCCCTGCCCGTCGATGTGCTTCGTCGCCGAGTAGACGACGATGTCGGCGCCGTGCTCGAGCGGACGGGAGAACACCGGGGTCCCGAAGACGTTGTCGACGACGACCGTGGCCCCAGCCGCATGGGCGAGCTCGCACACCGCCCGGATGTCGACGAGCTCCTGCATCGGGTTGCTCGGCGTCTCGAAGAACACCGCCGTCGTCGGCTCGGACAGCGCCTCACGCCACTGGTCGAGGTCGGGCCCGTCGACGAAGACCGTCTCGACCCCCCACCGCGGGAGGATCTCGTCGAGGATGACGAAGCACGACCCGAAGAGCGACCGCGACGACACGACCCGGTCCCCGTTGCCGAGCAGCGCCGCCAGGGCCACCCACACGGCCGCCATCCCGGACCCCGTCGCGAAGGCCGCCTCGGCCCCCTCGATCTGCGCGATGCGGTCCTCGAACATCCGGACGGTCGGGTTCCCGTAGCGCGAGTAGACGAACCGGTCCGACTCCCCCTTGAACGCCGCCTCCGCGGCCTCGGCCGTCTCGTAGACGAACCCCGACGTCAGGTAGAGCGCCTCGGACGTCTCCTCAAAACCGCTGCGCGCCAAGCCTCCCCGGACCGCGATCGTGTCCGGATGCCACCGCCCGCCAGCGTCGTTCACCCCTGCACCCATGGCAGTCCGGCGGTCTTCCAGCCGGCCACGGCGCGGTGGTGCTGAGCGTCGTGCGGCCCCTCGAAGCCCTCGCTGACGTTGTGCGACTCCGTCCAGCCGGCCGCGGTCGCCGCTTCTGCCGCAGCGATCGAGCGCACCCCGGACCTGCACAGGAAGTAGAGGGGCTGGTCCCTCTCGACTCCGGCGGCGGCCAGCTCGTCGACGAAGCGGTCGTTGAGGCTGCCGTCCGGGTACCGCTGCCACTCGACGCGCACGACGTCACGGCCCAGCGAGCGCAGGTCGGGCAGCCCGACGTACGACCACTCGGCGTGGGTCCGCACGTCGACGAGCACGGCTCGCGGGTCCTGCTGCAGCGCCGCCCAAGCCTCGGTCGGGGTCACGTCACCGGCGTAGCTCATGACTGCGAATATCGCACAGTGCCCGCTAGGCGAGATGGTCCGTCCGGTTCGTGAAAGCGACCGACGCCGTGCCGTCCGCCCAGACCTCGACTCCGCTCAGGCTGCCGGGTGCCGTCGCGACGCTCCAGAACCGCTCGGGGCCGAGCCCGAGGACCTCCGCCAGGACGGTGACGATGCCGCGTCGCGTGGTCACGATGACCACCGTCCCACCACTCAACCGCAATCTGCCGTATGCCGCTGAGCTCGCCGCGTCCGCGGGCTCCCTCCCAGCCCTCCCGGGGTCGGCCGCCCAGTCCCCGGAGACCTCGACCTCGGCGCCGACGAGGTCCGCAACGGCCCGCCCGGTCTGCTCGGCAAGCGGCTCGGGTGCGCTGATGACCCGGCTGTCCGCGTCGACGAACCGCCGGACGGCCGCCGCGACCCGCTCGACGGCGCGCTCGGAGGACGGCGTCTGGACAAGGAGCAGCCGCAGGTCCCGCTGGTCGGTCAGGTCGTCGGGGGCGTCCGGTGCGTCGGCCGGCTCTGGCGCCCCGCCCTGCTCGCCGTGGACCCGATGGATGGTCTTGCCGTCCATGGCGGCGTTCGAGAGGGCATCGGCGGCCGTGTTCCGCTCGCGCGGCACCCACTCGAACTCGACGTCGCCGCCGTTGTCCCGGATCGCCCTGCACAGGGTTTGGGCCTCGAGGGCGAGCGGGCGCATGTTCGGGTGCTTCACCTTGTTGACACCCGTCATCTGTTTCACGATGAGGTCCGAGTCCATGCGCACGGTAATCTCGGCGCCAGGGTCGATGTCGAACGCCGCCTTCAGGCCAGCCAGCAGGCCGCGATACTCCGCGACGTTGTTGGTCGTGGTGCCGAGTGGTTCTGCGAGCTCGACCAGCACCCTGCCCGACGGCGCATCCCGGACCAGCGCGCCGTATCCGGCCACCCCCGGGTTGCCGCGCGAGCCGCCGTCAGACTCGACGATGAGACGACGCCGAGCGGTTCGACTCACAGCCCCGACTCGGCCGTCCGGATCATGATCCGCCGGCACTCCTCGCACCGGATGACCTCGTCCTCGGCGGCGCGCCTGATCCGGTCGAAGTCGACGTTGTTCAGCTCGAGGCGGCAGCCGCCACACCGGCGTTGGCGCAGCTCCGCCGCTGCGATGCCGCCGCTCTGGACCCGGATCTTCTCGTAGAGCCCGATGAGCTCCTCGCCGACCCCGGCCACGATGTCCGCGCGTCCGGAGCCCACCTTCTCGGCCTCCGCCTCGAGGTCGGCAAGCACCCCGGTGTGCTCCTGCTCGAGAGCGGCGAGCCGGTCGGCGACCTCACCGCGCGTGGTCTCGAGCTCCGCCACCCGCTTCGTCAACGTCTCGGCCCGCTCCATCACCTCGATCTCGATGTCCTCGAGCTCGGACTGGCGTCGGGCGAGGGACACGAGCTCGTGCTGGAGCGCGGAGAGGTCCTTCGCGCTGCCCTGACCGGAGTCGAGCCTGGACTGGTCACGAGCTGCACGGTCCCGGACGAGCTGGACGTCCTGCTCCGACTTGGTCAGCTCGCGCTGGACGTCGCCGACGGCCGTGCGAGCGTTGACGAGCTCGGTGTCGACCGCCGCGAGCTCGCTCCGGGCCGCCGCGATCGCCGCGACCTGGGGCAGGTTGGCTCGCGCATGGGCGATCTGGTCGAGCCGGGTGTCAATGGCCTGCAGGTCGAGCAGACGCCACTGGCGGGACGGATCGGCTTTCAGGACACACCTCCACGGGAGTCCGCATCGTCCCGTGCGGAGTTCGCTGCGACAACGAAGCTCCACGGCTCGGTGCGGATGGACGAGATTCTCGACTCGACCCTAGTCGCTGCGGACCGGTCCTCCCCCAGGGCCGCCAAAAGACGACGCTCGGCGCTCGCCAGCCACAGCGACTCGGTCGCCCAGTGACCCGCGTCGATGAGGTACGGCGGGCCGCCCCGGGCCTCCTCCCGGGCCTCGAGCGCGGGGTGGTGACGCAGGTCCGCCGTGACGTAGACATCGGCGCCGCTGCCGCGCACCGCCTCGAACTGGTCATCACCGGAGCCGCCCATGACCGCGACCGACCGGACCAGGGCCCCCGGGTCGCCGCTCACCCGGATGCCGCCTGCAGTCGGCGGCAGGGCACCGGCGACGGCGTCTGCGAACTCCGCCAGCGACAGCGGTGAGGAGAGCTCGCCGACGCGCCCAGCGGCATACGGCCCGATGGTCGTCAGGGGACGCTGGGAGGCGAGCCCGAGTGCGTCAGCCAGCACCGTCGATACCCCAGGGTCGGCGACGTCGGCGTTGGTGTGGGCGACGTAGAGCGCGATGTCCGAGACGACGAGGTGCGTGACGGAGGCGCCCTTCGCACTCGTCGTCGCGACGGAGTGGACGCCCCGGAGGAGCAGCGGATGGTGCGTGACGAGCAGGTCGGCGTCCCAGTCGCGCGCCTCCTCGATGACGGCGAGCGTCGGGTCCAGCGCGAAGGCGATCCGACGAACCGGCTGGTCGAGGTCGCCGGTGACGAGGCCGACCCGGTCCCAGTCGGCGGCGCTGTCCAGGGGATAGAGGCTCTCCAGGGCCGCGACGACCTCGCGCAGGGTCAGGATGTCCCGGTCGCTGACCTGCACCGATGCCTCCTCCTGCCGTCTGCCCGCCGCAAGGAGACTACTCGGTGATCCGCAGTGGCTTCATGGCAGACCTCGGGCCGGCAGGGCTAGGTTCGTATCCAACGGCTCTCTCACGTGGAGGAAACCTCATGACCGGTCGGATCGTCGTGGGCATCGACGGCTCACCCCAGAGCGGCAACGCGCTCGACTGGGCGGTGGCCCGAGCGCGGCTCGGGGGCGAGGACCTCGAGCTGCTCCATGCCTACACCTTCTCTCCGCCCGTCGACTTCTTCGGCTACCACGGCGCTGCCGCCGGGGAGCAGGTCACGTGGCTCATGGAGTTCTCCGAGGAGGTGCTCGCTGCCGCCGCGGCGCACGTCCGCGAGGTGGCTCCGGAGCTGACCTGCACGTGGACCTCGAAGCTCGGCCCCCCGGCCGCCGTGCTCGCGGAGGCGTCCGAGGGCGCAGAGGCGGTGGTGGTCGGTCGACGCGGCCTGGGCGGCGCTGCGAGCGTCCTCATGGGTTCGGTGAGCAACCGGCTGACGGTCGAGTCGAAGTGCCCCGTGGTCGTCGTCGGAGACGGTGCGCCCCCTACAAGCGGGCCGATCGTCGTGGGCGTTGACGACTCACCGTTCGGCACGAACGCGCTTCGCTACGCCCTGGCCGAGGCGGGCGTGCGCAAGACCCGCGTCAGAGCCGTCGTCGCCTACGACCTCACGAACCGAGCGATGCAGGGAGACCCCGAGCTCGTCGATCGGGCCCGGGCGGGCGTCGAGGCCGAGGCGGAGGGCACGATCACCCGGGCGCTCGCCGAGGTCCAGGGCACGGACCCGGCATCGGTGGACGTGGATGGAGTCGCGGTTGAGGGCACGGCCGCCGAGGCCATCCTGCTCCACGCCGAATATGCGCAGCTCATCGTCGTCGGCACGCACGGCAAGGGCTTCGTCCGTCGGGCCCTGCTCGGGTCCGTGAGCCGGCAGATCCTGGACGCTGCCGACCGTCCGGTGGCCATCGTCGATCTGCCTGACCGCTGACTCCGGGCGATCAACGAGCCCCGGTCGATCGAGCCGGTTGCGTGCGGACCACCCGCAGCACAGCGGCACCGAGCAGGTACAAGACCACTCCACCCCAAGGGAGCCCAGTCGGGCCGTGGTAGTCGGGCCCGGACACCGCGACGACGAACAGCCCGGCCAGGACGGCGGCCATTCCGAGCACCGTCGCGCCGCTGCGCCACGGCCCGGGCGCGACAGGATTCAGCACGGACCGGCGCAGCTCGATCCACGCGAAGAGGGCGACCAGGACCGCAAGGACGACGGCGCAGAACGCGATCCACGGCACTCGCCAGAGGAGCCACGCTCCGGAGTCGATGGAGGGCTGCGCCATGACACCGGTCGGATAGAGCAGGACCGCCGCGATCGCCGCCGCGGTCATGTGCCAGAGGAACACCGTCAGGATCACGGCATTGGCGGCCACGACCGCGGTCCACGGCCCGATCCCGCGCAGCCAGCGGTTGGCGGCGGGCTGAAGCGCCAGGACCACTGCGACCTGGGTGCCGGCAAGCGCCATCAAGGCCAGAGTCGGTGGATTCGTGTTGTAACCGACCATGGCGAGGTCATAGGGCCCCACCACGGTCAGCCCGATCAGGACAACCAGTCCGGCGGCCGCCAGCGCGAGCGCCTGCCTGCGACTCAGCCGCAGGAGCCCGTCACGCCAGCAGAACCCGAGCTGGTAGACGGCCAACCAGGCGAACAAGTAGCTGCTGTCACCGACGAGCTGCAGGTTGAACCCCATCCGCAACAGGTCGGCGAGGGCGACGAGGAGCACCATCACCGCGGGTACGGCCAGCCCTGCCCGGCGATGCAACGCGTGCAGCCACGGCGTGAGCACCACCAGCGCGAGATAGGCCAGCAGGAACCACAGCGGCACGGAGGCAAGCCACGCCGCGGTACCGAGCAGCCTCTGGTCCACCCCGGCCGCCACAGCAACCACAGTCACCGCGGGCAGCACGAGGAACAGCGCCGTTGTCGGCCGAAGCAGTCGGTCGGTGCGCTTCAGCACCCAACCAATGCCGTCGTCACCGGCGGCGCGCTGCGATGCCAGCGAGGCGCCACCGGCGTAGCCCCCGACGAAGAAGAAGATCGGCATGACCTGGAACAGCCAGGTGACCGGGTCGATCCAGGTGAGCACGGCCAGGGCGTTGTAGCCGGACAGCTCACCGTCCCGATAGGCCACCGCGACGACGAACCAGTGCCCGAGCACCACGAGGCAGATGGCCACCGCGCGCCACAGGTCGACGCTGCGTTCGCGCTTGTCCGGCGTACGCACCGCCATGTCGCGCACTGCTGACAGCAACCCGGGCATGACCTCAACGCCTTGCCCACCGTCGCGGGCGGATTTCGCCACGGGTGGGCGGGGCAACCTCGAGTCTATCCCCGGTTGGGTGGGCCCGGCCGGTCTCGAACCGACGACACCCGCGGTGTAAACGCGGTGCTCTACCAACTGAGCTACAGGCCCTCAGGACGCGGTGCGCCAGCGTGGCGGTCCCTCATCCGGCGGCCCATTGTGTCAGGAGTTGGCGACTGCGCCAGTCGACGCCTGTCCGCCACTCCGCCCATCTCCCACGGTGCCCGTCGACGCGGCATGATGAGGCGCCATGAGTACCCGGCGCCGTCGTCCTCGTTGGTCCGAGCTGCGCCCACTCGTTCGGATCGAGCCGCCGCGTCTTGGCTCGACCGAGCGTCGGGTCGCGGCGGCCGCGACGATCGCTGACCTTCGGAAGATCGCCAAGCGCCGCACTCCGCGCTCCGTCTTCGACTACGTCGACGGGGCTGCCGAGCAGGAGATCAGCCTCCGCCGGGCGCGCGAGGCCTTCGCCCGCGTCGAGTTCCGGCCCCGAGTGCTGCGTGACGTGAGCGCGGTGGACGCGACCCGGGTCGTCGTCGGCAGCCAGAGCAGCCTGCCGCTCGTCCTGGCGCCAACGGGCTTCACCCGGATGATGCACCACGAGGGTGAGCGAGCCGTCGCCCGAGCCGCGGCCCGAGCCGGCATCCCCTACTCCCTGTCGACGATGGGGACCGTGTCGGTCGAGGACGTGGCGGCCGTCGCACCGGAGGCGGAGCGCTGGTTCCAGCTCTACCTGTGGCGGGACCGCGAGGCGTCGTTGCAGCTCATCCGGCGTGCGCGGGAGGCCGGTTACTCGACCCTGGTCCTGACTGTCGACACGGCGGTCGCCGGGCGGCGCATCCGGGACGTGCACAACGGCCTCACGGTGCCGCCGTCGCTGACCCTGCGCACCCTGGCGGACATGTCGATCCACCCCTCCTGGTGGTTCAACCTGCTGACGACCGAGCCGCTCGAGTTCGCCTCGCTGACGCATTCCGGCGGCACAGTGGCAGACCTGGTGGACCGAATGTTCGATCCCTCCGCGTCCCGGGCCGAGCTCGCCTGGCTGCGCGAGCAGTGGCCGGGCCGGATTGTCGTCAAGGGCATCCAGGACCCGGAGGACGCGCAGGTGGTGGCGGAGCTCGGTATCGACGGCATCGTCGTGTCCAACCACGGGGGTCGGCAGCTGGACCGGGCTGTCGTCCCGCTCGAGGTGCTGCCGGAGATCGTCGACGCAGTCGCGGGGCGGACCGAGGTCCTCCTCGACACCGGGATCATGGATGGCGCCGACATCGTCGCGGCCGTGGCCAACGGAGCCCGGGGCTGCCTCGTCGGCCGGGCGTACCTCTACGGGCTCATGGCGGGTGGAGAGCCCGGCGTCGACCGGGCCCTGAGCATCCTCCACGACCAGGTCACCCGGACCATGCGGCTGCTCGGCGTGACCTCCCTCGACGAGCTGACTCCAGACCATGCGATCATCCGCCGGCGGGACCCGCAGACCGACGTCGCCACTCCCTGACCTACGCGAACCCCCACCTCCCGCTCGACTGTGCACACCGCGCCGCGGACTGCACACTCGACGAGAAGGGCCACCCGGCGCGGACTGCACCTCGACGAAAAGGGGCGGCGCGGACTGCACAGTCGACGGAGGGCCGCTCGGCTCCTGGCGAGAGCGACGCGGGGGGCCGGCCCAGCGGCATACGACCCCTTTGGTCGAGTGTGCAGCAAACGCCGCGCCGTGCGGGACGAGTGACGGGACCAGGTGGTGCGGTCGTGCGTGCGGAGCTGGCGGGAGCGGGGCCGGTCCCGTCATTGCTCCCATCCCGGGCGGCGCGGACTGCACACTCGACGGGGAGGGCAACCCGGCGCGAAGTGCACACTCGACGGGGAGGAGGGGGTCAGTCGGCCGGGGTGGGGTCTGCCCGGCGCAGCTCGGCGAGGGCTGCGCGGTAGGTCGCGAAGTCGCGGGCCTCACCGGGGCCGTTGATCTCGCGCCAGGCCACGCGGCCGTCCCGGTCGATGAGGAAGGTGGCTCGCAGCGGCGCCCCCTGGTCCTCGTTGAAGGCGCCGTAGCGGCGGGTCACCTCACCATGCGGCCAGTAGTCGCTGAGCAAGGGAAAGAAGTGTCCCTCGAGGTCCGCCCACGCCCGCAGGCTGTAGATCGCGTCGCAGGAGATGGTGAACACCTGGACGTCCCCGTCCTGGAAGTCCTCGAGGTTGTCGCGGATCGCCCTCAGCTCACCGGTGCAGATCCCGGAGAAGGCGAAGGGGTAGAAGACCACAGCCGCGAACTTGGCGCCCCGCACGGAGGACAGGGTGACGTCCGCCCCGTGCTGGTCGGGGAGAGTGAAGTCCGGAGCCAGCTCGCCGACACGCGGGGGGCCGACGTCAGGCTTCGGGCGGGACGACGTGCTCATGCCCGCCAGTGTGCCAGTCGGGCGGGGCCAGGTGTCAGCGGCGGGTCAGCGCCGGGCGCCCTTCGGCGACATGAGCCGGGCACCCGCCCATTCCGTGGCAACGTTGACCTGGCCACCGGTCGTCAGTCCCGCGGTCGAGGCGGCTTCCTCGACGTCGCTCGCCTCGACGTGCCCGGGACGTCCGGCCTTCGGGGTGAACAGCACGATGAAGCCCGCATCGAAGAGCTTCGTCAGTGCATCGACGAGCAGGTCGACGAGGTCGTCATCGCCGTCCCGGTACCAGATCACCACGCCGTCGGCGCCGTCGTTGAACTCCTCGTCCTCGAGGTCGCTGCCGACGACGTCCTCGATCGCGAACCGCAGGTCGTCGTCGACGTCGTCGTCGTATCCGAACTCCTGGATGATCTGTCCGGGTGCGAATCCGAGCTTGGCGAGGGACGCCGCTCCCGCGGTCGTGCTCACAGTCACCGTTCCTTTCGTCAGGGTGCACACCAAGTCCACCGGCTCCGACGCTACCGCGCAACCGGTGTCCAACGCCGCGCTTCCGCTCAGCCGGGCGTGGCCCGGTATGGGCCGGGCGTACCAGCCGACCGGGTGCCCGGGAAGCAGACCCGGGTGTGACGACTACCACGCTTTGGGGGAGGATGGGGGCAGCAGCGCTGCGACCAACCGGTCGTGACCGCGAGGCGACGAGAAAGGATCCACGATCGTGGTAGCCGAGGCCGGCCCCATCCTCAACGGCATTCCCAGTCAGCTCCCGGACATCGACCCGGAGGAGACGGAGGAGTGGCTCGAGTCCCTCGATGCGGTCCTCGACGAGCAGGGTCGGACCCGAGCGCGCTACGTCATGCTCAAGCTCATCGAGCGGGCGCGCGCCAAGCAGGTCGGAGTCCCGTCGCTGACTGCCACCGACTACATCAACACCATTCCGCCGGAGCTGGAGCCATGGTTCCCCGGCGACGAGGAGGTCGAGCGCGAGTTCCGGCGCTACATCCGGTGGAACGCCGCGGTCCTCGTCCACCGGGCACAGCGGCCGGGCATCGGCGTCGGAGGGCACATCTCGACCTACGCATCAGCGGCGACGCTCTACGAGGTGGGCTTCAACCACTTCTTCCGGGCCAAGGACCACCCCGGCGGTGGCGACCAGGTCTTCTTCCAGGGTCACGCCTCCCCCGGTATGTACGCGCGCTCCTTCCTCGAGGGGCAGCTGTCCGAGGCGCAGCTCGACGGGTTCCGCCAGGAGAAGAGCCACATCGTCGACGGCAGGATCGAGGCGCTTCCGTCGTACCCGCACCCTCGGCTGATGCCCAACTACTGGGAGTTCCCCACCGTCTCCATGGGCCTCGGACCGATGAACGCGATCTACCAGGCGCAGTTCAACAAGTACGTGCACAACCGGGGCCTTCGGGACACGAGCCAGCAGCACGTGTGGGCCTTCCTCGGCGATGGAGAGATGGACGAGCCCGAGTCGCGCGGCGTCCTGCAGATCGCGGCGAACGAGGAGCTCGACAACCTCACCTTCGTCATCAACTGCAACCTGCAGCGGCTCGACGGCCCGGTGCGCGGCAACGGCAAGATCATCCAGGAGCTCGAGTCGTTCTTCCGCGGCGCGGGCTGGAACGTGATCAAGGTCATCTGGGGCCGCGACTGGGACCCGATCCTCGCCCAGGACACCGACGGCGTGCTGGTCAACAAGATGAACACCACACCCGACGGGCAGTTCCAGACCTACAGCGTGGAGTCAGGCGCGTACATCCGCGAGCACTTCTTCGGCTCCGACCCGCGGCTGCGCAAGATGGTCGAGCACCTGTCGGACGACGAGCTGCGCAACCTGTCCCGCGGCGGGCACGACTACCGGAAGGTGTACGCGGCGTTCAAGGCGGCCCGCGAGCACGTCGGCCAGCCGACCGTGATCCTCACCCACACCAGCAAGGGCTGGACGCTGGGCAAGGACTTCGAGGCGCGCAACGCCACCCACCAGATGAAGAAGCTCACCGTGGCCGAGCTCAAGGAGTTCCGCGACCGCCTCTACCTGCCCATCCCGGACTCCGCGCTGGAGGCGGAACTGCCGCCGTACTACCACCCGGGACCGGACTCCGACGAGATCCAGTACATGAAGGAGCGGCGGGCGGCCCTGGGCGGCGTGCTGCCGCGCCGGGTGGTGCGTGCCAAGCCGCTGCCGCAGCTGCCGGACTCGGTGTACGACGAGTACCGCAAGGGGTCGGGCAGGCAGTCGGTGGCCACCACGATGGCGTTCGTTCGCATCTTGAAGGACCTCATGAAGGACCCGGTCATCGGCGACCGGTTCGTGCCGATCATCCCGGACGAGGCCCGCACGTTCGGCATGGACTCGCTGTTCCCGACCGCGAAGATCTACTCGCCGCTCGGGCAGACCTACGAGGCAGTGGACCGCAACCTGCTGCTGTCGTACAAGGAATCCGCCCGCGGGCAGATTCTGCACGAGGGGATCAGCGAGGACGGCGCGATGGGCTCGGTGATCGCGGCCGGGAGCTCGTACGCCACGCACGGCACGCACATGATCCCGGTGTACGTGTTCTACTCGATGTTCGGCTGGCAGCGGACGGGCGACTTCATGTGGGCGCTCGGCGACCAGCTCGGCCGCGGGTTCCTGCTTGGCGCGACGGCCGGCCGGACGACGCTGACCGGCGAGGGGCTGCAGCACAACGACGGGCACTCGATGCTGCTGGCCTCGGTGTCGGAGGCGTGCATCTCCTACGACCCGGCGTGGGCGTACGAGATCGCGGTCATCGTGAAGGACGCGCTGCGGCGGATGTACGACTCGTCGCCCGAGCACCCGGACGGCGAGAACATCTTCTACTACCTCACCGT
>NZ_JBEDUL010000135.1:0-5591 GCF_040414665.1 Intrasporangium sp.
CGTGGACCCGCGGTCGGCAGGAGTCTGATCAGCCACTCGGCCATCATGTCACCGCTCTCGGAGAGCTTTGAGACGGACCCGGGTGGCCACCACACACCCTTTTCGTCGAGTGTGCACTCCACGCCCCGCCCGGGCGGGAGCTCGGGCTGGGAGCGAGCCCAGCGGCATACGGCATGGCCGTGCCCCGAGCACCTCCGACAACTGACCCGCGGCGCACCTGTCGGCGCGATCCGCGCGCCTCGCGCGCCGACAACCCAGCCCGGGCGCAGTTGTCGGCGGTCAGCTGTCGAGGAGCATGACGTCGACCGGCTCGCCGGCGACGAGGTCGGTCACGTCCTCGGGGACGACGACGATGGCGTTCGCACGGGACAGGTCCGCAACGAAGTGCGAGCCCTGGCCCGCGAGCGGCGTGCACCTGAGCCCGCCCTCCGAGTCGGGCGACACGACGGCCCGGCCGTACTGGCGCCGCCCCTCCGGAGACCGCAGCCCCGAGGTCAGGGTGGCGGTGCGGACCTGCCGCTTCTCCGGGACGAGCCGCATCAGCCGCCGCAGCGCCGGACGCACGAAGACCTCGAAGGAGACGAAGCTCGAGACGGGATTGCCCGGCAGCGCGAAGAGCGGAACCCGCAGGTCATCGGGCCCGCTCAGGAAGCCGAATCCCTGTGGCTTGCCGGGCTGCATCGCCACCTTGACGAACTCGACACCCTTGCCGGCAAGCGCGCTCTTGACGACGTCGTACGCGCCCATCGAGACACCACCGCTCGTGATGATGACGTCGGCGTTCGCCACGATGTCATCCAGCGCGGCCAGGAGCTCCTCGTCGGTGTCACCGACCGCCGCCCTGATCTCTGCAGACGCCCCCGCCGCCACCGCGGCAGCCCACAGCATGGACGAGTTCGAGTCATGGATCTGGCCGGGCCCCAAGGGTTCGCCCGGGGGAACGAGCTCTGCGCCTGTCGACATGATGACGACATGGGGCCGCCGGTGGACCTCGACCGAGGCGTGCCCGGACGCGGCGAGCAGGCCGATCGTCCGCGGCCCGACCACGTCGCCGGCCGACACGATGACCGACCCCTCGGACACGTCCTCGCCGCGGGGCCGGACGTAACGCCCCGCCGACACGGAGGCTCGGCACTCGACCGATCCGGTTGCCGATCCGTCGGTCTGCTCGACGGCGATGACGGCGTCGGCCCCGGGCGGGATGGGGGCGCCGGTCATGATGCGTGCCGCCTCGCCGGGACCGACGGAGAAGCTCGGGTCCACTCCCGCCGCGACCTCGCCCACGATGCGGAGGCGCACCGGCGACTCGTCGGCCCCCTGAAGCGAGTCCGCCTGGACCGCATATCCGTCCATCGACGAGTTGTCGAAGGCCGGCAGGTTGACCCGGGACCGGATGTCGCGCGCGACGACGAGGCCGAGAGACTCGGTGAGCGGCACGCTCTCGACGGGCGACGAGTCGAGCGACGACAGGATCGCCTTGAGGTGCTGTTCGACGGTGCGAGTGTCCCCCGGCGCTTGGACCGGTCCTCCGAGAACCGCGCCATCCGGCACCCGCGGCAACCCGTCGACGAGCACGTCTCCGACGCAGCGGACCTCGCGCCCGAAGACTGGGTCGCCGATGACCCGCAGGCTCGTGCACTCGATCATCGACGGGACCCCGTGGGGGAACCGCTTCTCGAAGCCCCCGACGAGCCGGTAGGCCGAGTCGAGGTCGACGAACGGCTCGGGACCGTCCCCGACCGCGACGAGGTGCGAGCTGTCGTCGAGGATGAAGTAGTCGGACCTGACGACGAGCAGGTCGTTGGTCGTCTTCACCGGCCGGAAGCGGGTCCGCGGCACGAGCAGCGCCTCCGAACCCTCGAAGACCTCGATCGCGGCCCCCATCGCCGACTCGAGCTGGATCACCTCAGGTGACGACGGGTCGGACGGGTCGACCGTCTTGCGGTTCACGATGATGGGCAGTCCGAGGACACCGTCGCGCTCAGCCATCCGTTCACGCAGGACCGACAGGTCCACCCAGAGGTTGTTGGCGTGGAAGGTGTTGTGCCGATTGATGTCCCCGAAGTAGTGCTCCTCGCCCTCCGCCACCATGGCGGTGTCGCGGAGGATGAGCCGCCCGTCGGCCTTACGGACCGCGAGGTGTCCGCCCTTGCGGTCGCTCTTGGTCCGCGTGCAGACCTCGGCGACGTAGGGCAGGCCGTGCTCGACCATCCACGCCGCGACGCCCGGGTCGCACGTGGCGCCGAGATTGTCGGAGTTGGAGATGAACGCGTAGCGAATCCCCTTCTCCAGCAACGTCTCCAAGATGCCAGAGGTCAACAGGGAGACATAGACGTCGCCGTGCCCGGGCGGGCACCACTCGAGCTCGGGATCGTGGGGCCACTCGACGGGCCGGAGGCTGTCGGCGAGCAGCTTGGGCTCGGCGCTCTGGATGAAGTCGAGCGGCAGGCCGTCGACGGCCAGGGTCGGGTACTTCGCGAGGATCTCGAGCGACTGCTCCGACGTCCGGAACGAGTTCATCAGGAGCAGTGGCAGGTCGACGTCCCACTCCTCGCGCAGCGCCAGGACCTGCCTGGCGATGATGTCGAGGAAGGTCAGGCCGTCCTTGACCTCGAGCGCGGACTTGGCACCGCTCATCCCCATGCTCGTGCCGAGTCCACCGTTGAGCTTGATGACAGCGGTCTGGCGCAGGGCGGCGCGGGCGTCGTCGTCGGTCACCCGGACCTCGCCGAGCTCCTGGAGGTCGGCCAGCGGCTCGATGGTGTCCTCCGGGATGGTGCCGTGCGCTCCCTCCTCGAGCTGCCTGTAGTAGTGCTCGAAGACCGTGACGGCCTCAGGCCCCATTCCTCTGTCCCGCATGCGCTCGACGGCGAGCGCCAACCCCTCCTGGCTCATGAGGTCACCCTACGATGGACCCCATGTGCGGCCAGGACGAGCAGGAGGCGAGGCAGCCGTGACGGCGGCGGAGCCGGTCCCCTCCAAGCGCGACATCCGCCAGGCGGCACGCCGCCGTCGCGCCGAGCTGGCGCGGTCGGTCGACCGGGACCGGGCAGGCGCGGCCGTGGCCGAGGCGGTGCTGCGCTTCGTCCCCGAGTGGGACGAGGAGCGCCTGCGCATCGCCGTCTACGAGTCGCTTCCCGACGAGCCGCCCACCGGACCGCTCATCGAGGCACTGCTCTCGGCGGGTCACGAGGTCATCGTGCCGATTGTGCTCGACGACTTCACGCTTGAGTGGACGTATGCCGCTGAGGGCACGACCGGCGACCAGGCGACGGTCACGCGCCTCCCGAAGGACGCGACCTCCTCCGCGGACGGCCGGGTGTGGCTGGGGGCGGAGGCCCTGCGTGGCTGCGATCTCATCGTGACGCCCGGGCTGTCCGTCGACTCGCACGGCACGCGCATCGGGCAAGGCGGCGGCTGCTACGACCGGGCCCTGCGGCACCGGGACGTCGGAACCCCGGTCGTCACATTGCTCCACGAGGGCGAGCAGAGCGAGTCGGACCTGCCCCGCGAGCCCCACGACGCGGTGGTCGACGGTTACGCCACGACGAGCGGCCGGGTCGTGCGGGCCGCGCCGGATCAGCCGTTGGGCACCTGACCCGGCGGGACCAGGGTCAGCTCGGTATCGGAGGCTGCCGTCACCGCCTCGGTGCTGAAGGGCCACGGGAACGGTTCGTTCGCCGCCCAGGCGTCGATCTGGTCGGCGTAGTGCGCGTTGTAGGGATGGCCCGACTGGCCCGTCGCATTGACCCAGAGGGACTGATCGAGGTTGGCGAGGTCCACGACCATGCGCATCGACGGGCCTGACGTCACCTCGTAGCCGGAGCTGGAGGCATCCCAGGAGTTGGCGTTGACGATGGAGTTGCCACCGCCCAGCTCGATCCCGCCACGGTTGAACAGGTCGCGGATGAATCCGGGCACCGACTCGCCGCCGAGCACCTGGTGCTCGAGGTTGAGCTGGTGGAGCCGGCCCCACCGCCACGTCGCGGGGACCTTGCCGAGCTTGCGGGCCAGGTCGAGGCGGGCGTCGACGAGTGCGCGCTTGAGGATCTCGCTCGACTCCTCGGTCACCCCGGGCGTCGTCTTGTCGTCCCACCAGGCGTTCTCGGGGTCCTTGAGGAGCTGCTCCATGACGATCATCCACCGGCTGCCGCCGCTCGCGCCGATGTCGGGGGGCAGCTCGTCGAAGGTGTACTCGAGCAGGTGCTTCCAGACGGCGTTGAAGTAGGCCGCGGACGCCGAGTCCCTTGTCTTGTCCACCGGCTGGCTGCCGTCCCAGTCGCGCAGCAGCAGCTGTGCCTGAGCGGTGAAGTCGTCGACCTCGACGCCCAACAGGTGCTCGACGAGGATGGGCGCGAAGGTGTTGCGGTCGTCGCCCTGGATCTCGACCATGCGCTCGGGAGAGACCTTCGCAGCACCGGCGAGGAGCGTGCGGATCCGCTCGGCGCGCAAGCCGTAGTCCCACTCGGACGTGAGGAACGGCTTCGGGCGCGCCGTGACCGCCTGGTTCGCCGTGACGATGAACCCCTCCTCCGGGTCGAGGACATGAGGCAGGTCCTCGAAGCGGACGAAGCCGCGCCAGTCCCACTGGCTGTCCCAGCCCGGCGCCGGCCAGAAACCGGGCACCGCGCCCGGGGTCGCCGAGCGGCGGATGGGGATCAGCCCGGGCGCCTGGTAGCCGATGTGCCCGTCGGTGTCGGCATAGATGAGGTTCTGGGAGGGCACGGCGAAGAGAGCGGCCGCGGCCCGGAACTCCTGCCAGTTGCCGGCCCGGTTCAGCCGGAAGATCGCGTCGGCGGTCTTGTTGGGTTTCAGGGCGGTCCACGCGAGGGACACGGCGAACCGGTTCGACTGCGTCACGCCGCGGACCGCGGACTGGTCCCCGGCCTCGGCCACGGCAGGCGAGGCATCGGAGAGGATCGGCCCATGGACGGTGCTGCGCACGGTCAGCTGGACGTCCTGCCCGCCCGCGACCTTGATCGTCTCCATGCGGGTCTCGAGGCCCACCTGCTCACCGTCGCGCAGGTAGGTGTCGCCCGTCACCTGCTCAAGGTAGAAGTCGGTGACGTCGGCCCCGAGGTTGGTGAAGCCCCAGGCGATCCTCGCGTTGTGGCCGATGATGACGCCCGGGAGGCCCGAGAAGGCGAAGCCCGACACCTGGAACGGGCACTGCGGTGAGACGGTCCGGCACTGGAGATTGACCTGAGTCCAGATGCTCGGGATGCCCAGGGCGAGGTGCGGGTCGTTGGCGAGCAGGGGCTTGCCAGTCGTGGTGCGGTCCCCGGACACGACCCACGAGTTGGAGCCGATGCCGTCGCCCTTGCCGAGCAGCGTCGGGATGGCGTTGACGGCCGCCGCCGTTGCATCGAAGGCCGACTGTCCCTGCTTGAGCAGGGCGGTCGGCGTGGCGGTGGCCGCCTGCTGCGGCTGCTCGGCCCTGGCCGACGGGTCCCAGTCCTGCTCAGAGAGGATCGGCTGGTTGCGGTCGAAGGGATAGGGCGGGTAGAGCAGGTTGATCTGCTTCTCCGAGGTGCGACCGCCCCGCGAGAGCCGGGCTCGGGTGAGCTCGTCGTCGTAGTCGGCGCGCAAGT
>NZ_JBEDUL010000136.1:0-15521 GCF_040414665.1 Intrasporangium sp.
CCGCGGCGCAGCCAGGCGAGCTCCTTGCGCATGAGGTTGGCGCGGCGGTCGGCGACGACGCCGGCGAGCCGGTCCCGCTCCGCCTTCGCGAGGACGTAGGCGGCGTAGCCACCCTCGAAGGGGTTGACCTGCCCGGCCTCGACCTCCCAGGTCAGGCTCGCGTAGGCGTCGAGGAACCACCGGTCGTGCGTGATCGCCACTGTCGCGTTGCCCGGTCTCGGTCGGGTGGTCGCGAGGTGGTCGGCGAGCCAGGCCACGCCCTCGACGTCGAGGTGGTTGGTGGGCTCGTCGAGGAGCAGGAGCTCAGGGTCGTCGACGAGCAGCTGCGCGAGGGCCAGCCGGCGGCGCTCACCGCCGGACATCGGGCCGACGATCGCGTCGAGGCCACCGACATCGGGCGCCTCGATGCCGCCGAGGAGGCCGGTCAGGACGTCACGGATGCGTGCGTCGCCCGCCCAGACGTGCTCGGGACGGTTCTGGAGCACCGCCTCGCGGACCGTGTGGCCGGGATCGAGGGAGTCGTCCTGCGCGAGCATCCCGATCCGGATGCCTTCGGCACCGCCCTGTCTGGAGACGCGGCCCTCGTCCGGCTCCTGGCTGCCCGCGATGACCCGCAGCAGCGTCGACTTGCCGCCGCCGTTGCGACCGACGACGCCGATCCGGTCACCAGCGAGCACGCCGATCGAGACGCCGTCGAGCACTCGGGTCGTCCCGAAGACGAGGGAGACCCGCTCGAGGTTGACGAGGTTGACGGCTCTGGTGGCGGCAGGTGGCATGGCCTACCGACCCTACGGCCTCGGCCACTGCCCGCACGAACCGCCTCCACCCCGCACCACGCCCCCAGCCACACCCCGCAACACGCCCGGCACCATCGAACGCACCCCTGAAGCAGCACTGGTCAGTTCCGGGGTACCGGGCGTGTTGCGGCCTCAGTCCCGTCGGTGGGTGTGCGCGGCTCAGTCCGGGCGGGAGCCGCTGACCACGTGGGCGCCGTGCACCGGGCCCCGAGCACGGCGGATGTCGCGGCACAGATCCGAGGCTGCCAGGGAGACCGAGAGGTCGAGGGACGCCTCGTGGCTCTCGGTGAGGAAGGCGACCGTCGGGCCGGAACCGCTGACGAGGCCGCCGAGCGCCCCGAACTCGACTCCCGCGTCGCGCAGCACTCGCAGCTCGGGGCGCAGCGAGAAGGCGGCTTCGTCGAGGTCGTTGTGGAGGGCCTTCCCGAGGGCCTGGGCGTCGCCGCGGCGCAGGGCCGCCATCAGCTCGGAGCTCACGTCGGCGGAGTGGGCCGGGTCCCTGGCGTCGCCGCCGTCGGCCGAACGCAGCCGGTCGAGCTCTCGGTAGACCTCGGGGGTCGACAGTCCGGTGTCGCTGATCGCGAAGACCCAGTGGAAGGTGCCGCGAGCCAGGACCGGAGCGAGCTGCTCACCCCGACCCGAACCCATGGCGTTGCCACCTGCGAGCGGGAAGGGGACGTCACTGCCGAGCTCGGCGGCGAGCTCGGCCAGCTCGTCGCGTTCGAGCCCCAGACCCCAGAGGTGGTCGCACGCGAGGAGGGCGGCGGCCGCATCCGCGGAACCGCCCGCCATGCCGCCCGCGACCGGGATGTCCTTGTCGATGTGGATCGACAGGACGTCGTCGATGTCCCACTGCTCCGAGATCAGCTTGGCAGCGCGGATCGCGAGGTTGCCGGTGCCGGTCGGGACGCGATCCGCATAGGTGCCGCCCGGGACGACCTGCCACTCGTCCCAGCGCGCCACCGAGACCTCGTCATACAGGGAGACCGCCTGGAACACCGTGGCGAGATCGTGGTACCCGTCGGGCCGCAGTGCGCCCACGCGCAGCTCGAGATTGACCTTGGCCGGGGCACGCACGGTCACCGACCTGGGTGGTGTCGGGGCTGCGGTCATGCGGTCACCCTATGGTGCCGGGCACGGCCGGCCCGCCCTTGTGCTCGGCGATGCGGGCGAAGGCCTCGATGTCGAGCTGCTCGCCGCGCGCCTTCGGGTCGATCCCGGCGGCCACAAGGGCCGCCTCGGCGAGGGCCGGGGAGCCCGCCCACGCCGCGAGTGCACCGCGGAGCGACTTGCGTCGTTGGAGGAAGGCAGCGTCGATGCACCGGAAGACCTCCTCACGGCTCGCGGTGGTCCGGGGTGGGTCTCGTCTCACCAGGGAGACGAGTCCTGAGTCGACGTTCGGTGCCGGCCAGAAGACCTTGCGCCCGACCCGTCCCGCGAGGTCGACCTCGGCGTACCAGGCGGCCTTGAGGCTCGGCACGCCGTAGGTCTTGCTGCCGGGCCTTGCCGCGAGGCGCTCGGCCACCTCGAGCTGGACCATGACGAGGACGCGCTGGATGGAAGGGAAGTGCTCGAGGAAGGACAGCACGACGGGCACGGAGATGTTGTAGGGCAGGTTCGCGACGAGTGCCGTGGGCCTCGGACCGGGAAGCCGGGTGACGGTCAGGGCGTCATCCGCCACGAGGCGCAGCTTGTCGACATGCTGGGGCTGGAGGGCGCGCACGGTGTCCTCGAGCGCACCCGCAAGACGCGGGTCGACCTCGATGGCGGTGACTCGGTGGACGACGGGGAGCAGCGCCAGGGTCAGTGAGCCGAGACCCGGCCCGACCTCGACGACGACGTCCTGCTCACCGACCCCGGCGACGCGGACGATCTTGCGGACCGTGTTGGCGTCGACGACGAAGTTCTGTCCCCACTGCTTGGTGGGGCGCAGGTCGAGCCGGTGCGCGAGGTCGCGAATCTGGGCGGGTCCGAGGAGGGCGTCACCGGCTCCGTCCGTCGACTCCGCGGGGCCCCCGGCCCGCTCACTCGTCATTGCCACACCCTATGGGTACCCCTGACCCGGCGGCGGTCGGGAAGTGCAGCTCCGCGCGGGCTGAGCCCAGCGGCATACGGCATCGGGTTTGCCTGCACAGGCGAAGGGCCCTCGACCACCGGGTGGTCGAGGGCCCTCGCGGTGCCGCCGGTGGGCCGGGGGGACTCAGGCCTTGCAGCCCCACTGGGAGAGGCCGTTGTCGGCGTAGACCCGGTTGGCGACGGTGATCTGCTCCGCACGCGATGCCAGGTCGGCGCGTTGCGCGAAGTCGTCACCGTTGTAGGCGAGCCACGTGCTGTACGAGAACTGCAGGCCGCCGTAGTACCCGTTGCCGGTGTTGATGGACCAGTTGCCGCCGGACTCGCACTGGGCGACCCGGTCCCACATGGCCGCGCGGGCCAGGTTGAGGCCGGCACCGGACGTGTTGCCGCCGGAGCTCGTCGGGGCTGGCGCCGGGCTCGAGGCCCGGGTCGGACGCGCCTTGGTGCCGACGAGGACGACCTTGTTGACCGGCGCCGTGGTGACCTTGGCGGAGACGCGCTCCTTCTTGGTGACCTTGCCGTCGATGATCGTGGTCCGCTCGGTGATGGTCCGCACGCCATCGACACCCTGCTTGCTCACCTTGGTCGTGCCCTTGTAGACGTCCGACGTCTGGGTGCGGACGGTCTTGAAGTCGACGGACTCAGTCCGCGTGCTCGTCTTCGTCGTGACGTCCTGGACGACGACCTTCATGCCCGCCTTGAGCGGCGTCGCGGGCGCCGGGGCGACCTTGTCGTTCGCGTCGAAGCCGACGCGGAGCTGGCCGAGGGCCTCGGCGACGGTCGCAGCGGTCACCGTCTTCGTCGTCGTCTTGCCGTCGGCGACGACGGTCACGGGCTTGGGCGTCACGACCGTGAGGTCGAGACCCTGGCGTCCGATCGCCTGGGAACGCGACACCGAGATCCGGGCCCCGTCGCTGCGCAGCCCGAGGGCGAGCAGGGCGGCGTCGACCGTGGTCTCGGTCGTGCGGATCTGCTTCTTGGTGCCGTCGATCGTGAGGTTCAGCGTGCGGGCGTACTTGACGGTGACCGTGTCGCCGTCCGAGAGCGACGCGTCGGCCGCTGGATAGACGACGTCTCCGTCCTTGACCGAGATGCCTTCGCTGTCGAGCAGGTCACCAACCGTGCTGCCGAAGACGTGGGTCGCGGTGGACGTGCCGTCAACGGACAGGTTCACCGCCTTGTCGAGCTGGGCTGCCCCGACGCCTCCGGCGGTGAGCAGCAGGGCGGCGCCGGCACCGGCGATGACCTGTAACTTGCGCGAAATCACTATTCTCCGAACGTCGTACTCCCCGGGTGACACGCGCTCTCGGATGACCTCGGAGGGCTGTCTCGGGGACGTTCGCGAGGGGCCTCGATGAGGGTCCGATGCGGGGCGGCATCCGGCCAACAGTCATCCAGAGTGAATGATCAAGTCGTCAACGGTCAAATTCCGATAACGTTCTGTGGATGACCGATACCCTCGAGTAGGGGGTTGGGGACAACGGTCGGGGCAGCCCTCCTCAGCCCTCATGACCAGGGTCCGTAGACCCTCTCGGAGTTCTCGGAGACCGCCCGGCACAGGGTCGGCACGTCCACGTTGAGGACGCCTGCCATGGCCCGAATCGTATGCGGCACAAGGTAGGACGCGTTGGTCGCACCGCGGTGGGGCGACGGCGTCAGGTACGGGGCATCGGTCTCGACGAGGACCTGCGAGAGCGGCGTCACGGTCAGCGCGTCGCGCAGGGTCCGGGCGTTCTTGAACGTCACCGTCCCGGCGAAGGACAGGTAGTAGCCACGCTCGACGCTTTCACGCGCCATGGACAGGTCCCCCGAGAAGCAGTGCAGCACCGTCCGCTCCGGCGCCCCCTCCTCCTCGAGGACCCGCAGCACGTCGTCGTGGGCATCACGGTCGTGGATCTGCAGGGCCTTGCCGAGTCGCTTGGCGAGGCCGATGTGCCAGCGGAAGGCCTCCTCCTGGACGGCCACCCCGTCAGGGCCCGTGCGGAAGTAGTCCAGCCCGGTCTCGCCGACCGCCCGGATCCGCTCGTGCCCGGCCGCACGCTCCACGACGTCGTATGCCGCTGACAACGTCCCAGCGGCAGCCAGCTTGGGCACTTCGTTGGGGTGCAAGGCGATTGCTCCCAGCACCTCGGGAAACCGCTCGACTGCGTCGACCGTGAAGTCGATGGCCTCGAGGTCACAACCCACTTGGACGAGGCGGCTCACGCCCACCGCGCGAGCCCGGGCGACCGCCTCCGTCACGTCCAGGGGGTCGGCCCCGTCACGCCCGATGTCGAGGTGGACGTGGTTGTCGACGACGTCGATCGGCAGCGGGTCCGGAGCGGCCGGCGGCAGTCCGTGCCGAGGCGACGAGTGCGAGCTCATGCGCTGGTGTCCGCCTGGCCCTTGCCGTCCGTCTCGCCGCCGTCCATCTCGTCCTCTCGGCGCATCCGCTCGATCTCCTCTTCGACGACCGACGGGTCGAACTTGGTGAAGACCGGCGTCGGCTTCGCGATCGGCGTGCCCACGACGACCGGCTGGTACTCCCACCGCGGCGTCCCGGAGTAGTCGCCGGTGATGACCGGGTAGGGCCGCCCGTCGTCGAGGTCGGTCACCTCCTCGAGGACCGGCATCGGCACGAAGTCGCCCTGCCCGCCCATGACCCGGTGCACCCGGTTGGCGCCGTGCGGCAGGAACGGGGCCGTCAGCGTGTTGATCGACACGACCGCCTGCGCCAGCACGTGGAGCACCGTCCCGAGCCGCTCGCGCTCGTCGTCACCCTTGAGCTTGAACGGCTCCGTCTCGGCGACATAGCGATTCGCCTCGCCGACGACACGCATCACCTCACCGATCCCCTGCCGGAACCGCTGCCGCTCGATGAGGCCGCCCACTGTGGCAAAGGCACCGCGCACCGTCTCGAGCAACGCCTCGTCCACCGGCTCGAGACGTCCGGCAGCAGGGATCTGCCCGAAGTTCTTCGCGACCATCGACGCGGTCCGGTTGACGAGGTTGCCCCATCCGGCGACGAGCTCGCTGTTGTTGCGCTGGACGAACTCCGCCCACGTGAAGTCACTGTCCTGGTTCTCCGGCCCAGCCGCGCAGATGAAGTAGCGCAGCGGGTCCGGGCCATAGCGCTCGAGGACGTCACGGACATAGATGACGTGGCCCCGCGACGTCGAGAACTGCTTGCCCTCCATCGTCATGAACTCCGAGGCAACCACCTCGGTAGGAAGGCTCAGGACGCCGTACGTCCCCGCCTCGCCGCCCTTGTCCCCCCGGCCGGCGTAGCCGAGCAGCTCGGCCGGCCAGATCTGCGCGTGGAAGGTGATGTTGTCCTTCCCCTGGAAGTAGTAGCTCACCGGCGGGTCGTCCTGCGTCGCGTCCCAGAACTCGCGCCACCGCTCGGGCTCCCCGATGCGGCGGGCCCACTCGATGGACGCGGAGAGGTAGCCGACGACCGCGTCGAACCAGACGTAGAGTCGCTTGTGGGTGTTGTCCCTCCACCCGTCGAGGGGGATCGGGATCCCCCAGTCGATGTCGCGGGTCATGGCCCGGGGCCGAACATCGTCAAGCAGGTTGCGGGCGAACTTGATGACGTTGGGCCGCCACGTCCCGGAAGCCTCTCTCCCGTCGAGCCACTCCGCCAGCGCGCCTGCGAGCGCCGGCAGGTCGAGGAAGAAGTGCTGTGTCTCGACGAATTCCGGTGTCTCGCCGTTGATCTTGCTGCGTGGGTTGATCAGCTCGTCGGCGTCGAGCTGGTTGCCGCAGTTGTCGCACTGGTCGCCGCGCGCCTCGCTGTAGCCGCAGATCGGGCAGGTGCCCTCGATGTAGCGGTCCGGCAGGGTGCGGCCGGTCGAGGGGCTGATCGCGCCCTTGGTCGTCTGCTCGATCATGTAGCCGTTGCGCCAGTTCCCCGTGAACAGCTCCTGGGAGACGGCGTAGTGGTTCACCGTCGTCGTTCGGGTGAACAGGTCGTAGGACAGGCCGAGGTCGGTCAGGTCGGTCGCGATGACGCGGTTGTACTTGTCGGTGACCTCCTGGGCGGACAGGCCTTCCTTCTCCGCGAGGACGAGGATGGGCGTGCCGTGCTCGTCGGTGCCCGAGACCATGAGCACGTCGTGTCCCGCCATCCGCATGTACCGACTGAAGACGTCGGAGGGCACGCCGAACCCGGCCACGTGGCCGATGTGGCGCGGGCCGTTGGTGTACGGCCAGGCGACAGCAGACAGGACTTTGCTCATGGGCCCGATCCTAAGGTGGCCGAGTCCGCGACCGCGCCGTCACGTCGAGTGTGCAGAACGCGCCGCACCGTGAGACTGCACCGTCGTGCGGGAGGGCACGTTCTGCACACTCGACGTGGGGTGGGACTCCGTCAGTCGGCGAGGCGGGCCTCGACCGTGATCGAGGGCACGGCCTTGAGCGCCTGGCTCACCGGGCAGCCGTCCTTGGCCTCCTCGGCGGCCTTCTGGAAGTCCTCGGCCGACATCCCGGGGACCGACCCGACGGTGCTCAGCGTGATCTCGGTGATGCCCGTGCCTGGGACGAACGTCACCGCGGCTGTCGTGTCGAGCGTGGTCGGCGGAGTGCCGGCCTTGGCAAGGCCGTTGGAGAACGCCATGTTGAAGCACGCGGAGTGAGCCGCCGCGATGAGCTCCTCGGGACTCGTCTTGCCGCCCGGCTCCTCGGCCCGGGACGCCCACGTCACGTCGTACGTGCCGACCCCGGAGGACTCGAGGCTGACCTGCCCGCTCCCGGTGAAGAGGTCGCCCTCCCAGTGGGCGGATGCCGTGCGGATGGCTGACATGAGCACTCCTTCGTTCCGACTGTCTTCGATTCGGGTTCGCGGCGATTCGACTGGAGGAGCCGCCCTCCCACCATTGCGCGACCCCATGCGGAAGGCAAGGGTCGGTCGTGGCCTGCGGCGCGGAACCGCGCGATGATGAGGTCGAGGCGCTCGACCAAAGGGGGCAGCGCCAGGCGTGGAGAGGCAGGCCGATGTCGGACTCACCCTACGAAGCTCGATCCATGCTCAAGACCCTGTGGTGGCTCGTGTTGCTCCGCGGCATCCTCGCCATCCTCTTCGGGATCGCGGTGCTCGCTTGGCCCAAGGCGACGGTCGTCGTCTTCCTGGTCCTCTTCGCGGTCTTCTCGCTCCTCGACGGGATCCTTGAGATCATGACGGGCGTCCAGGCCAAGGGCGAGCGCGGCCGGTGGCTGATCTTCCTCCAGGGCGCCTTGGCCATCATCGCCGGCATCATCGCCGTGGTCTGGCCGAGCATCACGGCCGTCGTCCTGCTCTGGCTCGTCGCACTCTGGGCCATCCTCAGTGGCGTCATGGAGATCGCCGGCTCGCTCGAGGTGCGCAGGCTCGGTCAGCCCCGCTGGTGGTGGCACACGGTGGCTGGCGTCCTGGCCATCGTCCTCGGCGCGATCCTCCTGTTCGGCAACCCGGTTCGCGGAATCCTCGCCATCCTCTGGGCCGTCGGGGTGCTCGCCATCGCGAGCGGGATCGCGCTCGTCATCGCGGCCCTGATCGCGCGACGTGCCGTCAACGAGCTGTATCGGGCGACCGACGTGGACAGCCAACCGACCACGTGACCGCCGCGCCGACAGCAGTGGCCCGCACGGCAGGATGGCGGTGTGAGCACCGCACCCGACGCCGGCACCCTCGTCCTTGCTGCGACCCCGATCGGTGATCCGCGCGACGCAGCGCCGCGCCTGGCCGAGGAGCTTGCCGGGGCCGACGTCATCGCGGCCGAGGACACGCGCCGGCTCAAGCGCCTGCTCGCCGACCTCGACGTGAGCCCGGCAGGACAGGTGCTCAGCTATCACGACCACAACGAGTCCAGCCGGACTCCGGAGCTGGTCGAACGGCTGCTCGTGGGCCAGCGGGTGGTCGTCGTCACTGATGCCGGGATGCCGTCGGTGTCGGACCCCGGCTACCGCCTCGTGGCGGCAGCGGTGGCGCGCGGGGTGCGCGTGACCTGTGTGCCCGGACCGAGCGCGGTCCTCATGGCCCTTGCCGTGTCGGGGCTGCCGGTCGACCGGTTCTGCTTCGAGGGGTTCCTGCCCCGCAAGTCCGGCGAGCGCGCCCGCTTCCTCACCGAGCTCGCCGACGAACGGCGCACCATGGTCTTCTTCGAGGCGCCGCACCGGCTTGCGGACACGCTGGCGGCCATGGGCGAGGCGTTCGGACCGGCGCGCCGCGCAGCCGTCTGCCGCGAGCTGACCAAGACCTACGAGGAGGTCCGCCGCGGCACCCTCCCGGAGCTGACCGATTGGGCGCAGGACGGGGTCAAGGGCGAGATCACGGTTGTCGTGACGGGTGCCGAGCGAAAGGTCACGACCATCGAGAGCGAGCTCAGCGGCATACGGCATCGGGTTGAGCAGGGGGAACGCCTCAAGGACGTCTGTGCAGACGTCGCGGCACGGACGGGGCTGTCGAAGAAGGCGCTCTATGACGCCGCCGTCGCCGCGGGAAAGGGTGAAGGGCCCTTGGGAGTATGAGTCTCAAGGGCCCTTCGGGTTGATCGGTCGATGTGACGCTCCCGATCGACTGCTCTTCAAGTCCGGTCCCAGCGCCTTCGTCACCAAGCCACTGCGAAGGATTGCTCCTCCGTGCGGACCCTCGTCTCCGAGCCGTCCCGCTCTCCCCGAGGGGAGTGCGTGAAAGCAGTTCTACGCCCCTACTCCACTACGGCGCAAGGGTTTTCGCGAAAGAATTTTGCATCCACAGGACGTCGGCGTGTCATCCACCGGAAACGTCCGGTTGTCCACACCTGGCTTGGTCACTATCCCCATGTTGTCCCCAACACGCTGTGGACAACCTGGGAGAGCTCGTTGGCAGCCGTGCGCGCCTCGGCAGCACGTTCGCCCCGCCCCAGCGAGTCGTACTCCCCTGCAGCCTCGAGCAGGCTGTCCACCTCGGCGCGGAGGATCGCCGCCTCCGTCTCCTCGTCCAGGGCGAGACGCTCCGCCTCGGCCGCACCGACGCCGATCGCGGCGCCGGCAACGTGGGTCGAGGTCGCTGTCACCGCGCCGTGCGACGTCGGCACCGCCTCGGCGTTCTCGAGCGCGGCGATTGCCGCGCGGATCGCGGCCGCGGTCGGCTTGTCCCGCTCGCGCAGTGCTGTCGTGAGTCTTTGGCGCAGGGCGAGACGGACGGGTGAGCTGCTCATGGCAAGACCCTAGGTCGCGAGCGGTGCAGCGCTCCAACGGTTTACGCGGGTCGAGACCCACCGTCACTGTCCGAGGAGCCGCTCGCGGAAGAAGTCGACGACCCGGACCACCGCCACCGGGTGCTTGTGGTCGGTCAGGGTCGCGTGGCCGTGACCAGCGAGTTCCACTGAGATGAAGCCGTCCCCGAGCTCCTGACGCAACGTCTCGAACCGGGTGCCGGTGACCCAGTCGTCCCGATAGCGCACCCCGAGCACCGGGCAGCCGTCGGCGACGCGGGCACGGACCGCGGCCAGGTCGGACGGCGACAGGTTGAGGTCGGCCGCCCGGCGCCGCCCGAGGGGCAGCGGCACCGCGGGCTGCGCGACGACCGGCGCGACAACGACCGGGTCGAGCATCATCGCGAGGGCGAACCCACCCGTGACGCACATGCCGATGGCCCCGACGCCCGGTCCGCCCGCCGACGCGTGGAGCTCCCGGGCAAGGGTACGGAGCCAATCTCCCAGCGGGGCAGTCACTCCCGTCGCGAACATCGTGAACTCTCTTGTGACACAGAGCCTCGGGACGACGCGTGCTGCCTCCCAGGTGCGGGGCGGTGCATCTGCGGAGCCGAAGAGGTGTGGGAGCACGACGGTGAAGCCCGCCTCGACGAGCTCCTCGCCGAACTCGACGACCTCGGGCGTCAGGCCGGGGCTCTCGTGGATGACGACGATGCCCGGACCGCTACCCCGCCGGTAGGTGTCATGCTCGACGCCGCCCGCCTTGTGGCGGCCCGCCGTCCAGTCCCCCAAGAGCGCCATGACACGAGCGTACGTCGGCGCGAAAGTACAGTGAGCGCCATGGCCCCCCGCGTTTTGCCGGATGCCGCTGAGCTTGGTCCCAGCGATCGCGAACCGGTGCGCGCGGCCGGGCCGGCGCAGCGGCGGACGCTGGGTTGGGAGACCGTCCTGCTCCTCGGGGTCAGCCTTGGGGCCTCTGCGATCTGGTCGGTCCTGTCGATCATCGAGAAGCTGACTCGCAACGTGCCGCTCCGGTCGCAGACGACGGCGATGAACCAGTCGGCGACGCCGGACCGGCCCTGGCTCGACCTCGGCTACCAGCTCGCCGGGATCCTCATCCAGGTCGTGCCGGTGGCCCTGGCGTTGTACCTGCTGTCGACCGTGCTGCGCCCGTCCATGACGATCGGGGCGGCGAGGTTCATCGGCTTCGACCGGACCGAGCCGGCCCGGGACCTGCTGCGCGGGCTCGGTCTGGCGGCGCTCATCGGGCTACCGGGTCTGGGGTTCTACTTCCTGGCCAAGGCGGTCGGGATCAACACGACCGTTTCGGCGGCCAACCTCACCGACGTGTGGTGGTCGGCGCCCGTGCTGACGCTGGCGGCCATCGGCAACGCGCTCGTCGAGGAAGTCGTCATGGTCGGCTACCTCTTCACCCGATGGCGGCAGATCGGGTGGTCGTGGCCGGTGGTCATCGGCGTGTCCGCGCTGATCCGCGGGACGTACCACCTCTACCAGGGATTCGGCGGCTTCGCCGGCAACCTCGTCATGGGGCTGATCCTCGGTTACGTCTTCGCCCGGACCCGGCGGGTGATGCCGCTCGTCGTCTGCCATGCCCTGCTCGACATCGTCGCCTTCGTCGGCTACGCGTTCCTCAAGGCTCGCGGCATCACCATCTGAGGCGCTCAAGGCACGGAGGGCTCATGGATCGGTTGGGAGGCACCGGGTGGACGCGCCGGATCGGTGGCAGCCGGCCCGCCGTCTGGCTGGTCAAACACGTGGTCGCTCCGCTTGATCGGCGCCTCTATCGGTGGACCGGCGGCCGCCTCACGATCAGCGCTCGCCGGGCCCGGTCGGTCCTGCTGCTCACGACCACGGGCCGGCGAACCGGCGTTCCGCACACCACTCCGGTCTTCTACCTCCGGGACGGAGACCGGTTGGTGATCTGCAACGTGAAGCCGGGCTCCGAGCGGACGAACCCCTGGGTCCTCAACCTTCGGGCGACACCGGTCGCGCGGGCCCAGGTCGGCTCGAACGTCGGCACCTACCGGGCCCGGGAGGCGACGGCGGCGGAGGTCGAGCGGCTCTGGCCGCGCCTGGTCACGACCTGGCCCGCCTACCAGGCCCACTTCGAGCGAAGCGGCGAGCGGACGATCTTCGTGCTCGAGCGGGAATGAGCACCCATCGAACTCATCCGCGAGGCTGAGGCACCGACGACTTGAGGGTGAGGCGCCCCGCGGCTCCCCTGTCGCACGGTGGAGGCATGGAAACCCTCCTCGCTACTCCCGGCCAGGCCCAGCCGTCGATTGGTCACCGCCCGAGGTCTCGACCGCGAGTCGCAGCGGGTGTCGCCTGCCTGTGGGCCGTCCTCCAGCTCGGTCTCGCGCTCGGCCAGCTGGCCGGCCTCGACGTGACCCCGTGGTCCGGCGCCGACCCCTCTGTGCTCAGCGCCCTGTCGACCTCGACCGTCGCCGTGGTCGTCGCGGTCCTGGCTGGGGTCAGTCTCGCGGCCCTGGCCACCTGGGACCGTCGTGACGGGCGACCCGCCCGGATCGCCGGAGGGCTGCTGCTCGCAACCGGCATCGTCGTCGCCCTGGCTCTGGCTGACGTGCGCTCGCTGACGCTGCTCGGCTACCTGCCGATGGTGCTGCTCCACCATGTCGGGATCGAGCCGTTCGCGGCCCACGAGATGACGATCCCCACCCCGGTGCTCCTCTCGCTCATGCACAGCGTCGGTGGGGTCGGCCTGCTCCTCACCGGCCTGTCCGCGCTCACCGGGTCCTTGGATCGAGTCGGCTTTGCCGGCGGTGCGGACCGGGAGCTGGCGGAGCGCCGTCGCATCGCCGCGGTCCGGGTCGGGCGGTGGGCGGTGGGCGTCGCTGTCGCAGCGCCGCTCGTCTACGCCTCGACGCGGGTCGCCTGGGCGTTCGGCATCCCCCTCGGGGTCTCGGACGAGTTCCTCGACCTGCTCGGCGACGCGAAGTACGCCGGCCTGGGACTCGGCCTCTTCGCGATCGTCGGGTCGATGCTGACGCTCGGGCTCGTGCAGCGCTGGGGCGAGGCGTTCTGGTCGTGGGTTCCGCGCGTCGGTGGACGGCCGGTGCCCGTCTCGATGGCCGTCGTCCCAGCACTCTTCGTCGCCATGGCCGTCATCTCTGCTGGGATCGGCTTTGCCATGATCATTCTTGGCGGTGAGATCGACGCGCTCCCGGGCGAGCCAGTGGACTGGGCCGCGTGGGCGCCCGAGGTGCTCTGGGTGCCGTGGGGCATCGCGCTGGGCGTCGCTGCGCTCGCCTACCGCGTCCGTCGCGAGGCCACCACCAGCCTCCCCTGACTCGACTGTGCAGTTCGTCCCGCCCCCTGCGTCGAGTGTGCACTTGGTGCCCAGCCCGGGCGGCGCCAACTGCACACTCGACGGGGAGGGGCGCGGCGCCAACCGCACACTCGACGGGGAGGGGCCCGGCGCGGACGGCGAAACTGCTTACGATGTCGCCCATGAACTCCGCCCTGGCAGTGCGCTCGCGCCTGCTCGGGAAGCCGGAGGACGACTTCCGGGACGCGCCGCCCCGGCGACGATTCGGCAGCCTGCTGACCCTCGGGTGGCTGGGACCGCTGTTCTTCACCGCTGTCGGCGGGATCATGCGGTTCTGGCACGTCGGCGCACCGCACCAGCTCGTGTTCGACGAGACGTACTACGTCAAGCAGGGCTGGTCGATGATCCTGTTCGGCTTCGAGATGAAGGTCGATCCCGTCCTCGAGCAGGCCAAACAGGTCGACCAGCACTTCACGGCGAACGACCCGTTCGTCTGGGGCACGGACGGCGACTTCGTCGTTCACCCACCGGTCGGCAAGTGGCTCATCGGGCTCGGCGAGGTCCCGTTCGGGATCCTCAACTCCATGGGGTGGCGGTTCGCGGTGGCCCTGGCGGGGACGCTGTCGATCCTCATGCTCGGACGGATCGCGCGGCGGCTCTTCCAGTCGGACCTGCTGGGTGCCGTCGCTGCTGCGCTGCTGGCCTTCGAGGGGCACCACTTCGTGCACTCGCGGACCGGGCTGCTCGACATCTTCGTCATGTTCTTCGGGCTGGCGGCGTTCGGGGCCCTGCTCATCGACCGAGACCAGACGCGCGAGCTCGTGGCGGCGAAGGTGGCCGGGGTGTCGCGGGCGTCGATCAGCCAGTGGGGTCCATGGCTGGGCTGGCGGCCGTGGCGCTGGGTCGCCGGCGTCATGCTCGGTCTGGCGGCCGGCGTCAAGTGGTCTGGAGTCTTCTTCCTCGTCTTCTTCGGACTGCTCACCGTCCTGTGGGACCTGGGGGCGCGCCGGGCCGCCGGCGTCCGGAGCTGGGTGGTCGCGGGCGTCGTCAAGGACGGTCTGTTCGCGTTCGTGCAGCTCGTCGGGACCGCTCTCGTCACCTATGTGGCGAGCTGGACGGGGTGGATCCTCACGCGGGGCGGATCGTTCCGAACGTGGGCCGAGACCCGTCCGTCCGGTGGGCTCGGCGGCCTGCTGCCCGACTGGTGGCGGTCGCTGTGGGCGTACCACCAGCAGATGTTCGAGTCCAGCGCGTCGATCAACTCGCCGCACCCTTACCAGACGAGTCCGTGGTCGTGGATGATCCAGGGCCGGCCCACGTCCTTCTTCTACGAAGGGCCGGTGAAGGGCGTCGACGGCTGCATGGTCGACCAGTGCAGCAAGGCGATCACCTCGATCGGAACCGTCTCGATCTGGTGGGGCGGGACGCTGGCGATCTTCGTCCTGCTGTTCATGTGGGCGCTGCGCCGCGACTGGCGGGCCGGGGCCGTGCTGTGCGGTCTCGCGGCCGGTTATCTGCCGTGGTTCTTCCTCGCCGAGCGGACGATCTATTCCTTCTACGAGGTGTCGTTCGTGCCGTGGGTCGTGCTGGCCTGCGTGTACGTGCTCGGTCTGGTCGTCGGTGGACGGGAGGCGTCGGTCACGCGACGTCGGGTCGGTCTGGGGGTGATGGGGGCATTCGTGCTCTTGACGATCGGGCTGTTCGCTTTCTTCCACCCGATCTATGTGGCAGATGTCATCCCCCAGACGGAGTGGTCGCAGCGGATGTGGTTCCCGAGCTGGGTGTGAGCGGCGGTAGCCGCGCGTGTCACCGGCGAGCTGACTCCGGGACGATGTCACTGCGGTAGCCCAGGGGCCCCACGGTGGTATCTACTCCCGGTAAGGGTGGCTCCGGGTTTCATGCGGCGGGCCGCGTGGTGTTACAGTTCCTGTCGCATCAAGGGGCTGTGGCGCAGTTGGTAGCGCGTCTCGTTCGCAATGAGAAGGTCAGGGGTTCGAATCCCCTCAGCTCCACCAAACCTGCAGGTCAGGGCCAATGCCCGTCATCCCGAACTAGGGAGACAGCATGGCCGCTCCGCGAATACTCGCGCTTTTCACCGCAGCACCTGCTCGGACCCGGCCCCCGCTGAGGGGCCGACCCGGACGTCCACGTCGGCCCCGGTACAACCCTGCGATGACGACTTCT
>NZ_JBEDUL010000137.1:0-4744 GCF_040414665.1 Intrasporangium sp.
CGGTCGCGTGTGTTGGCCACCGAGCTGCAGGACCTGCAGCGGCAGCTGGCCCGGATCAAGGAGGGCATGTCCTGATGGGTCTGTTCGACCGCCGCCGCAAGGCGGACCTGCCCCCTGAGGTCCGGGATGCCGTGCCACTGCGATCAGGCGATCGCGTCATCGCCTGGGCGAAGGACGATCAGTCGGGCGGCCACGTCGTCGCCTCGACACACCAGCTGGCCTTCGTGGGCCCGGACGCGTCGCTCGTCTGGCAGCGGCCCTGGCACGAGGCCGAGTCGGGCACGTGGCAGAGCGACTCGGGCCTCCTCACCGTCATCTGGGTCGACCACCGGCGGCCGGCACAATGGCTGATCCGGGAGCCGTCGATGCTCCAGCAGGCGCTGCGGGAGCGGATCCAGGCCAGCGTGGTGCTGAGTGATGAGTTCCGGACCGAGAACAGGCGATCGATGCGCGTCGTGATCCGGCAGGACTTCGCCACCGGGGAGCTGCTGGAGCAGGTCATCCCGGGCAAGGGAGCCGACCCGAACGATCCCGCTGTTGCGGCCGAGGCAGCCCGCAGGCTCGCGCTGCTGCGCTCCGAAGTCGGCCTCTGAGGCCGCTTCGGACATGGCTCGGGGACCTGCTCGGCAGGCTCCGGGGGCGATTTAGTGCCCGGTGAACTCCTTTGCTATGGTTGCCCGGCAGCGATCCCCTGTAGCTCAACTGGCAGAGCAGCCGGCTGTTAACCGGCAGGTTGTTGGTTCGAGTCCAACCGGGGGAGCCCCGCATGACGAAGGGCGGCATCCAAACCGGATGCCGCCCTTTCGCATGCCCGCCCACCCCTACCAGCAACACACCGAGCAGTGGTCAACACCGCACGGAAATATCCGCCTGGAGTTGACCACTGCTCGGTGTGTTGCAGGGTGTTAGGGGGGTCAGCGATCGCGGAGGGCCCGCTCGTCGGCCTCGTGCAGCTGCTCGTCGATGAGCGTCGTGTCGATCTCGGCCACACCACCCGGTCCTGCGACACCGCGCTGGATCGTGACCCGCCCGCGCTCGCGCAGCCGCCGCTCGACGTACCCGGCGACGCGGGTGAGGGTGTAGTTGATGACGATGAAGATGATCGCGATGACGATGATCGACGGCACGATGTTGCCCTTGTACGAGCCGATCGACTTGTACTGGTTGAGCAGCTCGTCATAGGTGATGATCGAGCCCAGCGCCGTGTCCTTGATGACCACGACGAGCTGGCTGACCAGGGCCGGCAGCATCGCCGTGATCGCCTGCGGGATCTGGATGATCCGTAGGGTCTGGCCCCGGGTCAAGCCGATGGACAGCCCCGCCTCGGACTGTCCCTTCGGCAGGCTCCCGACGCCCGAGCGGATCAGCTCGGCGACGACCGACCCGTTGTAGAGGGTCAGCCCCGTGACCACGGCAGCGAGTGGGACGAGGTCGAAGTCAAACGTCTGGTTGAACGCGTAGAACCAGAAGGCCGCGATCATCATGACGAGGACAGGGACGGACCGGAAGAACTCGACAATGATCGAGCTCGCCCACCGGATCGGCCTGTTCTGGGACAGCCGTCCCATGCCGAAGATGACGCCGAAGATCGCGGCCAGGACGACCGAGATCGCTGCCGCCTTGAGTGTGTTGATGAGGCCGGGGATGAGGTAGTTGGCCCAGATCTCGGCGGTGAGGAACGGCGTCCACTTCTCTGGGGCGAGGTTTCCCTTCTCCCCGAGCTTCCACAGCGCGAAGGCGACGAATCCGGCAATGAGAATGAGTCCGACGACCGTGAGGAGCCGGTAGCGGGCGCGAGCCCGAGGGCCCGGCGCGTCGAAGAGGACCGAGGCGCTCATCGCTTCACGACCAGTCGGTTGGACAGATAGGTGGTCAGGATTCCGACGGGCAGCGTCAGGATGATGAATCCGATCGCGACGACGAGGAAGATGGGCAGCAGCAGGTCTGACCGGAACTCGATCATCTCGCTCATCAGGCCGGCGATCTCGGAGACCCCGATCGCGGTCGCGACGGTCGTGTTCTTCGTCAGGGCGATGAGCGTGTTGCCGAGCGGCGTGATCGCACCGCGGAAGCCCTGTGGCAGGACGACCTCGCGCAGGCTCTGCCCGAAGGTCAACCCGATCGACCGGGCCGCTTCGGCCTGCCCGACGGGGACGGTGTTGACGCCCGACCGGATCGCCTCGCACACGAAGGCGGCGTGGTAGATCGACAGGCCGATGATGGCCCAGATGATGTTGTTCCTCGCGAGGTCCTCGCTGAAGTTGAAGCCGAGGTTGACGGCCATGACGATGTTGGCCGCGATGATGATCAGCGTCAGCGGGGTGTTGCGCACGGTGTTGACGTAGAACGAACCCGTCCGCTGGAACACGGTCACGGGCGCCAGGCGCAGGATCGCCACGATCGTGCCGAGGATGAGCGAGCCGATGGCAGCGGTGATGGTGAGCAGGATCGTCATCCCGAACGCCGCGAAGATGTTGTATTCCGCGAAGAGTTCACCCATGTGCAGTCCTCCTCGGGCGACCAGGGGGTGGTTCCGCTTGTGGCCGGGAGCCGGCCGGAGCGGGAGGTATGCCGCTGAGCTCGCTCAGCTCAGCGGCATACCTCTGCATGGTGCTGGGTGATCAGGCGGACTGGCAGGTGGGCGTGGGCGGGTTGCCCGCACCCGGCTTGTAGTTCGCCGGCCCGAGGTTCTTGTCGACCGACTTCTGCCACTCGCCGGAGTCGATGAACTTCTTCAGGGCGGTGACGACCTTGTTGCAGAACTCCGTGTCGCCCTTCTGCACGCCGACACCGTAGTTCTCGGTGGAGAACGTGTTGCCGACGACCTTGAGCTTGCCCTTGTTGGCCTCTTGGGCCGCGTAGCCAGCGAGGATCGTGTCGTCGGTCGTCAGCGCGTCGACGGCGCCGGACTTGAGGGCGTCGACGCAGAGGCTGTACGTGTTGTACTCCTGCAGGTTGACACCGGGGACCGCCTTCTGGACGTTGACCGCTGACGTCGAGCCCTTGACCGAGCAGAGCTTCTTGCCGGCGAGGCTGTCCTTGCCGGTGATCGAGGTGTCGTCGGAGCGGACGAGCAGGTCCTGGCCGGCGATGAAGTACGGGCCGGCGAAGGAGACGTCGGCCATGCGCTTGTCGGTGATGGAGTACGTCCCGACGATGTACTTGACCTGACCAGTCTTGAGCAGCGTCTCGCGCTGCGACGACACCGCCTCGACGAACTCCGGCTTGAGGTTCAGCTCCTTGGCGATGAAGTTGGCGACGTCGACATCGAAGCCCGAGTAGGTGGCGCCGGTCTTGAGGCCGAGGCCGGGCTGGTCGAACTTGATCCCGACCTTGACCGACTCGCCGCCTCCTCCGGTGGCGCCGGCTCCGCCACTGCCGCCGTTGTCGCTCCCGCATGCTGCGAGGCCGAGTGCGGCAACGGCGGCGATGGCAATCGCGCTGGTGCGCCTGAGCTTCATGAGTAGTCCCTCCTGGTTGGTTCGGGTCCGGAGGTCACCGGAGCCGCGTGGGGATGGTTTGGCTAGTGGGTGAGGATCTTGCTGAGGAAGTCCTTGGCCCGTGCGGACTTCGCGTTGGTGAAGAACTCCTCGGGCCTGTCCTGCTCGACGATCTCGCCCTCGTCCATGAAGACGACCCGGTCGGCAGCGCGACGGGCGAAGCCCATCTCGTGGGTCACGACGATCATCGTCATGCCCTCCTTCGCGAGGCTCGTCATGACGTCGAGGACCTCGTTGATCATCTCTGGGTCGAGTGCGGAGGTCGGCTCGTCGAAGAGCATGACCTTGGGGTTCATGGCCAGCGATCTCGCGATGGCGACCCGCTGCTGCTGCCCGCCTGACAGCTGTGCCGGGTACTTGTCCCTCTGGGCCTGGACGCCGACGCGCTCGAGCAGCTCCATCGCCTTCTTCTCCGCCTCCGCCTTGGCCACCCCGCGGGCCTTGATCGGCCCCAGCGTGACGTTCTGCAGGATGGTCTTGTGCGCGAAGAGGTTGAAGGACTGGAAGACCATCCCCACGTCCGCCCGTAGCCCGGCGAGGGCTTTGCCCTCCTCGGGCAACGGCTGGCCGTCGATCAGGATGCGGCCCGACTCGAAGGTCTCGAGGCGGTTGATGGTCCGGCACAGTGTCGACTTGCCCGAGCCGGACGGGCCCAGCACGACGACGACGTCGCCCTTGCCGACCGTGAGGTTGATGTCCTTGAGGACATGGAGGTCACCGAAGTGCTTGTTCACGCCCTCAATGACGACGATGGGCTGACGAGGAGGGGTCACCGAGTCGCGCGACGGGTCCACATCGACGGCATTCTCTTCGTCCATGCGGGAAACCTACCCGGTGATCCTCCCCGTGAGCGAGGGGTGCGCCGGAGAGTCGCCGAATCGTAGCGAAGCGACCCTGACTGGCCGAAAGGAGTGCAGCAGCCGGCTGTCAGCCCGTGGCCGTCGCCGTGCTGGAGGAGGGTGCCTGTGAACCCTCGGCACTGGCCGTCGATCCGGTCGGTTCCGATGAGTCTGAGCTGGCGGAGGGCTCGCTGGTCGCCGCATGCGTCGGCGTGGACGTCGCTGTGGGCTCCGACGTGACCGTCGGCTCAGACGTTGGTGCCGGCGCGTCAGTCCCGGACGAGTTCTCCTGTGCACCCGTCGTCGGGGCAGGCTCGGACGTGGTCGGCGGCGGCTCGGACGTGGTCGGCGGCGGCTCGGACGTGGTCGGCGGCGGCTCGGACGTGGTCGGCGGCGGCTCGGACG
>NZ_JBEDUL010000138.1:0-5500 GCF_040414665.1 Intrasporangium sp.
CGTCGGATGCGCGCAGAGGAGCAGGAGCAACAGGCCGTACAGGTGGCCCAGAGCGACCAGACCGAGCGCGCCGAGGCGTGAGCCAGCGCGGTTGAATGGCGACATGACAACGGAGTCACCGGCACCCACCCTCCCGGACCACGAGATCCCGACCCTGTCGCTCGACGAACTGCGCCACCTCCAAACCGAGCGGCTGCGCGGGACGATCTCAACGGCATACGCGAAAGTCCCGCACTACAAGGAGGCGTTCGACGCTAAGGGCGTCACCCCCGACGACATCCAGTCCCTCGAGGACATCGCCACGCTGCCGTTCCTGACCAAGGCGGACCTTCGCGACAACTACCCGTTCGGGATGTTCGCCGTGCCGCGGACCGAGGTGGTGCGGATCCATGCCAGCTCCGGCACGACGGGGCGGCCGACGGTGGTGGGGTACACGAGGCAGGACGTCGACACGTGGGCCGACCTCATGGCGCGCTCCATCCGCTTCGCTGGCGGAGGGCCCGGCGACATCATCCACGTCGCCTACGGCTACGGCCTGTTCACCGGCGGCCTCGGCGCGCACTACGGCGCCGAGCGGCTCGGCGCCACGGTCGTCCCGGTCAGCGGCGGCATGACCGAGCGGCAGGTCCAGCTGATCAGGGACTTCGGCGCGACGGTCATCATGGTGACGCCGAGCTACTTCCTGTCCCTCATCGATCAGATGGAGGCAGACGGCATCGACCCGCGCTCGACGAGCCTGCGGGTCGGGATCTTCGGCGCGGAGCCGTGGACCGAGTCCATGCGCCGGGAGATCGAGGAACGCACGGGCATGGACGCCGTCGACATCTACGGCCTGTCCGAGGTCATGGGTCCTGGCGTGGCGCAGGAGGCGGCGACGACGAAGGACGGACTGCACCTCTGGGAGGACCACTTCTACCCCGAGATCATCGACCCGGTGACGGAGGAGGTGCTCCCCGACGGCGAGCTCGGCGAGCTCGTGCTCACCTGCCTCACCAAACAGGCCCTGCCGATCATCCGCTACCGCACCCGTGACCTCACCCGACTCCTCCCCGGCACCGCCGTCCCGTCGATGCGCCGGATGGAGAAGATCACCGGACGCTCCGACGACATGATGATCGTCCGCGGGGTCAACGTCTTCCCCACCCAGATCGAGGAGTTCGTGCTGGCTGACCCCCGGCTGTCGCCGTACTTCCAGTGCGTGCTGACGCAGCCGGGCCGCATGGTCGAGCTGACCGTGCTCGTCGAGCCACACGAGCGGCTGTCCCCGGGGGACGCGGAGGCGATCGCACGCCAGCTCCAGCACGAGATCAAGACCAACGTCGGCACGACGTGCCGCGTCGAGGTGCGCGAACCCGGGTCGATCGAGCGTTCCGTGGGCAAGGCGCGCCGCATCGTGGACGAACGGCCCAGGGCATAGGGGTATGCCGCTGAGCTCGCCGCCTGCCCGCGGCCGGTCCCGTCCCTCCCGTCCGCTGCCCTGCCGGATCTGAGTGCCGAGGCTCAGGCCTCGGGAGTCGTCGGGACCAAGACTGTCGTCGTGGCTGACTCGAGAGCTGGTCGAGCGCAGGGATCTGCGCCAGGGCCGACAGCGCGGCGGCCGGTGTGGCCGGTGACACTCCTCGTCGTCCTCTGCGCCTTCCTGCTCTCCGCCTGGAACCTGTACGGGGCCATGATCACGACGGCACCGTTCTTCGGTGATCCCCCGTCGCGCCGCGAGACCATCGAGGCAGGGCTGATGACCCTGACCGGCATCGTGCCGTGTGTCCTCTTCGCGCTGGCGGGATGGATCGCCGGGTCACGCTGGGGGCTCGGCGCCATTGCCCTGCCCGTGGTCGCGCTGGCCTCCGCAGGCTTCGGCCTGCTGGCCGAGGAGGGAGATCCGGACGACCCGGAGCCCACCCGGGCAGTGCGGTTCGCTGACGTGTTCGGCGACCTCACGTACCTCAACTGGATCGTGGCCGGTGGCCTGGTGGTCCTCATCGGCGGGGTCGTGTGGACCCGTCGGCGAGGCCGCGGTTGATGGCGCGGACGAGCGGCGGCCCGCCAAAGATGAACCCGGTGTAGAGCTGGAGGAGCGACGCCCCGGCGTCGATCATCCGAGCGGCATCGTCGACGGTGGAGATCCCGCCCACGCCGATGATCGGCAGTCCCGGGGACTCTCGGTGAATGAAGCCGACGACCTCGCGCGCTCGCTCGGTGAGCGGTCGCCCGGACAGCCCGCCGGCCTCCGCGGCGAGGGGCGCGTCGCGCAGCGACAGACCCTCCCGAGAGGTCGTCGTATTCGTCGCGATGACACCGGCGACGCCATGGTCGGCGCAGACCTGGAGAACCTCGGTGATCGCCGGGAAGGTGAGGTCTGGGGCGATCTTGACGAGAAGCGGGGTCCCATCGGCCTCGGCCTGCAGCGCTGCGACGAGCTCGTCCAGCAGCCCCCGATCCTGGAGCCCCCGGAGCCCTGGCGTGTTGGGCGAGCTGACGTTGATCGCGACGTAGTCGGCGAACCGTCCCAGCGCCCGCATCGAGTGGACGTAGTCGCCCACCGCTTCCTCGACCGGCGTCACCTTCGACTTGCCGATGCTGATCCCGAGCGGCACGCCGATCGGTCCGAGCGCAGCCAGCCGCGCTGCCAGGGCATCGGCTCCCTCGTTGTTGAAGCCCATCCGGTTGATGATCGCCCCACTGTCCCGGAGCCGGAACAGCCGCGGTCGGGGGTTCCCGGGCTGCGCCTGCCGGGTCACCGTGCCGACCTCGACGAAGCCGAAGCCCAGGCCCGGCCACGCCTTGAGCGCGGCCCCGTCCTTGTCCATGCCTGCGGCGAGACCAACGGCGCTCGGGAACTGCACGCCGAAGACCGTCCTCGGATCACCCACCCCGTTCCAGCGCCGGAGTGCGGCGACTGCAGGTGACAGCCGCGCCAGGCGGCTCAGCGCCGCGATCGTCGTGTGGTGTGCGGTCTCCGCGTCGCCGCCGCCGAGACGGAACAGTGCCGGCCGGACGACGCGCTCGTAGATCACGGCGCCCATGCTCCCACCCGCGCCTGCCGCAACACGCCCGGCACCACAGAACCCCTGCCTGAAATAGCACTGGTCAGTTCTGCACTCCCGGGCGTGTTGCGGTGTAGGGCTCCTGGAGAGCGGTCGAGCGGAGGGCGGACCGCACCAGGTCGAGGGCCGCAGCGTCGTCCAGACCGGCCTCGCGAGCGGCCAGGGCGTACTTCGCAGCCAGGGCGGCGACGGCGACGTCGGCGGTGTGCTCGCCCGAAGCCACGACGGTCCCGGCCCGGCGCCCGGTCTCGACGAGGCCCGAAGCCTCCAGCTCCTTGTAGGCGCGGGCGACCGTGTTGACGGCCAGCCCGAGATCCGCCGCCAGGGCCCGGACCGTCGGCAACCGGTCACCCGGCAGCAGTCGACCTGAGGTGATCAGGCCGGCGAGCTGGGTCCGAACCTGCTCGAAAGGCGGCTCCGCGGACGTCGGGTCGACCGTCAGCCGCAGCTCCATCGTCATGGGATCCTTCCTGACCGGGCGAGCTTTGTCTCAATACATCAAGCCAGTGGCACAAAGTCTCGTCAAGGGCGGGAGGAGCCGAAGGTCACGTTCCTCAAAGAGGAACCCAGCGGCATACGGAATTACTACGAGGCGTAGTATCTACTACGACACGTAGTTCGCCCCATGCCCGCCGGGAGCCTTCATGGATGCCACAGATCTTGCGAGATGGCAGTTCGCCATCACGACCGTGTACCACTTCCTCTTCGTGCCGATCACGATCGGGCTCTCCGGCATCGTCGCCGTCTTCCACGTGCAGTGGGTGCGCACACGCAAGCCGGAGTGGCTCCGGCTGACCAAGTTCTTCGGCAAGCTCTTCACCATCAACTTCGCGCTCGGGCTCGTGACCGGCATCGTCCAGGAGTTCCAGTTCGGGATGAACTGGTCTGACTACTCGCGGTTCGTCGGTGACATCTTCGGTGCGCCCCTCGCGGTCGAGGCGCTCCTCGCCTTCTTCCTCGAGTCGGTCTTCCTCGGCCTGTGGATCTTCGGCTGGGGACGCATCCCCGAGAAGCTGCACGCCGCAACGATGTGGATCGTCCACATCGGCACGGTCCTCTCGGCCTACTTCATCCTTTCGGCCAACTCGTTCATGCAGCACCCGGTCGGCTACACGTACAACCAGGCCACCGGCCGCGCCGAGCTGACCGACTTCTTCGCGGTCCTGACGAACAAGGTCCAGCTCATCACCTTCCCCCACGTCATCTTCGCCGCCTACATGGTCGGCGGCGCCGTCGTCATGGGCGTCGCCCTGCACCTCATGCGCCGGGAGGCGCTGCGTGCCAAGGACCTCGAGCCGGGGGCAGCACAGGATGTCCCGATGTACCGCAAGGCGGCGCGAATCGGCGCCGTCGTGACCCTCATCGCTGGACTCGGCGTCGCCATCACCGGTGACATCCAGGGCAAGATCATGACCGAGGTCCAGCCGATGAAGATGGCTGCGGCGGAGGCGCTCTACGAGTCGGTGCCTGCCGGTGAAGGCGCCCCGTTCTCGGTGCTCACCGTCGGCTCGCTCGACGGCCAGCACGCCAGCGCGCTCATCGAGATCCCCGGCCTGCTCAGCTTCCTCGCGACGGGAGACTTCAACGGCGCGGTCCAGGGCATCATCGAGCTCAAGCAGCAGTACGCCCAGACCTACGGCGCGACCGGCAACCCGCTCGTGGCCGACGTCGCAACGAACTACGTGCCGAACATCCCGACCACGTACTGGACCTTCCGTCTCATGATCGGGGTCGGCATCGCGGCGGCGGCGATCGCGGTCGCCGTCCTGTGGCTCACGCGCAAGGGCCGCACGCCCACCCACCGCTGGCTCTTCTGGGCCGCTGTTGCCGCCCCGCTCCTGCCGGTCCTGGGCAACTCGTTCGGGTGGATCTTCACCGAGGTCGGCCGCCAGCCGTGGATCGTGTTCGGCCTCATGACCACATCAGCGGGCGTCTCCCCCGGCGTCTCCGTCGGCGAGGTCATCACCTCGATGGTCGTCTTCACCCTGCTCTACGGGGCCCTGGCGGTCGTCGAGATCAAGCTCTTCCTCCACTACGTCCGGCGCGGGGCCGACCCGTTCGAGCAGCCGGAGGAACCGAGTGAGCGGGACGAGGACGCACCCCTCGTCTTCGCCTACTGAAAGGACTGCCCACCATGGATCTCGCAACCTTCTGGTTCATCGTCCTCGGCGTCCTCTGGACCGGCTACTTCGTCCTCGAGGGCTTCGACTTCGGTGTCGGCATCCTGCTGCCAGTCCTCGGCCGCAAGAAGGGAGTCGCCGACGACGGCACCGCCGAGAAGCGCCGCCGGGTCATGCTCAACACCATCGGCCCGGTCTGGGACGGCAACGAGGTGTGGGTGCTGACGGCGGGTGGCGCGACCTTCGCGGCGTTCCCGCACTGGTACGCGACGATGTTCAGCGGTTTCTACCTGCCGCTCCTGCTCATCCTCGTCGCCCTCATCGTCCGCAACCTCG
>NZ_JBEDUL010000139.1:0-7004 GCF_040414665.1 Intrasporangium sp.
GAGGGCCGCATCTCCCAGATCAAGGCCGAGATCGAGAAGTCGGACTCCGACTACGACCGCGAGAAGCTCCAGGAGCGCCTCGCCAAGCTCGCCGGCGGCGTGGCCGTCATCAAGGCGGGCGCGGCCACCGAGGTCGAGCTCAAGGAGCGCAAGCACCGCATCGAGGACGCCGTCCGCAACGCGAAGGCTGCCGTCGAGGAGGGCATCGTCGCCGGTGGTGGCGTCGCGCTCATCCAGGCCGCCAAGGCCGTCGACTCCCTCAACCTCGAGGGTGACGAGGCGACCGGTGCCAACATCGTGCGCGTCGCTGCGGAGGCTCCGCTCAAGCAGATCGCGATCAACGCAGGTCACGAGGGCGGCGTCGTGGCGGAGAAGGTCCGCCACCTCGGTGCGCACGAGGGCCTGAACGCTGCGACGGGTGAGTACGGTGACCTGCTCGCTGCGGGCATCATCGACCCGGTCAAGGTGACGCGCTCGGCGCTGCAGAACGCCGCGTCCATCGCCGCGCTCTTCCTCACGACCGAGGCCGTCATCGCCGACAAGCCGGAGAAGGCCGCGGCCGCCGCGGGTGCCCCGGACATGGGCGACATGGGTGGCATGGGCTTCTGAGTCCAGCACCACCTCGCTGAGTGCCGAACGCGCGGAATGTCGCGCGTTCGGCACTCGCCTTTTCTGCCGTATGCCGGAGGGCGGCTCCCGTTCGTGAGGAGCCGCCCCCCGGTGGGACTCGATCCGGACCAGGGGCAGAACGGATGGTGTCCGGATCGAGCGCTCGGCACCGAGTCAGGCGAACAGGGCCCGGGTCGCCGTCTCGTGCTGCTCGTAGGCCGTCGACGCCCTCGCCGTCAGGGTGCTGATCTCCGCGAGCGTCGTGTTGATCTTGTGCTGCATCTGGTTGTAGCGCTCCAGGACGTCGTCGAACTGTCTGCGCGCCGGGCCCTCCCAGGCACCGCTCAGCGATCCGAGCCGGGCGCGGAGCGCGGAGGTAGCCGACTGGATGTCGTCGGAGAGTCGCTGGATGTCGACAGCTGCGACTCGGATCGCCTCCGTGTCGACGATGGACCTGGCCATGTGCTTCTCCTTCGCATCGGCCGTGGTGGGCCGCTTGGTGACCTGACACCGTGAACGCTAGGCGGACTCGTCCTGCCGCCCTCCGACTTGTCCACAGGTCCTGTCGGTCTCGCTGACTAGGCTCGCTCGTATGACGCTGTTCATCGACGAGCCGATCTGGCCGGCGCACGGTCGGCACTTCGCGCACCTCGTCAGCGACACGTCGTACACCGAGCTCCATGACTTCGCCCGGACGGTCGCCCTCCATCCCCGGTCCTTCGACGGGGACCACTACGACGTGCCGGACGTCCGCTGGGGCGACGCTGTCGCGGCCGGTGCCACGCCGACGACCGGCCTCGACCTTGCGCGGCGGCTCAACGCGTCCGGCCTCCGACTGCGCAAGCGCAAGGGCGATCGGGGCCTCGTCCGGCACCTCGCGGTCCCCTTCCCGAACGGGCCGAGCCACGTCGACCTCGTCGCCTCGGCGAAGCCGGTTCCGGAGGCCCAGGTCTTCGCGGCGATGCTCTTCGTGCGCGACGCTGCCGGGCACTTCGCCGCGGTCCACAGCGTGCGGCGTGCCGAGTGGAGCTCGCCGGGCGGCTGGCGGGAGCCGGGCGAGACGCCGATCGAGAACGCGCTGCGCGAGACCCATGAGGAGACGGGCCTCCGGGTCGAGCACACTCGGGTCAGCGTCGTCGGCTACGAGCGGTTCACGCCCCTCGCGGATGACAACCTCATCGACCCACGCCGCCCCTTCCTGCAGGCCTTCCGAGCCGACCTCGACGTCGTCCTGCCCCCGATCACCCAAGGTGATGACGGGGTCCACGAGACGCGTTGGGTGACTCCGGACGAGTACGCCGAGCTGTGCTCGCACCTGTTCTGGTGGCCACTGGCGGCGGCCGCCTTCCCGGACCTCCGCTGACGCCGACGCGTACTGCCCACTCGACGAGCAGCCACGAGGAGCCGACCACGCGCGGAGCGAGCGGGGACGAAGGGCGAGCTCAGCGGCATACGGGATCTGTCTGTTTGTCATGCTTGCGGAGCCGGCCGCATCGGTGGTGGTGTTGCACGTGGCGCTCCACCCCCACTCATCGAGGAGAAGCAACTCATGCGCGCACCCAGCCCCGGCTATGCGATCACCGTCCGCGTCGAGACCCCGACCTCGGCGGATGCGACGGGAGGGCTGGTGGCCGCGGTGGCCAGGGCTGGCGGCTCGCTGACCGCGCTCGACATCGCCGAGTCGACGCACGACCGGCTCGTCGTCGACGTGACCTATGACGCGTCGGACGCGGACCACGCCGAGGGAATCGCCCAGGAGCTCGCGACGGTCCCCAACGTCACCGTCCGCAAGGTCAGCGACCGCACCTTCCTCATGCACCTCGGCGGCAAGCTCGAGGTCAACCCCAAGGTGCCGCTCAAGCACCGTGACGACCTGTCGCGCGCCTACACCCCCGGGGTCGCCCGGATCTGTCTCGCCATCGCCGCCAACCCGGCCGACGCGCGTCGCCTGACGATCAAGCGCAACACCGTCGCCGTGGTCACGGACGGTTCGGCGGTGCTCGGGCTGGGCAACATCGGGCCGGCCGCGGCGCTGCCGGTCATGGAGGGCAAGGCGGCGCTCTTCAAGCAGTTCGCGGGCGTGGACGCCTGGCCGGTGTGCCTCGACACGCAGGACACCGAGGAGATCATCTCGATCGTCAAGGCGATCGCGCCGGTCTATGGCGGGATCAACCTCGAGGACATCGCTGCGCCACGGTGTTTCGAGATCGAGCGACGGCTGCGGGCCGAGCTCGACATCCCCGTCTTCCACGACGACCAGCACGGCACGGCGATCGTGGTGCTGGCGGCGCTGACCAACGCGCTGCGGGTCGTGGGCAAGGACATCGGGTCGGTCCGCATTGCCATGAGCGGCGTCGGCGCCGCGGGGCACGCGATCATCGAGCTGCTCCTCGCGCAGGGGGCCACCGACATCGTAGCCAGCGGGCGCAGCGGGGCCATCCACGACGGCCAGTCCTACAGCGATCCCGACCGCGAGTGGATCGCGGAGCACACCAACCGGCGCCACGAGGAGGGATCACTGCGAGACGTGATCCGGGGGGCGGACGTCTTCATCGGCGTGTCGGCGCCCAACCTCCTCACCGGCGAGGACATCGGGACGATGGCCGACGATGCGATCGTCTTCGCGCTCGCGAACCCCGACCCGGAGGTCGACCCCTTGGAGGCGAGCAAGCACGCGGCGGTCGTCGCCACCGGACGGTCCGACTATCCCAACCAGATCAACAACGTCCTCTGCTTCCCCGGGTTCTTCCGCGGGATGCTGGACTCCGGGTCCTCGGAGATCACCCAGGAGGTCATGGTCGCGGCAGCGCACGCCATTGCCGACGCGGTGACGCCCGAGGAGCTCAACGCGAGCTACATCGTGCCGTCGGTGTTCGACCCGGTGGTGGCGCCCGGGGTTGCCGCCGCGGTGCGAGCGGCCGTCGAGGCCAAGAGCGCCGACGTGCCCGAGACACGCACCACTCCGGTCGGCAAGGTGCTCTGAGCCGGATGTCCGGGCATCCCGACGCCGAGGTCCCTGCCCCCGCGGTCGAGCGGCAGGACGAGATCCTCACTCCCGGGGCGGTGGCCTTCGTGGCCTCGCTCCAGCGGGAGTTCGGGGGGAGACGGGACGAGCTGATCGCCGCGCGGCGGGTGCGTCGCGATGAGGTGGCTCAGAGCGGGCGGCTCGACTTCCTCGCAGAGACGGCACCTGTCCGTGACAGCGAATGGATGGTGGCGCCGGCGCCCACGGACCTCGTGGATCGCCGGGTCGAGATGACGGGGCCGACGGACCGCAAGATGACGATCAACGCGCTCAACTCGGGGGCGCGAGTCTGGCTCGCCGACCTCGAGGACGCGAGCACGCCGCACTGGAGCAACGTCATCGGCGGGCAGGTCAACCTCCGCGACGCGATCCGCGGGACCATCAGCTTCACGTCGCCGGACGGCAAGACCTACGAGCTGGTGACCGACCAGCGACGTCCCACCATCGTCATGCGCCCGCGCGGCTGGCATCTCGACGAGCGGCATCTTGTGGTGGACGGCAGGGCGGCCACCGGCGCGCTCGTCGACTTCGGGCTGTACTTCTACCACAACGCGTTGGAGCTGCTCGAGCGGGGGAGTGGGCCCTACTTCTACCTGCCCAAGACCGAGTCCCATCTCGAGGCGCGGCTCTGGAACGACGTGTTCACGTTCGCTCAGCAGGCCCTGCAGATCCCGTACGGCACGATCCGCTCGACGGTGCTCATCGAGACGATCCCGGCCGCCTTCGAGATGGAGGAGATCCTCTTCGAGCTGCGCGACCACGTCTCCGGGCTCAACGCGGGCCGCTGGGACTACCTCTTCTCGGTGATCAAGTACTTCCGCGACGGCGGGCCGGAGTTCGTCCTGCCGGACCGCGCATCGGTGCCGATGACGACCCCGTTCATGCAGGCCTATGCCGAGCTGCTCGTCCAGACCTGCCACAAGCGGGGGGCGCTCGCCATCGGCGGGATGTCGGCGTTCATCCCGAGCCGCCGGGACGAGGAGGTCAACGCGCGCGCGTTCGACCAGGTCCGGCGGGACAAGGAGCGCGAGGCGGGGCAGGGCTTCGACGGCTCGTGGGTCGCCCACCCGGACCTCGTTCCCCTGTGCCGGGACGTCTTCGACGGGGTGCTCGGCGATCGCCCGAACCAGCTCCGCGTGCTCCGCGAGGACGTCGATGTCGACGCCGAGGACCTGCTCGACTTCCGGTCGGCCGGCGGGGCGATCACCCGGGAGGGGCTGCGCACCAACATCGAGGTGGGCCTGCTCTACCTCGATTCCTGGCTCGGGGGCAACGGCGCGGTCGCCATCCACAACCTCATGGAGGACGCCGCGACGGCCGAGATCTGCCGCTCCCAGATCTGGCAGTGGGTGCACAACGGCTCGGTGTTGGACGACGGCACCCCGGTCACCGCGGAGCTCGTGCGAGAGCTCCTGGCCGAGCAGCTCGCCACCTTCCGTGCGGATCTCGAGGACTTCGGCTCACGGGAGTTCGCCACTGCGGCAAGGGTCTTCGAGGAAGTTGCGCTGGCTGACACGTTCGTCGACTTCCTGACGCTGCCGGCCTACGAGGCTGTGGCGGAGTGAGCCTCGACGACCTGGCCAGCCGCCTCGATCGGCAGCTCGCGGACGCCGACGCGGCGCTGGCCCGCAAGTACCCCGGTGACCGGGGCGTGCGCCAGCCGTTGCACACGGTGTACGTCCCCGCCAGCTCGTATGCCGCTGGGCTCGTCCCCGAGTGGCGTGACCGCGCGCTCGCCACCCTTGACGAGCACGGCCCCGACGCGGGGTCCTTCGCGCGAGTCGCTGGCCTTGCCGAGGAGGGCATGGCGGAGGTCTATCCTCGGGTGCGGGCCAAGCTCGAGCGCGAGCCGATCGAGGACCTGCGGATCGACTTCGAGGACGGCTACGGGGCGCGGCCGGACGACGAGGAGGATGCAGCGGCCGTGAGTGCCGCTGTGGCGCTGGCCGATTCGGTCTCCGCTGGCGAGGCCGCACCGTTCCACGGAATCCGGTTCAAGTCCCTGGAGGCGCCGACCCGACGGCGGGGGCTGCGGACGCTGGACCTGTTCGTCGCGGAGCTGGCCCGGCGTGGCGGGGTGGGGGATGGCTTCGTCGTGACACTGCCCAAGGTCACGTCCGTCGACCAGGTGGCGGCGATGGTGACCGCCTGCGACTGGCTCGAGTCCGCGCACCGGCTCGCTCCCGGTCGGCTCCGCTTCGAGGTCCAGGTGGAGACGCCCCAGGCGATCCTCGGTGCAGACGGCACGGCGCTCGTGGCCCGGATGATCCACGCCGGCGCCGGCAGGGTCACGGGTCTGCACTACGGGACCTATGACTACTCCGCGTCGATGGGGATCGCTGCGGAGTACCAGAGCATGGAGCACCCGGTCGCGGACCACGCCAAGGCGGTGATGCAGGTCGCCGCGGCGGGGACTGGTGTCCTGCTGTCGGACGGTTCGACCAACCTCCTGCCTGTGGGTGATGCGACGGCGGTGCGCCGGGGTTGGGCCTTGCACGCCCGGCTGGTCCGTCGCTCGCTCGAGCGCGGCTTCTACCAGGGCTGGGACCTGCACCCGGCTCAGCTGCCGACCCGGTATGCCGCCACCTTTGCCTTCTATCGGGAAGGTCTCGAGTCTGCGGCCGCACGGCTTCGCGACTATGTGGGCCAAGCGGATTCGACGTATCTCGACGAGCCGGCCACTGCTGTCGCCCTCGCCGGCTTCGTGCTGCGTGGTGTCGAGTGCGGTGCAGTGGACGACGCCGAGGTGTCCGAGAAGGCTGGCCTCGACCGGGCGGCCTTGGCACGCCTCGCCCGCCGAGCCACCGCTCGCTGATCACATGAGCAGGAAATGCGCGCGGCCGGCTCTGCACCCTCGACGGTTTGGCGGAGGCCGCGTAGGTTCGGGGTCACATGGACAGACTCGCGCGGATCAACAACGAGGAATCGGGGGCGCTCACCACGGCGCTCCTCGCTTGCTGTGACGTGCCGGCCTGGGCCGAGACGATGGTCGCCGGCCGTCCGTATGCCAGCCTGGCCGACCTCATGGCCGAGGCCGACACAGCCGCCCGGCGTCTGAGTCGGGCCGAGGTCGAGCGCGCGCTCGCGGCGCACCCACGGATCGGCGAGCGCGCGAAGGGGTCCGGAACGGAGTCGTCGTGGTCGCGCCAGGAGCAGTCCACCGTGTCACGGGACGAACGGACCCAGCAGGAGCTGCTCGAGGGCAACCGCGCCTACGAGGAACGGTTCGAGCGGGTTTTCCTCATCTGCGCGACCGGCCTGGGCGCCGACGAGATCCTCGCCTCGTTGCGGGATCGGCTGGGCAACGACGACGCGACCGAGGAGGCGGTGGTGGCTGAGGAGCTCCGCAAGATCGCGCTGCTCCGGCTGC
>NZ_JBEDUL010000140.1:0-81241 GCF_040414665.1 Intrasporangium sp.
TCGTCACGCCCCCGGATGTCGTCGGCCAGGCTGCGGGGCGACCGCCTCTCCAGGCTGTTGATGGCCACGCCCCCAACCTATGCGGCTCCACTAGCGTGGAGCCATGAGCGCTCTCTTCCCGGAGCCCGGCCGTCCGTCCTTCGCGGCGTCATCGGCGGCACCCACCGGGCAGCAGTGGACGATCGGGCATGGCCCCTTCGAGGCGACGGTCGTCGAGGTGGGCGGCGGCCTGCGCGCCCTGACTCGGCAGGGATCGCCCCTCGTCGCCGGTTACGGCGCCGACGAGTCGCCGCAGACCGGTCGCGGCCAGCAGCTGATGCCGTGGCCGAACCGCATCAGGGACGGCAGGTACACCTGGGAGGGCACGGAGCAGCAGCTGCCGATCACCGAGGTCGCACGCGGTCACGCGAGCCACGGGCTGGTCCGCTGGGCCGTCTGGGAGCTGATCGAGCACGAGGCGGAGTCGGTCACGGTGGGTTATCGGCTCTACCCGCAGCCCGGCTGGCCACACCCGCTCGACCTGCGCACGACCTACGTCCTCGACGACAGCGGCCTCGTCGTGACGACCGCTGCCCGCAACGTGGGCCAGACACCGGCACCGTTCGGCTACGGGGCCCATCCCTACCTCGCAATCGGGTCCACCCCATTGCCCGAGGTGCAGGTCACGGTGCCCGCCTCGACCTGGCTCGAGGTGGATGACCGCCTCATACCGACGCGGCGACTCGGCGTCGAGGGCAGCGGCGTTGACCTCCGTCAGCGCCGGCCGCTCGGCGACACCCGGTTGGACACTGCGTTCACCGACCTCGTCCGTGATGACGACGGGATGTGGCGCTGTGAGGTCGCGACCGAAGCGGTCGGCCGCATCGTGGTGTGGGCCGACGCGGCGTTCCCCTGGGTCCAGGTCTTCACCGGTGCGGTCGAGAAGGGTCTCGGCGTTCCCGGGATAGCCGTGGAACCGATGACGTGTCCGGCTGACGCCTTCAACTCCGGGGACTCGCTCATCACGCTCGCGCCCGGCGACGAGTGGACCGGCACGTGGGGGATCTCACCCCGCTGAATGCACGATCTGGGTCGGGCGACCAGCAGATAGGCTTGGCGGGGCGCGGCCACTGGTGGGCGCCAATCAGACGAGCAACGAGGTGGACTGTGCCGACTGGCAAGGTCAGGTTTTTCGACGCCGACAAGGGCTTCGGTTTCATCGCGGAAGACGATGGCGCTGACGTGTTCCTGCACGCCAACGCGCTGCCCGAGGGCGTGACGACCCTGAAGAAGGGGACTCGCGTCGAGTTCGGCGTCGTCCAGGGCCGCAAGGGGGCGCAGGCGCTGCAGGTGCGTGTCCTCGATCCGGCACCGTCCCTCGTCAGCAAGCGCCGAGAGCGCGACCGGAAGCCCACCGAGGAGATGGTCGTCATCGTCGAGGACGCCATGCAGGTTCTCGACGAGGTGAGCAACGGCCTGCGCAGGGGGCGCTACCCGGACAAGGACTTCGGCTCCAAGGTGGCTCAAGCGCTGCGCAAGGTCGCCGACCAGCTCGAGGGCTGACGCGATGGTGCCAACGCTCACGTCGAAGCGGGACGCGGCCAGGTCGGACGCGGTGCTCCTCGCTGCCGTCGACCTCGCCCGGGCCGCCCTCGAGGAGGTTGCCGAGCCGGGCACGGTCGGCGCCCACTCGGGGATGGAGATGCTCGGGGAGCGCCTCGCGATGCACTGGTTCGAGTGCCTCTCGCCCGGTTACCACGGCTGGCGGTGGGGGGTCAGCGTGGCTCGCGTCCCGCGGGCCAAGGTGGCCACGGTCTGCGAGACGAACCTGTTGCCAGGGCCCGAGGCGGTCCTCGCGCCGCAGTGGCTGCCCTATGCCGACCGGCTCGCGCCCGGCGACCTGGGTCCCGGCGACGTGCTGCCGCGACGGCAGGACGACCCCAACCTCGAGGCGGGCTTCGAGGCGACCGGCGACGAGGACGTCGACCAGCTGGCCATCGTCGAGCTGGGCCTGGGCCGACCCAGGGTCCTGTCCCCCGAGGGACGAGACGCGGCGGCCACGCGCTGGTACGACGGTGAGAGTGGTCCGAAGGCGGAGATCGCACTCAAGGCCACCGCTCGCTGCTCGACGTGCGGCTACTTCGTGCCGATGGCCGGCGCGCTCCGGGCGGTCTTCGGTGTCTGCGCCAACGAGTGGAGCCCGTCCGACGGGCGGGTCGTCTCGCTCGACCACGGGTGCGGTGCCCACTCGGAGACTGACATCGAGCAGCCCGAGCCGACGCCGATCGGTGAGCCGATCGTCGACGAGCTCGCCGTCGACGTCGAGCAGGTCCTGCCGGCCGACGAGGACGCCACACCTGCGAGTGACTCGGCCGAGGAGGGCGCGGACGAGCCGGCCCCGGAAGCTGTCCACTCGATCGAGGGGGACGCGGTCGTCGCGCAGACGGAGGACGAGGGCGAGGGCACGCGCGAGCGGGACTGAGCTCAGCGGCATACGGCCACAGTCTGCGTCAGGCGGCGTCCTTCGCGTTGCCGCGGCCGCGGCGCAGGTAGACCCAGCCAATAGCGCCCAGGCCCATGCCGGCGACGCACGTCCACGGCCACCAGTCGCGGTCACCCGCGTGCAGGGCCGGCACGACGAGGGTGACGACGAGCGCCACTGCCCACGCGACGATCCCGGCCTCGACGATCTTGAGCATGGGGACGTGAACCGGCTCGAGGGGCTCCCCGGGCTGGCGGGGAGGGGTCTGGTCGGTCACGTGGGCCAGCCTAGGTGATCCCTGGCGCGATCCGTCGCGGACCAACGGCCAAGGACCTCCTCTGCACCACTAGAGTGCCCGCCATGTCGACCGAAACCACCCAGCGTCCGGTAGCGACCGGACGACTCGACGGCTTCTTCAGGATCACCGAGCGCGGGTCGACCGTCGCCCGCGAGGTCCGAGGCGGATTCGTCACCTTCTTCACGATGGTCTACATCGTGGTCCTCAACCCGATCATCCTGTCCGGCGCGACGGACGGCTCCGGGCTCATGATCGGCGGCGTCGCCGACCTCGAGCAGAGCAAGCTGCTCGTCGCCGTGGGCACGGCCGTCATCGCCGGCATCACGTCCATCCTCATGGGACTCGTCGCGAACTTCCCCATCGCGCTCGCGGCCGGCCTCGGGATCAACGGCCTCATCGCGGGCATGGTGTTCACCCATGCGGCGGAGGGGATCACCTTCGCGGATCTCATGGGGCTGGTCGTCATCGAGGGCGTCATCATCCTCGTCCTCGTCCTGACCGGCTTCCGCACGGCCGTCTTCCACGCGATCCCGGCGCCGCTCAAGGTCGCGATCTCGGTCGGCATCGGCCTGTTCATCGCCTTCATCGGGGTCATCGACGCCGGCTTCGCGCGCCGCCCGACGTCGCCGGGGTCGGTCCCGAGCGAGCTCGGCATCGGCGGCAGCCTCAACGGCTGGCCGACGCTCGTCTTCGTCTTCGGCGTCTTCCTCATCGCGGTGCTGCTCATCCGCAAGGTCAAGGGCGCCATCCTCATCGGCATCGCCGCGGCAACGGTCCTGGCCATCGTCATCGAGGCGGTCTTCCAGATCGGGCCACGGATCTTCACCGACCAGGGGCTGCAGAACCCGGAGGCCTGGTCGCTGACCGTGCCTGCGCTGCCGGAGTCGATCACGAACACGCCGGACCTGGGGATCCTCGGCCAGTTCAGCCTGCTCGGGTCGTTCGAGAAGCTCGGGTTCGTCACCGCGATCATGTTCGTCTTCTCGCTCCTGCTCGCCGACTTCTTCGACACCATGGGCACGGTTGTCGCCATCGGCACCGAGGCCGAGCTGCTCGACGAGGAAGGCAACCCGCCGAACACCGAGCGCATCCTCGTCGTCGACTCGGTCGCGGCGATCGCGGGTGGCGCCGGTGGGGTCAGCTCGAACACGAGCTACATCGAGTCGGCGGCAGGTGTCGAGGAGGGGGCCCGGACGGGCCTCGCCTCGGTCGTCACGGGCGTCCTGTTCCTGCTGGCGACGTTCCTCGCGCCACTCTTCGCCGTCGTGCCGTCCGAGGCCGCGGCGCCCGCGCTCGTCATCGTCGGCTTCCTCATGATGATGCAGGTCAAGAACATCGACTGGGACAACATGGAGGTGGCGCTGCCGGCGTTCCTGACCATCGTGCTCATGCCGTTCACGTACAACATCACCGTCGGCATCGGGGCTGGCTTCATCGCCTGGGTCCTGATCAAGATCGCCCGCGGGCACGCCCGCCAGGTCCACCCGTTGCTCTGGATCGTGACGGCGTTCTTCGTCATCTACTTCATCAAGACGCCGCTCGAGAACATCCTGACGTAGCCCTCACACCCCGCAACACACCGAGCACGGGTCAACCCCTGACGGAAATAACCGTCAGGGGTTGACCCGTGCTCGGTGTGTTGCGGGGGAGGGGCTGGGAGGGCAGGGACGGGCAGGGACGGGCGCAGGGAATGATTAGCAAGGCTAATGAGTTAGGCTAATCAGTGCCCGACTCTGACTCTGAGGAACCTTCGTGACCGTCCCCGCCGCCAAGCCGCTCTCCCGATCCGAACGCGTCACGATGGCGAACGACATCCGCCTCGCCTGCATGCGCATCTCTCGCCGGGTCCGCTTCGAGTCCGACCGCGAGCTGCCGCCGCACCAGTTCTCGGTGCTCGCGCGGCTGGAGGACGCCCCGCACACCAACAGCGAGCTCGCCGAGGTCGAGCGCGTATCGGCCCCGAGCATGAAGCGCACGACGGGCTGCCTCGTCGACAAGGGCTACATCGCCCGTGCGGACGACCCCCTGGACGGGCGCCAGGTGATCCTGTCCCTGACCCCCGAGGGCCGCAAGGCGGTCAGGCGGATCCGGCGGCACCGCGATGAGTGGATGCTGGACCGGTTCGCCAACCTGTCCGGGGACGAGCTCGCCCTGCTCCAGCAGGCAAGTGCCGTCCTCGCGAAGGTGGCGACCAAGTGAGTCCGACCTTCCACTCGCTGGGGGTGCCGAACTACCGGCGGTACGCGTCGGGTGCACTCGTCTCCAACGTCGGCACCTGGATGGGCCGGGTGGCGCAGGACTGGCTCGTCCTCACCGTCCTCACCGACCATTCGGCTTCCGCGCTCGGCATCGTGACCGGCCTGCAGTTCCTGCCGTTCCTCATCCTCGCCCCGTGGGCCGGGATGATCGCCGATCGGTTCCCCAAGCGGCAGATCCTCCTCTGGACGCAGACCGCGCTCCTCGTCACAGCCTTGGCGCTCGCCGTCCTGACCGGTGCCGGCGTCGTCGAGCTGTGGCACGTCTACACCCTCGCCCTGCTGCAGGGTGTTGCCACGGCGATCGACAACCCGTCGCGTCAAGCCTTCGTCTCCGAAATGGTCGACCACGAGCACGTCGCCAACGCGGTCGCTCTCAACAGCGCGTCGTTCAACCTCGGCCGGCTCCTCGGCCCAGGTGTCGCGGGTCTCGTCATCGCCTGGTTCGGCCTCGCGCCCGCCCTCTACATCAACGCGATCTCCTTCGTCTTCGTACTGGTCGCGCTCCTCCGGATCGACCAGAGAAGCCTGCAGCTGGTCCCACGAGCCCGCGGCAAGGGCCAGATCCGGGAGGGAGTGCGGTACGTACGGCGGCGGCCCGACCTCATCCTCATCATGGCGCTGGTCTTCGTGCTCGGGACGTTCGGGATGAACTTCCAGATGACCATGGCGCTCATGTCGACGCAGGTCTTCCACAAGGGCCCGGGGGAGTTCGGCGTGCTGGGCTCCATCATGGCGGTCGGCTCACTGTCGGCGGCCCTGATGTCGGCCCGGCGACGCCCCCGGATCCGCGTCCTCATGGTCGCGCTCGCGGGGTTCACCGTCTCGACCTTCCTGCTTGCGACGGCGCCGACCTTCGAGCTGTTCGCGATCTACCTCGTCCCGACCGGTCTCGCGGCGCTCACTGCCCTGACGACGGCCAACGCGCTCGTCCAGATGAGCGTCTCGCCGGTCATGCGAGGCCGGGTCATGGCGCTCTACATGGCGATCTTCCTCGGCGGCACCCCGCTCGGTGCGCCGATGATCGGCTGGATCGGCGACGCATGGGGCGCGCGCTGGACGATCGCGATCGGCACCATCACGGTGGGGCTCAGTGTCGCCGCCGTGGCCCTGTGGTTCGCGCGGAGGCACAATGTAGCGGTGACCTTCCAGACGCAGCGCCGGCCGCGGCTGCGAGTTCGGCTCGACCGGCCGGAGACGCGACAGTTGGTGGCCAAGTGAACTTCCGGACCCGGAACCGGCTGACCGTCGCTGCCCTTGCGCTGTTCATCGTCATCGCCGTGGTGGCTGCCTTCTTCTGAGTCCCCTCACCGGCCCTTTGCCGTGAACGTCAGGTGCGTCACGCCGGTCGGGGTCGAGACCGCCTCGATGTCGTAGCTCTGCTCGACGGACTCCAGCCCGTCCCACAGGCGCACCCCGCGTCCGAGCACGATCGGAACCTGGGCGACGTGCAGGTGGTCGACCAGGCCCTCCGCAACGAAGTCGCGCACGACGGTCGGCCCACCACCGATCCGGACGTCCCGGTCTCCCGCGGCCTCCCGAGCCCGCTGGAGGGCCTCGCTCGGGGAGGCGTCGAGGAAGTGGAACGTGGTGCCGCCCTTCATCTCGATCGACGGGCGCGGCCGGTGGGTGAGCACGAACACCGGCGTGTGGAAGGGCGGGTTCGGTCCCCACCACCCCTTCCAGTCCGGGTCGTCCTGCCAGCCGGGCGGACCGAACTTCCCGGCACCCATGATCTCGGCCCCGATCCCCGGGTTGTGCTGCGCGGCGAAGGCGTTGTCGGCACCCGTGGTGCCACCCGGCTGGTTGCCCATCCGATGGAAGAAGCGCGTCCCGACATACCACTCGTGAAGTCGCTGCCCGGCATGGCCGAACGGGGCCTCAAGGCTCTGACCGTCGCCGGTGGCGAAGCCGTCGAGCGAGATCGAAAGATTGTGAACGCGGACCTGCGGCATCTGAGTCCCCTTCGCTGGGTGTCGGTAGGACATCAGCATGGATCCCCGATGTGCTGCGTCCCAGTCTTTTAGGGTCGAGTGTGCTCCGCGCGGCACGTGCCTGCTGGTGCGGGAGGAGCGTCAGGCCGGCCGCGAGGGGAAGGGACTCAGCGGCATACGGCGAAAGGCGTTGAGACTCAGCCGAGCTGGGAGACGACGTACTCCACGGCCGTGGTCAGCGTGCTCACGTCGTCGGGCTCGACGGCCGGGAACATCGCGACGCGCAACTGGTTGCGGCCGAGCTTGCGGTAGGGCTCCACGTCGACGATGCCGTTGGCGCGCAGGACCTTGGCCACGGCGGCCGCGTCCACCGCATCGTCGAAGTCGATCGTCCCGACGACCTGCGAGCGGGCGGCGGGGTCGGTGACGTAGGGCGTCGTGTAGGAGGTCGTCTCGGCCCACTCGTAGAGGCGGCTCGAGGAGTCCTTCGTGCGCGCGGTCGCCCAGTCGAGGCCGCCGTTGCCGTTGAGCCACTGGACCTGCGCGTCGAGCATGGCCAGGGTCGCGACAGCGGGCGTGTTGTAGGTCTGGTTCTTCAGCGAGTTGTCGATCGCGGTGGGAAGGCTGAAGAAGTCGGGCACCCACCGGCCGGTCGCGGCGATCTCCTCCACCCGAGCGAGCGCGGCGGGCGAGAAGAGCGCGAGCCAGAGACCGCCGTCGGAGGCGAAGCACTTCTGCGGGGCGAAGTAGTAGACGTCGGCCTGGGTGATGTCGACCGGGAGGCCGCCGGCACCGGAGGTGGCGTCGACGAGGACGAGCGCGTCGGAGTCGGCCCCCGCAACGCGCTGGACCGGGGCCATCACGCCGGTCGAGGTCTCGTTGTGCGGCCAGGCGTAGACGTCGATGCCCGCCTCGGCGCGCGGCGTGGCGAGCGTGCCGGGGTCGGCCTTGATGATCGTCGAGTCGCCGAGGAAGGGGGCCGCCTGCGTGACGTTGCCGAACTTGCTCGAGAACTCGCCGAAGGACAGGTGCTGCGCGCGGTCGCGGACCAGGCCGAAGGCGGCGATGTCCCAGAAGGCGGTCGAGCCGCCGTTGCCGAGGATCACCTCGTAGCCCTCCGGGAGGCTGAAGAGGCTGCGCAGGCCCTCGCGGACGGAGCCGACGAGGTTCTTGACGGGGGCCTGCCGGTGCGACGTGCCGAGCACGGTCCGGCCGAGGCTGGCGAGGTGCTCGACCTGCTCGGGGCGCACCTTCGAGGGACCGGAGCCGAAGCGGCCGTCGGACGGGATGAGCTCGGCGGGGATGGTGATGGTCGGCTGGGTCGTCGCGGGGGCGTCGGTCACGGTCTGCACCTTGGGGTGGGGGCCACGGTCGCGGGTCGCGTGGCGGGTGAGTTGCTGACGGGTGACGCCGTTGTCACCCTTCATTCAACCGCAGGCGCCTGACTGCACGACACGGCCGACCGCTGTGTGAACAGCCACAGCCGGCGCTGCCCGGGCGGTGCACTGGAGGGAGCCCGCCCCTCAGAGGAAGCCGCTGACCTTGCGGATCGCCTCCGTCCGGCTCGCCGCGCCGATGCGCAGGAAGACGTTCTCGAGGTGCTTGCGCACCGTGGCCTCCGAGACGCCGAGACGCCGCCCGATCTGGTGGTTGCTCGCTCCCAGGGAGACCAGGCGCAGCACCTCCCACTGCCGTGCCGTCAGGTGTGGCTCACCCGCGAGCTCGCGAACCCGTCGCAGGTGCAGCTCGCCGACGTGGGGGCGGATGAGCCGGATGATCTCCACCTCGCGGTCGGTGAAGTCTCGACCGTCCGAGCGGAAGAGGAGGAGGCGGCGGTCGAGCGCGCCGAACGGCTGCATCGCCGCGAGCAGCTCGTGACGGACACCCCAGCCTCGCATGACCCGGCCCATCGCGAACCGGAGGTACTCGCGGTCGCCGAACCGGTCCGAGCGTCGCACGACCACGCTGTAGTCCGGCAGCCCCGGACGGATGGCGTCGTAGGAGCAGCCGCCCGGGGCGAAGTACGCCGACCAGAACGCGAAGTCATCGTCCTCGCCCGGTGTCAGCGGCCCCGCCCGCCCGTCGACCAGGCACAGTCCCTCGTTCCGGTGTTGCGCGATGTCCGCGAGCTGGAAGGACACGTCGCCCGGGACCAGCTCGGCGATCCCGCGCAGGACGCTCGAGTAGAACACCTCGTCGTCGTTGTCAGCCGTCGCGTCGTGGACGATCTCGAGGATTCGGTGCGCGTCACGGCCGGTCACGAAGGACTCACCCACGGGGCCTCCCTCCATCTGCCCCTCCATCGAGGGTAGGTCGCGTCATCGGCGCCAGGGAATACGCGTTTCCGCTAGCCGGCCGCCGACGGCTGCGGCGCTCGCACATCGGCGTACGCGGTTCGTCGTATTCCGCTGTGGCTGCCCCGGTCCGCACTCTGGAGGCATCGAGGCGCCCAGACAGGGCGCCAGCCGAGAAGGGTGGGAATCATGTTCAGGCACAAGCTTGCTCGGTTCGCGGCGATGTTCGTCGTCGTCGCCGCGACGGTCGTCGCCAGTGGGCGAGCGGCCCTCGCCGTCAACGTGCCGCCCCCGGGGGGCGGCGAGCCTGCTCCGCTTCCGCCGATGGACCCCATCGCCCCGGTGTCGTCCGGGACGAACTGGGCGGTGCTCGTGGCAGCCGGCGTTGCCCTCGTCCTCGTGGCGACCCTCGTGGCGCTGTACCGCTCGGGGGCGAGGCCCCGGGCCGCTCGTCACGCGTGACCTCAGGCAGGGGAGACAGATGGCGTATGCCGCTGGGCTCGGTCGTGCGACCGAGCGTTGCGACGTGCTCGACCTGCTCGGGGCGCACCGTTGCGCCAGCCGGACGCCAGAGGGGAGTCGCCCCGCCTCAGAGGAAACCGCTGACCTTGCGGATCGCCTCCGTCCGGCTCGCGGCGCCGACGCGCAGGTAGATGTTCTCGAGGTGCTTGCGCACCGTGGCCTCAGAGATGCCGAGATGGCTCCCGATCTGGTGGTTGCTCGCCCCGAGGGAGACCAGGCGGAGCACCTCCCACTGCCGGCTCGTGAGGTTCGGTTCGCCGGCCAGCTCGCGGACCCGGCGCAGATGGAGCTCACCGACGTGGGGGCGGATGAGGCGGACGATCTCCACCTCGCGATCGGTGAAGTCCGTGCCGTCCGAGCGGAAGAGGAGGAGCCGGCGGTCGAGCGCGCCGAAGGGTTGCATCGCCGCGAGCAGCTCGTGACGCACGCTCCAGCCCCGCATGACCCGGCCCATCGCGAACCGGAGGTACTCGCGGTCACCGAACCGGTCGGAACGGCGCACGACCAACGAGTAGTCGGGCAGTCCCGGCCGGATCGCGTCGTACGAGCAGCCGCCCGGCTCGAAGTATGCGGACCAGAAGGCATAGGTCTCGTCAAGGCTCTGTGCGTGCCGCACCGTCCTTCCGCCGACGAGGCGGAGGCCATCGATGCTGTGGTGCCCGATGTCGGAGAGCTGGAGGGTCACCATTTCGCACGGGACGAGTTCGGCAATTCCGCGCAGGACGCTCGAGTAGAACAGCTCGCCCGGGTCCTCAGCTGTCGCGTCGCCGACGATGTCGAGGATCCGGCGCGCGTCCCGGCCCGTCACGAACGACTCACCCACGACGCCTCCCTCCGGCCTCGCCCTCCTACGAGGGTAGGTCTCGAGTCAGGCTGGTGGAATACGCATCTGCGTCGTGCTGTGAGGTCCGAGCGACCCCCTGCATACGTAGAACGTCGTATTCCGCCGGGCTTGTGTACTCGTTCACTCTGGGGCGACCACACGGCGACCGAGCCCTCGGGCCGGTCATGCCCGGACAGGAGGAAGAGATGCACAGCACCAACTCACGCACCATCTGGGGAGTCGCCACCGCCGTGGTCCTGGCCGCCGCGATCGCTCCCGGGGCAACCGTCTCGGCGGCTGGGCCTGCGTCCTCGTCAGTGGCATCCACTGACTCCGACGTGCTGCGCGCCTGGAATCTCACCGCGCAGCAGTACACCATCCCGTTGCGCCCCACGGCGCATGGCCAGACGCGTGGGATCGCGATGGTCCAGGGGGCGGTCTACGACGCCGTCAACGCCGTCGATCGTGGGCACCAGTCGTACCTCGTCGACGTCTCGGCCCTGGACGTCGACCCCGCGGCATCGGTCGATGCCGCGATCGCCACGGCGGCCCACCACGTGCTCGTGGCCATCGTCCCGTCCGACCAGGTCGCCGGGCTTGACGCGATCTACTCCGCAACCCTGGCCGGCATCCCGGACGGTGTGGCCGAGAGCGAGGGCGTCCGCGCCGGAGCCGCCGCCGCGGCAGCCATGCTCGCCGCTCGCGCAGGTGATGGCTTCATGGGTGCATTCACCCCGGTGATCGGAACCGGCCCCGGTGAGTGGCGCCCGACGCCGCCGACCGGAACCGACCCCGATGGGTGGGTCGGTTCCATGCGGCCGTTCCTCATGACGAGTCCGGACCAGTTCCGCTCCTCCGGCCCCAACGCCCTGACGAGCGACAAGTACGCCAAGGAGTACAACGAGGTCAAGGAGCTGGGCTCCCTGACGAGCACCCGGCGCACCGCGGACCAGACGACCGCCGCGATCTTCTGGCAGTTCGCCCCGACGGCCCTGTGGAACGGCATGGCGCGCGACCTCATCTCGGGGCACGCTCTGGATGCAGTCCAAGGGGCGCGCCTGCTCGCCATGGTGAACCTGGCCGCGGCCGACGGTGCGATCGCCTGCTGGAACAACAAGAACTACTGGAACTTCTGGCGGCCAATCACCGCCATCCGCGAGGGCAACTCGGACGGCAACCCGGCGACAGTCGGCGACCCCACGTGGCGATCACTGTTCGACCCGACCACTCCGACAACGCCGCCGCTGGCGACGCCACCCTTCCCCGACCACCCGTCCGGGCACGGGTGCGTCAGTGGGGGCGCGCTCGATGCCACCCAGTCCTTCTTCGGCACGGACAAGGTCAGGATTACGATCCGTTCCGGCCGCTTCCCCGCCGAGCCACGGTCCTTCGACCGGCTCTCCGATGCGCTCAAAGAGATCATCGACGCGCGCGTCTGGGGTGGGATCCACTTCCGATCGGCCGACGTGCAGGGTGCCGTGATCGGCATGAAGGTCGTCCACTGGATGGACAGGCACTACTTCCAGCCGACGGGGTGACCCGCCACTCGGCAGGGAGCGTTGGCCGGCCACAACGTGACTCAGCGGGACGGCGGAACGAGCCCAGCGGCATACGGCATGAGTTGTATGCCGCTGGGCTGCATTGTGGGAGTGGAACATCCGCGCGTTGACGGGCCTGTTCGCAGCGCCGCAGAGTCAGTGGGCGATGTCCCGTGACCAGCCATCGACGTCCTCCGGCTTGCGAGGGCCTTCCCCGATGTAGCGGGCTGAGGGGCGGATGAGGCGACCGGTCAGCTTCTGCTCGAGGATGTGGGCGGACCACCCGGCCGTGCGGGCACAGGTGAACATGGGGGTGAACATCTGCGGCGGGACCTCGGCGAAGTCGAGGATGACTGCGGCCCAGAACTCGACGTTCGTGGCGAGGACGCGGTCGGGGCGACGGGCCTGGAGCTCTGCCAGGGCCGCCTTCTCCAGCGCGGCCGCGACCTCGAAGCGCGGGGCGCCGAGACGCTGGGCAGCCGATCGCAGCACCCGGGCGCGGGGGTCCTCGGCCCGGTAGACCCGGTGCCCGAAGCCCATCAGCCGCTCCCCACGGTCGAGCACACCCTTGACGTAGGCGGTCGCGTCGCCCAGCTGCTCCACGCCCTCGAGCATGTGCAGGACCCGTGAGGGCGCCCCGCCGTGGAGCGGGCCGGACATCGCGCCGACCGCTCCGGAGAGAGCAGCCGCGACATCAGCCCCGGTCGAGGTGATGACCCGCGCGGTGAAGGTCGAGGCGTTCATGCCGTGTTCAGCGGCCGACACCCAGTAGGCGTCGACGGCCTGGACGTGCTTGGGGTCGGGCTCGCCGCGCCAGCGGATCATGAACCGCTCGGTGATCGTGCCGGCCTTGTCGACCTCGGACTGCGGCACCATCGGCTTGTCGAGCCCACGGGCCGACTGCCCGACGAAGGAGAGGGCCATGACGGCGGCGCGGGCCAGGTTCTCCCGGACCTCCTCGGGCTCGATGTCGAGCGTCGGCCTGAAGCCCCAGCCCGGGGCGAGCATCGCGAGGGCGGACTGGACGTCGACCCGAACGTCACCGGTGTGGACCGGGAGCGGGTAGGGCTCAGCCGGCGGCAGCCCGGGGTTGAACTTGTTGTCGACGAGCAGTCCCCACACGTTGCCGAAGGACACGTGCCCGACGAGGTCCTCGATGTCGACCCCGCGATATCGCAGGGCGCCGCCCTCCTTGTCCGGCTCGGCGATCGTCGACTCGAAGGCGATGACTCCTTCGAGGCCTGGCTTGAAGTCCGGGTCGGGCGCGTGGTCTGCCATGACGGTCCTTGTCGCGTTCGAGGTCACCGGCGTGGTCCGCCACCCCGGTGTGGGCCACTAGCCATTCTGCACGGCACGGCCGGCATGGTCCGACGGGGCTGTCAGACTGACGGGATGCTGGGCCCTGCCGACCAGACCGTCTACCCGCACGCCGTTCTCACGGGCGGCCCCGCCGTTGGTCGCGATAACGGTTTCGACCTGGTCCGTTTCGACGGGACGGACCTGAGCCGCGGACACTTCGAGGGCACCAGCTTCCTCGAGTGCGCGCTCGTCGGCTGCACCCTCGACGACGTGCACCTGGAGTCCTCACGATGGTCCGAGTGCACCTGGGAGCGCGTCCGCGGAGTCGGGGTGGTGCTGGCGCAGGCCAGCCTCAGCGACGTCACGATCGACGGCTGCCGGCTCGCTGCCGTGTCGGCGTGGGGGTCGACGTGGCGCGACGTGACCGTGCGCGGCGGCAAGATCGACTTCCTCAACCTGCGCGGTGCCGTCCTCAAGGACGTGCAGTTCGTCGACTGCGTCGTCAGCGAGCTCGACCTCGGCGAGGCGACCGTGGCTGGGGTGAGCTTCGACGGGTGCACTCTCGTGGAGCCGGAGTTCGGCACGGGGTCGTATGCCGCTGTCGACCTCTCCGGCGCGACGTTGCGTTCCCCGCGTGGCGTGGCCGCACTCAAGGGTGCGACGGTGAGCCGGGTCCAGCTCATCGAGCTGGCCGAGCACCTGGCAGGAGAACTCGGCATCAAGGTCGCCGACTGACCTACCCGCCCCACCCACCCTCTCGTCGAGTGGGCAGTTCGCGCCGCTCGCCTCGCGCCGGGGACGATTGACGTCACGTTGCGTGGCACCTCTTGTGTGGGCGTCGGATGTGACGGCGGTTGGTCCCGTCATCGCTCCCGTCGCTGCTGGCGCGGAGTGCACACTCGACCGAGGGGGGCCGGCGCGGAGTGCACACTCGACCGAGGGCGCCGGCTCGCTTCGGGCGTCTCGCCGACTGACCTACCCGCCCCACCCACCCTCTCGTCGAGTGTGCAGTTCGCGCCGCTCGCATCGCGCCGGGGACGATTGACGGGACGAGGCGTGGCACCTCTTGTGTGGGCATCGGATGTGACGGCGGTTGGTCCCGTGATCGCTCCCGTCGCTGTTGGCGCGGAGTGCACACTCGAGGGAGGGGAGCCGGCGCGGAGTGCACACTCGAGCGGTCGGCGGCGTGGGCCGGGAAGGGAGCCCAGTGGCAGATGGCCTGGCCGGCCCGTCAGTTGATGCTGCCGGGCTTGCCCCGTCGGAGCGCGGAGGTCGCGGCGTCCTTGGCTCGGTCCTTGGCGGTCAGCCGGTCCGCGGGGCGGATGCGCTTGGTCAGGTCCGCGCCCTGGAGGAGCCGGGGGAGCGGCGTCGGCGAGACGGGGTAGACGGTGATCGCCGTGTCGCCGCTGAAGACGAGCCACAGCGACCGGTCGCCCTCGTAGACCTTGAGGATGCTGCCGTCGGCAAGGGTCTTGGCGTGCTCGTAGGCGCTCTTGCGGGCCTTCTCGCTGGCCATGACCTTCTGGGCCGCCTCCTTCGCCGGTCCGTGGAACGCCTTGGTCGCGACCCAGATCTGTGGGCCGTACTTCGCTCCCACCTTGACGACCTTGACGACCGCCTTCCCCTTGCCTGCCATCTGTTGACTCCTCATGGTCGGCTGCCTCGGAACAAACCCTAGTCTGGCCGCATGCCCGGACCCGATCCCACCGACACCGGCAGCCTCGACGCCCCGAGGGACGGTCTCGCGGAGAGCGACGTCCTCGCGTCGCCCTACCTGCAGATCCGAGCCTGGGTGGACGGCGCGCTCGCTGCGGCGCACTCGTGGGTGGAGGGATCCGAGCCCCTGGCGTTGGCCGTGGCGACGGTCGATCCGGACGGCGCCCCCAACCTGCGGACCGTGCTCATGCGCTTCTTCGACGACCGGGGGCCGGGCTTCGTGACGAACCTGGAGTCGACCAAGAGCGTCGAGCTCGCGGCCAACCGGCGGATCGCGGCCGGGCTCACCTGGCCGGCGATGCACCGGGCGATCCGCTTCCGGGGCGTGGCCGAGCCCCTGAGCAGGCAGGAGGTCGCGGAGTACTTCGACTCGCGTCCCTATGGCTCGCGACTGTCGGCGTGGGCGTCCGAGCAGTCGCGTCCAGCCTCAGGTCGGGAGGAGCTCGAGCGCCGGTGGCACGAGGCGCTCGAGCGCTACCCGGACCGGGGGCAGCGCGGAGACGTGCCGGTTCCCGACTTCTGGGGCGGCTATCGGATCAGGTGCGACGAGGTCGAGTTCTGGGCCGGTCGCCGCAACAGGCTCCACGACAGGCTCGTGTTCACGCGAACCGGTGACGGCAGCCTGAGCGACACCGGCTCGTGGACGCTGTCCCGACGCCAACCCTGAGGGCCCACTGGGCATAGGAACAGGGCAGCCCGAACTGGCCGGACTGCCCTGCTTCATCCTTGAGTGTGGGTGGGGACGCGGCTATCGCGTGGCCACCTCACACGTTCCGGAAGAAATCACTTCTCGGATCACCTCCTTCCGTAGCTCTTGGACGACCGTACGTCGCCGTGCCAGCGGGCGCCAAGTGGTTTTGCACAGGCGTTTCGGCGGGACCGGATGCCAGCCTCGTGACAGGGCCAGGGGCCACGGTGTCGTCACGCGGCCGGTAGCGCCCCACCAGCGCGAGCAACAGCGGCACCTCAACGTAGACGTGGGGGAGCGTCATGGCGTCGTGGACCAGCACGGCGCTCGAGTAGTCACCGACGAGCAGGACCGCGAAGAATGCGGCCGCCAGGAAGCCGATGGCCCAGACTCGAGCCCCCGTGAGCCACGGCAGCCGATCCTCGAGATCGGTGGCGGCCTCCGGCGCGTAGCGGGGGAAGAAGACTACCCAGACGAGCAGGTGCATGGTCTGGAGGAACGCGAAGACGGCGAAGAGCCGCATGCCCAGAACGGTGCCGGCCTCGCCCGGTGGCACCACCCCCTCGATGACGGCGTGGCCGTCCTCCACGAGACTTCGCACCACCGCGGTGTCCGCTCCCAGCCAGGCATCGGCAGCCCCGAGCAGGATGGCCAGCGGAAGGCCCGTCGCCCATCCCAGCTGCACCAGCCGAAAGGCCCGCCGCGATCTGGCGGTGGGCAGCCTCCGTGACCAGTCCCAGAGGAAGGCGACGACCGCGAGGAGGTGCAGGTGCGCCAGGACGACGAAGTGATGGTCCGGCCAGACCAGGGATGCCATCGCCGCCAGTCCGGTCAGGGTCCACGCGAACCTCCGTCGCCTCGCCGGCACGACTCGGGAGATGGCCCAGCAGACGATCGCGTAGGAGAGGACGATCTCAAGCACCTGCGCGGGTCGACCGACGATGCCGGCGAGCAACCGGCTGACGATGGCGCCGGCGAGGAGCAGCCCCAGCACCCCGACGAACCGGTGTCCCAGACCCAGGGGCAGACCGGAGAAGCGACCCGCGACGTAGCGCAGCTCGAGGATGGCGTGCAGGACCCCGAGCAGGATGACCCCGACGACCACCGCCGCCACGGCGGACGCGAGCGTCGCGGCGAGAACGGCAGCCGCCGTCGCGACGAAGGCGAGCGAGAGGACGGTCCCACGGGGACCCGACCACGCGGGTCCGGGAACGGTCACGGCACCCACCCCGCCGCCCGCTGGTGGGTGAGCCCAGCGGCATACGGCGGGCCAGGGAGGGTCGTGTCGCAGAGTCCGGCCACAGCGCCATGGTTCGGTGAAGGCGGGGGCGCGAGCGAGCGCAGATACGCAATCGTTAGGCCCTCGTGGCACGTCCGATACCGCTGAGCACGAGAGCCATCGGCGAGCGTGACCACACTGTGGCCACCGTCGGAACGACCCGCCCCGGAGCCGTAATGTGCGAAGGATGACCGTGCCTGACGAGGCGGGGACGCGCGGGACGCTGCGGGCCATCGCGCTGTCGGCCTACGGCCCGACGTTGCTCGGCTCCACGGGCACCGGCGCGGTAGCACCGATCATCGCCGTCTCGGCGCGCGACCTGGGCGCCTCGGTCGGTGTCGCCGCCCTGCTCGTCGCCGCGCTCGGGCTCGGGACGCTCCTGGGCGACCTACCGTCCGGCGCGTTGGCCGCACGCATTGGGGAGCGGCGCGCTCTGCTCGTGGCGGCGATCCTCGAGGCGATCGGCATGCTCGTGGCCGCCGTCGCCGGTTCGCTCGCGGTCCTCTTCGTCGGGATCATCCTCGTCGGGCTCGCCGGCTCGCTCTTCGGACTCGCTCGGCAGGCGTACCTGACCGAGGCGGTCCCGGTCCGGATGCGCGCGCGGGCCCTGTCGACCCTCGGCGGGGTGCACCGGATCGGTTGGTTCCTCGGGCCGTTCCTCGGGGCGATCGTCGTCGCGCGGTGGGACGTCAGCGCTGCCTACGTCGTCGGTGGCGTCGCGAGCCTGGGGGCGTTCGTGCTCGTCCTCGTCGCGCCCGACATCACGTCCGCCGAGCGATCCACCGCCGCCAAGTCGCCGCAGCGGTCGGTGGGCTCGGTTCTCAGGGAGCACCGGCGGGTCCTCATGACGCTCGGGGTCGGGGCCCTGTGGGTCTCCGGGGCTCGTGCCGTCCGCGAGGCCCTCGTGCCGCTGTGGGCCGAGTCGGTCGGGCTCTCGCCGGCCCAGACCGCCCTCGTCTTCGGGGTCTCGGGGGCGGTCGACATGCTGTTGTTCTATCCCTCGGGCTGGCTCATGGACCGGCACGGCCGGGTCGCGGCGGCGGTGCCGAGCATGGTCATCCTCGGCCTCGGCATGGCCCTGCTCCCGCTTAGCTCGACGCTCGTGGCCGTGACGGCCGCCGCCACCGTCCTCGGGTTCGGGAACGGACTGGGCGCCGGCCTCATCATGACGCTCGGGGCCGATGCGTCCCCTCCCGAGGCGCGCTCGCAGTTCCTCGGAGGCTGGCGCCTCTGTGCCGACGTGGGAAGGGCAGCGGGTCCGTTGGCGTTGTCGGGGCTGACTGCCATCATGACGCTCGGCGCGGCGTCCGTGGTCCTCGGTGCAGGAGCCGCCCTGGGGGCGGTCTGGCTGCGGATCTGGGTTCCGCGCCACGACCCGACCAGGGCCGCCGCGCGAGCGCCCTGACGAGTGACGGATTTGAGAGAGTAGGACCGTGACCGACCTCATCGATACGACCGAGATGTACCTCCGCACGATCTTCGAGCTCGAGGAGGAGGGAATCGTCCCCCTCCGGGCCCGGATCGCCGAGCGGCTCGGGCACTCCGGCCCCACGGTCTCGCAGACGGTCGCACGCATGGAGCGCGACGGACTCGTGTCGGTCTCGGGTGACCGCCACCTCGAGCTGTCCGATGAGGGACGACTGCTGGCGACGCGCGTCATGCGCAAGCACCGCCTGGCCGAGCGGCTGCTCGTCGACGTCATCGGCCTCGAGTGGGAGTACGCCCACGACGAGGCCTGCAGGTGGGAGCACGTCATGTCCGAGAAGGTCGAGCGCAAGATCCTGCGCCTCATCAAGGACGGTCGCGAGTCGCCCTACGGCAACCCGATCCCGGGTCTCGAGGAGCTGGGGCTCGACGTGTCGGGTGAGTTCCTCACCGGCCTGGTCGCGCTCAGCGAGGCGGCCGGTGCGGCCCCCGTCACCGTGACCATCCGTCGTATCGGCGAGCCGGTGCAGGTCGAGCCCGACGCGCTGGCGCTGCTCACCTCCGCGGGTCTCATGCCAGGACAACGCGTCTCGGTCACACGAGAGGACGGCCGGGTCATGGTCAGCCCAGAGGGCTCGGACCAGTCAGCCGGAGTGGCGCTTCCCGATGACGTGGCCGTCCACGTGTTCGCGCAGGCCGGGCCGCCGGCCGAGACCGCCTGAGTCGCTGCTCCACGTCCCGCCGCTCGAAGGTTCGTTCGACGGCGGCCGACCCGGCTGATCCCCGCCGAAAAAAGTTGTCCCCAACCTGTGATCCGAGCGTGACAACCGTGGGCGGTTTGGATAGTTTGAGCGGGCTCGCTCGGATCGAGGGAGTGCTTCGGACCGGATCGCCAAGTCCTGCCGCCGGTCAGGGGCCGTGACAAGACCGCATGGCAGGAGCGGGGGAACCAATCTCCGGGCGTCGCGAGACGTCCTTGGGGTGTAGTCCTCCGAGGACCTTCGGGTCCGAGCGAGGGCCGGGTAGTACCTCCCACCCGAACCCGACAGCTCACCTCGCAGGCGTCGAGAGGTAATGGACACGTGGCTCAAATCGTTGCCGGCCGTCACCGCAGCCCCGAACGCTACAACCCGCTCTCAGAGCTCAAGCTCATCGCGAAGGAGTCGGCGCAGCCGGCCGTCAAGGGTGCCGCGATCGTCGCAGCCTCCGGCGGGCTCGTCGCGACATTCGCCCAGCCCGCCGCCGCCGACGGCCAGCTCGCCGCCCCGGTGAACGCCGCCCCGAGCAGCGCAGTCGTCGTCGGCCCCCAGTCGGCGACGCTCAAGACGGCGAGCGCCCTCAACGCCATCGGCTTCGCGCAGCAGGCGACCACGCACCAGGTCAAGGCCTCCAAGCCGCTCGTCATCAAGGACGTCGTCCTCGAGAAGGAGCGCTCCGAGGCCAAGGAGCGCGCCGATGCAGCCGAGCGGGCCGCACAGGAGCGTCGCGTCGCAGCGCAGCGAGCCTCCCGCACGACGCAGCGGACCCCGATCGCCGACCCGGCGCCCTCCGCCTCCGGCATCGTTGGCATCGCCCAGTCCATGTTCGGCGTCCCCTATGTCTACGGTGGCAGCTCCACGAGCGGCTTCGACTGCTCCGGCTTCACCTCATGGGTCTACCGCCAGGCCGGCATCTCGATCCCGCGGACCGCGTCCGCGCAGCAGGCGTCGGCAGCACGGGTGACCAACCCGCAGCCGGGTGACCTGGTCTTCTTCGGTTACCCGGCCTACCACGTCGGGATCTACGTCAGCCCCGGCCGCATGATCGACGCCCAGCGTCCCGGCACCGTGATCGGCTACCACTCGATCTGGACGACGCCGTCCGGTTACGGCCGCTACTGATTCTGGTCCCACGCGCCAGGCCACCTCACGAGGCCCCCACCGCTGCGAGCGGAGGGGGCCTCGACGGCTCGGAGGGTGCGTCGGGTCATGCAAGACTGAGCCGATGACCAACCAGTCCGCTGCGGAGTCCTCGACCCACGTCGCGCTCGAGGTCTGGTCGGATCTCGTGTGTCCCTGGTGCTGGATCGCCAAGCGGCGCATCGAGGCCGCCATCGCCGCCTTCGAGCGGCCCCATGACGTCACGATGCGGATGCGGGCCTTCGAGCTCGACCCGACGGTTCCCGTCGGCGAAGGCATGGGTGTGGCGGAGCATCTCGGCCGCAGGTACGGCGGCGGGGTTGAGGGTGGCCGCCTGATGAACGCGCGGGTCAGCGAGGAGGCCTCCGGTGACGGGCTCAGCTTCGACTGGCACACGGCCGTCCGGGCCAACACCTTCGATGCCCACCGGCTGTGCGAGCTCGCCCTCGAGATGGGCGGGCCAGCGCTCCAGTGCGCCGCCTACGAGCGGTTCCACTCCGCACACTTCAGCGAAGGGTTGGCCATCGACGACCACGAGGTGCTGCAGCGGCTCGCCGCCGAGGCCGGCCTCGACGAGAGGCGCGTGGCGGCCGTCCTCGCCGCCGAGGACTATGCGGCCGAGGTGCGTGCAGATGAGCAGCTCGCCCGCTCGATGGGCGTCCACAGCGTGCCGTTCGTCCTCGCAAATGGTCACGCGGCCGTCTCTGGCGCGCGATCCGTCGACGACTACCTCGCGTTCCTTCGCGGCGTGGTCACCGACCGCGTGTGACCGGTCCTCAGGGGTATGCCGCTGAGCTCAGTCCGGTGGTCAGGTCTCCGGAGCCAGTGGCTCAGTCATCGGGTCCGCGGCTTCCACCGCGTCGTCCAGCGGGATGACCGTGTCGATCCGGGTCAGGTCGAGCACCGCCCGGATCGGGGCCTCCTTGGGGACGACGAGGCGGAGCTGCTGCCGCCGATGCCCGAGTCGCTGGGCGAGCCGGAACAGCATGGCGATGGCCGCGCTGTCGAGATAGGTCGTGTCCCGCAGGTCGAGGACCACTCGGGCGGGATCGTTGGACAGGGCGGTGGTGATGGCGTGGCGGACCTCGTCGACGTTGGCCAGGTCGATCTCACCGGAGACGTGGACGTGCGTGACCCGGTCCGGGTGCTCCTCGGACGTGATCCGCGCCCGCCCGGTCATGGGCGGCTCCCGTGGCGTAGGCCGATCCAGCGCTGGAGGTGCACGACGGTCCCTTCGGCAGTGCGGTAGACGTTGACAGTGTCCGTCAGGGCTCGCATCAGCTGCAGCCCCCAGCCACCGCCGCGGTCGGCTGGCGCCCGCCAGTGACCGCGGTCGCGGACCCACACCTGAAGGAGGCCCTCATCGAGGCTGGCCTCGAGCTCGAGGTCGCCCGGAGCCGCGGCGTACGCATGCTGGACGACGTTCGCGCAGGCCTCGCCGGATGCGACGAGGAGGTCGTGCTCGACGTCCGGCGCGACTCCGGCATCACGCAACCACCGCCGCAGGGAGCCCCGTGCCTGGGCCAGCATCCGTGCCTCGGCCTTGACGGTGACGCGAAGTGGCCCCCCGGCGATCGGCAGCGGACGCACCGCTATGAGGGCGACGTCGTCGGCGACATCCCCGAGGACGATCATCGAACGGAGCAGGTGGTCGCACAGGCGCTCGAGGTCCTCGCCGGCCATGGTCTTCGCGGCTTCGCCGAGCCGGTCCAGCCCTTCCGTGATCGACTCCCCCCGACGCTCGACGAGGCCGTCGGTGTAGAGCAACAGGGTGGAGCCGGGGTCGAGCTCCCGGACCTCCTCCTGGTAGAAAGCCTCGGCGGTGACGCCGATGGGCGGTGCGAGTCCGCCGCTCAGGTAGGACGTCCTCGTGCGGTCGAAGGCAAGGATGGGCGGATGTCCCGCAGTGGCATACCGCACGGTGCGGGTGACCGGGTCGAGTACGGCATAGAGCAGGGTGACCATCTCCGGCATCGGCAGCTGCGACACGAGCCGATGGACGCTGCGGAGCACCGAGGCTGGGGATGGATCCTGAAGCGCATAGACGCGCAGCGCCATCCGGAGCTGCGCCATGGATGCGGCGGCCGACGGCCCATGCCCTGCGACGTCGCCGATCGCGAGTCCGACCCGACCGCCCGGCACCGGCAGGACGTCGTACCAGTCGCCGCCGATCTGGACGTCGCTCGTGGCCGGGACGTAGCGCGCTGCGAGCCCCACCCCGGGCAGGTCGGGGAGGCGCTCGGGCAGGAGCGTGCGCTGCAGCGTCTCTGCGATGTCGTGCTCCCGTCGAGTGCGAGCCTCCTCCCGACCCAGCTGCTGCTGGGCCTCGAACCGGTCGCGGACCTCGGTGGCGAGGCGATCGTTGAGTGCGGAGAGCTGCTCTGTGCGAGCCTCGACCCGGGCCTCGAGGTCGGCGGCCGCTTCGTGGAGAGCCGCCGCCGCGTTGTTGCGCTCCGTGACGAGCGCGGCCAGCACGAAGGACGTCAGGGCGACGCAGGCGTTGAAGGCGTGCAGGGTGAGCGTCTGGCCCAAGAGCGGCTGCCCCCGGAACGGACCGGTCTGATTGGCGGCGTTCCACGTGGCGATGAGCGACGCGATGAGGGCGGCCGGCGCGGCGCCCCTGAGCTGCAGCCGCCACGCGGCCCAGCCCACGGCTGGCAGCGCGAGGAAGAGCACCTGCAACGACTGGGTCGCCCACGTCGTGGTGAGGACCACGATGAGGAGGATGGCGACGAGCTCGAACCACTGCCGCCACGGCCACCGTGGCAGCTCGCGGAAGAGAAGCAGGCTGAGCAGGAACGGTGTCACGGCGAGGATGCCCATCGTGTCCCCGGTCCACCACACGGCCCATGCTCCTGGCAGTTGCTCCCTGGGGATGGCGCCGGAGAGGACAAGGGCACTCGAGCCGATCGTCGCGCTGATGGGCGTGCAGCCCAAGGCTGCCGCGACGATGGCGACCGCGTCCCGCTGCCGGTCCAGCTGACGCCGGAAGCCAACTCGCTCGAGCAGCAGTGCGGCTGCCAGGGGGGCGAGCGTGTTGCCGGCCGCGGTCGCGATGGCCGGCAACACCCCGACGTCCAGTTGCAGGTTGACCACCAGGGCGCTGACAGCCACCGCTGGCCACACCCAGCGTCCCAGGACGACGAAGGCCGCCACCGCGATGCCGGTTGGCGGCCAGAGGGGCGTGACGCTATCGGCGACGAGGGAGAGCTCCAGGCCCAGGCGGGCCAGCAGGTAGTAGGCGAGGGCGATGGCGATGCACCACCGGACGCGATCCGAGGTCATCGTCCGGCTTGGACCATCACGTTCGGTGGTCACCGCCACAGGATGAGCGTATTGATGAAAGGACAACCTCACGCAGTTTGAGGTGCGTGAGAATCACGACGTGTCGTGGCGCACGGGCTTCGCCCTGGCGACGTTGCGGTGGTCAGTGGCTGGCGGGATAGGTGATGGCCAGGCCGTCCACGACCGCGAAGGAGGTCAGGGTCTCTGGTGTGGCCTTGCGTTCGTCGTAGATGTCGATGACGTCGATACCACGGACGAGAAGGGCGTCGCCGACGAGCGAGCGGTGGCAGCGCCAAGGGACCGCCTCCGCGCACATGATCGCGGTCGGTTGCGCGCGGGCCACGGCGAGCAGGTCCTCGATGCCGGAGGCGAACTCCGGCGTGGCCATGTAGTCGGCGAAGCCGCGGAAGCTGGCATGGCGCCAGCCCCGGTTGGGCGAGTCGGTGCCGGCCTGACGCAGCCCGCCGAGGGAGGGCAGGTGTCGATACTCGACTCCGGCAGGCGGAAGCGTCCGGGAGAGCGCGTCGATGTGGAACTGCGGGTTGTGACGGGACTTCGGCACGGTGCGGATGTCGACGAGGCAAGAGAGGTCGTGGGCGCGCAGGATGGCGAGGAACTCCTCCAGTGGCCGAGTCGAGTGGCCGATGGTGTGGATCCTCATGTTCGCCGACCCCCTCCGGATCGAGGGCCCGTGGCACCTACGTGACCCGGACGACGATCCGGCGCCTCGCCAGACCGTCAGCCTGCCTGGCCCAGGCGTCGGGAAGGTCGTCCCACTCTACGGTCTCGTGGTCGACCGTGAGCCGGCCCTCCGCCGCATGGTGCAGCAGCGACGTCAGCGCCTCGCGGCGTTGGTCGTTGGTCAAGGAGTTGTTCGTGTACCCGAGGATCGCCGCGCTACGGCTGCGCAGGGTGGCCGAGGTGTACTGGGCGGTCGCGCCTGCTGAGCTGCCGAGGTTGACCAGGCGACCTCCCTCCGCCAGCACCTCGGCCGCAGCGGATCCCGGGACGCCGCAGAGCGGGTCGATGACGACGGAGACCGGGCCGCCACACGCTTGCTCGAAGCGGGCGGCGAGGCCCGCCACGTCCTCACCGGCGCGTAGCTCGACAACGTCGTCAGCGGCATACGACCTGGCGCGTTCGCGGGAGTCGGCGCTGCGCGCGGCGGCCACGACGCGACGGGCACCGAGGATCCGTGCCGCCTGCACGGCCACTTGGCCGACCACGCCACCCGCGCCGAGGACGAGGACGGTCTCGCCGGACTGGAGGCGGGCGCGCCACGTCAGGGACATCCAGGCGGCGATCGCCGACAGCCCGAGGCCGGCGACGAGCTCGTCCGTCACGCCGTCGGGGAGCGGGACCAGCTCGGCTTCGGTCGCGAGGGCGCGCTCGGCCAGGCTGCCGTCCCCAGCCGTCATTCCGGCCGACGAGGGGAACCAGACCCGGGTGTCCGGGGCAAGGTGGCTGGCCTCGACGATGGTCCCGACGCCCTGGACCCCGGGGACGTACGGGAGCGCGGGAGCCCCGAAGTAGGACGTGCCCGTCGCGCAGAGGACGTCCAGTGGCGTGATCGGCGCGGCCGTCACGGCGACGACGGCTTCGCCGGTCGACCGCGTCGGCGCGGTTGTCTCGACCAGCTCCGGCGGCCGACCGTGGGCGATGAGGTGGGCCGCGCGGATCATGTTGCGATGTCCGGGTAGGGCAGCGAGAAGTGGGCGAGCTTGGTGGCGTAGGCGAGCTGGAAGCCGAGTGGCTCGTCGTAGTCGCGCTCGAACATCGCGATGAACAGGGTGAGCGTGAGGAACGGGTGCGCGCCCAGCCGGAACAGCGCGGGATAGTCGTGGGTCGCGAGCGCCTCACGCTCTTCGGCGGTCAGCTCCTGCCATGTGCTCGCCTCGAGCGGTGGACACCCCAACAGGCGACCGGCCATGGTCTCCTCCCACCAGGCGACCGTCCCGACCGGGTCGTCCCGGTAGCGCTCGACGAGCTCCGGGTCCCGGTCGATGGTGAAGAGGAACTTGTCCAGCAGGTACCGGCTCACGAGACGGCTCCCTTCGGGTACCAGGTGAAGTAGGCCTCCATCGTGTGGAAGAGGTCGAGGGTGTCGACGTAGTCAGCAGCGACGTGGTCGCCCGCAACGCCCATCATGAGCATGAAGTCCATGAAGCCGTGGGTGGCGTTGCCGGGCGTGTGGAGACTGTCGAGCGTCACCTCGGCCAGGCAGCCCTCGATGTCGCCCTTCGCGATCCAGTCCACGGCCCTGCGGTCGAACTCGGGGTCGGGACCGTGCGGGCCGAACTGCCGCGGGCCGCCGAGCTCGAGGGACAGGTGCCCGGTCCCGATGATGGCCACGCGCAGGTGGGAGGGCCAGCTCTCGACGAGCCGGCGGATGGTGCGACCCAGCTCCACGAAGCGGGCCGGCTGGGGCAGTGGTGGCGCGAAGATGTTCGTGTAGATCGGTACGATCGGCAGATCCGCCTGTGGGCGCAGCGTGATGATCGGGCACGTGATCGAGTGGTCGATTCGCAGCTCGTTGCTGAAGGCGAGGTCGAAGCCTGCGTCGAGTCCCTGACGCAACAGGTGGGAGGAAAGGTCCACGTTCCCCGCGAGTCGCATTCGGGGCAAACCGAACTCGCGTTCCTCGTTGTACCAGTTGGCGTCATAGAACGGCGCCTTGCCGATGAGGAACTGCGGCATGTTGTCGAGCCAGAGCTGGTGGAAGTGGTCGCTGCCCACCATGACGAGCAGGTCCGGGTTGACGCGCGTGAGGGTCGCACGGAAGGTCTCGACCTTGGCGACCCACTCGTCCGCGAAGGGTGGCCTGGCATCACCCGTGGCGGTGCTGGCCCGGAGGTAGAAGGGGTGATGCGTCGAGGCGATGACGGCGACGACCTCGGCCATGTCTGGTGCCCTCCCGTGGGTTGATGGTGATGCGGTCAGTCACGTGGCTCCTCCGGCGGCACGTAGGTCGCGTGCCGGTCGACGGAGAGGTAGACGTCCATGCCTACGGGCCGGCGCTGCTCCTCCGCGAGCTGGCCCAACAGTCCCGCGGTCCGCGCGAGCAGCGCGACGCCACGCAGCATGGCGAGCGGGATGCCGATGTCGGCGAGGGCGGCGCCACAGACGCCGGCGCCGTTGAGGGGCAGGTGCCGCCCGAGGATGTCCTCGTGGACCCGGCCGATCGCGCCGAAGAGGCGCAGGTGGGGTCCCAGCGTGCCGGCCTCCTCCGCGATCGCCAGGAGGCGAGGGGTCCTCGGGTCCTCGACCTTGTGGACCGGGTGCCCGAGCCCGGGCACGTAGCTGCCTGCTTCGCGCGCCTCCCGGACGGCCATCCGTGCCAGCTCGTCCCAGCCGGACGTGTCGTCAACGGACGGAATGTCTGCCGTATGCCGCTCAAGCACCTTCGCGAGGAAGGTGCCGCAGTCTTCGGTGACCCCGAGAAATCGAGACCCGCCACCCAGCAGTCCGGCTGCGACTGCGCCTTGAAGCGCGTCCGGTGCCGAGAGGTAGGTCAGGCGGGCCGCGATGGCCGTCGGGGTGAAACCGTGGTCGGCGAGGGCCACGAGCACCGCCTCGAGGACCCGCGCCTCGCCCGGACTCGGGCGGCGGAGCGTCATGAGCCAGTACGCGAGCTCGCCGAAGCCGACGGATCCCATGAGGTCGGTGATGTCCTCCCCGAGCAGGGAGATCGTCGCCTCGGTGGAGACGCCGAGGGACGTCGGGTAGCCGGGCGTCGTCATGGGGCACCCCTCGTCGCCGTCGCGGTCGTGGGCTGGCCCGTCAGCCAGGCACGGATCTCGGCGTCGTGCTCGGCCAGACCAGGCGGGGGGAGCACGTAGCGGGCAGGCGTGGCAGAGAACGTGATCGGGTTGCGAACCGTGGGAACCGCCTGGTCTCCCTCGCCGACCGTGACGACGGGGTCGAGACCGATCTCGGTCGCGAAGCGGACTCCCTCCTCAACCGTGTTGATCGGGCCGCACGCGACGCCCGCATCCGTGAGGGCGCGGAACCACTCCGCTCGGGTCCGCCTCGCGAGGGCCGCGACGAGCAGCGGACGCAGCGCCTCCCGGTGGGTGTTGCGGTCCTGGTTGTGCTCGAAGCGAGGGTCATCGGCGACGTCGGGGATGCCGAGCGCGTCGCAGAGCCGGCGGAACTGGCCGTCGTTGCCGGCGGTGATGATGAGGTCGCCGTCAGAGGTCGGCAACGGCTCGTAGGGGAACAGGCTGGGGTGCGCGTTGCCCATCCGGTTGGGGACGTCGCCGCCGGCGACCCAGGCGCTCGACTGGTTCACCATCCCGGACAGGGCCGTGGACAGCAGGTTGACCTCGACCTGCTGCCCCTCGCCGGAACGGGCGCGGTGCTGGAGCGCTGCCAGGATGCCGATGGTCGCCTGCATGCCGGACATGACATCGAACACGGAGATCCCCGCGCGGTAGGGCGGGCCGTCGGGGTCTCCGGTGAGGCTCATCAGGCCGGACATCGCCTGGACGATGAGGTCGTAGCCCGGCAGGGACGCCCCGCCCCCGGACCCGAAGCCACTGATCGAGGCGTAGACGACGGACGGGTTGCGCTCGGCCACGGAGGCGTAGTCCAGACCGAACTTCCGCAGGCCACCGGGCCTGAAGTTCTCGATGACCACGTCGGCGCGAGCCGCAAGCTCGTGCGCGAGCGCTCGGTCCTCCGGATCTGCGAAGTCCAGCGTCACCGAGCGCTTGTTCCGGTTGATGGCCAGGTAGTACGTCGCCACGTCGCCGCGGGTGGGCGGCAACCAGGTTCGCGTGTCATCACCGCCCGGTGACTCGACCTTGACGACATCCGCCCCCAGGTCGCCGAGCAGCATGGTCGCGTAGGGTCCGGCGAGGATCCGCGAGAAGTCCGCGACGAGCAGGCCCGTGAGCGGACCGGACGAGCCGACACCGGCTCGAGCGCGGTCCGCGGCGGGCGCATTCGAGGTCCGGGAGTCACGCGGGTCCGCCACAGGGGCTTCCTTCCACCGTCCGTCTAGCGGACGAACGTCCGCGACCTTCCGAGTGTCTGACCGTGAGGGGACGCTGTCAAGAAACCGTGCGGGCCGTGGCCAGCGGAAGTGCGTCGCGTGCCGCGAAGTCGGCACTGATGTCCGCGGCGGTGCGAAGCAGGAGCGGAAGATGCGACCCCAGCAGGGTGTCCATCGACGTCTCGGCCGCGTGCACGGTGACGTTGGCGGCGGCAACGACCCGCCCCTCGCCGTTGCGGAGCGGGACGGCCACCGAGCGGACGCCCCGGGCGAGCTGCTCATCCGTCGCCGCCCAGCCCTTGGCGCGCACGTCTCGCAGGATCGCCTCCAGCTCCTCGCGCCCGGGGAGGTGCCGCGGCTCCACGCCGGAGCGGCTCGGCTGGGAGAGAGCCCGGTCGAGCTCCTCTCGGGACAGGTCGGCGAGCAGGACCTTGCCGAGCGACGTGGCGGGGGCCGGGAACCGGGTGCCGATGTGCACGGCGAGGGCGATGATCTTCGGAACCGACACGCGCGCAACGTAGACGATGTCCGAGCCGTCGAGCTGCGCGATGGAGCTCGACTCGTGTGTCTGGGCCACCAGTCGTTCCAGGTGCGGCCGGGCGACGTCCCAGAGGCCGACCGACTGGACGTAGGCCAGACCCAGCTCGAGGACGCGTGGCGTCAGCGTGTGGCGCCCCTCCACGGATCGGACGTAGCCCAGGGCCTCGAGAGTCCGAAGGATGCGTCGTGCGGTGGGCCGGGCCAGGCCGGCCGCGGTCGCCACGTCGCTGAGCGACATCGCTGTCGTGCCCGGCTGGAACGCCCGGATGACGTCGAAGCCGCGGGCGATCGACTCGATGAAGTCCGGATCGGCGTCGCGACGGGCCATGACAACCTCCCTACGGGTCCGCGGCGGCCTGGTGGCCAGGTCTGTCACCTGCCCGCGCTTGACGACGAGGAAGCCGGACGTTCGTCCGATTCGCTACGACTGTAGCCCAAGGCAGGAGGTCTTGACACCGCAACAGACCGGGAGGACGCTGACCTGAACGGGAGTGGACCGATCTGCGGACACTCGTCCGCGGTTGCGCGAGCGGGAAGGTAGCCATGACAGCACAAGGCCCCAGCGTCACCAGCAGCGACTTCGACAGCGGCCGGCCGCTCGTCCTCCGTGGCGGCACGGTCATCACCATGGATGCGGGCAGGACGGTTCTGCACGACGCGGACGTCCTCGTCGTCGGGACGCAGGTGGAGGCCGTCGGGCAGCACCTCGACGTGCCCGAGGGGACGATCGAGATCGACGCCAGGGACGGCATCGTCATGCCTGGCATGATCGACACCCATCGCCACATGTGGCAGACCGCCATGCGTGGCTACGGCGCCGACTGGACGCTGACCCAGTACTTCGTCTGGTACTACCTCCAGCACGGCAAGGCGTTCCGGCCCGAGGACATCCATGCGGGCAACGTCCTTTCGGCGATCGAGGCGCTCGATGCGGGGGTCACGACGAGCGTGGACTGGTCGCACGGGCTGCAGACGGTCGACCATGCGGACGCAGCCGTCGACGCGCTCGAGTCGGTCCCGGGCCGGTTCGTCCTCGCCTACGGCAACATCCAGGCCGGACCGTGGGAGTGGTCCGCGCAACCGGAGTTCCGTGACTTCGTCAGTCGTCGTTTCACCGGGTCCGACATGCTCGGCTTCCAGATGGCCTTCGACGTGACCGGCGACCCGGCCTTCCCCGAGAAGGCGGCGTTCGAGGTCGCGCGCGACCTCGATGCTCCGGTCACGACGCATGCCGGCGTCTGGGGCGCGACGAACGACGACGGCATCCGGCTCATGTACGAGAACGGGTTCATGGAGGACCGGACCATCTACGTTCACGCCGCGACCCTGACCGCTGACTCCTACAACCGCATCGCCGCAACGGGTGGCAACGTGTCGCTCGCCTCCGAGAGCGAGGAGACCTGCGGTCAGGGCTACCCGCCCAGCTGGGCGCTGCGAGCACACGAGATCAACACGTCGCTGTCGATCGACACATCCGTCTGGATGAGCGGGGACCTCTTCACCGCCATGCGTGCGACGGTCGGCTCGGACCGTGCCCGCGAGCACCTCGAGGCCCACGCGAAGGGCGAGACGGTCACGCACGTGCACCTGCACGCGGAGCAGGCGGTCGAGTGGGCGACCCTCGGTGGTGCCCACGCGCTCGGCTTCGGCGGGCGGCTCGGCTCGCTCGAGCCGGGCAAGCTCGCCGACCTCGTCCTCATCAAGAACGACGCTTCTCCGGCGATGTTCCCGCTGCTCAACCCCTATGGTCACGTCGTGTACCAGGCACAGCGTGGCGACGTGCACACCGTCATCGTCAACGGCCGCGTCGTCAAGCACGACCACGCCCTCATCGGGATCGACCTGCCAGCAGTGCGCCGCGAGGTGGAGAGCACGGTGGAGCACCTCCGGTCCGAGCTCGGCGAGGAGGCGTGGATCGCCGGGATGAATCCCGAGGTCCCCGAGACGAAGGTCCTCGACAACCCGTACCAGTACACGGACTACGCGTCCTCAGCGACGCACGCCACTCGGAACGAGTAGGACACCGAGTGCCATGACCGCCCGCCACGTCCCCGTCCTCGTCGTCGGCGGCAGCCTCGTCGGCCTGTCCACCTCCGTCCTGCTCGGGCACCACGGCGTGCCACATCTGCTCGTCGAGCACCACTCGGGGACGGCGATCCACCCCCGGGCGGCCTCCTTCCACCAGCGGACGATGGAAGTGTTCCGATCCGTCGGCATCCAGTCCGAGGTCGAGCAGGCGGCCGCGCTGGAGTTCGTCCAGAACGGCGCCATCGTCGCCGTGGAGAGCCTCGGTGGCCGTGAGCTCGCGACGTTCTTCGCGAACTTCAACGCCGGCGTCGAGGACCTCAGCCCGACGTCCCGGCTCTTCATCACCCAGGTCGGGCTCGAGCCGGTCCTGCGTGATCGCGCGCTCGCCCTCGGCGCGGAGCACCTCTTCGGGACGGAGCTCGTGTCACTGCGCGAGCACCCGGACCACGTTGCGGCGGTCCTTCGGCCGCGCGCGGGCGGCGCCGACCTCGAGATCACGGCCGACTACGTCGTGGCTGCCGACGGTGCCCACAGCAGGATCCGCGAGCAGCTGGGCATCCCGCTGGCCGGGCACGGGGACGTCGCCGACTGCGTGACGATCTACTTCAGGGCCGACCTGCGTGACCTCATCGGCGACCGCAACCTCAGCGTCGTCTACGTCAACCACCCGCACCTGCTGGGCTTCTTCCGCTTCGCCATCGACGCGCAGTCGGGCTTCCTGGCGGTCTTCGCCACCTTCGACGCCGACGGCGTTCGCGACAACAACGTCTCGCGGGACCTGGCACCCGACCGGTGCGTCGAGCTCGTCCGAACGGCGCTGGGGGCGGCCGACGATCGGCCCGTCGACATCGAGACCGTGCAGTACTGGACTGCGAGCGCCGCCACGGCGACGTCGTTCGGTCGCGGCCGGGTGTTCCTGGCGGGCGACTCTGCCCACGTCATGCCACCGACGGGTGGTTTCGGTGGCAACACCGGCGTCGCCGACGCCCACAACCTGGCGTGGAAGCTCGCTCTGGTGCACCGCGGCATCGCGGGCCCCGGGCTGCTCGACACCTATGACCAGGAGCGACGCCCCATCGCCGACCTCACGGTGGAGCAGGCCTACACCCGCTACGTCCTGCGCGTCGACCCATCGCTGCCGAAAGAGGATCTCCAACCAGCCCTCGACGACCCGTCGATCGAGCTCGGGGCGGTTGTCGCGTCATCCGCCGCGGCAGGCGCAGACGTACCGGAGCCGCCTCTCGAGGACCCCCGGGATGGCACGTGGAGCGTCGGCGCACGGGTCCCGCACCGCTGGCTCGACGAGGACCGATCGGTGTCCACCCTGGACCTCGTCTCCGACGGCTTCGCCCTCGTCGTGCCTCCCGGACACGCAGGGTACGATCCGGCGGTCGAGCAGATCGAGACCGGCATGGGACTGCGCGTGAAGCTCCACCACCTCGCTGTGGGCTCGGGCGTCGATGCGCCCGGCGCCGTTCTGATCCGACCGGATGGCGTCATCGCCTGGGCCTCCGCCGACGCGGAAGCCGGCGCCGCGAGCCTGCCCGACGCTCTCGCCGCACTGCTCTCCACGCCGGCGCAGGTGGCGTCAGGCTGACGGCGCGCCACTGCGGGAGGAGAACGACTCTGCCGTATGCCGCTGGGCCGGCTCAGCGGCATACCGCTGACACGCGTGGGTGGTCGGGTGGATCCTGCAGGTAGGGCGGCAGGAAGGAGACCCTCGTGAGCCGGGAAGACGAGTGGCCGGTGCGCCAGCTGCGCATGGGCCGGATGGAGGCGTTCAGCGATGGCGTCTTCGCCATCGCGATCACCCTGCTCGTGCTCGAGATCACCGTGCCGGAGGGCTCGGACAGCGACCTGCTGCGAGCGGTGCTCGACCAGTGGCCGTCCTACTTGGCGTACGTGGTCAGCTTCGCGACCGTCGGCGCGATCTGGCTCGCCCACACGGCGATGAGCGAGTACCTCCATCACGGCGACGTGTGGCTCCTGCGGATCAACCTCCTGCTCCTGCTGCTCGTCTCCTTCCTGCCCTTCCCGAGCCGCCTGCTCGCTGGAAGCATCGGCAACCCTGACGCAGCGAAGGTTGCCGCCACGGTCTATGGGCTCACGCTGCTCGGCTCGGCCCTCGCGATGTCGGCGCTGTGGCGACATGCCCGGTCCCGCAACCTGGTCCGGCCCGATGCCGGCGACGAGGAGGTCGTCGCCCTCACCCGCAAGCTGACACCCGGTCTGGCCGGCTACGTCGTCATGATCGCCCTTGGGCTCTTCCTGCCTGTCGTTGCGACCGTGGGCTACCTGCTCATCGCCGTGTTCTTCATCGTCCCGATCCATCGGATGAGGCGATCAGCGGCAGTCCGAGCGGAGGGCGGTTAGCGCCTCCTCGAGTGGCCCGGTCAGGCACAGGGCAGGGTGAGGGTGAAGGTCGACCCTTCGCCGGGACCGGCGCTCGAGGCCACGAGACTGCCCCGGTGCGCATCGGCGATGGCGCGGCTGATCGTCAGCCCGAGGCCGGAGCCACCCCGGTCACGGTCCCGCGCGGTGTCGCCGCGGTAGAACCGCTCGAAGACGTGCGGCAGCTGGTCGGCGCTCATCCCGTCGCCGGTGTCCGCGACGACGATCTCGACGGCGTCGTGGACCGCCCGGGCGGACAGCTGCACCGCACCGCCCCGAGGCGTGTGGCGCAGGGCGTTGGCGAGCAGGTTGTCGAGCACCTGGCCGATTCGCCGCGGATCGGCCTCAACGTGCACGTCCGGCGCCGCGTCAGGCCGGACGTGCAGTTCGACGCCCTGGCGAGCAAAGGCCTCGCGTCTGGCTTCGGCCGCCGACCAGATGAGCTCCGGGACTGGCGTCGGAGAGAGGTCGAGGGCCAGCCGCCCCTCCTCCGCTCGCGACACGTCGTCCAGGTCGGCGGCGAGCCGGGCCAACCGCTCGGTCTGCTCGGTCATGACCCGCTCGGTGTCGGCGTTCCACGTCGTCACGCCGTCACGCAGTCCCTCGCAGTAGACCGTGAGCGTCGCGATCGGTGTGCGCAGCTCGTGGGCCAGGTCGGACAGCAGGCGCCGGCGGGTGTCCTCCGTCTGCTCGAGCTGACGTGCCATGAGGTTGAACGCGTGGCCCAGCTCGTCGAACTCGGTTCCGGCGCCCAAGGGTCCGACCCTGGCCCCGAAGTGGCCTCGCGAGACCTCCCGGGCCGCGTTGGCCAGGGCATCGAGCGGCGCCTGCATGCGACGCGTCACGTACCACGTGACCGCAGCAGCGCAGGCCAAGGCGATGACGAGGGCGACGGCCAACGAGACGAGCGAGGCGTCACGGTACGCCTGCTCGATATGGGCCAGCTGCGGCGAGTCGGGCGCCTGACCCGCCTCGAGCAGATGCTCGTGGAAGAGGGGCGGCCCGAACAGGGCAGCCACAGCGCCTGCCGTGACCACACTGGCGCCGAGGACGAGGACCTGTGCGAGCAGGAGCCGCGACGCGAGCCCGCCGCGTCCGCCCAACGAGCGGCTCGTTCTCACGCCACTCATCGCGCTCACCCCCTGCCCATCCGGTAGCCGACGCCCCGAACGGTCTCGATGTACCGCGGAGCGGCGGGATCGTCCCCGAGCTTGCGACGGATGTGGCCGATGTGGACGTCGACGATGTGCTCGTCGCCGACCCAGGCGATGTCCCAGACCTCATCGATGAGCTGGCGCCGCGAGAAGGCGTACCTCGGCCGGGCCGAGAGCACGTCGAGGAGGTCGAACTCGGTCCGGGTCAGTGCGACTGGCTGCCCAGCCACGGACACACTGCGCCCCGCCGGGTCGATGGACAGCTCCGCGAAGACCCGAACCGGCTCCTCGTCCGGCCCGCCGCCGTCACCGGCCGCACCGCCGCGGCGGCGCGGACGACGCAGCACTGCCTGGACCCGGGCGACGAGCTCGCGGGCGCTGAAGGGTTTGGTGATGTAGTCGTCGGCACCGACCGTCAGGCCGACGATGCGGTCCACCTCGTCGCCTCGCGCGGTGAGCATGAGGACATAGCAGTCCGAGAAGGTCCGCACCTGGCGGCACACCTCGATGCCGTCGAGACCCGGAAGGCCGAGGTCCAGCACGATGACGTCGGGATCGAGTTCGCGGGCCAGGGACACCGCGTCCGGTCCCGTGTAGGCCTCGGACACGGCGTAGCCGGCCCGGGTCAGGTAGGAGCCGACCATCTGGGCGAGCGCACGTTCGTCGTCGACGACGAGCACCCTGGGCGTGGACGAGGCGGCTTCGGGCCGAGGGGAGTCCATGGCGCCAGTCTGCTCGCTCCCGGGCCGCCACACGGGCGCGCGTCCCTTGGAGCGCGAACTTCGTCAAACCTTCAGGGAATCCTCGCGGAGTGGAGACCCGGCCGACGGAGCATGAATCTGGAGGGCAGCTGGCCGAGGTGAGGAGATGGTCATCATGATGGGACACGGCTGGGGCTACGTCGCGTGGTGGATGTGGGCGTTCATGCTCGCCGGCACCATCGCCTTCTGGGTGTTCGTGGGCTATGTCGTGCGGACGGTTCTGTTGGACCGTCGACCGCGGGACACCGGCTCGCCTGCAGGGTCGGAGCGGACGCCTTCATCAGACCTTCATGGACCCTTTGCCGAACGCTGAGGGTGCTCGGGGACAGTGATGCCGTGACCAACCGACAGCGCCCAGCCCACCGCCAGCACCGGACCCGCCGCGCCCCCCTCGTGGTGGCGGCAGCCGCCGCCTCCACGCTCATGCTCGTCGCGGGCTGTGCCAGCGGCACAGGCAGCCCGACGAACCTGCCGCAGGCCGCCGCATCCTCCGTGGCCGCGCCGGCCGACTCCACGGCGCAGGCCATCCTGACGAAGCTCGGCCAGACCGGTCGCAGTGCCACTGAGGTCATCGAGGCCCTCGACCAGAAGAGCGGCGAGCGCCAAGGCGACGTCCTCGCGTCGGTCCGCTACGACTCGCTCGTGCTCAAGGACGACTCGGGCGAGTCGAGGATCGAGCTGCCGGACGGACAGTTCTACCTGTCGGTCGCGCCGTACGTGAGCCAGACCCACGAGTGCTACTACCACAGCCTCACCACGTGCAAGGGCGAGCTGGCCGACCAGCCCGTCGATGTCACGATCGTCGACTCGGCTGGCAAGACCCTCGTCGACGGCCCGGCCCGGACCTATGCCAACGGCTTCGTCGGGTTCTGGCTGCCCCGGGACATCGAGGGCACCATCACCGTGACGCACGAAGGGCGCACGGCGACCTCGGCCATCTCCACCGGTCGAAAGGCACCGACCTGCCTGACGACCCTGCAGCTGACCTGATTCCGTCCGAACTGCCGCAGGGCATGCGCCAAGGACACGCCGTGACGGGGGAATTCGACATCCACCCAGTGAGTCCCGTTGGGCGCCATACTGAGCCGCACTGTTCACCTAGAGAGGAACGCGCATGCCCGGCCGTACCGCAAGAACCCTGGGGACGATCGTCGCCATCGTCGGCATCGTCATGATCATCGCTGGCGGCATCACCTACTACATGGTCCACAACGAGCTCAAGGCCGCCAACATCACCGTCGCCGAGGACGCTGCCTTCCTCGCCGGCGACGAGGTGGACGGTCCGTTCTCGGCCTACGCCCAGGCCCAGATCATCGACAAGCACGCCCTCGAGGCGACCGGCGGCAAGACCTACGCCCAGCTGGACCGCGACGACCCGCTGCGCCAGACGGCGATGTCCGCATCCTTCCTGCGTGCCTCGCTCTTCACGTCGGTCGTCGCCTTCGGCGTCGCCGCCATGGCCATCGTGCTCGGCCTGATGCAGGTGTTCATCGGCTGGGCGCTCGTCTCCCTCAGTCGCAAAGAGGCTGTCGCCTACGAGCGGGCACCTGCCTGACCAGGGCGTAACCCGCACAAAGCCAACCAAGCCGTATGCCGCTGAGCCAGCTCAGCGGCATACGGCTGCGTTGTTCGGTGGCACAGTCCACAATCAGGGACTTCCTTCCCGGGAAACGTTCACCAGGCGGAACGGGGGCTGGTCATGCTGTCAGGAGCCATGTCACTCTTTGCTCATGACGTGGCAGACCTACGGCTCCTTCGCGCTGTTCGCCCTGGTGGTGACGCTCGTTCCCGGGCCTGACTTCGCCGTGGTCGTCAGGAACGCTGTGTCGGGGGGTCGCCGCCGCGGGCTGGCGTCGACCGCGGGAGTCATCTGCTCGAGCGCGATCCAGGGGACCGCTGTGGCCCTCGGCCTCGGTGCGGTGATCGTGGCGTCAGAGCCGCTCTTCGTGACGATCAAGTGGGCTGGGGTGGCGTACCTGCTCTTCCTCGCCGTCCAGGCCCTGCGGAGTGCGATGCGAGCGACCGACGTCCACGCGCCCTTGGCCGGCACGGCAGGGGGCGGCCGAGCGGTCATCAGGGGACTGCGCCAGGGCTTCATCTCGAACATCACCAACCCCAAGGTGCTGGCCTTCTATCTCGCCGTGCTTCCGCAGTTCCTTGCTGCTGGCGGCCAGTCTCCTTGGCAGGCAGTGCCTCTCGCCCTGACCCACGCCGCGATCTCCGCGCTATACCTGGCGTTGGTCGTCGTGGCGGTTCACCGGGCCCGGTGGGTCCTGTCGCGGCAGCGCGTCCGGCGCTGGATGGACGGGCTCACGGGCGCCGCGATGCTCGGGTTCGGCGTCCGGCTCGCCGCGGAAGGCCCCTGAGGAACGCCGGCGACGTCTCAGCCGGAGGCGAGGACCTGAGGTGCGCTGACCTTGATGTGGCTGCGCAGCCACTTCGCCGTTCCCTCGGCTTCCTCGTGGCATGACGTGACGACCTTCTCCAGCTCGACCTGACGGGCCGCGCGGGCGGCCTGAAGGAGCATCACCCAGCTGATCTCGACGCGCTGCGCGATGAGATAGGCGTCCCGCAGGTCGAGCAGCAGCATCATCCCGCTCGCCTCCGACCGTCCGAGAGCGGTCGCAGTGGCGCGTCGCAACCGGTCGGTGAGCCCGCCCACTGCGCTGCCGGACTCGAGGTTCGGTGCGTCCGCGCCGAGCTCGTCGCCGAACGGTTCCAGCCGGCCGAGACGCTCGCGGCTCTGCTCGGCGAGCTGGTGCCCGAGGTGGTAGACGTCCTGCTCGGTGGCATGTTTGCCGGCAAGCTCGGCCAGCTTCTTCGCCAGGTCCTCCTCCGCCTCGGTGACGAGCTCGATGGCCTTGTCCAGCTTCACGAGGACACCTTCCTCACGCTGACTGCGGCGAGCTTGACCTGCGGCTGCTTCGAGACGGGATCCCAGGCCGTGATCGTCAGCTCGTTCGCGGCGGTGGGGTGGCGTTCCTCGGCCCTCGCGCTCGCGGTCAGGTCCTCCATGCGATCCCAGTAGCCGTAGTGGAACGGTGCGAAGACCACGCCTTCTCGTGAACCCGTGATGCGGGCGGGCGCCACGAGATGCCCACGAGCGGACTCGACGCGCACGAGGTCACCTTCGGCGATGCCGAGCGCCTGCGCATCTGCGGCAGCGAGCTCGACCCATGGCGAGGGCGCCGCCTCCTGGAGCTGCGGTGCACGCCCCGTCTTGGTGCGGGTGTGGAAGTGATACACCCGGCGACCGCTGGTGAACAGGAACGGGCGTTCCTCGCTGACCGGCTCGTGGGGCGGGTGGTGAGGTGCGGCCCTGAGCATCGCTCGGCCGTCAGCCCCGATGTCGGCGTGGTCCTTGCGCTCGAAGGCTGCGCCGGTGGTCAGGTCATGGCCGTAGTCCTCGCAGTAGTCGGTCTGGGTGTTGAACCGATGGTCGGTGTAGAGACGCTCCGTGCCCTCGGGCGCGTCGGCGTTGCAGGGCCACTGGATCCCTGACCCGCCGCGCAGCTTCTCGTAGGTCAGGCCGGTGTAGTCGCAGGGCCGCCCTCGCGTCACCTCCTTGAAGGCCTCGAAGCACTCCTCTGGTGTGTGCCACCTGACGAGTGGCCCACCGTCCTTGTCGGTGAGACCCAGCCCCGCGGCATACGCCATGAAGATCTCCAGGTCGGGCCTGGCCTCACCCGGTGGGGCGACCGCTCGCTCCGACAGGTGCACCGTCCGGTCGTGGTTGGTGAACGTGCCGAGCTTCTCCCCCCAGATGGCCGCAGGCAGGACGACGTCGGCCAGGGCCGCCGTCTCGGTGAGGAACGCGTCGCTGACGACGAGGAAGAGCCGGTCCTGTGCGAGGATCGACCGGATCCGGTGCAGCTCGGGCAGGGAGACCGCCGGGTTGGTGCCGCTGACCCAGAGGAACCGGATCGCGCCCTCCTCGGCATACCGCATCATCTGCATGACGTGGGTCGGCGGCGCCCAGGACGGGATCTGGGCCGGCTCGACGTTCCAGAGCCGCGCGAGCTCGGTCACGTGTTCCGGGTTCTGCCAGTTGCGCATGCCGACGAAGTCACCGTCGGCGCCGGTCTCGCGGGTGTTCTGCGCGGTGGGCTGGCCGTTGAGCTGGAACACAGAGCAACCCGGCTTGCCGATCATGCCGCGCAGCAGCGTGATGTTGTTGACCTGACAGGCGGACGCAGTGGCCTCGTGAGACTGGTAGACGCCCTGAAGGCACGTCGACACCAGCCTCGTGCCGCTGCCGATGATCTCCGCGGCGCGCTCGATGTCGGCCGCAGGGACGCCACAGATGTCCGCGACGGTCGCGGCGTCGTAGTGGCGCACGACCTCGGCGAGCCGCTCGAAACCGACCGTGTGCCGGGCCACGAAATCCGTGTCGATGGCACCATCTCGGATGAGTGCTGCCTGGATGCCGTTGAGCAGCGCGAGGTTCGTCCCCGGGCGGATCGCCAGATGCACGTCCGCTCGCTCGGCGACGGGGGTCCGCCGGGGGTCGACGACGACCAGCCGCGGGGGCTCGGGACCGTCCAGCCGGTCAAGAGTCCGCGCCCAGAGCACGGTGTGGGTCTCGGCCATGTTGTGCCCGACGAGGAACAGGGTGTCGCACAGGTCGAAGTCGGTCAGGCTCCCCGGGGCACCGTCGGTCCCGAAGGACTCCTTGAGGGCGAAGTCGGAGGTGGCGGTGCACATGCGCGTGTTGGCGTCAAGGTGCGGTGTGCCGATGCCGGCCCGAGCGATGATGCCGAGCGTGTAGTAGTCCTCGAGGAAGAGCTGGCCGCTCGTATAGAAGCCCATCCCGAGCGGGCCATGGCTGGTGAGCACCTCGCGCGTGTGCTCGACGACGAGCCTCATCGCGTCGTCCCACGAGGCGGGCCGCAGCTCCCCGTCGACTCGGAGCAGGGGCGTCGTGAGCCGGTCGGGGGAGCGGTTGGCCTGCCAGCCGTACAGTCCCTTCGGGCCGAGCCGTCCGTGGTTGACACGGTCCTGCTCACGACCTCGCACGCCCACCATCCGGCCGGCCTGGACCGCGATGTCCATGCCACAACCGTTCGAGCACAGCACGCACGCGGACTGGTGCCACTCGACCTCCGACTCGCTGACGCCGTCATCGAGGAACATGTCGACGCGGCTCGGCCACGTCTCGCCGGCACGGTGGGGACTGCGTGTTCCCCAGATGTCCTGGATGCGATCGGTGCTCATGGCTCTCTCCCACGGGACCGCAGCAGGCGCGCTGCGGTCCCTGACCATTTCTCTACCCGCGCGGCGCCTGACCGGAACCCGTGATCGGGTCCGCACCGTCACTGGGTACGGTCCAGGCATGGCAGGCCCGAGGGCAGAGCAGCGCGTCACCGCGCCGGTCCTGCGAACGTCGTGGCTCGAGGCCGGCTTCGTGCATTGGCGAGTGCCGCCACCCTCGATTGACGCGCTGTTGCCGCCGGGCCTCACTGCAGATGTCCATGACGGGTCGGCATGGGTCACGCTGGTCCCACATGTCATGTGGGACCTGCGGCCGCTGGGGCTCCGGCTGCTGCCGGACCTCTCGCAGCTCCCCGGACGGTGCCTGCCCGATCTCTCGAGCGCTCCGGAGATCAACCTGCGCACCTACGTACGCGGGCCGGAGGGAAGGGATGGCCTGTGGTTCCTCTCGCTGGACGTGGCCAATACGGCTGTGGCCGCGGCTGCTCGCGCCTTCGTCGGTGCCCCCTACTTCGCGTCCCGGCTGCGGATCGAGCGCAACGGCGGCTGCGTGCGGTATGCGGGGGCCCGCGCGGGACGGCCCGAGCTCTTCGACCTGACCATCGAACCGGGTGCACTCATCGAGCCGTCCGAGCGGGACGACTGGCTGACCGGGCGCTGGCTCGCCTACACCAAGCACCTGGGCAGCCTTCTGGCCACGCCGGTCGAGCACGAGCCCTGGCCACTGCGGTCAGGGACGCTGCGGTCCTGCAGCGAGAGCCTCACAGCTGCGGCGGGCCTGCCCAGCGTGGAGGACCCCGTCGTGCACTTCTCCGATGGCGTGACCAGGGTGCGCGTCGGGCTGCCCCGGGTCGTGCGGTGAGCGGTCCCCGGCTGACCTCACGAGACGACGGCGTCGACCGCCTTCTTGAGCGCGCTGGGCTGCGCTGGTGAGCGGGGAGCGCGCTTCTTCGCCTCCAACAGCTGTGTGCCGAGTTCCTGGAGCTGCTTGCGCCCGAGCTTGTCACGCACCTTGGGGAACCATTCGCTCTCCTCTTCGTCCATGTGGTGCGTGACGTTCTCGATGAGGACCATGGTCTTGGCCCTGAAGCGCTCGTCGGCCGGGCTCATCCCGTAGAGCTCCATCGTCAGCACGTCGGCCACGTGGTGCTCCTCGTAGGACTCGAGGATCTCGTCCTCGAGGTCGGGCAGCAGGGCGCGGACCTGGGGGTACATGACCTCGTTCTCGATGTAGGTGTGCACGGTGAGCAGCTCGATGACCTTGCCCACGATCTGGCCGCGGCGCGCCTCCGTGGTCGAGCTCTTCTCGAGCTCGCGGAAGAGGGCGCGAACCTCGCGGTGGTCGTCGCGAAGGATGACGATGGCGTCGGTGGACATGGTGCCTCCTCGGTGGCGGGTGGACAAGCGCTGTGCCGGCTCGCCGAAGGCGGACCAGCACGACCATGGGTTACCCCGTCGCGCGCCGTCGTAGCGGCCGCAGCGCCGATCCGCCCTCAGGGCTCGTCCGAGGTGAGCCCCCGGAGCTGCTCCTGCCAGTAGGCCTGCTGCGCCGGGTAGTAGTCATCCCAGGCCGCGAAGTCCCTGCCCTCCAGCACGGCACTGAGACGATCCAGGTAGTACTCCCACCCGGGCCCGTAGCTGCTCGCTGCCTCGTCAGACGGGTCGACACCCTGCCGGAAGACCAGCGTGGTGACGCCCTCGGTCTCCATGAGGTCGACCATGAGCCGCCAGGAGGTGCCCGCCTGGAACGCCTCGACGTCGAGGTGGGTCGGTGGCTCACAGCCATGGATCAGCACGTCCTCGGGCTCGCTCGCGCCCTCGGCGGTCATCACGAACGCCACTCGCCTGCCTGCGCCGGGCTTCCCCGTCCAGGTGCCGATCCAGCGACTCATCTGATCCGGGTCCACCATGGCGTCCCACACCTTCGCGACCGGGGCGCCGAAGGTGCGCTCGATGACGATGACGGCTCCGCTCACCGACTGCACGACACGGCCGGTTGCTTCCATGGTCATGCGCTGTGCTCCTCGCTCTTGGCTGGGCTGTCGCTCCAGTCTCCGACGCGTGCCCGCCCGAGGTCCACCCGCTCGCATGGGCCGCGTCCGGCTCACCGGGTTCCGCCGGTTCCGTGGCCGGAAGAGGTAGGGCAAGGTGGGGGTATGGCTGAGGATCACGAGGAGATCGAGCGCAAGTACGACGTCGGTTCGGACGTCGTGTTCCCGAACCTGGCTCTCGTCGAGGGAGTGGGCTCGGTCCGTCAGCCGGAGGAGCTCCAGCTCGAGGCGGTCTACTTCGATACGCCGGAGCTCGACCTCGCGCGCAAGGGCCTGACCCTGAGACGGCGCATCGGGGGCGGCGACGCCGGATGGCACCTCAAGCTGCCTCGGTCCGGCGACTCCCGCACGGAGGTGCACGAGCCGCTCGGGGATGCCGAGGACGGCGTGCCCGCCGCCCTGCAGGCCCGCGTGCGCGGCATCATCCGCGACCGTCCGCTCGTCCCGGTTGCCGAGGTGAACACCCTCCGGCGCGAGTACGCGCTGCAGGACGGCGACGGCACCATCATGGCGACGGTCTGTGACGACGAGGTGCACGCGACCGTGCTGGCCGTCCCGCAGGGCCTCGAGGGCTCGAGCCGTTCCGGCGCGGTGCAGACGTGGCGCGAGTGGGAGCTGGAGCTCGACGGCGCGGCCGGGGACCTGCTCGATGTCGTGGAGGAACACTTGCTGGCCGCGGGTGCCTCCCCGGCCACGGCCGCGTCGAAGCTGAGCCGAACCCTCGGCGACGTGTCGCCCGAGACGCACGCACAGCCGTCGGACAAGGAGCTGCGGAAGGGCACTGCCGGGCAGCTGCTCGTGGCGCGCCTGGCCGAGCACATCGCTCGGCTGCAGGCCCAGGACGCGGCCGTGCGGACCGGTGAGGCCGAGGGCGTCCACCAGCTGCGGATCGCCGCACGTCGGCTGAGATCGGCGCTCACGACGTGCCGTCCCCTGCTCAACCGCGAGGTCACCGACCCCGTGCGTGACGAGCTGCGCTGGCTCGGGGAGGTGTTCGCCCCGGCTCGGGATGCCCAAGTGTTGCGGGAGCACCTGAACGATGAGCTGGACCAGCAGCCCGCTGACCTGGTGGTCGGCGCGGTGGCCGCCCGGGTCGAGGACCAGCTGAGTGCCGACTTCCAGACCGGTCGCGAGCGCGCCCTGGAGTCGCTCGACAGTGCCCGATACCTGCGCCTGCTCGACGCCCTCGACGAGCTGGTCGCATCACCCCCGTTCACCGAAGAGGCAGACGCGCCCGCCAGGAAGGTCATGCCTCGACTCCTGGCGCGCGACGCCAAGCGGCTGCGCCGGGAGGTCCGTGCGATCGACTCGGCCGAGGATTCGACGGCACGCGACCACGCCTTCCATGAGGCGCGCAAGAAGGCAAAGCGCCTGCGCTACGCCGCCGAGATGGCCACACCTGCGTTGGGCAAACGGGCCCGGTCCCTGACCAAGGCGACCAAGAAGATCCAGACGGCACTCGGGGTGCACCAGGACACGGTTGTCGCGCGACAGCGGCTGCGCGAGCTGGCCATGCAGGCGCATCTGGCTGGGGACAACGCCTTCACCTATGGGCGTCTGCACGCGTTGGAGCAGGCCCGGGCCGACGGTGTCGAGGCGGACTTCGAGGACCGCTGGCGCTCGTTCCGCCGCAAGCAGCTGCGCCGCTGGACCGGGAAACCGGCTTGAACCACGGGGCCGACGGGGGATTGGCTGGGCCCATGACTGAGAACCGGATCCGCGTCGACACCGCGACGGACGCCGACCGCTACGTGAGCACGGACCACATCGTCTGGTTCGACGAGATACCGGACCGCCCCGCGGAGGAGCAGCTGCTCGGCCTGGCCGAGAACCAACGGTTCGCGGCGGAGGTGGATGGCGCCGAGCCCGGCAGCTATGCCGGGATCTACGGTGTCTTTCCACTGACACTGGCGATCCCCGGGCCACAGACGAGTACCCGGCCAGTTTCCTGCGCCGGCCTGACGTGGGTCGGTGTGCATCCCGACCAGCGGCGCAAGGGCGTGCTCACCGCCATGATCAAGGACCATCTCGAGCGGGTTCACGAGGTGCCGGGCACCCACGTCTCCGCGCTCCATGCCAGCGAGCCGGCCATCTACGGCCGCTACGGCTACGGGCTGGCGTCGACGGAGCTGTCCGTCAGCCTGGGCCGCGGCACGACGATGACGGCACCCCATCTCGACGAGGCGGCTGCAGCAATCACGACGCAGCTGGCGACGACCTCGGATCCGGATGTCTCCAAGCGCATGCGCGAGTGCCACCTGGCCCATGCCGACCTCGGGTCGGTGGTGGGCGACGCGGGCTATTACTCGCGGATCTGCCAGCAGCAGCCAGAGCATCTCCGAGACCGCGAGCCGTGGCGGATCCTGTTCGCCCGGCGCGACGGGAACGACGTCGGGTTCGCCATGTTCCGCCGCAGCCACAAGTGGGAGAAGGCCCGCCCGGCCGGCGACCTCGAGGTGTGGGCAGTGATCGGTGAGGCGGCCGCCCAGCTGGCCCTGATCCGACGACTGGTCGACTTCGACCTGATGGGAACCGTCAAGGTGCGCACCGTCGGCGTCGATGCCCCGTTGCTGCACTGGGCCGGGGGGCCGCGAGCGACGTCCGACGTCGAGACCTACGACAGCCTGTGGCTCCGCCTCGTCGACCTTCCCGAGTCCTTGCAGGACCGGACCTGGCGTGCGCCGTGCGACGTCGTGGTCGAGGTCGAGGACACCACCGCGCCGTGGAACCAGGCCACGTGGCGCATCGCTGTCAGCGGGGAGGGCGAGGCAGCCGTCGAACGGACCTCCGCCGAGGCCGACCTGCACCTGCCGGTCGGGGCGCTGGGGGCCGCGTACCTCGGTGGCGGCAACCTCGTCGCGATGCAGCGTGCCGGGCTCGTGGAGGAACGCCGGCGCGGCGCCGCTGCCGAGCTCTGGCGCGCGCTGCGCACCGACGCCGCGCCCACCGCGGCGGTGGGGTTCTGACCCCGCCCTTCCCTGCCAGGTGAGTGCGGGAGGAGACCAACTCAGCCGTATGCCGCTGAGCCTGCTCAGCGGCATACGGCTCGGTTGGCCTGTGGCCGAGTCATTCTCGCCGCTGGGATCGGCTCAGGAGTAGGCGGCGATGAAGTCCAGACGCATGCGGACTCGTCGGTCGAGGAAGTCCCCGAGGACGGACTCAAAGGCGACGTTGTCGTCGCCCGCGACCATGTGGTGAGCTCCGGACACCTCGGCGAACTCGGAGTGCGGGACGAGCTTGAGGAAGCGCGCCGCGTCCTGCGGGCTGAGCACGTCCGAGGCCCCGCCCCGCACGAGCAGTGTCGGCACCCGCAGCGACTCGGCCGCGGCGCCGAGCCGAGCCGGGTCGACGAGCCGGTCACGTTGGACCGCCTCGTCGCGGTCGGAGCGGAACATGGCCGGGTCCCAGTGCCAATAGAGGCGCCCGTCCCGCTCGCGGACGTTGCGGCGCAGGCCCTCGAGGCTGTTGGGACGCGGGCGGTGCGGCAGGTACAGCGAGATCGCGTCCGCGACCTCCTCCAACGACGCAAACCCTTCCTCGGCCCGGGTCATCATGAACTCCCTGATCCGATGCGCGCCCTCCGGCTGGAGAAACGGGGAGACATCAACGAGAACGAGGCCCAGGGCCAGTTCCGGCCAACGACCGATCGCCTCCAGCGCCGCGTTGCCGCCGAGTGAGGCCCCGATGAGCACCGCGGGCCGGCCGAGGTGGTCGATGACCGCCCGCACGTCGCTCGAGTAGCTGTCGAGGGTGTAGTCGCCGGTCGGCGACCACGTGCTGTCGCCGTGCCCGCGAACATCGACGGTGATGGCGTGCCAGCCGGCGGCTCCGAGGTCGGCCGCGGTGGATCCCCAGGAGTGCCGGGTCTGCCCACCACCGTGGAAGAGCACGACGGCGGGGTCGGCCGGGTCACCGAAGGCATCTGCGGCGAGCACGACGTCGCCCGACTCGATGCGGAGGTGAGTTGGCGTGGACGCGGCAGTGCGGGGATGGTCACTCATCGGCACCCTTCCGAGCGGGGACACAACGGCCCCACGCTATCCACACCGCTGCCTTGCGAGGCACCCGCCCATGCCGCAGCCAGCTGGAGCGTGATGACGTGCACTGCTTCTGGCTGAGCTGAGTTCGTCTGTCGCTGAAGGGGGCTCAGTGTTTGGGGGCGGCCTCTCGCAGCAGTGCGCCCAGCCAGGTGCGCAGCTCGTCGTCCGCCAGCCAGGGGTTCCAGACCACGTCCATCCCCAGCCCGCCGATCGGGAACGGGAACTCATGCGTGCGCAGCCCGAGGTGCCGCAGCGCCGCCACGACCGACTTCCGTTGGAACCCCACGCCACCGGCGGCCGCGATGACGTGGGGAATGAGCAGCGTGTCCGAGACCCGGGCGCGAACGGTGTAGCGCACCCCTCGCTCCTCGAGGACCTCGTAGGGGCGGGTGCGGAAGGTGGCGTACTCGAGGACGACGTGCGGGAGGGTTTCGAGCAGCTCGGCCACCGGCTCGTCGGGAACGTCCGGCCGGGTCACGACGACCCACCGGTCGTCGTACAGGCGCTCGCGGGGGAAGGGGGCGGTGAAGACGTCCGAGAGGAGGATCGCGTCGAGCCCCTCCTGGGTGAAGACCGAGTCCGACACCGAGAGCACTGGCATCGTGCGCAGTCGCAGCACGGCCTGGGGTGCGCGTTCGGCCAGCAACCGCGCCACCTCGCCGCCGAGGACGGACGCGGTGCTACTCGTCATCGCCAGCGTGACCGCGCGCCGGTCGGTGGCCGGGTCGAACGGCGTCGGGCGCACGACCTGGACCGCCTGCCGCAGCGTTCGCCGCAGCGGCGCGACGAGCTCCATGGCGCGGGGAGTCAGGGCCATGGTCGCACCCTGTCTGACGAGCAGCTCGTCCCCGTGGAGCCGCCGCATCCGCCGCAGCGCGTGGCTCATCGCCGGTTGGGTCATACCGACGCGCGACGCGGCCCGGGTCACCGACCGCTCCTCGAGGAGTGCCAGCAGCGGCACGAGCAGGTTGAGGTCGATCGCCGCGAGCCGGGCCAGCTCGGCGTCTTCCGCTCCGGCACGCGGAGGCAGCGTCTCCTTCGAGACCTCATGAATCTCAGACATGTTAATCATGCTAGACATGCATTGGACGACAGCCGGCTTCTCCGCACACACTTGATACACCGTCAAGTGAGCCGACACGATGTAGTGGAGAACGCCATGCAGTTGATCCTCGACCAGCCGCGCTGCGAGGGCCACGGCCTCTGCGAGGAGGCCGCACCGAGGCTGATGCACCTGGACGACGACGGCGATCTCGTCCTCGACGTCGAGCAGGTCGACGACCGTGACCTCGACCTTGCCAGGGCGGCCGTCCGGGTCTGCCCGGTCGCCGCGCTGCGACTCGAGTGACCATGGCACGCCCAGAGCGGATCGTCGTGCTCGGTTACGGCATCGCCGCCCTCACTGCCGCAGAGTCCCTACGAGACACCGGTTTCGACGGTGAGCTGACCATCGTCGGCGACGAGCCCCATGAGCCGTACAGCCGACCCGCGCTCTCCAAGGCTGCCCTGATCGACGACGACCTGACTGCCCTCAGGCTCCCGGCGTCCAGCCACGGCGCGACGGAGCTGCTCGGCAGGCGCGCAGCTGACGTCGACCTCGACCGCTCCCTCGTGCGACTCGACGACGGCGAGGAGCTGGCCTGGGACGGACTCGTCATCGCCACCGGCTCGCGGGCTCGCAGGTTGGTCCCGACCGGCCACGCCGCGGGCCTGGACGCGCCGCCAGAGCTGACACTCCGCGGCCTGGACGATGTCAGGCTGCTGCGCCGCCGGCTCGAGGGCCGGCCGTCGGTCGTCGTCGTCGGAGGTGGGCCCCTGGGGATGGAGATCGCCTCGGGTGCGGTGGACGCCGGCTGCACCGTCACCCTCGTCTCGGACGAGCCGCCCATGCTGCGCCACCTCGGCCCCGACCTCTCGGAGCTGCTCGTGACGGCTGCAATCGAGCGTGGCCTGCACGTCGTGACGACCTCGTGTGCCGCGATCCGGTGGAACGGCCCGCACCCCAGCGTCGTGCTCGAGGACGGCTCAATCCTCGAGGGCGAGGTGGTGGTGACGGCAGCCGGGGACCTGCCGAACCTCGAGCTCCTCGCGCCGAGCGGGCTGCTGACCGACGGCAGGCTCGTGGTGGACTCGCGCGGCAGGGTTCTTATGCGCGGCCGGGCCCGTCCCGACGTGGTCGCCGCCGGCGATGTGGCCACGTTCCCCACCGTGCGGGGCACCATGCGGGTGCCCTTGTGGACGGCGGCCATCGACCAGGCCAAGGTTGCCGCGCCCACCCTGCTGCTCGGCGACGCAGCGCCCGAGCTCGACTTCCGTCCGTACTTCTGGACCGAGCAGTGGGGCCTCAACCTCAAGGCGAGCGGCCAGCTGCCACCAGTCGGATCACCGGAGGTGGTCGACCGTGACCTCAGCGCCGGCTCGGCCCTCCTCCGCTGGGCCGGGGACGCCCCCGCGGGACCGGGCGCCGCGGTGGCGCTCAACTACCGGATCCCGGTCCCACGTCTGCGCCGCCTGGCCCACGGGACGCCGGCTCCGGACCGCATTGCCGTGTGACTGCCACGACCCTTCGCCCTCGACCACCAAACCCTGCGCCCACCCACGACAGAGGTACTGACATGACCACTACCCCCGCCACCGCATCGACCGCTCCCGCGACCTCAGCCATCGACCTCTTCTCCGACGAGGTGCTGATCGACCCCTACCCGGCGTTCGCCGAGCTCCGCGAGACTGCCGCGGTGGTCTACCTCGAGACCAACCGGGCCTGGGCGCTGACCCGCTACGACGCGATCCGTGACGCCCTTGGCGACCCGGCGACCTTCTCCTCCAACAAGGTCGCGTTCAACGACGACATGAACCGCGCGCTCGAGGGCACCAGCCTCACCACCGACCCGCCGGACCACGGCCGGCTGCGCGCGGCCCTGACCGAGAACCTGTCGCCCCGCGCGCTGCGCTCGCTCAAGTCCGAGATCGACGAGAAGGCCGACCGGATGGTGGCCGGCCTCGTCGAGCGGGGCAGCTTCGACGGGATCGGCGACCTGGCCCGGGCGTTCCCGATCCTCATCGTTGCCGACCTGATCGGTGTCCAGGGCGAGGTGCGGGCCAACATCCTGCGGTGGGGCGAGGCAGCCTTCAACGTGCTCGGCCCGATGAACCAGCGCACCATCGACAACTTCCCGATCGCCGGCGAGCTGTTCCAGTGGGCCACGACGGTCCAGGCGAAGGACCTGAGCGAGGGCAGCATGGGCCGAGCGATCTTCGCTGCGGCCGAGCGCGGCGACATCCCGATGGACAGCTGCGGCCACATCATCCACCAGTACGTCGCTGCCGGTGTGGACTCGACGATCGCGACGCTCGGCAACGCCCTGGCACACCTCGGTGCCCACCCCGACCAGTACGAGCTCCTGTCCGAGGACCCCTCCCTCATCCCGTCGGCCCTCAACGAGGTGTTGCGGTTCGAGGGCCCGGTGCACGCCTTCGGGCGCCTCGTCAAGGAGGACGTCGACGTGGACGGCACGGTCATCCCGGCGGGCGAGCAGATTGCCGTTCTCTTCGGCTCCGGCAACCGCGACCCCCGCCACTACGAGGACCCCGACAGCTTCCTCGTGCGTCGCAACCCGCTCGACCACCTGTCCTTCGGCTATGGAGTGCACGGCTGCGCCGGCCAGGGACTGGCTCGCCTCGAGATCCACGCGGTGCTGAACGCTCTCGTCACGCGGGTCAAACGCTTCGAGGTCGGCCCGTCGACGCGCAACCTCAGCAACATGATGCGGAGCCTGGACACGCTGCCGGTGACGATCGTCGAGACGACCTGACTCGCGTCTCGATACCGCTCAGCGGGCGTGCTGCCATGGGGGCCGCCGAAAGCGCCCCGGTGACAGCAGGGGAGCGTCCAGCCCGAGGCGGGTGAGGTCGCCGGGGGCCTGCGAACCACGGACGAGGCTCGCTGCCAGCCGAGCGGTGGCGGGCGCCGTCTGGATCCCGTAGCCGCCCTGACCCGCGAGCCAGAAGAAGCCGTCCGCCTCCGGGTCGAAACCGACGACGAACTCCTCGTCCGGTGCGAACGTGCGCAGGCCGGCCCATGAGGTCCGGACGGACCTGGCCGCCAGCGTGGTGACCTCACGAATCTCGTCGAGTGCACGGGCGATCTCCATGGTGTCCGGCTTGACGTCGGCCGGTTCGCAGCCTGTCCGATCAGCCGGAGAGCAGAGGAACTGCTCGCCCTCGGGCTTGACGTAGAAGGTCTCCTCCGCGTCGTACAGCAGGGGCATGAGTGGATCCTGCGGCGCACCATCCCCGGGGACCGTGAAGATGGTGCGCCGTCGTGGGCTGAGCCCCACCGGAGCGCACCCGGCGGCCTTGGCCACCTGGTCAGCCCAGGCCCCAGCCGCGTTGACCACGACGCGGCCCCGGGCGACGACCCCGTCGGCAGCGTGCACCTGCCACCCCTCATCCGACTGTCTCAGGTGCTCGACCGGCCGCCGCCGAACCACGGTGCCGCCACGGGCGCGCAGTCCCTTGACGAAGCCCTGGTGGAGGGCATGCACGTCGAGCTCCATCGCATGCGGCTCGAAGAGCCCCTTGGCCACGGCCTCCGGGCGGAGGATCGGGCACAACTGGGCCGCCACGGCTGCGTCGACGGTGCTCGCGTCGGACACGAGGGCCCGAACCTGCTCGTGGAGGGCGTCGATGATCTCGCCGCGCCCGGACCGCGCGATCTGCAGCAGCGGACGGGGCGTCATGAGCGTCCTGTCGAAGCCGGCGGGCGGGTCCTCCAGGAAGGCACGGCTGCCGATCGTCAGCGCGCGGACCTGCGGCCCGCCGTAGGTCTCGAGATACATCGCGGCCGACCGACCGGTTGCGTGGTAGCCGAGCGTCGGCTCCATCTCGACGAGCAGCACGGTGTGGTCGAGTGCCAGCTCGTAGGCCACCGACACGCCGGCCACCCCACCCCCCACGACGACCACGTCGTAGGTATCTGCGGCTGCAGCGGACCTCACCTCGTCACTCAATCGAAGAAGGCCTACTTCCCGGCCAGCCCGAGGCCGGCGGCGAGCTGCTCCGCCCACGTGTCGACGACGCGACGGCGACGCCGCGAGTCGTCGGTGAGGACGTCGGCCAGCGCGAGGCCGCGGGCCATGTCCAGCGTCCCCTGGATGAGGGCGCGCACCCGTGGATCGGCATCGTCCACGTGGAGCAACCGGACCGTCATCTCGTGGACACCGCTGCCGAACTTGCGCTCCAACGGAAGGATGCGGTCCCGCAAGGCCGGGTCGGCCGCTGCTGCGTTCCACACCTGCAGTGCTGCCTTGAACAGCATGCCGACGTAGAGATCGACGACGGCATTCAGGACGTGCGCGACCCGCTCGGTGCCGCTGAGGTCGGGCACGGTCATCGTGGTGGCCAGCCTGGTGCGCTGCTCGAACATGTAGTCCAGCGCCGCGATGATGAGGTCCTCGCGGGTGGGGAAGTGGTGCTGCAGCGCGCCGCGGCTGGCCCCCGCCTCGGCGGCGATCACCGAGACCGATGACGCCTCCCAGCCGCGGATCGCGAGAGACTCGACGGTCGCCTCGAGGATCCGCTGGCGCGTGAGGCGGCTGCGGTCCTGCTTGGGCTCAGTGGCGGTGCTCATCGGGTCCGATCGTGCCAGAGCCGCGCACCGTGGCCCGTCACGTGGCCCACCGCGGCCGTCGGCGCTCGCGGAACGCGGTCATTCCCTCCCTGGCCTCCTCGCTCGCGAAGAGCCGCGATGACTGGTCGGCAAGGCGGTCGCGGTCGGCGGCGAAGCCGGCGAGGGTGTGGTGGTTGACGAGCGACTTCGACTCGCGCAGGCCCTGCGGTGAACATGCTGCGAACGAGGTGACGAACTCGGCGACGGCCGCGTCGACATCGTCCGAGGCGTCGACGGCGCGGGAGACGAGCCCGATCTCCGCGGCGCGCCCGGCGGCCAAGATGTCACCGGTGAGGAAGAGCTCCGTGGCGGCGCGGTTGGCGAGCCGGGGCAGCACCGTGAGAGAGATGACGGATGCGGCGAGGCCCAGCCGGGACTCGGTCAGCGCAAAGGTCGACCGCGGGCCGGCGACGACGATGTCGCACGCCGCGACGAGTCCCATGCCTCCCGCCCGCACGTGGCCGTCAATGCTCCCAATGACGGGCTTGCCGAGCGCCATGATTGCATGGAGCAGGTCGATCAGCTGAACGGCGCGCTCGCGAGCTGGGTCGCCGACCGGGCGGCTCGACGCCTCGGTGAGGTCGGCTCCGGCGCAGAACGTGCCACCGGTGTGGGTGAGCACGACGGCGCGAACGGACGGGTCCGACTCGGCGGCTGCCAGCGCGTCGCGCAGCTCGCGGACGAGCTGGTCCGACAGGGCGTTGCGGTTGTGGGGGGAGTCGAGGGCGATGCGGGTCACGCCGTCCGCAGTCTCCACGGCGACTCGTCGGGCTGTCGGTGCATCGGTCATGGCGTGGTCTCCTCCATCGTCTCGTCCTCGTCCGGGTCCCGCAGGCGGTCCATCGTGTCCTCGACGACGGCAAGCGTCGTGCCCTGGTCGACCTGCTCACCCTTGACGACGTGGAGATCGGTCACGACCCCGGCCGCTGACGCGGTCACGGCGTGCTCCATCTTCATGGCCTCGAGCCACAGGAGTGGCTGGCCGGCCTCGACCCGGCTGCCCACCTCGACGGCGACCCGGACCACGGTCCCGGGCATCGGGGCCGCGAGCACGCCCGCGTGCGCTTGGGCCGATGGGTCCGTGAACCTGGCCACCCGCGCGAGTGTGACGCTGCCGCCCGAGCCATCGACGACGACAGAGGTCGCACCGCCGGACGGGAAGCGACTGACGGCGAACTGACGCCTGATCCCGTCGAGCTCCAGGACGACGCGGTCCGGCTCCGCCGAGAGGAGACTGATGCTGCTGTGGCCATCCGGGAGCCACTCGAGCTCGAGACCCTCGCGGCCGAAGCGGTAGCCCACCACCAGCTCGTTGTCACCGGTTGAGTAGGTACGTCGCTGGAACTCTCCGGACACGATGCGGAATCCGCTCGGGATGGACCGGAGCGCCTGGGCCTCCGCACGCTCCGACGCGGCGTCGGCGAGCGCGGCGACGATCGAGCCGAGGGTCGGGTCGAGCCCGCTGCTCCTCGTCAGCAGGGCTGGGTCGTGCTCGGTGTAGAACCGGGTGTCGGCGCTCCCGGAGAGGAACTCGGGGTGGAGCAGGCTCGCGACGAGCAGGTCCCGGTTGGTCGTGAGGCCGTGGATGCGGGCGCGTCGCAGGGCAGCGGCGAGCTCTCGGGCCGCCTCCTCGCGAGTCGGCGCACGGGAGATGACCTTGGCGAGCATGGGGTCGTAGTTGACGCCGACGACGCTCCCGTCTTGCACGCCGGAGTCGACGCGGATCCCGTGCAGTTCGGGGATGGCGAACTCGGCGGTGACGCCCGGAACGCGCAGGGCGTGCACGGTGCCGCTCTGCGGCTGCCAGTCGCGGGCCGGGTCCTCCGCGTAGAGCCGGGCCTCGATCGAGTGGCCGGTCATCGTCGGCTCGGCGCCCTTCAGCGGGAGCCCGGCGGCGACGTCGAGCTGGAGCCCGACGAGGTCGAGTCCCGTGACGCACTCGGTGACCGGGTGCTCGACCTGCAGCCGGGTGTTCATCTCGAGGAACCAGAAGTGGCCGCGTGCGTCAGCGAGGAACTCGACCGTCCCTGCCCCGCGATAGTCGACGGCCGCCGCGGCGTTCCGGGCCGCCGTGAGCAGGCGCTCGCGCAGGTCGCCACCAATCCGGTCGACGAGCGGGGATGGAGCCTCCTCGATGACCTTCTGGTGACGACGCTGGAGCGAGCACTCGCGTTCCCCGAGGGCCCACACCGTGCCGTGTGCATCCGCCATGATCTGGACCTCGACGTGGTGCCCCGCGTCGAGGTAGCGCTCGCAGAAGACCGTCGGGTCGCCGAAGGCGCTCGCCGCTTCGCGCGCGGCGCTCTCGACGGCGTCGGCAACCCCGGCGACGGTGCGGACGATGCGCATGCCACGGCCGCCACCGCCGGACGAGGCCTTGACGAGGATCGGCAGGTCATCCTCGGTGATCTCAGCCGGGTCAAGGCGCTCGAGCACAGGGACGCCTGCCTCGGCCATGAGGACCTTTGACTCAACCTTGGATCCCATGAGCTCGATGGCCTTGGGGTCCGGGCCGATCCACGTGAGCCCGCCCTGCAGGACGGCTGCCGCGAAGTCGGCGTTCTCCGAGAGGAAGCCGTAGCCGGGGTGGATGGCGTCGGCGTCGGCGCGCCTTGCCGCCTCGATGACGAGATCACCGCGCAGGTAGGTCTCGGCCGCCGTCATACCCGGGAGGTGGACCGCCGCGTCCGCGTCGGCGACGTGCAGGCTGTCGGCGTCGGCGTCGGAGTAGACCGCGACGGTGGCGATCCCGCGACGGCGGCAGGTGGCGACGATGCGGCGCGCGATCTCACCGCGGTTGGCGACGAGGACGCTGGTGATCTGTCGGCCGATGACCGTCGCTGGGTTCGGGGTCGGGTTGCTGGTCATCACCACGTCCTCACATCCGGAAGACGCCGAACGAGGAGGTGCCCTCGACCGGTGCGTTGTGGATCGCGGACAGGGCGATGCCGAGGACGGACCTCGTGTCGCGGGGGTCGATGATCCCGTCGTCGTAGACCAGGCCGGACAGCACGAGCGGCATGGCCTCCGCGGTGATCTGCTTCTCGATGGCGGCGCGCACGGCGAGCGCGCCCTCCTCGTCGAAGGCCTTGCCCTGGGCGAGGGCCGAGGCCCGAGACACCGAGTAGGTGACGTCGGCGAGCTGTTGTGCTCCCATGACCGCGCTGCGCGCGCTGGGCCAGGTGAAGACGAACCGCGGGTCGTAGGCCCGGCCGCACATGCCGTAGTGGCCGGCGCCGTAGGAGTTGCCGATGAGGACCGAGATGTGGGGCACGGTCGAGTTGGAGACGGCGTTGATCATCATCGCCCCGTGCTTGATGATGCCGCCCTGCTCGTACTCCTTGCCGACCATGTAGCCGGTCGTGTTGTGCAGGAACAGCAGCGGGGTGTTGGTCTGGTTGGCGAGCTGGATGAACTGGGCCGCCTTCTGCGACTCCTGGCTGAACAGCACGCCCCGGGCGTTGGCGAGGATCCCCACGGGGAAGCCGTGCAGCTGGGCCCAGCCCGTGACGAGCGAGGTGCCGTAGAGCGGCTTGAACTCGTCGAAATCCGAGTCGTCGACGATCCGGGCGATCACCTCGCGGGGGTCGAACGGGTTCTTGAGGTCGGAGGGCACGATCCCGAGCAGGTCCTCGGCGGCATACCGCGGCGGCCTGGGCGTGAGGGTCAGCGGCGCAGCGGGCTTGCGCCAGTTGAGGCGCCCGACGATGCGACGGCCGATGCGGATGGCGTCCTGCTCGTCGAGGGCGTAGTAGTCGGCGAGCCCCGAGACCCGGGCATGCATCGCGGCGCCGCCGAGCGACTCGTCGTCGGACTCCTCGCCCGTCGCAGCCTTGACGAGCGGTGGACCGGCGAGGAACACCTTGGAGCGCTCCTCGATCATGACGACGTGGTCGCTCATGCCCGGCAGGTAGGCCCCGCCCGCCGTGGAGTTGCCGAAGACGAGAGCGATCGTCGGGACTCCGGCCGCGGAGAGCTGCGTGAGGTTGCGGAAGGTCGCCCCTCCCGGGATGAAGATGTCCTTCTGGGTCGGCAGGTCGGCGCCGCCGGACTCGACCAGGCTGATGACGGGCAGCCGGTTCTCCTTGGCGATGTCATGCATCCGCAGCGTCTTCTTCACCGAGGATGGGTTGCTCGCCCCGCCCTTCACGGTCGGGTCGTTGGCGATGACCATGCACTCGACGCCCTCGACGACCCCGATCCCGGCGACGACGCTGCCCCCGACGGTGAACCGGGTACCGTAACCCGCGAGCGGGGCGAGCTCGAGGAACGGGGCGTCCCGGTCGAGGAGCAGCTGGATCCGCTCGCGAGCCGTCAGCTTCCCGCGCCTGCGATGGCGCTCGACCGCCTGCTCGCCGCCACCAGCGACGGCGATGGCGAGCTGCTCGTCGATCTCGGCGAGCTGGGCCGCCATCGCCTCGGCGTTCGCGCGCATGTCGACGCTCGTGGGATCGATGGTGCTGCGGAGAGTCGTCATGGACGGCCCACCTCCACGGGCGCGGGCAGCAGTCGAGTGGGCAGGTCGACGTGACGCGCTCTCAGCCACTCGCCGAGGGCCTTGGCCTGCGGGTCGAAGCGCGCGGCATAGGCGACTCCGTCGCCGAGGAGTCCCTCGACGACGAAGTTGAGGGCGCGGATACGGGGGAGGCGGGTGCGCGTGACCGTCAGGTCACGCGTCTCGGGAAGCAGGTCGCGCAGCCGGTCGACGGTGAGGAAGCCGTCGAGCCAGGCGAACTCGTCTTGCGAGCGTACCCATAGCCCGACGTTCGCGTTGCCGCCCTTGTCGCCGGACCGCGCCCCCACGATCGTTCCCAGCGGGGCACGTACCGTCATCCCGTATGCGGCTGAGCCGGCTTCGGGTGCTTCGCCGGCTCCTGCTGTGGCCGGGTCGCCGGGCAGAGGTTCGAGCGGCCGCGTCGTGGGAGGCGGCTCGATGGACTGCCGTTCACCGCTCGGCAGCGTGACCGTGTGGACGGGGACGTCCTGGGAGAGGAAGCGCGGCTCGAAGATCCCGTAGGCGCTCCCGGAGCCCGGTGGGTTCGTCAGGAAGCAACCGGGGTAGCTCGCGAGCGCGATCTCGACCGCCGCGTTCGAAAAGGCGCGCCCGACCTTGGCCTCGTCGGGATCGCGGGCGACGACGGTGAGGGTCGCCGCCGCGCGCGCCTGGGTGTCCGGATCGTCATGGTCGGTTCGGGCCAGGGTCCAGGTCAGCTCAGCCGGCCGGACGGAGAGCGATGCCTCGACCTGCCGTCGGGCCAGGTCTGCCTTGGCGTCGATGTCGAGGCCGGTGAGCACGAAGGTCAGCTCGTTCCGGTAGCCACCGACTCTCGTGCACGAGACCTTGACGTCCGGGGGAGGGGCCTCGCCCCGGGCGCCGGTGACGAGGACGCGGTCGGGGCCGTGCTGCTCGAGGGTGAGGGAGTCGAGTCGCAGGACGGCATCGGGCCCGGCATAGCGCACGTCCTGGACCTCGTAGAGCAGCTGCGAGACCACGGTGTCGACGGTCACCGCACCACCCGTGCCCGGGTGCTTCGTGATGACCGACGAGCCGTCGCGGCGGATCTCGGCGATCGGGAAGCCGGGCCGGGTCAGGTCCAGGATCTCGCGGAAGAAGGCGAGATTGCCGCCCGTCGCCTGGGTGCCGCACTCGATGACGTGGCCGGCCGCCATGGCGCCGGCGATGGCGTCGAACTCGGTTCGCTCCCAACCGAAGTGAGCGATCGCCGGGCCGACGACGACGGAGGCGTCCGTGACGCGGCCGGTGATGACGATGTCGGCCCCGGCACGGCAGGCCGCAGCGATGCCCAGCCCCCCGAGGTAGGCGTTGGCCGCAAGGGGCGCTCCGAGGCCGAGCTCGCCGGCCCGGGTGGTGAGGTCGTCGCCGTCGACGACGGCGACCTTGACACCGAGGCCGAGCCGAGTTGCGAGGTCCTGGACGGCGGTGGCGCAGCCGTGCGGGTTGAGGCCACCGGCGTTGGCGAGGATGCGCACCCCCTTCTCGTGCGCCAGCCCGAGGCAGTCCTCGAGCTGGCGCAGGAAGGTGCGGGCGTAGCCGAGAGCAGGGTCCTTGGCTCGGTCGCGGCCGAGGATGAGCATCGTGAGCTCCGCGAGGTAGTCCCCGGTGAGCACGTCGAGCGGGCCGCCCTCGAGCATCTCGCGCATCGCGGAGAGCCGGTCTCCGTAGAAGCCCGAGCAGTTCCCGACGCGCAGGACGTCGGACGAGGGCGTTGGGCTCGACTCGGTCATGACATCGCAGCGTGGCACAGTCGAGAAAAACAAGCAAGGCTGCTTGTTTTGTGGAACCTCGGCGGCTACGGTCGAAGCCATGCGACTCACCGGCGACCATGTCGACTTCGGCAAGAGCGTGCGGCACTTCGTCGACACCGAGGTCAACCCGTACGTCGACGAGTGGGAGCGCGAGGGGTCCTTCCCGGCGCATGAGCTGTTCCCGAAGGCTGGTGCGGTCGGGCTCCTCGGCATCGAGTACGACCCTGCCTACGGTGGTCTCGGCGCCGACCACTCCTTCCAGATGGTCGCGTGCGAGGAGCTCGGCCGAATGGGCTCGGCCGGGGTGGGCATGGCGATCGGGGTGCAGTCCATGATGGCGACACCCTCCCTCGCCCAGCTCGGTACCCACGAGCAGAAGACCGAGTTCCTCGCCCCTGCGATCGCGGGGTCGGCCGTCACGGCCATCGCGGTGACCGAGCCGGACACGGGATCCGATGTCGCCCGACTGCTTACCCGCGCGCGACGCGACGGGGATGACTGGGTCATCTCGGGCCGCAAGATGTTCATCACGAATGGAACCCAGGCCGACTGGATCTGCCTGCTCGCGCGGACGTCTGACGAGGGTGGCTTTCGGGGCCTGTCACAGGTCATCGTCCCGACGGCGTGCGCCGGGTTCTCCGTCAGCCGCAAGCTCGACAAGCTGGGCAACTGGGCGTCCGACACGGCCGAGATCGTTCTCGATGACGTGCGTGTGCCGGTCGCCAACACGATCGGTGAGATCGGCCGCGGCTTCCAGCAGCAGATGCAGCAGTTCGTCGTGGAACGGATGTTCGCCGCGTACGTCACGGTCGGCCAGTGCGACACGGCGCTCGAGCTGACGCGGGAGTTCGCCGCGGAGCGGACCATCTTCGGCACCCCTCTCGCTTCCAAGCAGTACGTCGCCTTCCGCCTCGCCGAGCTGCAGGCCCAGGTCGACCTGCTGCGCAGCCACAACCGCGAGACGTGCGAGGCCCGCATGGCCGGTGAGGACATCACCCGAATGGCCTCCGTGGCCAAGCTCACCGCAGGACGCCTCGTCCGCGAGGTCGCCGACACGTGCCTGCAGTTCCACGGCGGCATGGGCTACCTGGAGGAGACGTGGACATCGCGGTTCTTCCGTGACACGCGGCTCGTCTCCATCGGCGGCGGGGCCGACGAGGTGATGCTCCAGGTCCTGGCCCGACTCGACGGTCTACCAGCCTGACTCGCGCCGGCAGCTCGACAGGAAGGGTGCACCCGCCTACCCGATCGAGTGAACAGGATTCGCGCCCGAGAGCTGTTCATTCGATCGGCTCCATCCCAGTGGGGTGGCTGGTCGGGTTCGGGGTGCCGGCCGGCGGGTAGAAGGTCAGCGCTACGACCTGTGCGCACACCCGGCCGCCTGCGCGACCGAGCGGGACGACGGAAGCGAGCTCAGCGGCATACCGCCTCGTCGCCTGACCCGCGCCCAAGGAGGACGAATGGCACAAACCATCGCGCAGAACATGGTGGCAACCCTGCGGGCCAACGGCGTGAAGCGGGTGTACGGCGTCCCCGGCGACTCGCTGAACGGCTTCACTGACGCGCTCCGGCGCGATGGCACGATGGACTGGGTCCACGTGCGGCACGAGGAGGGCGCGGCCTTCGCGGCAGCCGCGGACGCGGAGCTCACCGGTGGGCTCGCGGTGTGCGTCGGCAGCTGCGGCCCCGGGAACCTGCACCTGATCAACGGGCTCTTCGACGCGAATCGGAGCCGGGTGCCCGTGCTCGCCATCGCGGCCCAGATCCCGAGCGAGGAGATCGGCAGCGGCTACTTCCAGGAGACCCACCCGCAGGAGCTCTTCCGCGAGTGCAGCGTCTATGTCGAGCTCGTGTCGCATCGGAGCCAGATGCCACGCGTCCTCGAGATCGCGCTGCGGGTCGCCATCGAGCGGCGCGGCGTTGCGGTCATCGTGATCCCCGGAGACGTGGCCCTGCAGGACGCGGCCGACGACCGGGTCGTCCAGGTCGAGCCAACTCGTCCCCGTGTCCTGCCGTCCGACGACGAGCTTCGGCGAGCTGCGGGGCTGCTCAACCGCGGGTCGGCGACGACGATCCTGGCAGGAGTCGGCGTCGGGGATGCCCACGACGACGTGCTGCGGCTCGCGGACCGGCTGGGTGCGCCCATCGTGCACACGATGCGGGGCAAGGACCGAGTCGAGTTCGACAACCCCTTCGACGTCGGGATGACCGGGCTGCTGGGCTTTGCCTCCGGCTATCGCGCGATGGAGTCGTCGGACACCTTGCTCATGCTCGGGACAGACTTCCCGTACCAGCAGTTCTATCCGCCGAAGGCGAAGGTCATCCAGGTCGACATCCGCGGCGACCAGCTCGGGCGGCGCGTGCCGCTCGACCTCGGCCTCGTGGGTGACGTCGGCGAGACGGCCCGCGCGTTGCTGCCGCTGCTCGACGAGCAGAAGAAGCGCTCGCACCTCGAGGACGCGCTGGCGCACTACGCAAAGACACGAGCGAAGCTCGACGACCTCGCCACGGAGTCGAAGCGGGGCAAGCCGATCCACCCGCAGTACCTGGCGCGCCTGATCGATGAGCTCGCGGACCAGGATGCGGTCTTCGTGCCTGACGTGGGGTCACCGGTCATCTATGCCGCGCGCTACCTCCACATGCACGGCGGCCGTCGACTCATCGGTTCCTTCGTCCACGGCAGCATGGCCAACGCCGTACCGCAGGCGGTGGGCGCGCAGGTCGCGTTCCCCGGTCGGCAGGTCGTGACGATGAGCGGTGACGGCGGCATCGCGATGCTGCTTGGAGAGCTGCTGACCGTCACGCAGAACCGCCTCCCCATCAAGATGGTCGTCTTCAACAACTCGTCCCTCAACTTCGTCGAGCTCGAGATGAAGGCGGCCGGATTCGTCACGTACGGCACCGATCTGGTCAACCCGGACTTCGCTGCGGTGGCGAACGCCATGGGCATCAAGGGAATTCGCGTCGAGAAGTCGAAGGAGCTCCGAAATGCGCTCCGGGACGTCTTCAGCCACAAAGGGCCAGCGCTGGTCGATGTCGTCACGGAGCGTGACGAGCTGACCATCCCGCCGGCCGTGACGGCAGAGCAGGTCAAGGGCTTCACGCTCTACGCGATCCGAACGGTGCTGTCCGGCCGGGGGGACGAGCTCCTCGACCTCGCGAGCGCGAACTTCCGGCAGCTCTTCTGACACCGTCGGCCGTTGGACGGGTCCGCCCGCATCACCCCGCGGGTTCCAGGCGCCGGATGTTCGTCCAGCCCGTCCAGCCGCGCTCCTCGAGCAGGAGGAGCATGCGCTGCGCGGCCGGGAAGGAGTCGATGAAGGCGGCGTCGAGCAGCGCGACCAGGTCGTCACTGACCGGGGCGACATCCTCCACCCCCTCGAACTCGCTCGCCGCTGCCTCGATGAAGGCGGCCACGCGGTCGGCGAGCGCCGGCAGCCGCGGGTCGTCCGGCAGGCAGTCGACGAGGTCGCCGATGTCGAGGTACAGCCGACGGAGCCCCTCGTTCTCGATCTGCACCCGCTTGATCGTCATGAAGGCCGGCACTTCTTCGGGCATCTTCGCCGCGATGAGGATCCAGCTGTCGCGCTCGATCTGGATCAGCCGCTCATTGAAGCCGAGCTCACGCATCCGGTCGAGGTAGGCCACCGCCTCGGGCGGCAGCGCGAGGCTGTCGCCGGCTGCGAGCTGGGCGATGCGCTCGCGGTGTCGCTGGCGTTCCCGGATCTCGGCACGCAGCCGGCGGTCGATGTCCTCGACCGCCGCCTCGAACTCCGGCGCGCCCGCCGCGAGCAGCTCACGCACCCGCGACAGGGGCACGCCCGCGTCGGCCAGGGTGCGGATCTTCACGAGCTCGACCACCGCGGCCGCGTCGTAGCGCCGGTACCCGGAGTGGTCGCGCTCGGGCTCCGGCAGCAGCCCCTTGGCGTGGTAGTGACGAACCGCGCGCACGGTGACGCCGGCGTATGACGCGAGCTGGCTGATCGTCAGCATGGTCCCATTCTCGGTTACCTGGTCAGGGAGGGTGTCAGGCGATCTTGCTGCGGTAGGTGCGGATCGCGAGGACGTAGGCGACGACGAGCAGGCCGACGCACCAGCCGAGTGCGATCCAGCCGTCGTTGCCGACCGGTTGCTCGGCGAAGAGGTTGCGCAGGGTGTTGACGATCGGGGTGACCGGCTGGTGCTCGGCGAACCATCGCACCGGCCCGGGCATGCCGTCCGTCGGCACGAAGGCCGCGCTGATGAACGGCAGGAAGATCAGCGGGTAGGAGAACCCGCTCACCCCGTCGACCGACTTCGCGGTCAGCCCGGGGATCACGGCCAGCCAGGTCAGGGCCAGGGTGAAGAGGACCAGGATCCCGATGGCCGCGAGCCACGCGAGCAGTCCGGCGCCGGAACGGAAGCCCATCGCCAGCGCGACGAGCATGACGAGGGAGAGCGAGACGAGGTTCGCCACGACCGACGTCAGCACGTGTCCCCACAGCAGCGCCGATCGGGTGATCGGCATCGACTGGAACCGTTCGAAGAGGCCGGTCGAGACATCCGTGAAGATCCGGAACGCCGTGTAGGCGATCCCGGAGGCGACGGTGATGAGCAGAATCCCGGGCAGCAGGTAGTTGACGTAGTTGCCGCCGCCGATGTCGATCGCGCTGCCGAAGACGTAGACGAACAGCAGCAGCATGGCGATCGGCGTGATGGCGGTCGTGATGATGGTGTCCGGGCTGCGCAGGATGTGGCGGAGCGACCGCTTGGTCAGCACGGTGGTGTCGTTGAGGGCGTGAGTGGTCATGCGTCGGTCCTTTCTCGGTGCTGGGTTTGGCCGACGATCGCGAGGAAGACCTCTTCGAGGGTCGGCTGCTTCTCGACGTACTCGACCGTCGCCGGCGGCAGCAGCTGCTTGAGCTCGCCCAACGTGCCGTTGGCGATGATCCGGCCCTCGTGGAGGATCGCGATCCGGTCGGCGAGGTGCTCGGCCTCCTCGAGGTACTGCGTGGTGAGCAGCACCGTGGTGCCCCGGCCCGCGAGCACGCGGATGGTGTTCCAGACCTCGTTGCGCGACTGCGGGTCGAGTCCGGTCGTGGGCTCGTCGAGGAAGAGCACGGGCGGGCTGCCGATGAGGCTCATCGCGATGTCGAGGCGGCGACGCATGCCCCCCGAGTACGTCCCCACCCTTCGCCCGGCGGCATCGGTCAGCCCGAACCGCGACAGCAGCTCGTCGGCGATCCTGCCCGGATCGTCGAGACGTCGCAGCTGAGCGACGAGGATCAGGTTCTCCCGTCCGGTGAGGATCTCGTCGACGGCCGCGAACTGTCCGGTGAGGCTGATCGACTCGCGGACCGCCGCCGGTTCGCTGGCGACGTCGTGGCCATTGACGGAGGCGGTCCCGCCGTCCGGCTTGAGCAGGGTGGACAGGATCCGCACTGTCGTGGTCTTGCCAGCGCCGTTGGAGCCGAGGAGCGCGAAGATGGAGCCCGGGGGCACGCTCAGATCGACGCCCCTGAGCACCGCGTTGTCCGCGTAGGACTTGGTCAGTCCGGCGATCTGGATAGCTGGTGTCGTGGTCATGAAACGAGCGTGCAACGTTGACGTTGCGTCAAGGTCAAGCGGGATTTCTCGAGTAGTTCCAGCCAGCCGAGGCGCGAGGGCACGTGGGCTCCCGAGCGAGCTCAGCGGCATACGACCGTATGCCGCTGAGCCGGCCCCGCGCCGAAGGTGACCTTCCAGCGGGGCTGGGTGGCATGTTCAGTGCACGGCGAGCTCGCCCGCCGGGTGGGTCATGCGGCAGTCGACGTGCGGAGGAGCGAACGGGGGTTGTTAGGTAAGGCTTACCTGTGATACCCCTCGAAGGACGCCAATCCCAGGCGTCCTGACCGAAAGGCTGATCTGTGCTCGCGAGCAACACCCTCATCGGACTGCGCGAAGGCCTCGAGGCCGCCCTCGTCGTCGTCATCCTCGTCGCGTTCCTCGTCAAGACGGGCCGACGATGGGCGCTGAAGTACGTGTGGCTGGGCGTCGGCACCGCGGTCGCCCTGTCCGTCGGACTCGGCGCCGCGCTCACCTTCGGGACGCAGGGCCTCGAGCACGATACGCAGGAGCTCATCGGGGGGATCAGCTCGATCGTCGCCGTCGCCTTCGTCACCGGCATGGTCTTCTGGATGCGCGCGGCGTCGAAGTCGATCTCCGGCGATCTCAAGGGTCGTCTCGACCGGGCTCTCGACCTGGGCGCGCTCGCCATCGCCGCCGTCGGTTTCATCGGGGTCGGCCGCGAGGGCCTGGAGACGGCGATCTTCTTCTTCGCCACGACCGAGGCCGCGGGGCAGGGCAATGTCCAGCCGCTGCTCGGATGGGTCCTCGGGCTGGGCGGGGCGGTGTTGCTGGGCATGCTGATCTATCGCGGCGCCGTCCGGATCAATTTGACGAAGTTCTTCCGCTACACCGGGATCCTGCTCATCGTCGTCGCCGCGGGCATCCTCGCCTACGGCGTGCACGACCTGCAGGAAGCGGGCGTCCTGCCGGGCGAGGCACTGAGCGCCTTCGACATTCGCTCGGTCTTCCTCCCCGGCGCCTGGTACGCCGTTCTCCTCAAGGGCATGTTCAACCTCACCCCGGTGATGTCCGTCCTCCAGGTCGTCGCCTGGGTCCTCTACGTCGGCGTCGTCCTGACGATGTTCCTTCGTCCGTTGCGCCCCGCGGTGCCGGTCGTGCCCTCGGCTGAACCGCAACGTTCCCCCGCCGCCTGAGAGCCCCGGGTCGCCCGGTGGGCGACCAAGGTGACCAGCGGCAGGGGTGCGTGGACCGCCCCGATCGGAGAACAGCGTGGGGGAGGCCGGAGTCAACTGGGCGGCGTGAGCCTGAGAATGACGTCGGCCAGGTCGTCCGAGACGTAGATCGACCCGTCGGCTGCGATGGCCAGGCCCTGTGGCTCGACGAGTCCCGAGGCGGCGAGCAGGGTCCCCGTGCCGCCACCGGCCGGGTAGCGGTAGAGCGAGTGCCGCGTGTGCCGCACGTCCGTCACGAGGATGTTGCCGAAGCGGTCCACGGCGACGTCGTCCGGCATGACCCCCGGGGCGACGCGGACTCGGCCGCCGGTCGCGGTCACCCGCCATACGTCCCCTCCGCACTCGTCAGCGACGAGGACGGCGCCGGACCGGTCGACCGCCGCCCCGACCGGGTGGACGAAGCCGTGGGCAAGAGGGGTGAGGGTCGCGCCGTCGCTGGTCATCCGGTATACCGTGCCGCTGGGCGCATCGGGGACGATGAGCGTCTTGGTCGTCGGATCCCACGCGATCCCGTCCACGCCCTGGTGACAGCTGACGAGAGACGGCGTGCCGGGCAGATCACGCAGCACGGTCGGTACTGACGAGCCGGGCGAAAAGGCGAGGACGTGGTTCGTCTTCTCCTCCGCGACCACGAGGGTCCCGTCGGCGAGGACAACCATGCCTTCTGGTCCAGCGAGCCCGCGATGAAGGACCGTCGCGTGCCCCGGCGACTCGAGGCGGCTGATCGTCCCGTTGGTGTAGTCGCTGAAGAGCAGGTGGCCGGTGAGGTCGAAAGCGAGGTCATCCGGGTGGGCGCCGCGAAAGACCACACGTGTCGAGTAGTGCGTCGGAGCCGCCGTGGGCGTGGGCGTCGACGTCCGGCCAGTTCCGGACTGCGCCGACCCCGTCGCCCGCGACTGGGCCGAACCGGATGGCGCCGACGAACTGCCGGACGGCGCCGAGGACGGACCCCTGGCCGCACCCTGCTGGCGAGCAGTTCCCGGCGTGGAGCACCCGCTCACCGCAAGGACACTCACGGCGAGCACCGCACCGACCAGCGCGCGCGTCCGTCGGCGAGGCCGCCCTCGGACTGTGGGCATCCGCCCACGCTAGGCGGGTAGCTTGTGAGCCACCTGAGCACGAGGCAGGACCGACGTGACAGACCCACTCACCTACTTCGGCTGAGACCACCGCTCGACCCTGCGCCACGTGCCCGGCCGTGAGGTTGGCCCTCGGCGTCACTGCGGACTCGAGTTGGGTCAGCTGCGCCCCCCACGGTGTCGCCGATGTGCGGGCTCGACTCCCCGACGACGAACTCCGGAGCGAGACGGACGGTCCGCGGCCCGGGAGTCGCGGACGTTGACGAGATGATCTCCAACACGGTTCGCCCCATCTCCTCGACGGGCTGACGGACCGTCGTCAACGTCGGGTGTGAAAGGCGTGCCACGCCGATGCCGTCGAAGCCGATGACGCGAAAGTCGTCCGGCACCCGGTACCCGCGCACGTGCAGCCCTGAGATGACGCCGAGGGCAATGATGTCGGCTGCAGTGACGATCGTGGCCCGGGTGAAGCCCTGCTCCAGGATGAGGTCGACGGCGGACTGACCCCACGCAACATCGAACTCGCCGAGGAAGGTGGGCTGCTCCGGGAAGTGCGTGTTGAAGTACTGGTAGCGCTCGTGGCCGGATGACGACTGCGCTTGGGCCCCAACGTAGATCACTGGCTGGTCGGGCATGGAGACGTGCTGCTTCACATGCTGGGCGACCAAGGCCATCCCCACCTCGTTGTCGCAACCGACGAAGTGGATGCCGGCTCCGACGACCTGCCGGTCGAGCTGGATGGTTGCGGTGCCCTGCGCAGCCGCCAACACGGCATCGGTGCTGCCGATCTCGTCGCAGGGGATGATGACAATGGCGTCGACCTGCCGGCCGAGGAAGGACTCGACCCCTCGCCGCTCCACCGCCAGGTCCTCGCCGGCGCTGAAGATCAGCACATCGGTCGCCGATCCCTCGAACGCAGTGGACAGATGCTGGGCGAGGGAGGAGAAGAAGGGGTTGTCGAGGTCGGGGACGAGCAAGCCCACGGTGGCAGTGCGGCCCTTTCGAAGTGCGCGCCCGAGCAGGTTGACCTGGTAGCCGAGTGCTGAAGCGGCGTCGAGAACTGCCTCTCGCAAGGAGGGAGCGACCGGTCGTGAGTCGCTCAGAACGCGCGACACGGTGGCTGTCGAGACGCCTGCCCTGGCCGCGACGTCGGCCATCGTGATCGGTCGGGCCGGACCGGGGACTGGCGTCTTCATTGGCCTCCATCCGCGGGCGTTATGCAATCGCTATATGCAGGGTCCCATCCGGGATGTAGATTACAGCGCATCTCGGCAATCGATTGCCGAAGTCGAAGAGGAGGCACCAACCCATGACAAAGACGTCTCGACTCCGCAGCCGGGCCGCACTCGGTGTCGCCGTGGCGACGGCTCTGGCGGTTACCTCGGCCTGCAGCACGGGGAACGAGCCCACCCCCTCCGCGGGCGGGGCAACATCCGCGGGGAACGCCAAGTGCGTCGTCGGCATGACTCAGATCAACCAGACCGCCGCGTTCTTCACCCAGATGAACGAGGGGGCTCAGCAGGCCGCCAAGGACGCCGGGTGTGAACTGACGATCGCCAACGCCAACAACGACTCGTCGAAGCAGAACAGCGACATCGAGAACTTCGTCACCCAAGGTGTGACCGGCCTGATCGTCGTGGCGATCGACGTCAACGGCGTTCTCCCGGCCGTCAAGGCCGCTCGGGACAAGGGGATCAAGGTCGTCGCGATCGACGCGAAGCTCGAGGACGGCTCGGTCGAGACCTTCGTCGGCGTGGACAACGAGAAGGCCGGCGCGCAGGCCGCGCAGTGGATGATCGACAAGGGCTTGGCCAGCGGCAAGTCGTACGGCGTCGTCGACGCGAAGAACTCGTTCATCCAGAACCAGCGGGAGGACAGCTTCCGCAAGGCGATCGACGCAGCCGGCGCCAAGTACACGCAGAGCGTCAGCGGCGACAACGTCCAGGAGAAGGCCGCAACCGCAGCCCAGAACCTCGTGACCGCCCAGCCGGGACTCGACTTCATCTACACCACCGGCGAGCCGGCCACCGTGGGCGCGGTCAGCGCCATCGGTGCGGACGCCAAGACCAAGATCATCGGCTGGGACCTCACCAAAGAGGTGATCTCCGGGATCGACAGCGGCTCCGTGACCGCGGTGGTCCAGCAGGACCCGAAGACCGAGGGTGTCGAGGCAGTCAAGGAGCTCAAGTCCATTCTTGGCGGCGCTGCGCCGAAGGGATTCATCGACGTGCCGATCACGATCGTCACCAAGGAGAACGTCGAGCCGTACCGCGCGATCTTCCCCTGATCCCTCGCAGCCCGCTGCGGACCCGAAGGAGGACGACCCCCAGATGACAACGACCACACCGGCGGACGCCACGGCGACTCGCCAATCTCCGCCGCGAGTCGAGATGCGCGGCATCCGCAAGTCGTACGGTGCACTCGATGTGCTGAAGGGGGTCGACCTGACCATTGCCCCCGGCGAGGTCATCGGCCTCGTCGGGGACAACGGGGCGGGCAAGTCGACGTTGATGAAGATGCTCGCCGGTGCCGAGACCCCGGACCGTGGCGAGATCCTCGTCGACGGCGAGCAGATGACCGGGTCCGGGCCCCGGGCCGCCCGGGCACACGGCATCGAGATGGTCTACCAGGACCTGGCTCTGTGCGACCACCTCGATGTCACGGCGAACCTGTTCCTCGGCCGCGAGGCCTATCACCCGGTCACCCGACGACTCGACAGCGAGCGGATGCACACCGAAGCTGCCGAGGAGCTGCGCAAGCTGCACATCCGGATCACCAACACTCGCCAAGAGGTTGGGAACATGTCCGGCGGACAGCGCCAGGCGATCGCGATCGCCCGGGCCGTCACCTTCGACCCGAAGGTCCTCGTGCTCGACGAGCCCACCGCGGCACTCGCTGCGAAGGAGGTCGAGATGGTCCTGCAGCTGATCAAGGACGTCTCCACGCGGGGCGTCTCGGTCGTGCTGATCACGCACCGCCTGCAGGACCTGTTCGAGGTCGCCGACCGGTTCGTCGTCCTCTACGAGGGCACGATCCACGGACAGCTCGAACCGGCCACGACAGATCTGAGCGGACTGGTCGCCGCGATGATGGGAAAGTGAGATCCCGTTGACCTCGATCACCAAGCCCGCACGGCTCAATCGCGGCGCCCGAGCCGAGTTCATCGGACGATACTTCGGAGTCCTCTCCATCTCGGTGGTCTTCGCGGTGTTGTTCATCTTCTTCAGCGTCCGGGCCGACGCGTTCCTGACCACCGAGAACCTGGTCAACATCGCTCGCCAGATCGCGCCGACCGTCGTCGTCGCCATGGGCATGACCTTCGTCATCACCACCGGGGCGATCGACCTGTCGGTCGGCTCCATCGTCGGGCTGACCGCAGCCTCCCTGGCCCTGCTGGCCCAGTCCGGCAACCCGCTCGTCGCGCTGCTGCTCACACTGCTGATCGGCGCCGCCATCGGCGCGATCAACGGTGCCCTGACCGCTTACGGACGACTCCAGTCCTTCATCGTCACCCTGGCCGCACTGACCGCAGTCCGGGGCGTCGCGCTCCTCATCACGCAGGGCTACAGCACCCCGATCGACTCGGGCTTCCTCCTGCCCCTGGGCAACGGCAAGCTGCTCGGGCTGTACACCCCGACCTGGATGGCCATCGCGATCGTGGTGATCGCCTGGTACGTCTTCAGCCGCACCCGCTTCGGCCGGTACGTCGTCGCGGTCGGCTCGAACGCCGAGTCGCTGCGCCGCTCGGGCGTCGACATCAGGCGCATCCAGATGGCCGTGCTGGTCATCACCGGCGTGCTCGCCGCGGGAGCCGGCATCATCACCGCGACCAGGCTGGCAAGCGGCTCGTCGAACTCGGGCACCGCATTCGAGCTCGAGGTCATCACCGCCGTCGTGCTTGGCGGCACCAGCCTGATGGGCGGCCGCGGCTCGATCGTCGGCTCGGCGATCGGTGCCCTCACGCTCGGCATCATCAGCAACGGCCTGGTGCTGCTGCGCGTCGACGTCTACTGGGTCCCCATCGTGCAGGGCATCATCCTGATCGTCGCGATCTTCCTCAACAGCAAGCTCTTTGCACGGCTGGTCAGGTCGCGTCGATGACCATGGTGATGACCGTCACGGGCCCGGTCGACTCAGCCGAGCTCGGGACAACCCTCACGCATGAGCACGTCATCAACGACGTCACCTCGTGGTGGCACGAGACGTCGTCGACCGGGTGGGCGGCCGACGAGTTCGCTGACCGACCCGTGACGATGGACATCGTCTGGGACCTGAAGCAGGACCCGTTCGGCAACCGCGACAACTGCCGACTCGACGACGAAGGACTCGCCATCGAGGAGGTCGGGCGATACGCGGACCTCGGCGGGTCGACCATCATCGACGCAACCGGACTCGGCGTCGGACGCGACCTCGCACTGCTGCGCCGAGTCAGCGAACGCAGCGGGGTCAAGATCATCGCCGGCACCGGCTACTACCTCGACGCAGCCCAGCCGGCGCACGTCAAGGGGCTGGCCCCGGAGGAGATCGCGGAACACATCGTGCGCGACGTCCTCGACGGTGATGCCGGCATCCACCCCGGAATCATCGGGGAGATCGGCGTGGGCGCCGACTTCACCCCCGCCGAACGGGCCAGCCTCGAGGGCGCGTTCATCGCCCAGCGCACGCTGCACCTGCCGGTCCAGGTCCACCTGCCGGCCTGGTTCCGGCGCGCCGGCGAGGTGCTCGACATCGCCGAGCGCCATGGGATCGACCCGTCCACCATCGTCCTCTGCCACCTGGGCCCCTCTGGCGATGACCTGAGCTATCAGGAGGAGCTGCTGCGACGTGGCGCCTGGGTTCAGTACGACATGATCGGCATGGAGGTCTTCTACGCCGACCAGGGCGTGCAGTGCCCGTCAGACGAGCAGAACGCCACGTGGCTCTGCCGTCTCGCTGAGCGGGGTCACCTCGAACGGCTGCTCATCTCGCAGGACATCTTCATCAAGTCGCTGCTGCGCCACTACGGCGGCCCGGGCTACGGGCACATCCTGCAGTACTTCGTCCCCCGCCTGAAGCGCCTCGGCATGTCCCAAGCGGACGTCGACCAGCTCCTGGCAACCAACCCACGAACCCTTTTCGAGACCGCACAGAAGGAGAACTGACATGGCGCGCGTGCTGCTCGCCGGCGAGAGCTGGATTTCCCAGTCCACCCACTACAAGGGCTTCGACAGCTTCTCGTCGACGACCTTCGAGACCGGCGCAGACGCCTTCATCGCCGCCGCAGCGACCCAAGGCATCGAGATCGAACAGATCTACGCGCACGATGTCCCGAACCGCTTCCCCCGGACCGTCGAGGCGCTCTCGGCCTACGACGTCGTCATCCTCTCCGACATCGGCTACAACTCCTTCGTCCTGCCCAACGAGGTGTGGCTCAAGGGCCGGCGCACCGACAACCCCTTGGAATCGCTGGTCGCGTGGACCCGAGCCGGCGGTGGGCTCATGATGGCCGGCGGCTACCTCAGCTTCCAGGGCTTCCAGGCTCGGGCCAACTTCGCCCGGAGTCCGATCGCGCAGGTGCTCCCTGTCGACCTGCTGACCAGCGACGACCGGGTCGAGAAGCCCGAAGGCGCCGACTGCCGCGTCGTTTCGGATGAGCACGAGATCGCCCAAGGGTGGACCGGCGAGGCCCCCCAGCTGCTCGGCTACAACTACGTCACGGCCAAGCCGGACGCACAGGTCGTGGCCACCGTCGGGGAGGACGTCCTCCTCGCGACGCGCGAGGTCGGTCAAGGCCGATCACTCGTGTGGACCTCGGACATCGGCCCGCACTGGTGCCCCGTCGAGTTCCTGGATTGGGAGGGCTTCGCCCCCCTTGTCGGTGGCATGCTGCGCTGGCTCGGCGCCGGCCGGACGTCCTGATGGTCGCTCGTCCCCTCATCATCGACTGCGACCCGGGCCACGATGACGCCGTCGCACTACTGCTCGCGGTCGGCTCGCCCCACGTCGACCTTCGAGCAGTGACGACCACCTTCGGCAACTGCTCGGTCGAGGACGCAACCCGCAACGCACTCCAGATCCTCACGCTCGCGCACGCGACGGACATCCCGGTTGCGCGCGGCGCGGAGGGGAGCATCGACGGCAAGTCCACGCTCGGCAACTACGTCCACGGGGCCAGCGGCCTGGACGGGCCTCCCATGCCCGAGCCAGGCTTCGACGTCTCGCCCGAGACCGCCACCGAGCTGTTGCGGCGCACGATCGAGTCCAGCACCGAGCCGGTCAGCATCGCCGCGACCGGACCCATCACCAACGTTGCCCAGCTCCTCCTCGACCATCCGGCGGTGAAGGACGGTATCCACGAGATCGTCTTCATGGGCGGCTCGACCGAACGCGGCAACCACACGCCCACGGCCGAGTTCAACACCTTCGCCGACCCCGAGGCTCTTGACCTCGTGCTGGGCAGCGGACTGCCGGTGCGGATGGTCGGTCTCAACCTCACTCACCAGGCCTTGGCGACTCCGGCGGTGGTCGAGCGGATGGCCGCGATGGACCACGTGGTGGGCCGTACCTGCGCGGCGTGGATGGGCTTCTTCGGAGCCTCCTACAACCGCGTCTGGGAGTTCGCGGCCCCGCCCGTCCACGACCCCTGCACGATCGCTGGCCTGATCGACCCCGGCCTGATCGCCTGGCGGGATGCTTTCGTCGCAGTGGAGCTGGATGGCAGGTGGACACGCGGCACGACGGTTGTCGACCTGCACCAGCGGTACCCCGACCAGCAGCCCAACGTCCAGGTGGCGATGAGCCTGGACGCTCCGCGGTACTGGGATCTTGTCCTTTCGGCGATCGATCGCGTGGGCCAGCGCTCATGAGCCGGGTGTGCGTCGTCGGCTCTCTCAACATGGACGTGAGCTACCGGGTTGCGAGGCTGCCAATGCCCGGGGAGACGGTGCTCGCCCTCGACCGGGAACGTGACTTCGGTGGTAAAGGTGGCAACCAGGCCATCGCCGTCGCCGTCCTCGGCGGGGAGGTTGGCTTCGTCGGCGCGGTGGGTGCGGACGAAGCCGGACAGGACTACCTCGACCATCTTCGGCGGCACGGGGTCGACACCAGCGGCGTCACCCAGGCTGCTGCGGTCGCCACCGGGACCGCCATGGTCTTCGTCGACGACGCCGGGGAGAACCTCATCGTCGTCGACCCGGGCGCGAACTCCTCAGTGCGTCCCGACGCCGTGTCTCACGCCATCCGGGCATGCTCGCCCTCGGTGGTCCTCGCCCAGCTCGAGATTCCCATCGACGCGCTGGAGGCGATCGTCGAAGCGATCCCGGACGCCACGACGTTCATCCTCAATCCTGCCCCCATGCCACCCGACCCGAATGCCTTGGCCAAGGTCCTGCCGCGCGTCGACATTCTCGTACCGAACCGCACGGAGCTCGGGCAGCTCTCCGGCCTGAACGAGCCGGACACCATCACTGACGTGGCCGCGTGCCTGACCGCCCTACGGTTCGAGGGGCCAGTGGTCGTCACCCTCGGAGCAGACGGGGCTGCGGTGTTCGAGCGAGGGGAGCTTCGCCAGTTCCCGGCTGTGCACGTGGAGCCGATTGACACCACCGGCGCAGGTGACGCATTCTGCGGCGCGCTGGCGGCCGGACTCGCAGCTGGCCTGAGCGTGGACGACTCAGTCCGTGAGGCCGTGAAGGTGGCCGGCCGCAGCACCACGCTACGGGGAGCGCAGCTGACGGCTGAGTCCGTGGAAGGACCTGCCGGAGAGGCACTCTCGTGAACGTGCGCATCCAACAGGCTCGCGATGTGCAGGAGTGGATGATCGAGCACCGCCGAGAGCTCCACCGGCACCCCGAGGTGGGTCTCGAGCTGCCCCGCACCCACGACTACATCGCCGCAACGCTGCGCGAGCTCGGACTGGTCACCGAGTCCCGCCCGGCTTCGGGAGTCACGGTCCGCGTCCCCGGGTCCGCCCCAGACGACGTCGTCTCCGTGCTCCGAGCGGACATGGACGCCCTGCCGGTCACCGAGCGGACGGACCTGCCGTTCCGGTCCAGCGCGGCGGGAGCCATGCACGCGTGTGGGCACGACCTTCACATGGCAATGCTGCTCGGGGCCGCCAAGGTCCTGGTCGACAACCCCCCGCGGCGCGACACGGTCCTGGTCTTCCAGCCCGGTGAGGAGTCCGACCGCGGCGCGCTTCGAAGCCTGGAGCATGCGAACCTCAGCTTCCGCGGCCAGGCGACGGCCTTTGCCGTGCATGTCCACGCACTCGCGGCGCCAGGTTCGATCCTGTGCAGACCGGGGGTGTTCATGGCCTACGGCGACTGGTTCACCGTCGAGCTGCGCGGCCCGGGCGGTCACGCGAGCCAACCCCATCTCGTGGGAAACCCGGTGGAGGCCGCCTCGGAGATCACCCTTCGCCTGGGGCGGCTGGTCGGGGAACTCTCCACAGAAGAGCACGTCGTTGCCACCGTCACCGAGTCGCGAATCGGCAACACCGTCAATGTCATCCCAGCCTCAGGCCGCCTCAGGGGGACGCTGCGCACGCTGACCGCGGACAGCCGAGCCCAGCTCATCACGGCGATGCACGACCTGGTGGGCGAAGTCGTGACCTCACATCGCCTGACGGGAGCCCTGACAATCCATGAGGGATACCCCGCCGTCGTCAACGACGCCGACTACATCGCCGGACTCGAGACCCGGCTGGGGCGGACGGAGCTGGGCGGCAAGGTCGTTGCGATGCCCGATCCCTCGATGGTGATCGAGGACTTCGCATACTTCCTGCGGAGGTGGCCCGGCGCAATGGTCTATCTCGGTGCACAGGGCGAGGGGAACACCTCCTTCAACCATGCCGACGACGTCGTCTACGACGAGAGTGCCCTCGAAGTCGGAGCTGCCCTCCATCTGATCGCTGCCGACGGCATCTGACCAACGGCTGGGCTCAACGGCAACCAGGGTGACCGCTCACCCTCGACGGCGACACCTGGGCGGCAACCTACGGTCGATCAGCGAGGTCCGTCGTCCCGCTCAGCACGTCCTCCGAGAGGATGCGCAGCGTCCTCTCGGGTTCCTCGAAGACCGGGCTGTGGGCCGACTGGAGAAACGTGTAGAAGCCCTTGACGGGTGCGCGGACGCTTTCGTAGTAGTCATGGGCGAGGGGGTAACTGCACGTGTAGTCGTGCACGCCGTGAAGGAAGTAGAGGGGGATGTCCACGCTGGGCACCTGCTCGGACAGGTCGGTGGCAAGGACCTGCCCCCAGTGCGGCATGACGCCGGTGGTGAACTTGCCTCGCCACAACCGGAGCTTCTCGCCGACCGTGTACTGCTGACTCGTCATGGACGGCAGGAAGACGCCGGTGATCACGGAGTGCATGTCGTGCATCGTGCCGACACCGAGACGGTGCATCGCCTTGTCGCGCACCGAGAGGTAGCCATCGGGGGTGCCGTCACGGATCGTGACCGGCGCCGCTTCGAGGCGTCGGAGCATCCGCAGGTCACCACGCTCCCGATAGCGCGTGACCAGGTACTCGTACGTGAGCCGTTCGGACTCGAGCTGTCGCACCATCTGCGACATGCCGATGTACGCGTGGAAACGCTCGGGAGCCCGGGCCACCGCCTGCAGTGCGAAGAACGTCCCTCCGGAATGTGCCATGAGATAGACCTTCTCCTGGTCGAAACGGTCCCGAAGGTAGTCCGCCACGGCCAGGATGTCGGCCACGTGCTGCTCGAGGGTGACCTGTTCCGGGGGGACCTGCGCGTCGTACGACAGTCCCGCCCCGCGGCGGTCCCACCACGCGACCGTGAAGACGGTCTCGAGCCCGGTCGGGTAGCGCTCGGTGAGGAAGAACTCCGGCATGCCACCGTGCAAGTAGAGCAGCACGGGATTCTTCACGTCGGTCCCTTGGAGGAACATCCCCTGCCGCACGCCGTTGAGGTCGAGGTAGGTCTTCTCCGAGACGCTGGCGGGCAACCGATGACCGTCGGCATCGGTCAGCGGAAGGGGTACGCCGCTGCTCCACACCCCAGACCGCCGCAGGAGCAGCCCACCGACCGCAGCGATGGATGCCGCACAGGTGAACCTCCGCAACACCCTTTGATCGCCTCCTCGACTCGCCTTCGGCGAGACTGCTGACTCGCAGCTGACACTCACGGTGCCAGACGGTCGCCGTGCGCGCTGCGCGACGGCACCATCTCGTCCGGGCGCGCGGCCGCTCTGCCGCGAAGATCGGGACCAACGACTCTTATGCCCGTTTCGGGATGCCCGCCACGCTTGAGGTGCAGGAGGGAGGTGAGGACGATGTCGGAGCTCCAAGAGAAACAGGCCGTGACGACTGAGCATCTACCCCGGTTGTTCCGTCACCGTACGGTCGACTACACGCTCATCATCATCGGTGCCCTGGTTGCAGCGTTCGGTGCGTACACCTACTTCGTGCCGGCCAGCTGGATCCTGGCGGACCTCGGCGAGGCGTGGTACCTCGGCAGCTGGATCGCCGGTGGAGTCCTGCTCACCGCAGGCTTCGGCATGCTCGGTGCCAGCATTCGCGACCGGTCCGGCTACTGGAACGCCAGCGCCGTCGTGAGCTTTGTGCTCGGCACGCTCAGCTTTGCTGGAGCGGTTGCCGCCGCGGTTCTGCTCATCATCTGATCATTCCCACAGAGGTGACGCAAAGGCGAGCCGTATGCCGCTGAGCCAGCTCAGCGGCACACGGCTCAGTTCGTCTGCGGCACAGTGCAACCGGCCATGCGAGTGGTCAGGCAAGCAGTTCCGGCCGGGTCTCGACGCGGCCCCGGCGGGACAGGTAGCCGTGCCACAGCAACCGGGCCGCGGTCGAGCGCAGGGGCCGCCAACGCTCTCCGAGGGCCGTGAGTGACGCCGGGTCGGGCACGGCGGCGAGGCCGAGCGCCTCCGCCGCAGCGACCTGCAGTGCACGGTCACCGATCGGCCAGAGGTCGGGTCTCCCGAGGCAGGCGAGGAGGTAGACGTCCGCGGTCCACGGTCCGATGCCGGGGAGGGCGACAAGGGCCCGCCGCACCTCGTCGTCCGGGAGCTCCGCCAGGCTTTCGAGGTCGAGCGTGCCGTCCAACACGGCGGCTGACAGGGCCCGTAGGTACCGGTCCTTCTGCCGGGACACCCCGCTCGCGCGCAGGTCCTCGGACGTCGACGTGGCGATCGCCTCGGGTGACATGCCGCCGAGGCTCTCGGCGAGACGCGAGTAGGCGGCGGCCGCGGAGGCCAGGCTCACCTGCTGCTCCAGGATGAACAGGACGAGCGCCGGGAATCCCGGCGGCCGGGTCCACAGCACGGGGCGACCGTGCTCGCGCACGATGCGCGCGAGGTCCGCGTCTCGGGAGACGAGGTCCTGGACTGCCTGGCCGAAGCTGCTGTCATCCATGATGAGTGTTCAACTCTGTACAGGCCGGACACGTGCTCGTCGGCCAGCTGCGCCCCTCGTCGGAGGGATGGTTGGCACGTTTACCGTGTACCCATGCGATTTGACGTCCAGGCCGTCCTTTTCGATGTCGACGGCACTCTGGTGGATTCGACGGCTGCGGTGGAACGGACCTGGCGAACGTGGGCGGCGAGACACGACATCGAGGCAAGCACGGTTCTGCGCGTTTGTCATGGTCGCCGGACCGAGGACACCGTGGCCCAGTTCGTCGCAGAGGAGCTGCGCGCCGGGGCGGTGGCGGAAGTGGAGGACCTTGATCTCCATGATCTGGTGGACGTCGTCGCATTGCCGGGCGCCAGGGACTTGCTGCCACGCCTCGCTTCAGATCGATGGGCGGCGGTGACATCGGGGTCGCGCGCGCTCATGGCGGCGCGGCTCGGTGCCGCGGGCCTGCCTGTCCCGCAGGTGTTGGTCGCGGCAGAGGACGTGAGGCACGGCAAGCCCCACCCCGAGGGCTACCTGAAGGCGGCTGCTGAGCTGGGCAGGGACATCCGCGAGTGCCTTGTCATCGAGGATGCTCCAGCCGGGGTCGAAGCCGCTCTCGCTGCCGGAGCGCGGGTGCTGGGTGTGGCGACGTCGCACAGTGCGGCTGACCTTGATGGTGCTGACTTCGTCGTTGCCGACCTCGCCTCGTGCACGATGACCTCGTCGTCGGACGGCGTCGTGCTGACTGCTGGATCCTGAGGCCATCCGTCCGCCCGAGTGCCTGGCTACCCGATCAGTTGAGTGGTGTTCCGATCACTGTGCCGGCGAGGAACGGCCGCAGCACGGCCATCACCTCGGCCGGCATCTCGTCCTGCGGGTTGTGGCCGGCCTCGTCGATGAGGGCGAGCTGGGCGCCGGGAATCCCGTCGACGAGCTCGCGCTGGCAGTCCGGCGGGAAGATGAAGTCCTCGCGCCCGGCGATCACGAGGGTCGGAGCGGTGATCTCGCCGAGTCGGTCAACGACGGACCAGCCCGGCAGGAGCGAGCGCCCAGCGAAGAGGAAGGGCTCCGGACGGATTCTGGACCGCCAGCCCCCCTCGGCCAGCTCGCGAACCATGCCGCGGAAGCCGTGGTTGGGCATGTAGGCGCCGCTGATCCGCCAGAAGATCGGCAGGTACTCGCGCGCCTCGAACTCGCCGCTGAACCAACGCCGGACGAGCTCGATCTTGGCCTGGCTGTAGCCGCGCTCGGCCAGCACCCGGAGGGCGTTCTCGCGGGACCACCGGGCATCCGCTCCGGTGTCGACGAGGACGAGTCGGGTCAGGCGGTCCGGGTACCGCAGGGCGTACTCGAGGGCGACGTGGCCGCCGAAGGAGTGGCCGAGGACGGCCCACCGGTCGAAGCCGAGGTGTCGGCGCAGTGCCTCGGCGTCGGCGGTGAGGTTGTCCCAGGTCATCGAGGGTGCGGGAGGCCCGGTCGAGCGCCCGTTGCACCGGTGGTCGTAGAGGACCACGGTGAACTGGTCCGCCAGCTTCCGGAAGGCACCCATGGTCCACAGGTCGGCGCTGGGTCCGCCGTGCATGAGCACGATCGGTTCGCCCTGCCCCACGACGTCGACGTAGAGGGACACGTCGGGAAGGTGGACGAGCCTGGGCCAGTCCCTCGTCCGGTGAAGTCGGGTTCGCATGATGATCGCTTCTCCTTCAGGACAGGTCGCCGTGCCGGGTGCCGCGCCGCGTGACGTGGGCGGCGAGGAGGGCCGCACTGGCGGTGAGGATGCTCGCTGTGGCCAGCCGACGGGGGTTGCGCACGTCGGAACGCTTGTCGAACGCCATGAGGTCGAACCACAGCCGCGGGGGGTGATCGCCGTTCCCGGTGCCGGTGAAGACGACGGGGAGCGCGCCCATTCCGAGCTCCGAGAGGTCGACTCGGAACACCTGCGGGTCGTCCGGGTCGTCGGGGTGGAGCACCATGCCGCGGCGAAGGGCAGGCACGGGGTTGAGAGGCTTGAGGACAAGCCCGTGGTTGTCGACGACCACCTCGGCACCGGCGCCCATGAAGGCCCGCGCGAAGAGGTTCGTCACCGGTCCGGGGGCAGGTGAGTACCAGCCGCACAGCTCGGCCCAGACGTCCGGTCGGGGCGGGATGTCGGTGCGCAGCGGGTCCCCGGGCAGGCCGAGGAGCTGACGCATCAGGACCGATCCGACGGGGACCGGGGCACCTTGGGCGCTCAGCCCGCCGGTGTTGGCCAGGACCACGACGCCGACGCCTGCAGCCGGGCACATGGTCAGGTCGGCGAGGAAGCCCGACACCACGCCGCTCTTGTCGACGGTGCGGTGCCCGTCCTCGGCGCCGAGCTCGAAGCCCAGCCCCATGCCGGGGAGGCGCGGGTCGGGTTGGAAGTGCGGGGCGAACAGCTGCGCCACCGTCTGCGGTTGGAGGATCCGGCCGCCTGGGCCTTGGCTGCCGTGAAGAAGGCATTCGACGTAGCGAGCAAGGTCGGCCGAGGTCGAGTAGAGGCCACCGCCGCCGGGGGTGGGGACCTCCCGGTCCGCGACTGGCTCGAGCCCCCGGGCGCGGACGACGTAGCCGGTGGCCAGCCGCGGCCGCACCCGGTCGGACCTGGCGAGGTCGGTGTGGTCCATCCCGAGCGGGTCGAGCACGTGCTCGATCAGGTAGTCGCGCAGGGTCTGGCCGGACACGTCCTCCACAACCTGGCCGAGCGCGGCGAAGCCGTGGTTGCTGTAGACCCACTTGGTGCCGGGCTGCACCTCCTGGGGCAGCCCGCGACGATAGTACTCACCGAGCGGAATCAGTCGACGGGCTTCCACTCCCGAGCCCGAGGCTGGGTGGAGCAGGTCGGACAGCCGCCGCCAGTAGCCGACACCAGCGGTGTGGGTGAGCAGGTGACGCAGGGTGGCCGGCTGGAGGTCCGGCCGAGTCGGGCGCAGCCGGAAGGTCCTCAGGTACTCGTTCGCGGGAACGTCGAGGTCGACCCGGCCCTGCTCGCAGAGCTGCAGGATCGCCACGGCGGTGAAGGTCTTGGTGAGCGAACCGACCCGGAACACGGTGTCCGGGGTGACCGGTGCCCGGGTTGTCACGTCGGCGACCCCGTGGTTGTGGAACCAGGTCGGCTGGCCGTGATCGATCACGGCGACGGCCAGTCCTGCCGTCGGCCAGCGCGCCAGCAGTCGGGCGACGGTGCGT
>NZ_JBEDUL010000141.1:0-8748 GCF_040414665.1 Intrasporangium sp.
AGCGAGCGGAGCCAGTCGGTGACCCGCAGCCCGCCCGGGGGCTGCTCGCCGCGGTCGAGCAGCTCGGCCAGCACGTTGACCAGCATCACCTCCTGCTCGGCCCGCAGCCCGGCCAGGTGCGAGACCGTGTGGGTGAGCAGGTCCGAGCCGTGCCGCACCAGCGGCCGCCCCAACAGCGCATCGACCTTGACCGCGACCGGCTCACCGAACTCCGGCGGCTCCGTCGGGCCCGGGTAGTTCGCCTCGAACCAGTCCGCGTCCGCACCGTCCAGATCCAGCTCGGACAGGGACACCGACTCCACCTCCCGCGGCAGGAACGGCAACGGCCCCTCCGCCGGCACGTGCGCCCACACCCCGCCAGGCGCACGGCCCCCCACCTCACGCAGCCGCGGACGCCGACCGCGTCCCGCCGGGCGCGGCGCGCCCGCACCCTCCGCGCCCGCACCCGGCGAGCCGGCGCCGGGTGAGCCGGCGGTGCCGGCGGTGCCGGCCACGGCGCCGAGCGAGGACCAGAACGCCTCGGCAGCCGCCCGGCCATCCGCCTCGTGCCGCGCCTCCACCTCGGTGAGCCGCGTCCGAAGCTGCTCGAGCAGCGCCGCATTTGCCATGTCTAGAACATATGTTCGACCGATGCACCTTGTCAATACCTTTTGGGCGTTTTGCGGCCCGCGCGTTCTGAGGCCAGCCGACGCCCTCTGGGGTGGGACTGGGAGCGAGCTCAGCGGCATACGGCATCGTCATGACACCGCTGGGACGCAACGTCGTGGCGCGGAACGGCTAGATCCCGCGCCAGGTCGAGGTGGCCCGGCCCAGGCGCTCCGAGATGCCGAAGCCGACGAGCACGCCGACGGCGATGGCAACGATCGACAGGAGCGCGTTGAGGAAGTCGCCCAGCCCGGCGGCCTGATCGGCGCCGATGATCTGGGCGACGCCCTGAAGGCCCAACGCGCCGGGCACCAACAGCCAGAAGGTCGGCAGGAATGTCACCGGCACCGGTGGACCGCTTCTGCGGCTCTGGATGGCGTAGCACACGGGAAGCACCACGGCCGCCGCGACGAAGCTCGCCCCCAGCGATCCCAGCGCGCGTCCGGCAAGGAACTGAGCGGCATACCCCACGTAGAGGGCCACCAGCAGCCAGCCGAAGGTGCCACGGGGCGCCGACGACGCGATGTACTGGCCGAGGCCAAAGACGAGCACTCCCACCCACGGCGCCAGCGCACCGAGCGCGCGGACAGGCTCACCGGACAGGGCCGGCGTGCCGGCCAGCTGTGCCCCGATCGCGATACCGAACGACAGCAGGAGCAGGCGCTCGAGACCGTAGACCAGCCGGGCCGAGCCCGCCAGCATGTCGCCGCTCGACAGCTCGACGGTGCCCATGGTGAGGGCAGCCCCGGGCAGGAACGTGACGAGGGCCGGAATGACGATCTCGAGTGGTGGGGAGTCGAGCAGCGGTGCCAGCCAGCCGAACACCACCCAGGTCACCACGAACGCCGTGGCGACCGGCAGCATCAGCGAGAGCATCGGGTCCTTGTCCGTCCACCACCGCATGAGCCCGGTGAGGAAGCCGAGCAGGACGAAGGCCGGCATGGCCGCGACGGTCGGGTTGAGCATCAGCCCCAGTCCCAGCGTGAGGACGCCGCTGCCGACGACGGCCACGACGGGCCCGAACCGCGGCGGTGACGTCAGCAGCTCGTCAAGGCGCCGGCTCGCGGTGTCGACATCGACCGTGGCGTGCCGGATGTCGTCGACGAGGCGGTAGAGGGCGTCCACCTGGTCGAGGCGAATCGGCGTGCTGTTGCCGGTCTTGAAGTCGAGCTGGCTCGAGGGGCCGAGGTCGATGCGCACGAACAGTCCCGTGGGCACGATGAAGAACGTCACGCCGGTGGCGCCGTACATCCTGGCGACCTCGTCGAGGATCTGGGTCACCCGATCCGCCGGCTCACCCGCCCGGGTCAGGGCCACGCCGAGGCTGCGCAGCAGTTCCAGCACCGCCTCGGGTGGCTGAGCCGGCACCGGCTCGGGTGTGGCCGGGACCTCGCCAGCAAGATCTTGGGCGACGTCGGCGAGGCGCGCCCAGAACCCGCGGCGCTTCGGGCGGAGCCGACCGCCCGGGGGGCCCGCCTCCTCCGACGCCGAGGGCTGCCTGGGTGCCACGATGGAAGAGGGCCGGTGCCGGTCAGAGCGGGCTCAGCGGCGGGTCGCTGCGTATCGCTGGAGGAAGAGGGCCTCGACCAGCGCCATGTTGGCGATCTCCGAGGGGTCGACGCTCTCGTTCGGGGCGTGGATCAGTGCCTGCGGCTCTTCCACCCCCATGAGGAACAGCTCGGCGTCGGGATAGGTCTCGGCGAACACGTTGCACAGCGGGATCGAGCCGCCCTGGCCGAGGGTGGCCATCGGCCTGCCGTACGCCTCCTCCATCGCAGCGGCCATGGCCGCGTAGGCGGGGCCGTCCGTCGCGGCATGGAACGGTGACCCCGTCGCCTCGGTGTCAATCGTCACGTGTACGCCCCACGGGGCTGCGGCGAGCAGGTGCTCGCGCAGCGCCTTCTCAGCTTCCTCAGGGGCCGTGCCCGGCGGAATGCGGAGGTTGAGTCGGGCCCGGGCTTTCGGGGTGATGGCGGCCGCAGATCCCACGACAGGCGGGCAGTCGATGCCGAGGATCGTGACCGACGACCTCGCCCACAGCATGTCGGAGACCGTGCCGTCCCCGAGGAGCGCAGCACCCTCGACGACACCTGCGTCGCTGCGGAACTGTTCTGCGGGGTACGGTTCGCCAGTCCACGTGCCGGTGTTGTCGAGTCCAGAGACGGTCGTGTTGCCCGCGCCGTCCCGCAGCGTGGCGAGCATCGCCACCAGGGCGGCCAGGGCGTCCGGCGCGGCCCCGCCGAACATGCCGGAGTGGAGCTCCGACGCGAGGGCCTCGACCGAGACGACGAGGTTGACCATCCCTCGCAGGCTCACCGTGGCTGCCGGGACCCCGACCGCCGCGTTTCCTGTGTCGCACACGAGGATCGTGTCGGCACGCAGGAGGTCGGCGTTGGGCGGGACGAAGGCCTCGAGCCCTCCGGTGCCCTGCTCCTCCGAGCCCTCGACCACGAGCTTGAGGTTCACGGGGATGTCAGCTCCAAGAGCCCGCAGCGCGGTGAGGTGCATGACGATGTTGCCCTTGCAGTCGGCGCTGCCTCGGCCGTACCAGCGGTCGCCGACCTCGGTGAGCGCGAACGGTGGGGTGCGCCAAGCCTCCTCGTTCAACGGCGGCTGGACGTCGTAGTGGGCGTACAGCAGGACCGTGGGCGCGTCGGGGTCACCGCACGGGCGCGAGCCGACGACGGCCTGGCTGCCGTCCGCGGTCTCCGCGAGGCGAGCGTCGGCGAAACCCACTGTGGCGAAGGCGTCGAGCACCCACTTCGCGGCACGGGCGCACTCCTCGGGCGGGTACTGCCGCGGATCCGCCACGGAGGGGATCGCGACGAGCTCGGTCAGGTCGGTGCGAGCCTGCTCCATCAGACCGGCCACCCGGTCACGGAGTTCCATCCGCTCAGCCCCTGATCGTGTTGTCGAAGTTGAGGCTGTCGACGAACTCCTGGAAGGACGGCAGCTCGTCCGGGCAGTACACCTGGATGATGAGCACGGCGCCCTTGACCATGCGGTTGTCGGCGATGATCGGACGCATCCCGGGGCCGCCCGCACCGTTCATGAGCGAACCCAGCAGGGTGGCCCTGCTCAGGGCCCCGTTCGGGTCCTTGCAGACGGCGCCGCCGTCGTCCCCGAGGGTGCGAACGATCATGTCCTTCTGTGGCGTCGCCGCTCCGGCTGCGGTCAGTGCCGCAATGAGCTGGTTCGCCTTCTGGTTGGCCTGCTCCGTCGACTCCTTCGAGCGATACGAGAACAGGGCGACGACCAGGAGGGCCACCACGACGACACAAGCGACGATGTAGATCGTCCTTCGCTCGGTGTCTGACGACTGTTCAGTGACGGTGGTCATGACGGGCTCACCTCCGAACCCTCGGGCAGCTTCCAGGACGGCTTGCGCAGGCGGTAGAAGAGGAACGGGACGAGCAGACCGAGGCCGAGCGCACCGCCGGCGACGATGAGCAGGTAGACGCCGGCATTGCCTGACTCGAACTGCGACGGCGGGACGAAGCCGATCAGGAGGGCGGCGAGCGAGGCCGCGAATCCGACTCCGCACAGGGCTCCGAGCATCGGTGCCCGGTAACCGCGCGGGTGGTCGGGGTCGTTGCGGCGCAACCGAACCGCGGCGACGAACATCAGCAGGTACATGATCAGGTACACCTGCGTCGTGATGACGGAGAAGATCCAGTAGGCGCTGCTCACGCTGGGGACCAACGCATAGCCGAGGGCGATGACGGTGGTGATGATTCCCTGGGTGACGAGGATGTTCTGCTGGATCCCGTTCTTGTTCAGCCTCTGGAGGAACGGCGGGAGGTAGCCCTCCTGGCGGGAGATGAGCAGCAGGCCCTTCGAGGGGCCGGCGAGCCAGGTCAGCATGCCGCCGAGCGAGGCCGTGACGAGCATGATGCCGATGATCGGTGTGAGCCACTGGGAGCCGAAGTAGGCGAACACGGCGTCGAAGGCCTGCATGATGCCGGCAGTGAGCGACAGCTGCTCGGCCGGGACCACCCAGCTGATCGCGAGCGCCGGAAGGATGAAGATGGCCAGGACCAGGCCCATGGCGAGGAAGATCGCCCGCGGGAACTCCTTGCCCGGGTTCCGAAGCGAGCCGACGTGGACCGCGTTCATCTCCATGCCCGAGTAGGACAGGAAGTTGTTGACGATGAGCACCAGGCTCGACAGGCCCGCCCACGCGGGGAGCAGGTGGTCGGCGGTCATCGGCGCCGCGGACGCGTTTCCCTGTCCGAGGAAGACGACGCCCAGGGTCACGAGGAGCACACCGGGGATGAGAGTGCCGATGATGAGGCCGCCGCTGGCGAGACCGGCGACGCCCTTGGTGCCCCGCGAGGAGACCCACACGCCGGACCAGTAGACGACGACGATGACGATCGCGGTCCACACGCCACTGCTTGCGAGCTCCGGATTGATCACGTAGGCGAGCGTGCTCGCCACGAAGCCGAGCAGGCTCGGGTAGTAGAAGATGGTCATTGCGAACTGGCACCACACCGCGAGGAAGCCCATTGGCTTGGAGATCCCGCGAGACACCCAGTTGTAGACGCCTCCGTCGTACCCGGACGCGAGCTCCGCGGACACCAGCGACGTGGGCAGCAGGAAGACGACGGCCGGAAGCAGGTAGAGGAAGACGCACGCCAGGCCGTACATCGCCATCGTCGGCGACGGGCGGAGGCTCGCCACCGAGCTGGTGGTCATCAGGGCCAGGGCGACCCAGGAGATGTATGCCCTGGCGGGCAGCTTGGCCCGGGCCCTGGACTCCGCAGGTACCACCGGCTGGTCGGCGGACGCATCCGCAGTACTCATGTCGTCCACCACCCAACGGTGTGCATTGACGTGGACACGTGATCAGGCCGCATCTCTACCCCTCCTTGATGGAGTCCCCGAACGTCCGACACGCCAATGGTTTGGCCGCGGCCAAGACAGTGGCATCACCTATTTCGGGTGACCCCCAACCCTGACCGTCACTCGACGAGGTGCAGCCCGTGATCGGTGTTGTTGAGGCGACGCACCCCGTCCTCGGTCACGGTGACGATGTCCTCGATGCGCACGCCGAACCGGCCAGCGAGGTAGATGCCGGGCTCGACGGAGAAGCACATGCCCGGCACGAGCGGGCGGTCCTCTCCCTCGACCATGTAGGGCGGCTCGTGCGTCGTGACGCCGATGCCGTGGCCCGTGCGGTGGATGAACGCCTCGCCGTACCCCGCGTCGGTGATGACGGCCCGGGCAGCACGGTCGATGTCCTGGCAGGTCGCGCCGGGGCGCACCGCTTCGACTCCGGCCTGCTGGGCCCGGCGGACGATCTCGTGAACCTTCCCGATCTCGTCGCTCGGCTCGCCGACGCACACCGTGCGCGTGGTGTCGGACCCGTAGCCGTACTTGAGTCCGCCGAAGTCGAGCACCACCGCATCCCCGGCCTGGATCACCCGGTCGCCCGCCTCATGGTGCGGGTTGGCGCCATTGGGTCCGGACCCGACGACGGTGAAGTCCACCTGCTCGTGGCCGAACTCGCGCAGGAGGGCCGCGAGGTCGGCCGCGACCTCGGTTTCCCGCCGCCCCTCGAACCGGCGCTTGACGATCTCACCGTAGGCCGCGTCGGCCGCGGCGCCAGCCGCCGCGAGACGACCCAGCTCGTCGGCATCCTTGACCGCCCGCATCATGGGGAGGCACTCGGTGAGGGACCGGTACGTCGACCCAGGCAACCTTGCCTGGAGCCCGAGTAGGTGAAGGGCCCACGCCGAGTCGGAGACCCCATACGCGCCGTCCGGGCGCAACAGGTCGGCCGCGGCGGCATACGGGTCGGTGGCGTCGGCCCAGTCCTTCAGGGACAGGCCCTTGGCGCCCTCGGCCGCCTCGGCATCGGGCCGTTCGAGCGCGGGGACGAGCAGCGTCGGCTCCCGCTCCCGCGACAGCACGAGCACGGTGAGCCGCTCGGTGATCGCGGTCGGCTGGTAGCCCGTCAGCCAGACGAGGTCGGGGCCCGGCGTGACGAGGACGCCGTCGAGGCCCTGTTCCGCGGCCGAGGCGACGACCCTCTTGGCACGTTCCAGGTAGTCGTCCGCACTGAACGGTGTGGGGGCGTCCGCGGGTCCCTCCATGACGTTCTCCCTTCGCGTCTGCCACCACGGTAGGAAGGTGATCCGGCCAACGAGGTCACCCATCTCGGGTGACCCGACACGATCAGGCGCGACTGGCTGCACACCACTCGCTGGGAGTGACGCCGAACTGCTGGTGGAACCAACGGGAGAAGGCGCTTGGAGCGGCAAACCCGAGCAGCAGGGAGACGTCGGTCATGGAGTGCCGGTCGCTCGACAGGTAGCGCTCGGCGAGCCCGGCACGCGTCGAGTGCACGATCGAGCTGAAGGTCTCCCCCTCCTCTGCGAGGTGGCGGTGCAGGGTCCTGCGGTCGACGCCGAGGGCTCGGGCGGCCTGGTCCATGGAGCACTTTCCCAGGGGTAACAGAAACTCCACGAGATCCCTCACCCTGTCCTTGGAGGTCTTCGCGCGCGGCGAGATGACCGAGTTGAGGAATCGCTGGGCGTAAGGCCGCATGAGTGGGTCGGACAGACAGTTCTTGACGCGGAGGTCTCTGGAGTAGAGCACCAGGCCAGTGAAGTCGTGCTCGAACTGCAGGCCGGGGCCGAAGGCTCGATGGAACGTCGAGAGGTCTGCCGGGGCGCGGTGCTGGAAACAGATGGCCAAGGGTTGCCAGTTCGGTCCCGCACATTGACGCACGATGCCGTGGAGCGCGGCGGCGGCCAGGGCAAGTGCCTGCCCAGTTGGCGCCGGCTCTCCGAACTCGAACCACAACCGCAGCGTGGCGATCTCTTCCGAGTCGTCGAGGCGCAGGCGGAGAGCCTCGTTGTAGCTGTGCTCGTAGCGCATCAGCAGCTTGATGACACTGCGCAGGTCGGGCTCCTCGCGGAGCACGACACTGAGTGGTCCCAGCGTGGACAGCCGGCGCCGTTCTGCGAGTCGGACAGCAAAGTCCGGGCGCCCCGACGTCGTCGCGGAGACATCGAGAAGTCGGGCCACCGCACCGGCCGGCAACCACTTGTCCGGATTCCTGAGGTCGGCTGGGTCGAGCCTGACGCCTCGCATCAGCTGGGGCGCGTCGAGGTGCAGGGACCGGGCGAGCCCGAGGTATCCGTTGAGGCTCGCAGAGCGGACGAACGAGAGTCTGTGGACCACGCCGACACCTGTCCCAAAGGGATAAGGACCTTGTCCTTTTCAGTAAAGCACCCTTGTCGACGCCCACCTACCGTTGTGTCAACGCGAGAAGGAGATGTCCTTCCTCGCCCCGGAGCGGGCCTCGGTCCCCGCTAAACCTACCTCGCCGCAGCGACCCGGCGAATCTTCGGATCCACCAACCGGGGGCCTTGCTGCCCCACGCACAAACACAGGAGACAACCAGATGGCGAAAGGTATTCGCTTCTACCAGACCGGTGCCCCCGAGGTCATGAAGTGGGAGTCCCTCCAGGTGGGCGCGCCGGGGGCCGGAGAGGTGCGAGTGCGTCATGCGGCCGTCGGCCTGAACTTCGCGGACACCTACTTCCGCAGCGGTCTCTACCCAACGGCGCTCCCGGCGGGCATGGGCGTCGAGGCTGCGGGGATCGTCGAGGCGGTGGGCACTGGCGTCACCGCCTTCGTCCCGGGCGACCGGGTCACCTACACCGGTAGCCCGCTGGGTGCGTACAGCACCGAGCGCACGATGCCTGCAGACCATCTCATCAAGCTTCCCGAGACGATTCCCTTCGACACCGCGGCCGCGATGACGATGCGTGGGCTCACCTCGGCCTACCTCCTGCGGCGCATCGCGCCGCTGCAGGAGGGAGACACCGTCCTGCTTCATGCCGCCGCCGGTGGCGTGGGGCTCATCTTCGCGCAGTGGGCTCGACTGCTGGGGATCAAGGTCATCGGCACGGTCTCCACGGACTCAAAGGCCGCCGTGGCGCGGGCCCACGGGTGCGAGCACACGATCGTCTACACCCGCGAGGACGTCGCGACCAGAGTTCGCGAGCTCACCGATGGCGCGGGCGTCCCCGTCGTGTACGACAGCATCGGCAAGACGACCTACCAGAGCTCCATCGACTCCCTCGCCCG
>NZ_JBEDUL010000142.1:0-42804 GCF_040414665.1 Intrasporangium sp.
CTGGTACAGCTCGTCTACGAGCCAGTCGTTCGGTCCGAAGGATGCCATCGGGTCGCCGGACGTGGACTGTTCAGACACGCGAATGCGCCTCTTTCGTTGCCTGGGGTGCGTCGTGCGGAGTACACGCCAAGCCTAGCCCCGAACGCATCCGGCCCCGACAGACGTCTGAATGGCGAAAGACGCGCAAAGGGTGTGGTGACAGGGGGAGCCGGCTCAGCGGCATACGGACACGTGTTGTGGGTCGACCGGGCCAATGGCCCGGTCAGGAGATGTCGGCGCGGACCGTGCGGATCGTGCCGATGAGCGCCATGACCAGGGCATATCCGGTGAGTACGAGCGCGCCCGCCCACCACGCAAGCTGGTCGGACACCGTTCCGCCGAAGTTGAAGTTCTGCACGTTCAAGGTCGCGTTCGTCGCCTGCGTTGGCAGGTAACGGGCGATGTCCGCGCCGATGTCGGTCAGCGGCAGGACGGCTCCGATGATCGGCTCGACGATCCAGGCGGCGCCGACGGCGATGAGCAGGGCCGCGACCTGGTTGGGGATGAGGATGCCGACCCCGAGGCCGATGAGCGCCCAGAGGCCGAGGACCAGGAGGGACAGGGCCAGGGTTCGCCAGATCTCCGGATCCCCGAAGGGCTCGTGTCCGCGTGACGCCAGGATCGTCGCCCCGGTGACGACCGATGCGGTCAGCGACGCGAGCCCGTACAGGGCGCCGAGGACGAGCAGCAGGATGGTCTTGGCGACCATGACGCGGGTGCGCTTGGGCTCGGCCAGGAACGTGGCGGTGATCGTCTTGTGGCGATACTCGGCCCCGACGGTCATGACCCCGATGGCCAGAGTCAGCAGGTAGCCGACGCCGATGCCACTCGTGAAGGTGGTCCGGGCCAGCTCGGCGTCGGTGGTCGGGAGACCGGGGCCGCCTTCGCCGATCACGGCATCGCTCGTGAACAGGAACGCGAAGAGTGCAGCGAAGCCGGCTCCGGCCACGACGATCGCGATGAGCATGCCCCACCACAGCCGCGTCGTGAAGAACTTGCGGAACTCCGAGCTGACGGCCTTGGTCACCGCGACTCCTCCTGTCCGTGCGTCTCGGGCTCCCTCGGGTCCGGCGGCGCAGCGTCCGGGGTGACCGCGAGCAGCCTCGGGTCGATGGGCGGCCCGCTCGGCGGGGGCAGCTGGCCGAGCGGTGCGGCCGCCTCGCCGAGGTTGCGGTTGCGGTGTTGGTCCGAGTCGGTGAGGTTGAAGTACAGCTCCTCGAGATGGGTCTTCTCGGCGCGCAGCTCATGGATCGCGATGTCAGCCGCGTGCGCCAGGTCTCCCACCATTGCGAGGTCCTCCGTCGTCACCTGGATGCCGCCGTCCTTGCGCTTGAGGCCCAGTCCGCGCCCGGCCAAGGTGCTGGCCAGCCGGTCGGTGTCGGAGGTGCGCACGAACGCGGTCGGCTCACCTCGGAGCTCCTCGACGGTGCCCTGCGCGACCCGCTTGCCGTTCGCGATGATGACGACGTCGTCGACGGTCTGCTCCACCTCGGACAGCATGTGGCTCGAGATGAGCAGGGTGCGCCCCTCCGATGCAAGGTGGCGCAGGAACCCGCGCAGCCACCGGATGCCGTCGGGGTCCAGGCCGTTGGCCGGCTCGTCGAGGATGATGACTCGAGGATCCCCGAGCAGCGCGGCCGCGAGCCCGAGCCGCTGTCGCATCCCCATCGAGTAGCCACCTGCGCGCTTGCCCGCCGCGGCGGGGATGCCGACGAGCTCGAGCATCTCGTCGACGCGACTGGCCGGGATGTTGCCAGCGGAGGCGAGGGCCAGCAGGTGGTTGCGCCCGGTCCGTCCCGGGTGGAAGTTCGTCGACTCGAGCGCCGAACCCACGACGGTGAGTGGGTTGGCGATGTCGTGGTACCGACGCCCCTCGATGGTTGCGGTGCCGGCGGTCGGGCGGATCAGCCCGAGGAGCATCCGCAGGGTCGTCGTCTTGCCGGCGCCGTTGGGGCCGAGGAAGCCCGTGATCCGGCCGGGCACGACATCGAGGTCGAGGTGGTCGACGGCGGTGAACCGACCGAACCGCTTCGTGAGTCCACGGACCTCGATCCGGCCCTGCTGCGGATCGGCGGACGGCGTGGCGCCGCCGGTGGCGGGCTGTGCTGGAGTGGCGGCCGACGCGGCTGTCACAACGCCTCCTTCAAGGCCCCGAAGGGCGATTCCTGGTGTGCGTCCAACTCAACCACACCGCCCCCGGTGCCGTGACGGGTCCATATAGTGGGGCGCGGTGAGGGCACGTTGGGGCAGGTGAGGATGCGGTGAGGACGCGGTGATGGAGTGGCTGCTCCTGCTCGCAGCGATCCTCCTGACCGGCGGCACCGCCGTCTTCGTCGCTGCGGAGTTCTCCCTCGTCGCCCTCGACCGGCCGACCGTCCAGAAGGCGATTGACGCCGGGGACCGCCACGCGCGGATCGTGCTCCAGTCCCTCAAGCAGCTGTCCACCCAGCTGTCGGCGGCCCAGGTCGGCATCACCATCACGACTCTCGTCGTCGGTTACCTCGCCCAGCCGTCCATCGGCAGCCTCCTGAGCGGCCCGTTGAGCAGCCTCGGGCTCGGGCAGCCAGCGGTCGCGGCCATCTCGAGCACCCTCGCCCTCGTGCTGGCGACGGCGTTCTCGATGGTCTTCGGCGAGCTGCTCCCGCAGTTCCTCGGCATCTCGGCCCCGCTGACGACCGCGAAGGTCGTCGCCCTGCCCGTCCGGATCTTCGCGACGGTGGCCAAGCCCCTCATCCTCGTCCTCAACGGCTCGGCCAACGCGTTCCTGCGCGCGATCGGGATCGAGCCCCAGGAGGAGCTCTCCGGCGCGCGGACGCCGCAGGAGCTGGCGAGCCTCGTGCAGCGATCCGCCGAGGCGGGAACCCTCGAGGTCACGACCGCGCGCCTGCTGACGAAGACGCTCGGCTTCGGCGAGCGCACCGCTGACGACGTCATGACCCCGCGCGTGCGCTGTGCCGGCATCCACCGGGACGAGTCCGCCGACGACGTCCTCCGGCTGTCGCGGCGCACTGGTCATTCGCGGTTCCCGGTCCTCGGCAACGACTGGGACGACATCGACGGCGTGGTCCACGTCAAGCGCGCCATGGCTGTTCCGCACGACCGCCGCAAGGACGTCCCGGTGTCCGCGCTCATGTCCGACCGCCTCGTCGTGCCCGAGACGATCCGGCTCGAGCCGCTGCTGCGGCAGCTGCGTGCGGGCGGCTTCCAGATGGCCGTCGTCGTCGACGAGTACGGCGGCACCTCCGGGGTCGTCACGCTCGAGGACGTCGTCGAGGAGATCGTCGGTGAGGTCGCGGACGAGCACGACCGGAGGCGGCAGAGCGGTCGCGAGCTGACTGACGGGTCGTGGACGGTACCAGGGCTGTGGCGACCGGACGAGGTGCGGGACGCCTTCGACGCCGACGTGGCCGACGGCTCGACGTACGAGACGATGGGCGGCTACGTCATGGCCCGGCTCGGCCGGGTCCCGGTCGTCGGCGACGTGATCAAGGTCCCCGGCTGGCGCATCCACGTGACGGGCATGGCGCGGCGCCGGGTCGACCGCCTGCGCTTCGTCCCGGACCCCGACTCGGCGCCGGAGCCTGCCGGCCCGGAGCATCACGGCCCGGAGCGTCCCGGTGCTGGGCCTGACACCGTGGCGGGGGTGCCGCGATGAGTGGCGCCTGGGTCTATGTCGTCTCCGTGGTCCTGCTCTTCGGCAACGCGTTCTTCGTCGGCGCCGAGTTCGCGGCGATGGCCGTCCGGCGCTCGGCGCTGGAACCGCTCGCCGCTACGGGAAGCAAGCGCGCGGCCACGAGCATCGAGGCGGTCGAGCGGCTCGGGTCGATGCTCGCGACCGCCCAGCTGGGCATCACCGTGTGCTCCGTGGGCCTGGGCGCCCTGGCCGAGGCTGCCCTGCACCACCTGTTCGAGCCGATCTTCGCGGCGTGGGGGATGGGAGCGGCCTGGGCAGGGGGCGTGGCCCTCGCCATCGCCCTGCTCATCGTGTCCTACCTGCACGTCGTGGTCGGGGAGATGATCCCCAAGAACATCGCCATCGCCGGCCCGGAGCGGTCCGCGCTCCTGCTCGTGCCACCGCTCTACGCCATCACCCGTGCCCTGGGCCCCGTCATCCGGGCGATGGAGACGCTCGCCAAGGCGCTCGTGCGCCTCTTCCGGATCGAGCCGAAGGATGAGATCTCGTCGGCCTTCACCGCGGAGGAGGTGGCCCACATCGTCGGCGAGTCCCACCGCGAGGGACTCATCGAGGAGGCGCGACACGGCCTCGTCTCCAAGACGCTCGAGTTCTCCGACAAGCTCGCTCGCGACGTCGCCGTCGGGCTCGAGGGGCTGACGACCGTGCAGCTCGGTGCCACCCCGGCGGACATCGAGCGACTCGTCGCCAGGCAGGGGTTCTCGCGCTACCCGGTCCTCGACGCGGGCGGGGACATCGCCGGATACCTGCACCTCAAGGATGTGCTCTACGCCGACGACGAGCGCCACGAGCTGCCCGTCCCCCCGAAGCGGATCCGCCGGTTGGCCACCGTCCGGGAGGGCGACGAGGTCGAGGACGTCCTCGCCACCATGCAGCTGACGGGGGCACACCTCGCTCGCGTCATCGACGAAGCCGGAGAGGTGACGGGCGTGGTCTTCCTCGAGGACGTCCTCGAGGAGCTTGTCGGCGAGGTCACCGACACGACGCAGCGTTGAGCGGTCGGCCGGGTTGACCAGTCCCACGCCGTATGCCGCTGAGCTCCTTCCGGAGCCGCGTCCTCCCAGCCCTCCCGCGCTCAGTGCGCGGGCAGCGCCTAGCCTGTGGCGCATGCCCACCAGCGCGACAGAGGTGAGCCGGCCGCCGGCTCCGCCTGGCCGGACCGCGTGGATCGACGCGTCGGCCGGAGTGGCGGGCGACATGCTGCTCGGCGCGCTCGTCGACGCCGGCGCGTCCCTCGATGTCGTGCGGTCCGCCGTCGAGGCGGTCATCCCGGGAACGGTCCGGATCACGGCCGCCGACACGACCCGGGCCGGGATGCGCGCCCTCAAGGTCGGCATCGAGCTGGCTCGACCGGACCAGCCCCACCGCCCATGGGCGGAGATCCGGCGGCTCCTCGCCTCCGCTGACCTTGGGGACGCCATTGGGCGCCAGGCGCATTCGGCGTTCGAGGCGCTGGCCCGCGTCGAGGCCAGGGTCCACGGAGTCCCGGTCGACGACGTGCGCTTCCACGAAGTGGGTGCCTGGGACTCCATTGCCGACGTCGTCGGGGTGTGTGCGGCCGTGGAGGACCTGGGCGTGTCGGAGGTCGTCGTCAGCGCGATCGCCGTCGGTTCTGGATCGGTGCACGGCTCCCACGGGCGGGTCGCGGTGCCCGTTCCCGCCGTCCTCGGCCTGACCGTCGGGTGGGTCGTGGAGGCGGTAGGGGACGGCGAGCTCGCGACGCCGACGGGCGTCGCCCTGCTGACGACGATCGCGACGGCGCAGGGCCCGCTGCCGAGGATGGAGGTCGCGGCCGTCGGCATCGGGGCCGGCACCAGGGATGTCGACGACCGGGCCAACGTCTCCCGCGTGGTCGTGGGCTCCCGGGAGCCGGAGCGGGACGAGCATCCTGGGCTCGACGTGGCACCAGCCGGCGCGGCCGCCGATGAGGGACTCGACGAGTCGCTCATGGTGGTGCTCGAGGCGAACGTCGACGACCTCGACCCACGCGTCTGGCCGTCCGTCCTCACGGCGCTGCTCGAGCACGGCGCGGCGGATGCCTGGCTGACCCCCATCGTCATGAAGAAGGGCCGCACCGCCCACACCCTGTCCGTCCTCGCGCAGCCCGCGGACACCACCCGGCTCCGGGACCTCGTGCTGGCCCAGACGAGCACCATCGGCCTCCGGGAGAGCCGGGTGCGGCGCTGGGCGCTCGCTCGCTCCTGGGTCGACGTCGACGTGGACGGACAGGGGGTGGCGGTCAAGGTGGCCCACCGCCACGGTCGCATCATCACCGTGACCCCCGAGTTCTCCGCCGTCGAGAGCGCTGCGGCCGCTCTGGACCGCCCCGTCCGCGACGTCCTCGACCATGCGATGGCCGCCGCCGTCGACGCCGGACTGGTCCCGGGCGGTCCCGCCCCCGACGGGCGTTCCTGAGGGTGGGCGACCTGAACCGCTACGCAGCACTCCTGCGCGGGATCGCACCGAGTGGCAAGAACATGACGAACGACAAGCTGCGACGGGTGTTCGAGGGGCTCGGGTTCGAGGGCGTGTCGTCAGTGCTCTCCAGCGGCAACATCGTCTTCCACAGCGCCGCCACGGACGTCGCTGCCCTCGAGAACCGGGTCGAGGCGGCGCTCACGAGCGAGCTCGGCCTCTCCAGCCGCACCATCATCCGGGGGCACCCAGACCTTCGCGCACTGGTCGACAGCGACCCCTTTCCCGGCCTGACCCACGGACGTGGCACCTATCTGACCGCGACCTTCCTCAAGGACGTCGCACCGCGGACGACTACCGTGCCAGGGGAGTCGGACCGGCTGGCACACTCCGTTCGGTACGACCCTGGGGCCCGGGTCGTCCTCGCCGTCATCGACACCAGCGACCCCGGCCGGGCCTCGGGTTTCATGGCCTCGCTGGAGAAGGCCTACGGACGCGAGATCACCACGCGCAGCTGGCTCACCGTCCAGCGCATCGTCCGGAAGCTCGAGAGCTGACCCGCGGTCACGGAGCCGTCAGCCGGGATCGGCAGCGATCTGCGCCGCGAGGTGGCCCGCACCGTAGCCATTGTCGATGTTGACGACACCGACCCCGGGGGAGCAGGCGTTGAGCATCGACAGCAGGGGAGCGAGCCCCTCGAACGCCGCGCCGTACCCGACGGAGGTCGGAACGGCGACGACCGGCGCGCTCGCCAGGCCGGCCACGACCGACGCGAGCGCTCCGTCCATTCCGGCGACGACGACGATCGCCCGCGCCGTCCGGATCAGGTCCTCGCGCGCGAGCACCCGGTGGATCCCCGCCACGCCGACGTCGACGACGAACTCGGTGGGACGTCCGAGATAGGTCAGCGTGACGAGGGCCTCCCGAGCCACCGGCAGGTCCGACGTCCCCGCGCACAGCACCGCGACGAGCCCGCCTGTCGGCTCCGGTGCCCGCGGGGGCCAGGCGAGGATCCGGCCGACCTCATCGTGCATCGCATCGGGTAGCACGCGGAGGACGGCCTCCGCATGGGCGGCCGGGGCACGGGTGAACAGCACCGGCCCGGTCGTCGTGCCCTTGTCATGAGCGTCTTTGAGTGCCAAGGCGATCGACGCCACTTGTCCGGGCGTCTTCGGCTCGCAGAGGATCGCCTCGGGATAGCCCCGACGGGCTGCCCGTCCGAGGTCGAGCTCGGCGACGCCTTGGAGGTCGCCCGGGCTCACCGGTGTGCTCTCAGCCATCGCCGAGCCGCACGAGTGGCAGGGTGAACGCCCCCGACTGGATGCCGGCGACATCGACGGCGACGAACCGGAACCCGGCCTGGAGCCCCACCGCGTGGATCGCAGAGCGCAGCTCCGGCTCCATGGCTCGGGCCAGCTCACCGTCGGGCAGCTCCACCCGAGCGACGTCGCCGTGGTGCCGGACGCGGCAGTCGGCGAAGCCCAGCGCCCGCAGCCCCTGCTCGGCCGCCTCGACCTGTGCGAGCTTCGCCGGGTCGACCTCGGAGAAGTGTGGGATGCGGGAGGCCAGGCAGGGCGCGGCTGGCTTGTCGGCGTTGGGCAGGCCCAGAGCCCGGGCAAGCGACCGGACGTCCGCCTTGGTCAGTCCCGCATCCGCGAGGGGCCGCAGGACGTCGTGGTTCGTCGCGGCCCGAGCGCCCGGACGATCCGGTCGCCGCGCGTCGTCGGCGTTCTCGCCGTAGGCCACGGCGACGAGCCCATGGGCACCAGCCACCTCGTCCGAGATGCGGGTGAAGAGCTCGTCCTTGCAGAAGAAGCAGCGGTCCGGACCGTTCGCCCGGTACATCGGGTGGTCGCCCTCGTGCGTCGCGACCTCGACGACGGGCGCACCGATGGCCGCCGCCACGTCCCGGGCACCGTGCAGCTCGTCGCGGGCCAGGCTCGGGGAGACGCCGATCACCGCGAGCACCCGGTCGGCCCCGAGCGCACGGACGGCGAGTGCGAGGAGGAGGCCGGAGTCCACGCCCCCCGAGAAGGCGACGCCGAGGCGTCCGACCGAGCCCAGCGGCATACGACCACGTAGTTGCCTCTCGACGGCGTCAGCCGAGGCCGCCTGGCTGGGAGGCAGGGGAACGTGCACGAGTGAGGCGCTCAGATCTCGACCTCGGACCGGTCTGCCGACCACAGCGTGTGGAACGTGCCCTCCCGATCGACCCGGCGGTAGGTGTGCGCGCCGAAGTTGTCGCGGAGGCCCTGGACCAGCGCGGCCGGGAGCCGCTCCGCGCGGACGGTGTCGTAGTAGGCGAGGGCGCTGGAGAAGCCGGGCACGGGTACCCCGGCCGTCGCGGCTGCCGCAACGACCCGTCGCCACGACTCCTGGCGATCGGCCAGGCCGGCCTGGATGCTCGGGGCGACGAGGAGGGTGGCCAGCTGCCCCGCGGCGTACTCGTCGCTGATCTGCTTGAGCAGGCGCGCGCGGATGATGCAGCCACCCCGCCAGATTCGCGCCACGGTCGCGATGTCGACGCCCCAGCCGAAGTTCGCGCTCGCCTGGCGGATCTGCTGCAGGCCCTGCGCGTAGGCGACGACCTTGGCCGACCAGAGCGCGTCGCGGACCGCGTCCACCAGGTGCTTGCGGTCGGAGCCGGCCCAGGACGGGAGCGTGCGGTCCGGGCCGACGAGGACGCCTCTGGAGACCTCGCGGACGGTGCGGTCGCCGGAGGCCGAACGAGCGAAGACCGCCTCGGCGATGGCCGACACCGGGACCCCCAGCTCGAGGGCGGACTGGACGGTCCAGCGGCCCGTGCCCTTCTGCTCGGCCTGGTCGACGATGAGCTCGACGAGAGGCCGTCCCGTCGACGGGTCGACGTGGCTGAGGACCTCGGCCGTGATCTCCACGAGGAAGGAGTCGAGCTCGCCGGTGTTCCACTCACGGAAGACCTCGGCGACCTCGCCGGCCGACAGACCGGCCGCCGTGAGGACGTCGTAGGCCTCGGCGATGAACTGCATGTCGGCGTACTCGATGCCGTTGTGGACCATCTTGACGAAGTGCCCGGCTCCGTCGGGGCCCATGTAGGCGCAGCACGGCTCCCCGTCCACCTTGGCAGCGATGGACTCGAGGATCAGTCCCAGCGCCTCGTAGGACTCCTTCGAGCCGCCGGGCATGATGGACGGTCCCTCCAAGGCGCCCACCTCACCACCGGAGATGCCGGTCCCGACGAAGTGCAGGCCGACCTGCCGAAGGGCCGCCTCCCGCCGCCGGGTGTCCTCGAAGTGGGAGTTGCCGCCGTCGACGACGATGTCGCCGTCCTCGAGCAGGGGTGCGAGCTGGTCGATGACCGCGTCGGTGCCCGGGCCGGCCTTGACCATGATGATGATCCTGCGCGGCCGGATGAGGGAGGCGACGAACTCCTCGAGGGTCTCCGCGCCGACGAACGTGCCGTCCGCCCGATGGGCCTCGAGATGGGCGAGCGTGCGCGCGTGCGTCCGGTTGAAGACGGCCACCGTGTGCCCGTGGCGGGCGAGGTTGCGGGCGAGGTTGCTGCCCATGACGGCCAGGCCGATGACGCCGATGTTCGCAGTGGCCGAATCGCTCACGGTGTTCCTTTGTGGTGAAGGTTCCAAGAGGGGCGGAGAGGGTCTCAACAGGAGGATGCCGTATGCCGCTGGGCCTGGTGGGCGAGGGGCCGCAGCACGAGCCCTCCTCCCATTGAGTCAGATCCCACCCTCGCATGGAAGGCGTTTGTCACGAGTTGCCAGTCCCGTGGGGCGGCAACGTGGGGGCAACTCATGGCAACTCATTGGGGCCTGCCGCGCCGGGGCGCGAACGTGTGCCGATCATCCCCATCCAGTTCGAAGAGGAGCCATGGATCTGATGAAGACACCCCTCCGCTCGCGACGACGTCGCGGACTGCTCGGCGTGACTGCTGCGCTGCCCCTCACGTTCGCCCTCGGAGTCGGCGCCACTGCTTCGCCACGTGCCGACCTCGCCCCGACGCCTGACGTCGCCCACACCGCGATCGGTGACGAAGGCAACCACGGTCGACCCCCCGTTCTCGAGGCCCGGGCCAAGGCCCTGATCAGGGTGAAGGGACGGACGTTCAAGGATCTCAATGCCAACGGCGGACTTGACACGTATGAGGACTGGCGCAAGCCGGTCAAGGAACGGGTCGCCGACCTGGTCCAGCGGATGACGCTCGAGGAGAAGGCCGGCCTCATGCTCATCGACACCCTCAACGCCTCCTGCATCGTCGAGACGGGGGAGCGCGGCACGGTGCCGGCGCTCGCGGCGGACTACATCGACAACCAGCAGATGCACCGGTTCGTCTTTCGCAACACCGTGACCAGTCCGGACCAGGCCCTGTGCACCGAGGAGGGCGGCGGCTTCGGCACCCGCATCTCGGTGACACCGGCCGAGGCCGCGAAGTTCACCAACAGCGTCCAGCAGCTGAGCGAGGCCACCCGTCTCGGCATCCCCGCCCTGTTCAAGTCCAACGCCCGCAACCACATCGACCCCGATGCCCGAGCCGGGATCAACGAGTCGGCCGGCGCCTTCTCAGCCTTCCCCAAGGAAGCCGGTATCGCGGCGGCGGCCCTTGGTGAGGAAGCGCTCCGGACGGGAGCGGCCCCCACGGCCGGCGACATGTCCGTCGTGGAGGACTTCGCCGAGGTCATGGGGCAGGAGTGGGCGTCGATCGGCCTGCGCGGCATGTACGGCTACATGGCCGACCTGTCGACCGAGCCGCGTTGGTACCGGACCCACGAGACCTTCACGGAGGACGCCGACCTCGGTGCCAACATCATGCGTACCCTCGTCACCACCCTCCAGGGTCCGGTCGGCAAGGACGGCACCGCCCTCAGCCCAGAGACGGATGTCGCCCTGACGCTCAAGCACTTCCCGGGGGGCGGTCCGCAGGAGCTCGGCCTCGACCCGCACTACGCCTTCGGCAAGACGCAGGTCTACCCGGCTGACGGCTTCGGGTACCACCTCAAGCCGTTCCAGGCCGCGATCGACGCCGGTGTCGCGGCGATCATGCCCTACTACGGGGTACCGATGGAGGTCACCTACGACGGCGTCACGTTCGACCAGATCGGCATGGCCTTCTCCGGACAGATAGTCAACGACCTGCTCCGGGACAAGCTGGGCTTCAAGGGCTACGTCAACTCCGACACCGGGGTCATCACCGACCGGGCCTGGGGGCTCGAGACGGCCACCGTTCCGGAGCGGGTGGCCGCGGCGATCAATGGCGGCACCGACACGCTGTCCGGCTTCCATGACGTCCAGACCATCACCTCCCTCGTGACCGACGGCCTGGTCTCCGAGGAGCGCGTCGATCTCGCTGCCACCCGGCTGCTCGACCCGATGTTCCGGATGGGCCTCTTCGAGGACCCCTACGTCGAGGAGGCGCACGCCACTGCCACGGTGGGCAACGATGCCAACCGCGCCGTCGGCCTCGACCTCCAGCGCAAGTCGGCCGTCCTCCTGCAGAACCACGACGCCCCGGACGGTGGCAAGGTCCTGCCGCTCGAACCGGGCGCCAAGGTCTACATCCTCGGCGACTTCAACGAGGAGACCGTCGCGGGTCACGGCTACCAGGTCATCAACGGCAACGTGCCAGCGGGCACGCCGCGTCCCAGCGCCGAGGGGGCCGACTACGTCATCATCTCGATGACCGCCAGGAACAAGAACACCGCTGCCTACCGCAGCGACGACCCGGCGACCGGCCTGAACCCGGCACACCTCAACCCGATCGTCATGCCGAACACCGCCGGCCTCGACGGCCAGAGCCCGTATGGCGAGTCCGATGCCTGCGTGTCCTACGGAGCCACGGCGTGCACGGACAGCGGTCTGCGCTTCGGGGGTTCCTACCCGTGGGAGTCGAGCATCCTCGACTTCAGCGGGATGGAGACGTCGCAGTCCTGGCAGGTCGTCCCGTCGCTCAGCACGATCCAGCAGGTGATGAACGAGGTCGGTGACCCGAACAAGGTGATCCTCCACGTCTACTTCCGCCAGCCGTTCGTCCTCGACGATGCGAGCGGGCTGCGGGACGCAGGCGCGATCGTGGCCGGCTTCGGGATGAGTGACACCGCCCTCATGGACGTCCTCTCCGGCGAGTTCGCGCCGCAGGGACGCCTGCCGTTCGCGCTGGCGGGGACGCGGGCTGCCATCGAGCAGCAGAAGAGCGACCTGCCCGGCTACCGCGAGACCGACGACGGGGAGCTGTTCCCCTTCGGGTTCGGCCTCACCTACGAGGCCCGGGGGTGACGGCCCGGCGCCTCTGGTGCTGACCAGAGGGGTCCCGCGCTCGCGGGACCTCTCTGTCGTACCGGTGCTCGCAGTCACCGGCACGCCCCGGTCCGGGGTCCGACACTGACTGTCCGTCTCGCGCCCGCGCCTCTAGGTTGGCCGCATGGATCGCCGACCGACGATCTACGACGTGGCCCGGGCCGCGGGCGTCGCCGCCTCGACCGTGTCGCGAGCGTTCGCGCGTCCGGGACGGGTCAAGGCCGAGACCGCCACCAGGATCTTCGAGGCGGCGGAGCTGCTGGGCTACCGCTCGACGGTGCTGCCCGGGCTCGCATCGGCCAGGACCGCCACGTTGGCGCTCGTCGTCACCGACATCACCAACCCGTTCTACGCAGACATCATCCGCGGGGCGCACGAGGCAGCGCACGAGCTGGGCTACACCGTGCTGCTCTCGCACACCCAGGAGGACGCACGGCTCGAGCGGGAGTGGACGGAGCGAGAGCTCTCGGCTGTCGAAGGCGTCCTTCTCGCGAGTTCCCGCATGTCCGACAGCGCCATCCGGATGATGGCGAAGCAGAAGCCGGTCGTCGTCCTCAACCGCCGGCTCCCGGAGGTGCCGTGCATCTTCGTGGACAACGCCCGCGGAATGCGACGAGCCCTCGAGCACCTCACCGAGCTGGGTCACGACACAGTGACCTACGTCGCCGGTCCCGAGGCCAGCTGGACCGACGGCAGGCGGTGGCTGGCCCTCCGTGAGTCCGCCGTCGAGCTCGACGTCCAGGTGCGGCGGATCGGCCCGTGCAACACCCCGACCGTCCGGGCCGGTTTCGGCCGGGCGCGTGAGGTCGTCGAAGCGTCCTCCAGCGCTGTCGTCGGCTACAACGACGCCGTGGCCATCGGCGTCGTCAAGGGCCTGACCCGCCTCGGCGTTCCGGTGCCCGACGAGGTGAGCGTGGTCGGCTTCGACAACACGCTGCTCGCCGACATCATCGAACCGGAGCTGACGACGGTCGCGGCGCCCTTGCACGCCATGGGCGCCACGGCGGTTCGCACCCTCGTGGCCATGATCGGGGGCGCTGTACCGAGTCGCGAGCCCATCGTCATGCCGGCCCGCCTGGTGGTGCGTCGGTCGACGGCTCAGCGCAGCCGGAAGAGGACCTCTCCCGCGTTCGGCACGACGAGGGTCTCCCCGTCGGCCTCGGCCGCGGCGAGGTCGATCGAGTCCGGGTCGAGGTAGCCGAGGTTGGCCGCGTGGCAGACCTCCTCGGGGATCCGGGTGGCCAGGGTGACCTTGACCCGGAGGCGCTCCTCTCCCGTCTCGGCGTCATAGGTGCCGGCACCGCGCAGGTGCGTCGAGTGGGCGAGCGTCCCCCAGTGGAGGTGCTTGAAGCGGTCCCACTGCTTCACGAAGTAGTCGCGGCAGTGGTAACCGATGTCGTTGATCTCGGGGTGGCTCGTCGAGATCTCGGTGATGTGCGGCGCGTAGAGGATCACCTCGCCACCGTCCGCGACGGCCGGCTCGAGCTTGTAGAAGCCCTTCGCGCCGGTCCAGATGTCCGCGTACATCTGCGGAATGATCGAGATGACGCGTCTGACCGGCTCGTCGAGGTAGGTGACGTGGGTGGCCGCGCACACCTGGGCTGCGTTGGCCCAGGCCGCCACGGTGTCGCCGAAGGAGACCGAGTGCAGGTCGAGCGATCCACTCACGCCGACGACGCAGATGGCGAGCTTCTGCGCCGGGACGAGAGCGGCCCCCTCGTTGATGAGCGCACGGACGGGCGTGATCTCGGTCGTGCCGATGATCTCCGCCGAGGTGATGAGGGCGCCGAGCCAGTGCGAGACGTCGATGATCGCCTGGCCGGCGACGCCGGGGAAGAAGTACTTGTTGCCGCCGGAGATGCCGACGACCTCGTGCGGGAGGACCGGTCCCACGACGAGTGCCACGTCGTGGTCCACGACCGCTCGGTTGAGCAGCACCGGGACGTCCATGGACAGCCGGCCCTCGGAGAGCTCCTCGAGGCGTGCTGCCGGGATGGTGCCGAGGTTGGCGAACGTCCCTGCGTCCCACCACTGGTGGTTGACCACCGCCATGCCCGGATAGGTCTCCGCGAGCCGTCCCGCCGTGAAGCCGAGATGGCGGGCGAGGGCCCTCTCGCTCATCGGCTGGTGGGTGCCCAGCGCGACGAGCGTCGTCATGCGGGAGGCCCGGCCGTGCAACGCGCCGTGGACCGCCTTGAGCAGCAGCGGCATCGGGCAGCTCCGCGTGGCGTCGGGAACGATGATGCACACGCTCTTGCCGTCGAGGTCGGCGGCGTGGAGCTGCTCCGCGATGAAGCGCGTCACCGCGTCCGGCTCGAGGACTCCCTCCGTCCCACCGAGTCGGGCGGCTCGGCGAGCCGCGAGCTCGGGCAACTCCTCTGAGGTGGGTACTGCTGTCGTCACGCCCCCACTGTTGCCGGGCACCTGGGCCGTGACAAGCCCCCGAGGCAACTGGTGGCAACCCTCGTAGACTCGACAGGGCCTGCGTCGCCCCACGAAAGGCGTTTCTGCTGTGACCAGCCAGGACGAGTCGTATGCCGCTGAGCCGGCTCCCAGCACACGCCCGCACACCCGCGGGCTGAGCCGTCAGACGGACGGGCGCCCGGCGGCCCCCGTGCGCCTGGTGCACCTGGGAGTCGGCAACTTCTTCCGGGCCCACGCCGCCTGGTACACGGAGCACGCCACGGACGCGGCTGACTGGGGCTACGCCGCCTTCACCGGCCGGTCACCAGCCATCGCGGAGACCCTCGCGGGCCAGGACGGGCTCTACACGCTCCTCGTCCGAGGGCCCGATGGTGCTCGCCCGGAGGTCATCTCCAGCCTGAGCGCCGTCCACGCCGGGGACGACCTCGACGCCCTTCGCGGCTACTTCGCGGACCCCGTTGTGGCCGTCGTGACGATCACCGTGACGGAGGCGGGGTATCGACGGGCAGCGGACGGGGGGCTCGACGTCGCGGCGAAGGACGTGGCCGCCGACATCGCGGCGCTCCGGGAGGACCCGGCCGGCGGTGTCGTCACGACAACGCCGGGCCGGCTCACCGCAGGGCTGCTCGCGCGCCGCGCCGCCATGGCCGGGCGAATCGCGATCGTGCCCAACGACAACGTGCCCGAGAACGGCGAGATGGCCGCGCGGGTCGTGGGTGACCTCGCCCGGGCCGTCGACCCGGTGCTCGAGGCCTGGCTGGCGGCCAACGTCTCGTTCGTCACGACGATGGTCGACCGGATCACTCCGCGCACGACCGACGACGACCGGGCCGAGGTGGCGCGGCAGCTCGGCGTCGAGGACCCGGCGGTCGTGCCGACCGAGCCCTTCACGGAGTGGGTACTGGCCGGAGATTTCCCCAACGGACGACCGGACTGGGACAGCGCGGGCGCGGCGCTCGTCGATGACGTCCGCCCGTTCGAGCAGCGCAAGCTGTGGCTGCTCAACGGGTCGCACTCGCTCATGGCCTACGGGGCCTCGACAGTGGGGCACGAGACCGTCGCCGACGCCATCGCCGATCCCGAGGTCCGGTCCTGGGTCGAGCAGTGGTGGGACGCCGCCGCAGCCCACCTCAGCCTCCCCGCCGACGACGTCGACAGGTACCGGCAGGCGCTGCTCGACCGCTACTCCAATGCCTCGATCCGCCACCTGCTGGCCCAGATCGCCGCCGACGGCTCGCAGAAGATCCCGATCCGCGCGGTCCCGGTCGTGCAGGCAGAGCTGGCAGCCGGCCGCGTGAGCCGCGGCGCCCTGCGCCTCGTCGCCGCCTGGATCGCCCATCTGCGCGGCGCCGGGGCGCCGGTCACCGACGCCCACGCGGACCAGGTCGTGCCCCTCGGAGCCGGCAGCGTCGAGGAGGCGACCCGTCGCACCCTTGAGTGGCTCGCGATCGACGGCGGCGAACTCCATGACCGGGTGGTCACCGAGGTGACGGGTCTCGTCGCGGGTCTCGAGGCACGTCGACGACGCTGAGGTCACCGAGTCGCGACCGCGCTGACGACGCGGAGCGAGCCCAGCGGCATACGGCACTGGCTTTCCTCAGCCGCGAGGCAACGCCTCGCCGCGTCGCTCGTGCACCCGGGACCGCCAGGCCAGCAGCACCGCTGCGAGTCCTGCCGAGAGCAGCGAGGCGATGAGGATCCCAGCCTTGCCGATCTCCTCGGCCCTGCCGTCGAAGGTCAGCGAGTTGATGAGCAGCGAGACGGTGAAGCCGATGCCAGCGGTGCACGACACGGCGAGCAGGTCGTTCCACGCTCCACGTGCGTCGGGGTGCAGCCTCAGGAGGCGGGCGCCCAGCAGGGTCGCCGCGACGATGCCGATCGGCTTGCCGAGGACCAGTCCAAGGATGATGCCGAGTGCGATCGGGCTGGCAAAGGCGTCGCCGAGCATGCCCGGCGTCACCGGCATGCCGACCGCGAAGAAGGCGAAGACGGGCACGGCGAACCCAGCGCTGAAGGGCCGCCAGACGTGCTCGTACCGCTCGGCGAGTGACTCGCTCTCCGCGTCGCGAGGCACCGCCGGCACGGTGAAGGCCAGGGCGGCCCCGGTGATCGTCGCGTGGATCCCCGACGAGTGGACCGCCCACCAGGACAGCACGCCCACGATGAACAGGAGTGCGGGACTCGTCCGGCGCCGCACGAGCCAGCCGAAGGCGGCGATGCCCGCCACGCCGGCGAGCAGCCAGAGCAGGTTGAGCCCGTGTGCGAAGACCGTGGCGATGATGATGATCCCGCCGAAGTCGTCGGCGACCGCGAGCGTGAGCAGGAACGCGCGCAGCGAGGTCGGCAGCCGGCGGCCGAAGGCAGACATGACGGCCACGGCGAACGCGATGTCGGTCGCAGTGGGCACTGCCCAACCCGCCGGATCGCCGTTGGCCACGGTGTTGACGAGCAGGTAGATGGCCGCCGGCGCAGCCATCCCGCCGAGGGCGGCGATGACGGGCAGGGTCGCCCGCCGCGGGCTGCTCAGCTCGCCGACGGAGAACTCACGCTTGAGCTCGAGACCGACGACGAAGAAGAAGACGGCGAGCAGCCCGTCCGTCGCCCAGGTCGCGATGGTGAGGTCCAGGCCGAGCCGGGCCGGGCCGACGACGGTGTCCGAGATCGTGCGATACACCGAGGCCCAGGGCGAGCTGGCCCAGACCAGCGCGATGACACTGGAGAAGAGCAGGAGCAGGGCGCCGACGTTCTCGGCCCGGAGCGTGTCGAGGAAGTTGCGCTCCCCGCCCTTGGTCAGCGGCCCGAAAAGGGTCCGACCGGTGCCGTCGCTCCGGCCCGCCATCACCCTCCTCCTATGTGGTCCAGGTAGGCGGCCCCCCGTGGCGACAGCTCGTAGCCCACGTCGTGGCTGATCGTGAGACCAAGCGACTTCAGCTTGCGGATGTCGGCCTTCATCGGCAGCAGCTCCACCCCTCGGAGGGCCGCGAGCTCCTTCGAGACGACGCGCGGGTTGTCGCGGATCCACGCCAGGATCTGGCGAGTCCACGGGCCGGTCGGCCGGGCGTCGAGCCGAGCGAGGCGGCGCTCGATCTCCGCCAGCTCAGCGGCCTCGGGGAGCCGCTCGCGCAGGGCTGTTCGGGGGTCCTCCCCGGCCCAGCTCACGTGGATCCGGTAGACGTTCTCGCCCCCTCTGCTGCCCCGGGCGCTCGGCTTGAGGTCCCTCGGAGCGAGCGCCGTCCGCAGGGCCGCGGCGTCCTGCATCCCCGCTGCCCGCGCGGCACGGTCCGAGATCCCGTCCACGTCCTTGACCCGCACGACCCGCGTGAACGTGACCACGCCTGCCGAGGTGAGCTGCGTGCCGCCGACCTTGACCCGTGGGGCGTCCCAGCGGCGGTACAGCGTCCTCACGCGACCGTCTCTGATGGCTTCGGCGATCGGCTTGGAGATCAGCACACGGTCATGGTGCCAGAGCGCCTAATCGGCGCCCACCGAGTCGACCACCTCAGGCGTCCGGATCCGTCGCACGTGCGTGGTGCCGGGATGGCCGTCCGCGAAGCCGACGCGCACCTCGTAGCCCGTGGCTGTCCCGTCGTCGAGACGCACGGCCCACTGCGCGTTCGCGTGCTCCTCGGCGGTGACCGAGAGGCCCGCAGTCGCGGCGTCCGGAGCTGCCTCCTCGATCCGCCGTCGAGCAAGGGCGAGCGCCTCGTCATGACCGAGCTCCGTCATCCGTGCCGCCGGGAAGGCGTCGATGACGGAGCGGAAGGCCGCGGCAACGGCGGCCTCCATGGCCTCGTGCTGGACGTTCCGCTCGGTGGGATCCGTCTCGTCGGCCCGGACGGTCGGCCGCGGCAGCGAGACGTCCACGTCGAGGGCGCTGGCCGAGTCGGCGCCGAGGCGGTGCTCGCGGCCGATACGGACGGTGCAGCCCTCCGGGGTGTCCATCAGCTCGACGACTGGCGACAGGGCGGACAGGTAGGTCGTGTCGTCGTGGGGCGGTGCCGGTTCGGCGAGCTCGAGATCGAGGAGGAAGACCTCGTCCGGGCCGTCGGGCGCCTCGAGCGTGACCTTGACGCGGACCGCGTCGACGAGAGCCGGGTCCCGGAGGGGCGGGGGCACCATGGCATCAGCGTCGCGTCCGGGGGCTCTGGGGTCAACGCTGGAACTCGTGGGGCGCCTCCGCGGTGTGAGGCGCGCGGGGTCGCCTCGGCACGTACGGTGGGCAGATGATCAGCGTCGACCTGGCCCGCCGGCTCCTGTCGGAGGGGGTGCTCTGGGAGCCCCAGCCGGGCGATCGCTTCATGATCGACCAGCCCACGCTGCTCGACGAGGTGTTCTGGATCAGCGAGCTGACCATCGACGTGCACACCTACCAGGGGCAGCCGATCCTCGGCTTCAACGGCACGACGGAGTGGGCGCTGGACTCGGTGACCCTCGACAAGGCGATCTGGCTACCGCGTGAGGACCAGCTGCGTGACCTGCTCGGTTATCGCTTCCTCGCACTGAACCCCATCGAGGGTGGCTGGTGCGTCACGATCGCGACCGCCGATGGCGACCGGCTGTTCTCGGCCGAGGATGCCGAGGACGCCTACGCTCTCGCCCTGCTCAGCTTCGTCTGAGCCGGCCCTGAGTCAGCGGTCGGCACAACGAAGGGCTCGCCGGGTGCCTGCTGCCCGGCGAGCCACACTCGTGCGGTCCGCTACTCCTCGCGCTTGACCGGGATCGTCGTCGCGACACGCTCTGGCGAGCCGATGGGGACGCGGATCTCCAGGACGCCGTCGGTGTAGGTCGCCTTGACGTCGTCGGCCGTCACGTCGCGGGGAAGGCCAATGCTGCGGGTGAAGGAGCCGTAGTGCATCTCGCTCCGGTTCTTCTCCTTGATCTCCTCGCGCCGCTCTCCGCTGATGGTGAGGACGTCGCCCTCGATGGACACGGTGACGTCCTCGTCCGGGTCGATCCCGGGCAGGTCCGCGCGGACGATGTACGTGTCACCCTCCAGGTAGTCCTCCACGTGGAGGTAGGGAGCCAGGCCCATGCCTCGGGTGTTCAGGCCGGTGTCGAACCAGTCGAACAGGTCTGCCAGGGTGTGCGAAGGCCGCTTCGCGATGTTCGCCATCACTCATCACTCTCTTCTCGCTGTGGGTAGGCGAAGGCATGGTCACGTACGGTCATCGTCACGCGGGCCTCTCAGCGGGCCAAGGGACGAAGGTCCCGGATCATCGGGCCCAGTGCCGACCTCTCCTCAGCCGTTCGTGTTGCGCACGTCGAGGACGACCTCGAACTCGAGCAGCTCCGCCGCCGTCGCGACGGGCGCGCCGTGCTCGCCCGTGTGAGCGGCCCGTGCGTCACCATCACGCCAGGCCGCATAGGACTCCTCGTCCTCCCACTGGGTGACCACGAAGTAGCGCTCGTCGCCCTGGACCGGCCGCAGCAGCTGGAACCCGAGGAAGCCCGGCGACCGGTCGACGACCCCGGCCCGTTGCGAGAACCGGCGCTCGAGCTCGGCTGCGGCCGCCGTGGGCACGGAGATGGCGTTGATCTTCACGATGGACATGAGCCAACCGTATGCCGCTGGACCCAAGCCGGGTCCTGCTGGTGAATCTGGCCCCTCCTGACCCGGATCGCGCGACCATCGTCGAGGGACCTCGCGGCCGGTGATCCGGAATCACCCCTCGTCCCAGCGTCTGATGACATCGAGTAAGGAGGACTGGACATGGGCCTGGTCGTGCGGGTGCTCCGATGAGCACCGTCGAGTCCACTCCGCCAGACGTCCCCGGGATCGCCCGATTCCTGCCCATCGTCGGCTGGCTTCGCGACTATGACCGGAGCTGGCTTCGGGGTGACGTGATCGCCGGAGTGACCGTGGCGGCGCTCATCGTGCCTAAGAACCTTGGGTATGCGGGTATCGCCGGCATCCCGCTCCAGAACGGCCTCTACGCCGCCGCTGCCGGCGCAGTCCTCTACGCCATCTTCGGCACCTGTCGACAGATCTCGATGGGTCCGAGCTCCGGCCTGGCCGCGGTGGCGGCCAGCGCGGTGGCGACCGCGGGCCTCACGGCGCCGGGCGACGTCGCGACGTTCGTGGCGGGGATCACCCTGATCTCCGGGCTCCTCTTCCTCCTGCTCGCCCTCCTGCGGATGGGCTGGATCTCCCAGTTCCTGTCCCGGGCCGTGGTCACCGGGTTCCTGTTCGGCGCGGCGATCGATGTTGTCATCGGGGAACTCGCGAAGCTCACCGGCACCGAGACCTCCGGCACGAACTCGCTCCAGGAATTCCGCTCCTGGCTGGGTTCTCTCGGCGAGACGCACCTGCTGACGCTCGCCGTCGGGGTCGTGTCACTCGCCGTGGTCTTCGGCATCCGACACGTGGCTCCGCGCGTCCCGGGAGCGCTTGTCCTCGTCGTCGGAGGCCTCATCGCGTCGTACCTCTTCGACTTCGGCGACAAGGGCGTCGCTCTCGTCGGCGACGTCCCGAGCGGCCTTCCGTCTTTCGACGTCCCCAGCCCGTCGCTGCTCCTCGACCACGGCGGGACCGCGATTGTCGCTGCTGTCGCGCTGATGCTGATCGGCTTCTCCCAGACCGCCGGCGACGCGCGCGCCTTTGCGGCCAAGCACCGCTACCAGATCGACGTGGACCAGGAGTCGGTCGCTCAGGCCGCGGCCAACATCGGTTCGGGGGTGTTCCACGGCATGCCCGTCTCGACGAGTCTGTCCGCCAGCTCCCTCAACGACCACTCCGGGGCCAAGACCGGGCTCGCGTCCATCACCAGCGGTGTCACCGTCCTGCTGACCTTGCTGTTCCTGGCGCCGCTCTTCTCCCAGCTGCCCAAGCCCGTCCTCGGGGCGCTGATCATCGAGGCAGTCGTCATGGGCATGATGAACGTCCCCGAGATGCGCCGGATCTACCGGGTGCAGCGGTTCGACTTCTGGGTCGCGATCGTTGCGATTCTCGGCACGTTGGCCTTCGGTGTGCTCGCGGGCGTCATCTTGGGGATCGGCCTGTCGCTGTTGTGGCTCATCGCCGTGGCCACGCACCCGCAGATGCCGACTCTCGGACGGGAGCCCGGTACCCAGGTGTTCCGGGACGTCATCGAGAACCCGGACGACGAGCAGATCCCGGGCGTGGCCGTCGTCCGCCTCGACGGCGGCCTCTTCTTCGCAACCGCGGATGCCCTGGAGGACCGGATCCGCACCGTGATCCAGTCCGAGGGTCCCCGCTGCGTGGTGCTCGACTGTGAAGGCATCAACTTCCTCGACTCGCAGGGCTCCGCGACGATTGACGACCTCCTCGCGCTCTGCCGCCAGGCGGACGTCACCCTCCGGCTCGCCCGAGTCAAGCCCGGGGTCCGCGGGGTGCTGGAACGGGAAGGGGTCACCGAGCGTCTCGGTGACGACCACGTCCATGGCAACGTGCACCGTGCGGTCGAGGCACATCTCAACGGCTGAGCTGCTGAGATCACTACGGTGCCCCCGGCAGGATTCGAACCTGCGCTCCCGCCTCCGGAGGGCGGTGCTCTATCCCCTGAGCTACGGGGGCGGCCGTGCACTGTCGTGCGCCACGTGAGGTTAGCAGCACCGGGGCCGGATCGCGGAATTCGGCCCCTCAACCACGACCCGCCGCAACACCCCGAGCAGCAGTCAACCGCAGGCGGTTATTTCCGTGCTGGGCTGACTGCTGCTCGGTGTGTTGCTGTTTTGGGGGGCGGGAGGAGCGGAACCGCGCATGACCGGGGAGGAGCTCAGCGGCATACGGCATGGTGTCTTTAGACTCGCGGGATGACTCCCGAGGCGCTGCGCCGGCTGCTGGAGCAGGTCGCCGCCACCGCCGCGCGAGTCGGGGAGCTGCCCGACGAGGCGGAGGCCGGGCCCCCCGCGGGGCCGATCTTCGAGCCGGTCGACGGACGCTCGGCGGGGGTCGTGGCGGACTGGGTGACGCCGGTTGCCCAACGCTGGGCGCCTGAGCTGGACCTCGAGCCGCTCGAGCTCGGGCGGGTGCTCGCCCAGCGCCTCATCGACCACCACTCCATCGACGCGGTAGAGGTGGCCCCGTCAGGGTTGCTGTCCCTCACGCTCGCCGACTCCGATCGCTGCGCCATCATCGACGTGGTGCTCGAGCACGAGGCGACCTACGGGCTGCCACCCGGTCAGCGTGTCCCCGTGGTCGACGCCAACGGTCAGCGCTCCGACCTGCCGGCCTGGCTGGGGAGCGATCCGGCCGTGCGAACCGCCCAGCAGGCCCACGCGCGGCTCCTCCGCCTCGTCCGCAACGCCCGAGCCGTCGGCGTCGAGATCCGCCCCTCCGACCGCCGCGAGGACCTGGGTCACGTCGCCGAGCGGCTCCTGCTCGTCGCGCTGGCGGACTTCCCCCAGCGGATGGACCGGCACGAGGGGGACAGCGCCCAGCAGGTCCGGGCCGTCATCGACCTCGCAGCCCGGGCCGATGCCTGGAACCAGCCCATCCGGCCGATGACCATCGACGAGCGCGTGAGGGGCATCCACGGTGCACGACTGGCGCTCGCCGTCGCGGCCGCCATCGTCTTGCGCAATGGACTCGGGCGGCTCGGCGCCCCAGCCCCCGAGAGGATGTAGGCATGCGCGCACATGAGGCGGGCGCCCTCCATGCCGAGGGCTACCGCGGGCCGGTCTGGCTCGAGACGCCCGGCGACGTCAACGCGCTCGTGCCGTCCCTCTGGGCCTCATCCGTCGGTCGGGGCGAGGATGGGGCGCTGACCGTCGCAGGGGTGAGCGTCGTCGACCTGGCGCGCGAGTTCGGCACGCCCGCCTACGTGCTCGACGAAGGCGACTTCCGTTCCCGTGCGCGCGAGTTCAAGCAGACCTATGCGGACGTCTTCGACGAGCTGTGCGGCGGGGCGGACGTGTTCTACGCCGGCAAGGCCTTCCTCTGCACCCAGGTCGCGCGGTGGATCCGTGACGAAGGCCTGTTCCTCGACGTGTGCACCGGTGGCGAGCTCGCCGTCGCCATGCGCGCCGGGGTCCCGGGCTCGAGCATCGGGATGCACGGCAACAACAAGAGCGTCAGCGAGATCCGCACCGCGCTCGAATACGGCATCTCGCGCATCATCGTCGACTCCTTCGCGGAGATCGAGCGCGTCTCCGCCGTCGCCGGGGAGCTCGGGGTCGTCGCGCCGGTGCTCGTCCGCGTCACCGTCGGCGTCGAGGCGCACACGCACGAGTTCATCGCGACGGCCCACGAGGACCAGAAGTTCGGGTTCTCCCTCGCCGGGGGGCGTGCGCTCGAGGCGGTCCGAGAGATCCTCGCCCGTCCGCAGACCCTGCATCTGCTCGGGCTGCACAGCCACATCGGGTCGCAGATCTTCGACACGTCCGGGTTCGAGGTCTCGGCCCGTCGGGTGCTCGGCCTGCACCTGGAGGTGGCGCGCGAGTTCGGCGTCGAGCTGCCCGAGCTCGACCTCGGTGGCGGGTTCGGGATCGCCTACACCACCGAACACGACCCGCAGTCCCCGAAGGCCCTCGCGGCCGGCATGGCCGAGATCGTCGAGCGCGAGTGCCGGGCCGACGGCGTGGCCGTCCCGCGCATCTCGATCGAGCCCGGGCGGGCGATCGCGGGGCCGAGCACCTTCACCCTCTACGAGGTGGGCACGGTCAAGCCGGTCGAGCTCGGTGGTGGGGCAAGCCGGCTCTATGTCTCGGTCGACGGCGGGATGAGCGACAACGTCCGCACCGCGCTCTACGACGCGGACTACTCGTGCACCCTGGCCAACCGCCGGTCCGACGCTGCCCCCGTCCTGGCTCGCGTCGTCGGCAAGCACTGCGAGAGCGGTGACATCGTCGTCATGGACGAGTTCCTCCCCGATGACGTCGGTCCGGGGGACCTCATCGCCGTGCCGGGCACCGGCGCCTACTGCCGGTCCTTGTCCAGCCAGTACAACCACACCCCACGGCCCCCCGTCATCGCCGTGCGGGACGGCGTGGGCCGGGTCATCGTCCGCCGGGAGACGATCGACGACCTGCTGGCACTCGATGTCTGATCGGAAGACCTGCGCCAGCATGTCCGGATCGCGAAACGATGGACGTCCAGCCCGGGCCGGAACGGGAGGATTCGCACGTGGACAGTGATGTGAGCGCCAGCACGCCTCTGCGCGTCGCCCTCCTCGGAGCCGGTGTCGTCGGTGGCGCGGTGGCGCGTCACCTGACCGAGCGTGCCGACGACATGGCGGCCCGCGTCGGCGCCCCGCTCGCGCTCGTCGGAATCGCGGTGCGCAGGCCGGGACGGGACCGCTCCGACCTCGGCGTCGACCCGTCCCTCGTCACCACCGACGCCGAGCAGCTCGTGACCCGGGCCGACCTCGTCGTCGAGGTCATCGGGGGCATCGAGCCGGCGCGCTCGCTCATCCTACGCGCCATGGAGCACGGCGCGTCGGTCGTGACGGCGAACAAGGCGCTCCTGGCCGAGGACGGCCCGCGCCTCTATGCGGCGGCTGCAGAGCACCGGGTCGACCTCTACTACGAGGCCGCGGTCGCCGGTGCGATCCCCCTGCTGCGACCGTTGCGCGAGTCGCTCGCCGGTGACGAGGTGCGCAAGGTGCTCGGGATCGTCAACGGCACCACCAACTACGTCCTCGACAAGATGGACACCAGTGGCGCGGGCTTCGAGGACGCGGTCGAGCAGGCCCAGGCGCTGGGTTACGCGGAAGCGGACCCGACCGCGGATGTCGAGGGATTCGACGCGGCCGCCAAGGCGGCGATCCTCGCCTCGCTCGCGTTCCACACCCGGGTCTCCGGCAGCGACGTCCATCGAGAGGGCATCACTGATGTCACGCCGGCAGATGTTGCCGCGGCTCGTGAGATGGACTGCGTCGTCAAGCTGCTGTCGATCTGCGAGCGGACGGATGCCGGCGTGTCCGTGCGCGTCCACCCGGCGATGATCCCGAGGTCGCATCCCCTGGCCGGGGTGCGGGACGCCTTCAACGCGGTGTTCGTCGAGGCGGACGCTGCCGGGCAGCTCATGTTCTACGGCCGGGGCGCCGGTGGCGAACCGACTGCCTCCGCCGTGCTCGGCGACCTCGTCGCCGTCGCTCGTCACCGGGTCGGTGGTGGCCTCGGTCCCGGTGAGTCGAGCTATGCGGACCTGCCGATCCTGCCCATGGGCGATGCGCAGACCCGCTACTACGTCAGCCTCGACGTCGCGGACCGCTCCGGTGTGCTCGCCAAGGTCGCGGCGGCCTTCGCCGAGCACAACGTGTCCATCGAGACCGTCCGCCAGCGGATGGTTCCCGATGAGCGCGACGGTGATCGGCACGACGTCGGCGAGGCGACGGGCAACTCCAACGCCCGTGCCAACCTCGTCATCGTCACGCATGCAGCCCCGGATGCCGCGCTGTCCGCCACCGTCGAGAGCCTCCGCACTCTGGATGTGGTCCGTGGGGTCAACTCGGTCATGCGGGTGGAAGGCTCCTGATGGCTCACCAGTGGCGCGGAGTGATTCGCGAGTACGCCGACCGGTTGCCCCTCCTCGAGGGCGCCCCCGTCGTGACCCTCCAGGAGGGCGGGACGCCGCTCATCCCCGCCGCCACGCTCTCCGACCGGGTGGGTGCGGAGGTGTACCTCAAGTACGAGGGGCTCAACCCGACCGGCTCGTTCAAGGATCGGGGCATGACCACGGCGATCTCGGTGGCCGCCAAGCACGGCGCTCGAGCGGTGATCTGCGCGAGCACGGGCAACACGAGCGCCTCGGCCGCCGCCTACGCCACCAAGGCGGGGATGACCTGTGGTGTCCTCGTCCCCGATGGCAAGATCGCGATGGGCAAGCTGAGCCAGGCGATCGCCCACGGTGCCACCCTGCTCCAGGTCGACGGCAACTTCGACGACTGCCTCACCCTCGCGCGCAAGCTCGCCGAGGCGTATCCCGTGGAGCTCGTCAACTCGGTCAACCCGGCTCGGATCGAAGGCCAGAAGACCGCTGCGTTCGAGATCGTCGACGCGCTCGGCGACGCTCCGGACATCCACTGCCTGCCGGTCGGCAACGCCGGCAACATCACGGCGTACTGGAAGGGCTATCGGGAGTACTGCGCCGATCCCGCCGTCAGCGACCATCCCGGGCCTGCCACGAAGCTGCCGATGATGTGGGGCTTCCAGGCAGCAGGCGCCGCGCCGCTCGTGCTCGGGCATCCGGTCGACAACCCGGAGACGGTTGCGACGGCGATCCGCATCGGCAACCCGGCCTCGTGGGAGCAGGCCATCGCCGCGCGGGACGAGTCCCGCGGCCGAATCGAGGCGGTCACGGACGAACAGATTCTCGAGGCACACCGGTTCCTGTCCGCCGAGGAGGGCGTCTTCGTCGAGCCCGGCTCGGCCGCCTCCGTTGCCGGCCTGCTCGCGAGCCACGCGATGGGCCTCGTGCCCTCGGGGGCGCGCATCGTGTGCACCGTCACGGGCCACGGCCTGAAGGACCCCCAGTGGGCCCTGCGCACCGCCGACGGCTCCGAGGTGACCCCGATCCGGGTGCCCGTCGACGCCTACACCGCGGCGCAGGCGCTCGGGCTCGAGGGTTGATCATGCCCCCCGCCGGACGCTCAGTGCGGATCCGCGTCCCCGCGAGCACCGCCAACCTCGGCCCCGGCTTCGACTCGATCGGCCTCGCGCTCGGCCTCTGGGACGAGTATGTCGCGACCGCCCTCGACACCCCGGGACTCGAGGTGTCCGTGACGGGGGAGAGCGCGGCGGAGGTGCCCATGGACGAGTCACACCTCGTCGTGCGGACCATGCGGCACACGTGGGACACACTGGGGGCGGTCGCCCCAGTCGGCCTGCGGCTGCACGCGTGCAACGGCGTGCCCCACGGGCGTGGGTTGGGATCCTCCGCCACCGCCATCGTCGCGGGCGTCGTTGCGGCACAATCATTGTCGTATGCCGCTGAGCTGGCTCCCGGCGCGACCGTGCCCGTTGACCTCGGGGTGGCCACTCATATCGCCAGCGTCCTGGAGGGCCATCCGGACAACGCGTCCGCGAGCGTCCACGGCGGCCTGACCGTGAGCTGGATGCCGGACGGGTCGGGCGCTGACCTCGGTGACGTCACGGTGACCGCGCGACCGGTGCTCCACCCCGACGTCGAGGTCGTCGTCTTTGTCCCGGACCAGCAGCTGGCGACCCGGCACGCGAGGGCCGTCCTCCCGGAAGCAGTGCCGCTCAAGGACGCCGCCGCCAACAGCGGTCGGGCGGCGCTCCTGGTCCACGCCCTGACCTCGGAGCCGGCGCATCTGCACGCAGCGACCCGGGACTGGCTGCACCAGGAGGCACGCCGGAAGGCGTATCCCGAGTCGATGCGCCTCGTCGACGCACTCCGGGCCGAGGGACATGCTGCGGTCGTCTCCGGTGCAGGCCCCACCGTCCTCGTCCTGACGACCACGGCTCGGCTCGCGGACGTCGTCTCGCCCTCGGCGTTGAGCCACTGGGACCGGCTGACACCTGGCATCGCGGCCACGGGCGTCAGCGCCGTGGTCGTCGCCTGACTCGCGCGGTTGCGGGGTCGGGCGAGCAGGGGTTCGTCACGATGCTAGAGTGATGGCGCACCACGGCCGCGTCGAACGCAGGTCGGTGTACCACCCCCACATTGAGGCGCTCGCCTCTGGGCGCTGCGCGCCGACGTGGATCTTGATCAGCCAGTATCTCTGGCCCAGTCCGGCCTTTTGGGAATCTCCCGGGCCGCAAACGAGGGGGAAGGATCCTTCGTGTCAGAAACAACCACCCGTCCGGTGTCGGGTCTGTCCGCAATGAAGCTGGACGAGCTCAAGACCGTGGCAACCTCGATGGGCATCAAGGGCACGGCGAGGATGCGCAAGAGCGATCTCGTCGAGGCCATCAAGGCTCGGCAGTCGGGCTCCGGCGCAGCGCCGGCAGCCGAAAGCGGCCCGTCGGCTCCTTCCGCCCCCACACGCGCTCCCCGCCGGGCCGTGCGTGCTGCCGGCGCCGCGGAAGCCGCTGCCGCCCCTGAACCGAGCCCGGCCGAGGCAGCGGCTCCGGTCGCCCGCCCCGACGCCAACCGTGCCGAGCGGGCAGCCGCCGCGGTTGCGGCCGTGTCGTCGCAGGCCTCGGCCCAGGACCGAGTCTCGGGTCGGCGCGAGGAGCGCCCTGGAGACGAGTCGGTCGACCGTGACGAGAAGAGCGGCGTGGCGCGTCCGCAGGACCGGCCCGAGCCGGAGCGCGCCGAGGCCCCGGTCCCGGACCGGGAGGGGCCGGACCGGGAGGGGCCGGACCGGGAGGGCGGCCGTCGGCAGCGAGAGCGTCGCGACCGTCGCGATCGTCAGCAGGACCACCAGGAGCGGCAGCCCGACGGGCAACAGGGCCGCCACCAGGAGCGGCAGCCCGATGGGCAACAGGGCCGCCAGCAGGGCCGCCAGCAGGACCGGCAGCAGGGCCGACAGCAGGACCGACAACAGGACCGACAGCAGGACCGACAGCAGGACCGGCAGGAGCGCGACGCCCAGCAGGAGCGGCCGCAGGAGCGGCACGACCGGCAGGACTGGCAGGACCGCGACGGTCACCAGGATCGTGAGGACCACCGCGACAGCCGGGACAACCGTGACGGCCAGCAGGGTGCCCGTTACGACGACGACGATCGCGGCAACCGTCGGAGTCGCAACCGCCAGCGCAGCCGGGACCGCAAACGTGGCCGCAGCGGGTCTGCGCAGGACTGGAGCGACGCGGAGCCGCAGATCGGCGACGACGACATCCTCGTCCCCGTGGCCGGCATCCTCGACGTGCTGGAGAACTACGCGTTCGTCCGGACGTCCGGCTACCTGCCCGGCCCGAGCGACGTGTACGTCCCGCTCGGCATGGTCAAGAAGCACGGCCTGCGCAAGGGCGACGCCGTCACCGGGGCCGTCAAAGCACTACGCGAGGGGGAGCAGCCCACCGGCAACGTCGGGCGGCAGAAGTACAACGCCCTCGTCCGACTCGACAGCGTCAACGGGCAGGGGCCGGACGACGCCCTCAAGCGGGTGGAGTTCGGCAAGCTGACGCCCCTCTATCCGCAGCAGCGCCTGCGCCTCGAGACCGAGGCGGGTCAGCTGACGACGCGCGTCATCGACCTCGTGGCGCCGATCGGCAAGGGCCAGCGCGGACTCATCGTTGCCCCGGCCAAGGCCGGCAAGACCATGGTGATGCAGGCCCTCGCCAACGCCATCACGACGAACAACCCCGAGTGCCACCTCATGGTCGTGCTCGTCGACGAGCGGCCCGAAGAGGTCACCGACATGCAGCGCGCGGTCAAGGGTGAGGTCATCGCCTCGACCTTCGACCGGCCGGCAGACGACCACACCACCGTCGCCGAGCTCGCGATCGAGCGGGCCAAGCGCCTTGTCGAGCTCGGCCACGACGTCGTCGTCCTCCTCGACTCGATCACCAAGCTCGGGCGCGCCTACAACCTGTCGGCGCCTGCGAGTGGCCGGATTCTCTCCGGTGGTGTCGACTCGGCGGCGCTCTACCCGCCGAAGAAGTTCTTCGGGGCGGCGCGCAACATCGAGAACGGCGGCTCGCTCACGATCCTCGCGACGGCGCTCGTCGAGACCGGCTCGAAGATGGACGAGGTGATCTTCGAGGAGTTCAAGGGCACCGGCAACATGGAGCTCAAGCTCGACCGCCAGCTCGCGAACCGGCGCATCTTCCCGTCCGTGGACATCAACGCGTCCGGCACGCGGCGGGAGGAGCTCCTGCTCGCCAGCGAGGAGCTGAAGATCGTCTGGAAGCTGCGTCGCGTCCTCGGCGGGCTCGACACCCCGCAGGCCATCGAGCTGCTCCTCGACCGGCTCCGGAAGACCAAGACGAACTACGAGTTCCTCACCAAGGTCAAGCAGACGAGCAGCGCCCGGCTCGACGACGACTGAGGACTGACGTCTGAGCTGCGTGCCAGGAGCGCGACATCTCGCGCTCCTGGCACGCAGGGCCAGAGCTGTCCACAGGGCGTCCTCGGCCAACCGGTGAGTTCCCCAGGATCATGGCGTGGAGCCCCAACCCCTGCGCCGCAGGAAGCAACGTCGGCGACTGTCGCGGGCCGAGCGCACTCGTGCGGCGCTCGCCATCGCTGAGCTGCACGACGGCGTGGCCCATCGAGCCGACCTCCGTTCGGTCGGGGTGACGAGGGCAGACGTGCGGACCGAGATTGGTGCCGGTCGGTGGCTGGCGGCGGGGAAGCACACGGTGCTGATCGGGTCCGGCCCGCTCACTGCAGCGGCGCTTCACTGGCAGGCCGTCTGGGAGAGCGGCTCGGGGGCCGTGCTGGACGGGGCCGCGGCGCTCGTCGCGTCGGGGCTCACCGGCTTCACGCCGACGCGGATCGACGTCTCGCTGCCTCGCAACAACCGCAGGCACTCCGTCCCCGGCGTCGTGCGTCATCTCCGCTCGACGATGCCGCCTGCGCTTGGCGTGGGCATCCCGCGGGTCAGGCCGGAGTGGGCGACCATCGATGCGGCGCAGTGGGCGCTGTCGGACCGGCAGGCCGCCCTGCTCCTCTGCCTCCCGGTCCAGCAGCGTCTGGTGTTACCGGAGCGAGTTCTCCAGGTCTGGAGCGCCACGTCGCACGGCCCCAAAGACGCCCTGCTCGATGTCCTCGTGCGTGACGTGTGCGACGGAGCGCATTCCCTGGGCGAGCTCGACTTCGCTGCTCTGTGTCGGGAGCGAGGCCTGCCCGAGCCGAGCCGGCAGGAGGTCCGTCGCCTTCCCAGCGGTCGGGTCTATCTGGACACTGGCTGGGATGACATCGCCCTCGTCGTCGAGATCGACGGCGGGCACCATGCCTTGGCACTGAACCCGGTCGACGACGCCTTGCGGCAGAACGACGTCGTTCTCTCTGGCGATCGGGTGCTGCGGATCCCGGTTCTCGGACTCCGCCTGATGCCCCGGGCCTTCATGGACCAAGTCGTTCGGGCACACCGGCGGGCGCAGTCAGCCGCAGCCTGAGTGCCAAAGGCGCGACACTTCGCGCGCTTGGCACGCAGGGCCCCACGGGCGCGGGAATGCGGGGTGCCATCCGTGCGTTTTGGGACTCGTGCGCCACCTCTGGCACACTCTTCCTTTGGACCGGTTCACGGCATCACTGGCACGACTGCACGTCTGCAGCCGACCCGGCCACTCATCTCGAGGAGATCACGTTGAAGAAGGACCTTCACCCCACGTACGTGGAGACCCAGGTGACCTGCAGCTGTGGCAACACGTTCACGACTCGCAGCACCGCGAAGAGCGGCGTCATCCACGCCGACGTCTGCTCGCAGTGCCACCCGTTCTACACGGGCAAGCAGAAGATTCTCGACACCGGTGGCCGCGTCGCCCGTTTCGAGGCCCGTTACGGCAAGAAGGCCGCCAAGTAGGTCTCCCGCTCGCCGGCTCCCACGACCTCGGTCGTCGGGGGCCGGCGTTTTTGGTGGCAACGTCCGGGACGAAGGTGAGGCACCGTGCATGAGTCAGTCCAGGGGATCCTCGACGAGTACTCCGACCTCGAGGCACGCCTCGCCAGCCCGGACATCCATGCAGACCAGGAGCTCGTCCGGACGCTGAACAAGCGCTACGCCGCACTCGGCCCGAGCGTGGCGGCCGTCCGGGCCTGGCAGGCGGCCCATGACGACCTGGGGGCCGCTCGCGAGCTCGCAGCCGAGGACCCCGCCTTCGCGGAGGAGATTCCCTCCCTCGAGCAGGCCATGGCCGACGCGGAGGAGCACCTGCGCCGCCAGCTCATCCCGCGCGACCCGGACGACGACCGCGATGTTCTCCTCGAGGTCAAGGCGGGCGAGGGCGGCGACGAGTCGGCTCTCTTCGCCGGCGACCTGCTCCGCATGTACCTCCGCTACGCCGAGCGCCGCGGCTGGCGCACCCAGATCGAGGATGCGACCGAGTCCGACCTCGGCGGCTACAAGGATGTCCGCGTGTCCATCAAGGCTCGCGGCCGGCTCGGCCAGGACGAGGGCCCCTGGGCGCGACTGAAGTACGAGGGGGGCGTCCACCGCGTCCAACGGGTCCCCGTCACGGAGAGCCAGGGCCGCATCCACACGAGCGCGGCGGGCGTGCTCGTCATGCCGGACGTCGGGGACACCGCGGAGGTCGACCTCAATCAGAACGACCTGCGGATCGACGTCTACCGCAGCTCCGGTCCCGGCGGCCAGAGCGTCAACACGACCGACTCCGCCGTGCGCATCACCCACGTGCCGACGGGTCTCGTCGTCTCCTGCCAGAACGAGAAGTCGCAGCTGCAGAACAAGGAGGCGGCCCTTCGGGTCCTCCGGGCCCGCCTGCACCAGATCGCCAAGGACGAGGCCGATGCCGAGGCATCCGCCGCCCGGCGCAGCCAGGTGCGCACGGTGGACCGCAGCGAACGCATTCGCACCTACAACTTCCCGGAGAACCGGATCTCGGACCACCGCACGGGCTTCAAGGCCTACAACCTCGACGCGGTCCTCGACGGCGACCTCGACCCGGTCGTCCAGTCCGCGCTCGACGCCGACGAGGCGGCCAAGCTCGCCGCGCTGGCGGGGGCGTGACCGACCTGCGCGCGGCAGTCCGCAACGGGACGGCGCGCCTTCGCGAGGCAGGTATTGCGTCCCCCGATGTCGATGCGGTGGAGCTCGCGGCGCACGTGCTCGGCACGCAGGCCGCCGACGTCCGTCGGCTCATGATCGTCGGGGGTGCCCTTCCCGCCACCTTCGAGCAGGCGTATGCCGCTGTGCTCGCCGAGCGCGTCCGCCGCGTCCCGCTGCAGCACCTCACCGGACGGGCCCACTTCCGTACGTTGGCCCTCGACGTCGGGCCCGGAGTCTTCGTGCCACGCCCGGAGACCGAGGTGCTCGTGGACCTCGCCCTCGCGGAAGTCGACCGGGTCTCTGGAACCGGGCTCAGCGGCATACGGCTCGTTGACCTGTGTAGTGGGTCGGGGGCGATCGCCTTCGCGGTCAAACAGGAGCGGCCTCACGTGTCCGTGCGGTCGCTGGAGCTGTCGGAGCAGGCCGTCGCGTGGGCGGCCGCCAACCGCGAGCGGCTCGGCCTCGATGTCGAGGTCGTGCAGGGGGATGCGACCGAGCCGGCCTTCCCCGACTGGGAGGGGAGGGTCGACATCGTCACCGTCAACCCGCCCTACATCCCCGTCGGCGCGGTACCGCTGGACCCCGAGGTCCGGGAGCACGATCCCGAGCTGGCGCTCTACGGCGGCAGTGCGGACGGGCTGGCGACCCCCGTGGCGGTCGCGCGGACGGCCGCGGGTCTGCTCCGGTCTGGCGGCCTGCTGCTCATGGAGCACGCGGACTCCCAGGGGCAGTCCCTGCCTGCGGCGCTGGGGCGGGTGGGTCCGTGGGTGGACATCGAGGACCACCCGGATCTGACGGGTCGGCCGCGCGTGACGTCAGCCCGTCGCGGCTGACCCGGCAGCCGTGCTGGCGAGGCCCGACCTGCCCAGTAGTCTCTGCTGAGTGAGTGAGCGCTACGACTGCACCGACCCCACTGGCCGGGCGGACGGCTTGGCCGCCGCGGGCGCCGCGGTGCGTCGCGGCGAGATCGTCGTCCTGCCGACCGACACCGTCTATGGCGTTGGGTGCGACGCCTTCGACGCAAACGCCGTTGCAGCGGTGCTCGCGGCCAAGGGCCGCGGCCGAGACATGCCGCCGCCGGTGCTTCTCCCGACGGCCAGGACCGCCCATGGCCTCGCTGCGCAGGTCCCCGGCTACGCCGAAACCCTCATGGAGCGGTTCTGGCCCGGACCGCTGACGGTGATTCTCGAGGCGCAGTCCTCCCTGCATTGGGACCTCGGCGACACGAACGGCACCGTGGCGCTCCGCGTGCCTGACAACCCGATCGCGCTCGAGCTCCTGGGCGACATCGGTCCGATGGCCGTGACAAGCGCGAACACCACTGGCGATCCCGCGGCACGCAGCCTCGACGAGGCACACCAGATGCTGGGCGAGTCCGTCGCCGTGTACCTCGACGGGGGGCCGAGCATGGACAGCGCGCCGTCGACCATCGTCGACTGCACCGGCGAGTTCCCGGTCACCCTTCGGCTCGGCGCCCTGTCCCAGGACGACATCGACGCTGCGCTCGCCGCCGGCCGCGAGCCGCAAAGCCCTGAACACCATCCCGGGTCGACGTCCTAGAGTTGAGCTGCACCCGCGACCCCGACTCAGGCGACCCGCTCGCCCCACCACGTACGGAGACCTCCCATGGCTGACGACACGACGTTCTACGGCTCCGATTTCGGGGCCCTCCAGGCCTTCGACCCGGAGATCGCAGGAGTGCTGGTGTCGGAGCTCGAACGCATCCGCGGCGGGCTGCAGCTGATCGCGAGCGAGAACATCAGCTCACCTGCCGTGCTCACGGCGCTCGGGTCGACCCTGTCGAACAAGTATGCCGAGGGCTACCCGGGCCGCCGCTACTACGGCGGCTGCTCCGAGGTCGACAAGGCCGAGGAGGTCGCCATCGAGCGCGCCAAGACGCTCTTCGGCGCCGACCACGCGAACGTCCAGGCACACTCCGGAGCCTCGGCCAACCAGGCCGTGTACGGCGCCTTCATGCAGCCCGGTGACACCTTCCTCGCGATGAGCCTGCCCATGGGCGGGCACCTGACCCACGGCTCCAAGGTGTCCTTCTCGGGCAAGTGGTTCAACGCCGTGGGCTACGGCGTCGACAAGGAGACCGAGGACATCGACTACGACCAGGTCGAGGCGCTCGCCCGCGAGCACCAGCCCAAGGTCATCTGCGCCGGTGGCTCCGCCATCCCGCGCCTCATCGACTTCGAGCGGTTCCGCGCCATCGCTGACGAGGTCGGCGCGATCTTCTGGGTCGACGCAGCGCACTTCATCGGCCTCGTGGCCGGCAAGGCGATCCCCTCGCCCGTGCCCTACGCCGACGTCGTCACCTTCACCACCCACAAGGTGCTGCGGGGCCCTCGCTCCGGTGCGTTGGTCTGCAAGGCCGAGCACGCTGCGGCGCTCGACAAGGCGATCTTCCCGATGATGCAGGGCGGCCCCCAGATGCACACCATCGCGGCCAAGGCGGTCAACTTCAAGGAAGCCGCCACGCCCGAGTACGCGCAGTACGCCACCGACGTCATCGGCAACAGCAGGCAGCTCGCGGAGAGCCTCAAGGACCTCGGCATTCGCCCGGTGACCGGCGGCACCGACACGCATCTCTCGCTGCTCGACCTCCAGGACATCGGCGTCACGGGCAAGGACGCCGAGGCGCGAGCCGACGCAGCGGGAATCGTCCTCAACAAGAACGCGATTCCCTTCGACCCGCAGAAGCCGAACATCGCCTCCGGCATCCGCGTCGGGACGCCATCGGTCACGACGCAGGGGATGGGCATCGACGAGATGAAGACGATCGCCCGACTCATCCACCTGGCGGTGACGAAGGGGGACGGCGATCCGGAGGGTGCGGTCAGCCGGGAGGTTCGGGCGGAGGTCACGGAGCTCGTGACCCGCTTCCCCGCGTATCCGCGCTGAGAGCCGTGCCACAGACCAGCCCGGCGTATGCCGCTGAGCCAGCTCAGCGGCATACCTCCCCGTCACGGGGCGGCTGAGTGCACGAGTACGTCCTCATCCTCCTCGTCGCGGCCGCGGTCACGTACATCGCGACGCCGTTCGTCCGTAGCCTCGCCGTGGCGACCGGTGCCTTCACGGCCGTCCGCGAGCGCGACGTCCACTCGACCCCGATCCCGCGGCTCGGGGGAGTGGGGATCTACATCGGCTTCGTCGCCGCGGCGCTCGTCGCGCGGAACCTGCCCTACCTCGGCACGCTCTTCGCGGACCGCCAGATCCTCGGGGTGCTGGCGGCAGGCGGCATCGTGTGCCTCGTCGGGGCCTTCGACGACATCCGCGAGCTCGACTGGCTGACCAAGCTGGCCGGCCAGATCCTCGCCGCCGGCCTGATGGCCTACGCCGGCGTGCAGCTGCTGTCCCTGCCGATCTCGGGGACGACGATCCTGCCGACCCCCGTCCTCGTGCTCTTCACGATCGTGGTCGTCATCGCGTCGACGAACGCCGTGAACTTCATCGACGGGCTCGACGGCCTGGCCGCCGGGGTCGTCGGAATCGCTGCGTTCGCCTTCTTCATCTACAGCTATCTCGTCTCGCGGGCCTTCGTACCCGCCAACGTCTTCTCCGTCGCCACGCTGATCTGCGCCGCGCTCGTCGGCTGCTGCGCCGGGTTCCTCCCACACAACTTCCACCCAGCGCGGCTCTTCATGGGGGACTCCGGGGCGCTCACCCTCGGGCTGCTCCTCTCGGCGGCCACCATCACCCTGACGGGCAACGTCGACCCGAGCGAGGTGACGGCCAACCAGGTCACCGCCGTCTTCCTGCCCCTCGTCGTGCCGATCGCCGTCCTCCTGCTGCCGTTGCTCGACATGGTGCTCGCCGTGATCCGGCGGACGCGGGCGGGCAGGCGACCCTGGCATCCGGATGCCATGCACCTGCACCACCGGATGCTCCGGATCGGCCACAGCCATCGGCGAGCGGTGCTCATCATGTACCTCTGGGCCGCCATCGTGGCCCTGGGATCCGTGTCGTTCGTCGTGTGGGAGGGGTGGCGGCCGCTCGGGGTCCTTGGAGTCGCCGTCGTGCTCGGCGTCGTCCTCACGGTGTGGCTGCCCAAGTGGAGCCCGCACAAGCGCTTGTGATACCTTTCACAAGCAACCGGAGGCGGTCTCGAAACCGCTTGCCACCAGCCCAAACCCGATCCCCACCCCATCCCCACATCACCGAGGTAGCTCAGTCGTGAGGACCAGCCAGAGCCGTTCCGGTGCCCCGTCGCCGGCCCGCTCGATGCTCCGGACCTCCCTCGCCATCTCCGCGGCCAGCGTGCCGGTCATCGGGCTGGTGGCACTCCTGTGGCGTGGCCAAGCCGGCCTCTCGTCGGCTCTCGTCGGGGCCGTCGTCGTCGTCGGCTTCTTCGCCCTGGGCCATCTCGCGGTTCGCGCCGTCGTGGCGGGGGAACCGGGGCTGTCCATCGCCGGCGCCTTCGTCGTCTACCTCGGCCAGGTCATCGCCCTGGTTGCGGTGTTCCTCGTGCTGCGCCGAGCCGGCTGGGTGGACGGACGAGCCTTCGGCGCGGCTGCCATCATCCAGACCATCGTCTGGCAGGTGGGGCAGGTCGTCGGCTTCCGTCGCGCCCGCCACGAGATCTACCCGGACGTCGCGCTGCCCTCGGGGCACTCGTGATGTCCCTCTCATTCGGAGATCGCCATGACCGATCCATCGCAGCTCCCGGATCACTCGCCCGAGGAGCCGAAGCCGGAGAACCCCGTGCTCTCGGCTGGCAGGTTCGCCTCCGACCAGACCTCGGCGAGCATCGTCGCCTATCTCATCACCGGGCCGGCCGTGTTCGGCGGGCTCGGGCTGCTGCTGGACCGGTGGCTCGGCACGGGCTTCCTCGTCGTCCTCGGCCTGCTCGGTGGGATGGCCCTGTCGTTGTACGTGATCTGGCTCCGGTACGGTACGCCGTAGCGTTCTTGGCTGAACGCATCGTGACCGGCGCGTCGGGAGGTCGTGCCGTGGCAGCGGCGCGCGAGCCCCGCGCCTGCGTCGCTCCACCCGGACGTCCCGCGCCCAGCAGTTCAGCCCGTAGGTGTTCGACATTCATGACCAAGGAGAGCTTGTGAGCTTGAACGTGCTGGCGTCCACGCTGGGCACCGTGGCCACTCAGGGGGGCGAGGGCCACTTCCCGCCCTCCCCGGAAATCTTCTGGCAGCCGCTGTTCTCCATCGGGCCGGTCTCCATCACCCGTTCGATGGTCGCTGTCGCCATCTCGGTAGCCCTCATCGCCTGGTGGCTCATCGCGACCTCGAAGCGGGCGGCTGTCGTCCCGTCCAAGGGCCAGTTCCTCACCGAGGGCGTCTACGGCTTCATCCGCAACGGCGTCGCCAAGGACATGATCGGCAGCAAGGAGTTCCTGCGGTTCGTCCCGCTGCTCTTCGGGCTGTTCGTCTTCATCCTGTTCAACAACCTGTTCGGCATCATCCCGCCGATCCAGATGCCGTCGTTTTCCCGCATCGGCTACCCGATCGCCCTGACGCTCATCGTCTATGTCGTCTACCACACGATCGGCATCCAGAAGCACGGGCTCGCCGGCTACTTCAAGTTCCTCATTCCCGGTGGGCTGCCCGGGTGGATCAAGCCGTTCATCTTCGTGCTCGAGTTCATCACCTTCTTCATCACGCGCCCGCTCACGCTGGCCCTCCGACTCTTCGGCAACATGTTCGCGGGACACATGCTGCTCGTCGTCTTCATCGTCGGTGGCTGGCAGCTGTTCAACGCAGAGAACTTCCTGCTCAAGCTGACCGCGTTCCCGTCCTGGGCGCTGGCCTTCGCCTTCACCCTCTTCGAGGCGCTGGTGCAGTTCCTGCAGGCCTACGTCTTCACCCTGCTCGCCGCCTCGTACATCGGTGGCGCGCTCGTCGACGACCACTGACCGTCGGCAGCGTCCCGGGACCGGCTCGGGACGGAAAGAAACCCAAGAACATCTGAACGGCACGGTGCCGGCAGATCACACAAAAACACACGAAAGAGGAATCATCGTGGAAGGCAACCTCTCGCTCGTCGGCTACGGCCTCGCGACCATCGGCCCGGCCATTGCCATCGGCCTGATCTTCGCCGCGTACATCAACGGTGTGGCCCGCCAGCCGGAGTCCGGCAGGCTCCTCCAGCCGATCGCCATCCTCGGCTTCGCCCTCGCCGAGGCGCTCGCCATCTTCGGTCTGGTGCTCTTCTTCCTCTGACCGCCCGACGTCGGCTCGTCACGCACCGATAGCAGCACTAGGCACTAGGAGTTTCCGTGCAACTCAACGCCATCGCCCCGGCCCTGATGCCGGGGCAGACCGAGGAGCCGTCGGCGACCCTGCCGATCCTCCCGTACCTGCCGGAGCTGGTCTTCGGCCTCATCGCCTTCGGCATCATCTACTGGGTGGTCAAGGCGAAGGTCGTGCCCAACCTCGAGAAGGCCTACGCCGAGCGCACCGAGGCCATCCAGGGCGGCATCCACAAGGCCGAGGAGGCCCAGGCCCAGGCGCAGGCCGCGCTCGAGCAGTACCAGGCCCAGCTCACCGAGGCCCGGGCCGAGGCGTCGCGGATCCGTGAGGACGCCAAGGCGCAGGGCGCACAGATCATTGCCGAGATGCGGGAGCAGGCTGCGTCGGAGGCGGCCCGCCTCACCGGCATCGCGCACAAGCAGATCGAGGCCGAGCGCCAGCAGGCGGTCGTCTCCCTGCGCGCCGACGTGGGACGGATGTCGACCGACCTCGCGAGCCGCATCGTCGGTGAGTCGCTCCACGACGAGACCCGACAGAAGGGCATCGTCGAGCGCTTCCTTGCTGAGCTCGAGTCGGGCGACGTCGTCCGGGAGAAGGTCGGCAGCAAGACCGAGGACGTCTGATGCGTGGATCCTCACGGGCAGCAGCGGCCGGGAGCCGCGATGCGTTCACCGGGGCCCTCGCGGCCACGGGTAGTCGTTCGGAGCTGGCCCAGGAGCTCTTCGGTGTCGTCGGCGTCATCGACGGCAATGCCACCCTGCGCCGCGCCCTCGCCGACCCGTCGCGTGAGGGAGCGGACAAGGCAGCGCTGGCGGAGCGGCTGTTCGCGGGCAAGGTGAGCGCCGAGACGCTCGTCGTCCTGAGGGGTGTCGTCGGGCAGCGTTGGAGCACGGAGCGCGACCTGTCCGACACCCTCGAGGCCTACGGCGTCGAGACGATCATCGCCTCGGCCGAGACCACCGGCCGGGAGGACCGCGTCGAGGACGAGCTCTTCCACTTCGAGCGCATCGTCGCGGCCAACGAGCCCCTCAGGGGTGCGCTGGGCGACCAGACGGTCCCGGCGGACAAGCGCGCCGCCCTCGTCGACTCCCTGCTTTCCGGCAAGGTGGCGGACGAGACGCTCGCGCTGGCACGCCAGGCGGTGACCGCCCCTCGCGGTCGTCGCTTCGACCGCACCGTGAGCAGCTATCTCGAGACGGCGTCGGCCCGACGCGAACAGCAGACGGCAACGGTCACGTCCGCGGTGCCCCTCACGGCCGACGACCGCGAGCGTCTGGCTGCGGGACTGTCGTCGATCTACGGTGGCAGGGTGCACATCAACACCGTCGTGGACCCTCGGGTCCTCGGCGGCGTCAAGGTCGAGATCGGCGACGAGGTCATCGACGGAACGATCATGCGCAAGCTCGACGGCGCACGCCGGGCCATGGGCGCCTAGCGGCCCAAACCGTCCCAACCGAGACACACACCAGCTTTGTTGAACACCACCGACTCGCGGAGCGCGGGTCGAAACGAGGAGAAGATCTGACATGACGGAGCTTTCGATCCGTCCGGAGGAGATCCGGGACGCGCTGGACTCTTTCGTCCAGTCCTACGAGCCCGGCGCGGCCTCCCGCGAAGAGGTCGGCCGCGTCACCGACGCCGGTGACGGTATCGCTCACGTCGAGGGTCTGCCCTCGGCCATGACCAACGAGCTGCTCCAGTTCGAGGACGGCACCCTCGGCCTCGCGCTCAACCTCGACGTCCACGAGATCGGTGTCGTCATCCTCGGCGACTTCGCCGGCATCGAGGAGGGCCAGACGGTCAAGCGCACGGGCGAGGTCCTCTCCGTGCCGGTCGGGGACGACTTCCTGGGCCGCGTCGTCGACCCGCTCGGCAACCCGATCGACGGCCTCGGCGAGATCAGGTCGGAGGAGCGCCGAGCCCTCGAGCTGCAGGCGCCGACGGTGGTCCAGCGCAAGTCGGTCCACGAGCCGCTCCAGACCGGCATCAAGGCCATCGACTCGATGACGCCGATCGGTCGCGGTCAGCGCGAACTGGTCATCGGCGACCGCAAGACCGGCAAGACCACGGTGTGCGTCGACACGATCCTGAACCAGAAGGGTCAGGGCGTGAAGTGCATCTACGTCGCCATCGGCCAGAAGGGCTCGACGGTCGCCAACACCGTCAGCATCCTCGCCGAGCACGGCGCGCTCGACTACACGGTCGTCGTGTCGGCGCCCGCTTCGGATTCCGCGCCGTTCAAGTACCTCGCTCCCTACGCCGGCTGCGCCATGGGTCAGCATTGGATGGAGAACGGCGAGCACGCGCTGATCGTGTACGACGACCTGTCGAAGCAGGCCGAGGCGTACCGCCAGATGTCGCTGCTGCTGCGCCGTCCGCCGGGTCGTGAGGCATATCCGGGCGACGTGTTCTATTTGCACAGCCGTTTGCTCGAGCGGGCCGCGAAGCTGAACGACGAGCGCGGTGCCGGATCGCTGACCGCGCTGCCGATCATCGAGACGAAGGCGGGCGACGTCTCCGCCTACATCCCCACCAACGTGATCTCGATCACCGACGGCCAGGTGTACCTGATCGACGACTTGTTCAAGTCCGGTGTGCGACCCGCGGTCGACGTGGGCATCTCGGTGTCACGAGTGGGTGGCAACGCGCAGATCAAAGCAATGAAGTCCGTGTCCGGGACGCTCAAGCTCGACTTGGCGCAGTTCCGGGAGCTCGAGGCGTTCGCCACGTTCGGTTCCGAGCTCGACAAGGTCTCGGCCGCGCAGCTCGAGCGCGGGTATCGCCTCACCGAGCTGCTGAAGCAGAACCTCAACTCGCCGATGCCGGTCGAGGAGCAGGTCGTCTCGATCTTCGCCGGGACGGGCGGCTACCTCGACGACATCCCGGTTGCCGACGTGAAGCGGTTCGAAGCCGAGCTGCACGAATACGTCCGTACGCGGCATCCGGTCATCCTCGACAGCATCCGCGACTCCGGTGCGCTGCCCGAAGGCGACGAGCTCGCCGACGCCGTGAACGCGTTCAAAGAACAGTTCCAGCCCACGGAAGCTGTCGAAATCGTCGCCGAGGACGAAGGGGAGTAGTCCTTCATGGCTGGAGGTCAGGAGCGCGTACTTCGTCGGCGGATCAAGACCGTCGAGTCGACGAAGAAGATCACGAAGGCGATGGAGCTCATCGCAGCCTCGCGCATCGTCAAGGC